>CAIVGL010000013.1 GCA_903905505.1 uncultured Bacteroidia bacterium | reverse complement strand
TTCTCCAGCAGCCGGGTTCATACGAACGAGTTTAGATAACTCTTTCTCGAAAACAGCCTTTATAGAGTTGCTCCATTTCTTATCTAAACTTCGCTTTTTAAGTTCTTCAATCTCTTGTTCGGAAGGCGATCCTCCTAACTCTTCTTGTATTGTTTTAATTTGTTGATGCAGCAAATATTCTCGCTGCTGCTGATCCATGTCTACTTTGACTTTCTTCTGGATGTCTTTTTTTAGATCGATCAGCTGAGCTTCACGCACTAGGAACGTTAATAGCATGGTGCTCCGTTCTTTGAGATCGTCTAGCTCCAAAAGAGCTTGTTTTTCTGGCGCGTTTAGCTCGGTATTGTTGCAGATAAAGTTAATTAAGAAGGTGTCGTTCTCAATATTCTTAACAGCAAACTGAGCCTCTTGAGGTATATTGCCCGACGACTTAACGATTTTTAAGGCTAGATCTTTTAATGATTCAATCAGCGCATTAAACTCGCTTAAATGGGTTTGAGGCAGAATGTCATCTAAAACTTTTACATTGGCAGTCAGATATGGGTCTATTTCGACAATGTCTTGGATCTTAAAGCGTCTCTTCCCTTGAATGATAACAGAGGTTGAGCCGTCAGGCATCTCTAAGATTTTTAAAATCTCTGCCATCGTCCCAACTTCAAATAGCTCTGAAACCAGTGGATCTTCGACTTGACCATCCTTTTGAGCAATAGTGCCAATTAATTTACTTCCAGCATAAGCTTCGCGAATCAGCAAGAGCGATTTTTGTCGTCCGACTGTAATTGGCATGACAACGCCTGGAAATAGCACGGTGTTGCGCAAAGGTAGAATCGGCAAAGTTGCCGGAACCTCAATTGCATTCAGCTCTTCCTCGTCACCATCAATCATGATCGGAACAAATTCGCCATGCTCTTCCACCTCTCGAGTGAATAAAAAGCTATTTTTTGCCCCTTTGTTTTTTGTATCTTCCATGTTTTTCCTAGCCCAATGTCATATTGTCACATTTCTCCCGATTTTTTCGGGCGGTAGTAGTAGGTCAATTCGCATGCCAATTTTTATCCAGCAAACGATAAGCGAAAGTTAAGTAGTTAGTAAATATACTAAAAACCCCTCATATTTGAACAATATGAGGGGTTTTTTTTACAAGACTAGTAAATTTTTTACTTGCGCTTGTCCATATGTTGTTGGTAACGAGTCATGAACTTATCAACACGACCAGCAGTATCTACAAGTTTCATCTTACCCGTATAGAATGGGTGAGAAGTGTTGGAAATTTCCACCTTGATAAGCGGATATTCAACGCCATCAATCTCGATATTTTCTCTTGAGGCAGCTGAAGAACGGGTGATAAAAGTATGCTCATTTGACATATCTTTAAACGCTACTAGCCGATAACTCTCAGGATGTATTCCCTTTTTCATATCTGTATTTTATTTATTTAACACCTTAATCAAAAATTTTCCACTTTGATATGGGCTGCAAAGATAAGCATACTTCAATAAT
>CAIVGL010000012.1 GCA_903905505.1 uncultured Bacteroidia bacterium | reverse complement strand
TCGTTGAATTTCTTGATTACGGCAAGGTGCTGCTCTTTGAGTGCATTGGCATGAAAGAACGCAACCCCTCTAGCGCCATGATCATGTGCTTGCTTTATGGCTTCAGCAAAATCTTCCATGTTGTCTCCATAATTATCTACCGAAAGACCAGTGAAAAGGTCTTGTCCCTTTTTCATCTCGCGAACCCCTTCTTCCGTTGCGAATCCTACCCAGTTTAGATTCCCTTGGTGATCTTTTTTATAGACCATAGGAAAGAAGGTATCTAGACTCCAATGAGCCCAGTCTTGCTTCACATATTCCCTAGCTAGTTGAGGGAAAGGAAATACCGCAGCCGAAGCTCGTGTACCCTCTTCATGACAAATTTGAACACACTCTTCAACGAGTGTAGTTATGGCGTTCATTCGAAACTGTTTCCAAGCGGCATTTTCTTCTTTGTCAGGCAATTCCATCGGATCAGTTCCGAACTGCTCTTTAAAGGCTTTTCGTGCTAATGGGTGGTAGTCGAAGTCGTATTCGGCCATCAAACGATCCTGTACTAGTGGACCTCCATTATGTTTGTAATGTGTTTGCAGTTCAGCTCCAAGAAGAACATCGACATAACGGATATAATCGAAATGTACCGAAGCTAACCCTTTTACTTTCGCTATTTCGCGAACCCCATTTTTTATGTACTCCCTAGCTCCAGGCGAGAATGGACTTAAGAAATTGTAGTAGTCGACATATGGATGGAAATCTCTACAGCTCTGTCCCAAACGGTTGATCGAATACCAGTCAGGATGTTCCCTGCACTCTTTAGACCCTCCGACATTCATCATCCAATGCCAAGCATGAATACGTATTCCGCACTGATCTGCTAATTTTATAAGTTGAGCTAACCGTTTGGGATCTCCTCCAGGAAGAAGATCTGTAATTCCAGCAGCTGCTAGAACTTTCATCCGTGCAAGCTGCGTCTCATCAGAACCACCGCCTGCAGCACCCCAAGCTGCAAAATAAAATTTATGACTTGAATAGACGTTTTTAGGTGCCTTAGGTTTCCTCGACCCCATAAGGTTAAGGGAGAGAAGAGAGATGAGTATAACTGCTACTATTTTCATGATTTATCTTTATTCTGCTAGTTGTTTCTTATTTTGATTACAATTTTTTAATCACTTCTCGTTCATCGATGGCATAGCGTTCTCCATTATCCACATTTGTGATAATGATATAGAAGCCAAAGAGTGATTCTTGCATTTCAGCTTTAAAGTTAACACCCTTAACTTGAATTTTATCGTCGCCAATAAGCGCTTTGATGGTTTTTGCCTCCATGTTGTCTCGTTTCGCGCGAAGCAAGTAAATAAGAGTTTGTAAGATGGTCTCTTCTGGCGGACGCTTGAATTCAATATTGCCATTTAACTCGCTGGACAATTGCAGATATCCCCAGCATTCAGGTTCGTGCATCTGAACTACGCGTTGAGGCGACCACGTCCAATTGTCTTCTTTTAAACTTTCTTGATGTGGCCCTACCTTGTGAATATATTTCCCATCCGCAGATACTGCCTGTTCCCATTCTACTCGGGAGAAGTTAACTCGCCAGATATCACCATCATTACATGGGCTTTTTCGTCCTAAGTCTCTTAGTGCACTCCAAGGGAAAGCTACTTCAACGCTCCATCCTTTATCGGTATCTGCAGGATTGTTGATCGTTCCTTGAACATCGACCCCAACAACAACATCGCGCATATCCCAGCTTTCCATATAGTTTGCACCAGATCGGTAGGGGCGGTGAAAATATAGATCCCACACTGTGCCTCTGGCATTCATCTCAAATTCGCCATAGGTAGGAGCCATGGTTGAAGGTTTGATAAACATCTCGAAGTCGTTCTCGATAAATATTTTGCAGTCGCGTTTGGTCTGATAACTCCATACATGAGGCTCTTCTAGCTCAGCATAGACATATAGATATTTCGCATCCCAAAGCATCTTCATTCGAGTTTTGAAACGTGGCTTGGTTTTTTTACTCCCCTCGATATCGTTAAAATAGTTGCTCCACGGGGCATTATCCCACGCTTTTTCAGCTTTCCCATCGATGGTTAGGGGTTGTTCAACTTTATGGGCTACATATCCACGCGGAGGAAGGTAATCCCATTTTGCCTGAGCCGTAGCTAAATTGGACGACAAGATGCCAATAGCTAGAACGATTAATCCAATGGATATTTTAGTTTTTTTGAAGCTCATTTTATTTAGCTGTATTTATGCGTTCTAGTGCAGCTTCAGCCGCTGCTTTTAATTCTGGGTTCTCTGTAAGTTTTTGAATCACTGGAATGCTTTCAGATGATCCCATCCAGCTAAGCTCTCCTAAGAGTAATTTTTTCCCTTCCACTGTCGCAGCTTTGTCTTCCAATACCACGAGCATCATCTTTTCAAATTTCTTAAATCCGCTAGCAGTCTTGGCCTCTTTGCGCATATGGTGTTGCAAATTAACAAAGTATTTTGTGCTTTTAGTCAGATCGTACTGGGCAATCTTAGCAAGGTCTTCTTCTACCGTCATCTCCTTAAAGTTAGGTCGTAAAGATACCGTGACAGCAGATGGAAAGTCGGCAGGAACCTCTTGCGTCACCTCTCCACTAGCAGCCCATTCGGCGCCACGTTGAAAGGTGGTAATAAAACCGACGCACTGCATCGATGGTCCACCATTCTCATCTGCATTGCCGAGTACAGTTTGGAAAATACGTCCTTTCCCGTAGGTGATCGTCATCAAAATTGGCTCGTTGCGGCCTGTCCCTTTCATCACCGTGTCGGCATAGGCTGTCGCCAAGATGGTCATGTTTTTACCTGGCCCACGAAGTTCGCTATATAATTCATCTTTGCCATGAAACCAGGCC
>CAIVGL010000011.1 GCA_903905505.1 uncultured Bacteroidia bacterium | reverse complement strand
AAAGAAAGATCACTGTATACGTATTTTCCCCTATTTTTAAGCGGAGATATTCGAATCTGAGTATACACAACCTCCTTAAACTTATTATTTAAGTAAAGTCCTGGAATGACTTCAAGATTAAAATTTCTATTCATTTTTAAACGATACCATTTTTTTGAAAATTGATTATTTTCCAAGGATTCTTTCCAGAAAGGAATAAAGGGAATTAATCCACCTTGATGGGCTAACAATTCTCGGATGGTTAAATCATTTTTATTGGAATTATGCCTTGAACTATTTTTCCAATCCGACCAATAGGTTGAAAATTTATCGTCGATTGAATATTTACCTTCATCATTTAGCTTAATCAATGCAGGCAATGCGCCAACCGCCTTGGTCACCGAAGCTAGATCATAGATATCATCCAAGGAAGAGGCTTTTTGAGTATTATAAGTGTGGTAGCCATAGGCTTTTTGAAAGATAACTTTACCATCTTTTGCGATGAAAACATTACAACCTGGATAAGCCTTGGCCGTTAATCCAATGTTTACGATGGAATCAATGCGATTCCCCAGACGAACGGCATCCAATCCTACCTCTTCTGGGAGGGTATATTTCAATCGTATGGATTGATCGATTTTCAGCCCTGATCCCACCCCATATCTTGATCCAAGCGATACGGGCAACTTACCTGAAGCGCCAATGCCTCCAAAAATTAGCTGCGCAGCTAAATCCTGAGACATAGCTGAATTTTGATACCCGATCAGAAGTCCATCCGGAGTGCCGAGATTCTTTAACTCATTTACGGCATATGGATTTGCGAAAAACACAACGATTGAATGAGTGAGTTGGGAAATCTGAGGAAGCAATACATTGAGATTTTCATTCGCGCCATAAGGTGCAGCACTCTTTACAGCCACTGTCTTACCTCTTTTAAAAGTTGGCCTATCTCTGCACTCATACAACGAGTGAATACCCGTAATAATCAGATTGTAAGACTTCAACTTTAATAGCGTCTGATTGGCTTCAGCTTCAGTAAAATTAGCAGGGAGAATAAAATGATCAACCTGCGTGTAATTGCTCAACATTTTCTGAAACGAGGTAGTCTCCTGAGCACCAATAGACAAAGAAGCCACATGAAGTGTATCGAGAGCGAGTAATGGTAAAATTTGATTCTTATTCTCTAACAAGGTCAGAGCCGATTCCATAACTTGCCGTTGCGTTAATTCTATTGAAGAAGAATTCAGATTTGCCAAAAGATTTTCGGTCCTAAGAGGCTGATAATGATTTAGTCCTGCCAAAAACTTTGCAGCTAAAGCTCTTCTGCATTTAAGATTAATTGCCTCTATGGAGATCTCTTTCTTTCGAACGGCCTCTTGAATGGCTTTTAAAGCAACCTCTCCGTCAATAGGAAATTCAACGATATCGTTGCCCGCTTTCAAGGCCATCACTTCATTGGTTCCTGGAGTACCGAATTTAGTTACTCCCCCCATATTCATTGCGTCGGTGATTATTAAACCTTGATAGTTCCATTCTTTTCGAATCACACCCTCCACAGAACTGGAAGACAAGCTTGATGCAGTTTCACTTTGAGGATCGAGTGCTGGAACACGTAAATGGGCAGTCATAATACCCCCAATACCCTCAGCAGCAAGAGTCTTAAAAGGGACAAGCTCCATGGTATCCAGTCGTTGCCGAGAAACTGGCAAGAATGGTAAAGTTAGATGAGAGTCATTTTTTGTATCGCCATGTCCAGGGTAGTGCTTGGCAACAGCCATCACACCATTTTCTTGCAATCCCCGCATATAAGCTAAACTTCTACGGGTAACCAACTCGCGTGATTCTCCAAATGAACGAATGCCAATGATCGGATTTTGAGGTTCAGTGTTAATATCTGCTACTGGACCTAGGCTAACGTGAACTCCTAGGTTCTTTAATTGAGAGGCCATAGCCTTTGCGCAGTTCTGAATCAGTTGGTCATTCGCTGCTGCACCCATCGTTAAGTTGTAAGGGAAAGCACCAACATCATCAATTCGCATGGCTGGCCCCCACTCTGCATCCATGGAGATCATTAGAGGAACTTTTGATAGGGCTTGATAACGATTAACAAGGTCCACCTGAGCCTTTGCTGTTCCAGCAAAGAATACTAAGCCTCCAAATCGATATTCCTGAATTAGTGTCGCAACGCGTTCTTGTTTATTAACATCTTGACCATCCTTCACATCAATCCAGATTAATTGAGCTATTCGCTCGTCTGGAGTTAATGAATTAAAGACAGAGTCGACCCATGGATGGTTGATATATCTATCAAGACTAAACTGGGCAGAAGTGTTAAGTTTCAGCAGCAAGAACGTTACACCTAGTAAGTATGACAGCCTATTATTTAGCATCGGATCAATAAATAATGTTCAAACTAGCCTTAACGACAATTGCAATATAAATTAAAAAAACTTGTGCACTCTGATTTGAAGTCGAAAACAACCTAAATACTTCGTTCGAAATAGGTGGTGTAAATAGCAACTATCTCACTCGGTGCAATCGTACTGGGGCACTCTCACTATTAGTTGGACTAATTGCCGTCACGACATACTTATAAACAGAAGGATCCGTAGATTCATCTAAGGCATAGGTTACACTATTATCTCCAGTTGTCAGAAAGATTCTAGCTGGATTTTTTGAGTCTTTAAAATGCCAACGTCTAAATTGATAAACCACAAATGATTTCGTATTATTTCCTTTTTCCCAGGAGAGAGTTAGTTGACCACCATTGGTTGAGTATTGAGCATTTAATGGCTTATCGGCCTTTATTGCTACAACTCTATTGTTCGTAACTGGAAGAGCCGGGAATAAGAATACGTGGTCGAGAAGTTTCTCCTTTAATTCCAACGGGTTCTTTCGCAGAAATTTGGCACTATAAAACATACTACCAGAAATCTCTGGGTGAGTTCTATTAAGCGATACTTGGTTGACGATCTCATCAGCACTGCGCCATGAACTCTCTTTAGCTTCAGGATCGAGCTTATATAAGGCGTGGCCAATAAAAAGCTGAGTTCCATAGGAATTTTTGCTCCACCAATCAGTTATAATTTTATAATCGGCAATTTCTTTACCTATTTCCCAGTATACTTGAGGAACAACATAATCGACCCAGCCATTTTTCTCCCATTTAAGGATATCGGCAAATAGATCATCATAGTTTGTCTGTCCAGCTTTCGTCTTAGACCCTAAAGGATCGACATGCTGATTACGCCAGACGCCAAAAGGGGAAACACCAAATTGAACCCAAGGCTTAATTGTTTTAATGCTATCATGCAACTGCTGGATAATTAAATCGACATTATGCCTGCGCCAGTCATCCCGTTGATTAGCCGAAAATCCTCTTGGATAATCGCTAAAAGACTGATCATCTGGAAATTCCAAACCTGGAATGCGATAAGGATAGAAATAATCATCGATATGTACGGCATCAATGTCATACCGTCGAACAATATCACACACAATTTTAGTCACATAATTTCTCGTCTGAGGTAATCCTGGATCAAAGAGCTTAGTCTTACCATAGGTGATAAACCAGGATGGATGTGTATTTGAGATATGGTTAGGTGAAGTTTTGTTATTGCCAATGTCATTAATTACCCGATATGGATTAATCCACACATGAAGTTCAAGGCCTCTTTTACGACATTCAGCGCTGGCAAAAGTAAGAGGATCATAGAATGGATCAGGGCTTTTGCCTTGTTTACCAGTAAGCCATTGCGACCATGGTTCAAGTTCAGAAGCGTAAAATGCATCAGCAGCAGGCCTGATCTGAAAAACGACCGTATTTAAGTTATACAGCTTACACAAGTCTAACAACTCGATAAATTCCTTTTTTTGCTGATTTGTGGATAAATAGGCCGATGATGGCCAATCGATATTGGCAACAGTTGCGAGCCACACAGCCCGCATCTCTCTTTTTGGATATTTCTCGGCTTTCAATCCTAAAGAGAAACAAATCAATAGGGCTAGGGTAAATATTTTCTTCATGAACGATTGGTTGTTAATCTTGGTTTAAAGTTAAATCTAACATGCAAATTTAACATTTCAGCAGACTATAAGATCAACACAAACCCTTGAGGAGAAGAAAGTAATAAACCAGGATATGAACAACCAACCTAATTCTAGAAAATCAGAAATCCAAGCCAAAAAACTCTTTAGCAAACAGTTAGATCAATAAAGGCGATAGAGACTTGGTGCATTATAGTTTATTGATAACCGTAAGGACAGATTGAGTATCGAAGCAAACCTGTTCAAAGATATCAAACACATTTTCTTCGGTGATTTTAAAAAAGTCTTCCTCTCTTACCGTAACAATTAAACCTCCCATATCTAAGGAAGATGGACTTATTAAAAATTGTTCGTTTCCGTCTCCAAAATATTGAGAAGGACGATAAACAGATCTAGGGAAGATATGAACCGTCCAAATTTTACGATCATAAACAGCAATCATATTCAGCATTGGTTCGGAAGTAACATTAGAGAATACCTGAAGCTGATGATAGATCCGCTCAAAACAAGCTTGAAGATCCGATGCGTTTGACCCAGTTAATGTAATAATTCCTCTTTGATATTCAGGCCAATGTGACACCTTGACGCCATCTATTGTACGGACTTCACGACAGCAAATTTCGTTGGCAAAATCATTTTCAATCGGAATAAAACCTTTTAATCCCGCTTGAAAATGGAGGTGTTTAGGGGCTGAAGCACCGCATGCAGGACCGTTATAATAGATCACAAACTTGCTGAGCTGGGATGCTAAGTCAAGCATGCTTTCAAAATTATTCAGAATTTGTTGATCTTGGTGTTTTACCCCTACAATAGTTAGATGCTCTGGAAAAATAGGGAATGGATTAACTAGAATATTAAAATTCTCATTAAATGAGATTTTTCTCTGAGGAGCAGTAAAATTAGCTTCACATAAAAAACAGTTGTGTTCTTCTAGTGATTGAATTTGATTTTGCAATGCAGAAGAGCTAATCCGCTCTGGATTAAACTGTATATCAATGCTATAATCACCAAAATCAAAAGTCTTCACACTTGCTTTGCGTAAACCTTCATAATTCCGACCAGCTAAATCCCATTCACCAATCTGTTCTAGAACTAATGCCCTTGCCTTTTCTGAAAAATCCATTTAAAATACGACTATAATAATAACACTACGAACAACTCTTAGACTAGGGTTCTTTAAACTCAGGACTTTAAATTCTTTGTCAACAAAGAATAAACCTTACTCATAAATCTACTTTACGAAAAAAGATTGAATCTAAATATCGTCTAACTAGTAGATTAAAAAGCTTTAAAAAATGCAAACTGAATTTTATGAATTGGATTTATTATTTAACCATCAAGTCCGATAACAGTCCATCCATTTGCGATATAAGAGCGGCCAAAATTAGAATTAATTTTATAATAATTGTAACTTTGTGTCGCAAGATTTAGTTAATTCAACAAAGAATTTAAACTTAAATTAACCTTCAACTTTTTCTGCATTCGGAATTGCAAAATATATCTATTAAAATTAGAGCTTCTACTTATAATCTATCTTGATCAAAACCAACAACTAACTCACAATGATACTAATAGTGGATAGCGGAAGTTCAAAAACCGAGTGGGTCATCATCGACGGCTCAAAAATCGATGAACCGATCATAACTTCGGGCATCAATCCGTTTTACCAAGATGCAACGAATATATTAACGTTATTAAATCAAGAATTCAAATTCCCAAATAAAATATTTGATGCGATTTACTTTTATGGCGCTGGGTGTGCCAACGAAGAAAAATCGGCAATTGTCAAATCTGCGTTAGCTGAATTTTTCATCTCAACAGACCTATTTATTGAAAGTGATTTACTTGGTGCGGCTCGATCGCTTTGCCAACTTAACGAAGGAATAGCCTGTATTTTAGGAACCGGATCAAACTCTTGTCATTACGATGGATCTGCAATTACGAATAATATCTCTCCATTGGGTTTTATTTTAGGTGATGAAGGAAGTGGCGCCGCATTAGGCAAGGCCTTGATTAGTGACATATTAAAACTCCAGCTACCAGAAGAAATAAGGGGAGATTTTTTTAAAAAATATCCCACGAATCGGGCAGAAATTCTTGAGAAAGTTTACCAGCAACCCTTTCCCAATCGCTATCTTGCAGGGTATGCCCCATTTTTACGAGAACATATTCAAAATCCAGCAATTGAACAATTAGTACGATCTGGATTAAAATCATTTATCACACGAAACCTACTCACCTACAAAGAGATAAATCACCTACCTATTCACTTTACTGGAAGTATTGCCTATTATTTTAAACCTCAACTGCATAAAATATTCCAAGAAGAGGGCCTTATTTTAGGACAGGTAAGTCAGAAACCGATTAGTGGACTTGTGAAGTTTCATTCCAACAACTAACTTCTTAATTATTGAAAACAATGTCGTTAAAAAAAATATCTCCCATTAATGTGACGGAGTCCCCATCTAACTTTGAGAACCTCGACAAGATGTCCGTTGAATCGTTGCTTAGAGCTATCAATGAGGAAGACTCTAAAGTTCATCTCGCGGTCAAGCAAGCCCTTCCTCAAATCCAATCATTAGTAAAGCAGATGGAAATAAGGATGCTAAACGGTGGACGGATATTTTACCTGGGCGCTGGAACCAGTGGAAGATTGGGCGTATTAGATGCATCCGAAATTCCTCCAACTTTTGGGGTTCCTGAAACTGTTGTAATCGGATTAATCGCCGGTGGGGATACTGCTCTTCGAAAATCAGTAGAATCTGCTGAAGATGATGTCGATAAAGCATGGGAAACACTTACCAGCTTAAGCATTACAAAGAATGATACAGTAATTGGCATAGCAGCATCAGGAACCACGCCCTATGTTATTGAAGGAGTTAATCGAGCGCGAGAACATGGTATATTAACGGGATGTATAACCTGCAATCCTGACAGTTTATTAGCCAAAGCTGCTGAATTTCCAATCGAAGCCGTTGTTGGTCCTGAATTCGTCACTGGATCTACCCGTTTAAAATCAGGAACAGCTCAAAAAATGATCCTGAATATGATTACGACCTCCTTAATGATTCGACTAGGTCGAGTTAAGGGCAATCGGATGGTGAACATGCAACTTACGAATAAAAAACTTGTTGAAAGAGGTGCCCGAATGATTGCTGAAGAGCTACAACTATCCTTAGAGGAGTCTAAGTTATTATTGCTTAAATATGGTTCTGTAAAAAAAGCGATTGAGAATTACACAAAATAAACTAAATTAAATCGCAGCGTTTATAGTTGTGGTAAATGCTCAAAATAAACTATTTAGCCTGATCAACGCGAGCCAATACCTATTACATTCGGGAGATCCCAAAAATGATCATTCTTATCGTGGGCATAGGTTTTTGAAACATAGCTCCCAATCTTCGAAATCACCGTGTCTTTAGTTTGAATATACAAGCTCGCCTCTGGCCCACCCTCTAAATAAACAGTGGTCCGAATAGTGGGAATTAACTGTTTTAGAAACCCAATCATCTGCTGATGGGTATAAGGTGATCTGGTAAAAGCAAAATAAATATTTCCACTCACATCAGTAGCACCAACAACCATACTACAACTTTGACCTGGACGCTTATCCCATGACAAAGGCACCCCGTGACCATCAATCATGCGCATTCCTTGACATAGGGTAGTGTATCTTTTTTTCAGAAGAGTCCAATCACGGCAAGACATATCTGTTATTACCATCGCTGAATCCATTCGATTTCGTGGATTCATTGCCATCATAACATTATAACTTTTGTTCAAGCGTGCATTATTAAACCGTTTGTTAATTTGAAGATAGCCTTTATTGGTGCGGTGATTCGCCAGATTAAACATCCCTGCATTAACAACGACATTCAATTTATAATCATTAGCCCAGACAGCGGCTGTTCTAGCAGGCTTCGAATCATCCGTAACACTATGTGCGCTAAACGAGCAGAACAAGGGATCAGCTTTTAAGATAAAAAGCTTCGAATCATTGAGAATCGATTTTTCTGGAGCATTAACTTCATCAAACCACAACCCTTTTTGCAGTTCAACCCATTTCAATGAAGATGAAGATGTCTCTTGACATTTGCCTTTAAAAGATAAAAAAGCAACAAAAATTAGGACGACTATTTTTACCTTGAATGACATCATAAGACTTAGTTGGTATTCCAATCAAATTTAACGGTCTTGAATGGAAAAGCATCATACAACTCGCCTGAATAATAAAATTCAAAGGCAATAGCGCCAAAAGTATGTGGAACATCCCGAATTAGGATTGTTGATCCACCGACCATTGGATTAGCTTTAGGAATTGAGCCTTCAAAACCAATATTAAATAAGGTTGCTAAGATCTCAGGTCTATCGGCAATAGAAAATCCACTCCGCTCCCACTGCATCATAATCTGCTTAACATTGAGTGCAGCATAAAGGTAGGAATAGAAATGGTTTTTAAAATCCGTAAGTTTTTTAAATCGCTCACTATCAATTGAATCAGATTTAAAATCCAACAAATGAGTGTACTTGGGCCCCAAATAAAATGCAGATAGGCTATCTTTTAAGTTCTTCTCAATGACCTCGGCGGTAGTTGCCTTTATCCCAGTAACGCCTAAGGAAAAAGTAGATTCGACTGAGAGGATTTTCAAAGGACCTATCCATCGTTTATAGGCCTCTCGATCTGAATTAAACAACCGGATCTGCTCACCAACTAATACAGCTACGATTAGCCGAGGCTCAACCTTAGTTAGATTAGCCACTGAATCTATCAGGGCTTTATCTTTTGCGACAGCAATTTTAAAATCACTCCACTCCGAAATATTCATCCAAGCAAAAACACTGCCTTTAAATTTCTGGTTACGTTCAATCTTAATATCCTTTTTAAACTCTTCAATATCTGCATTATATTCTTTATTATCTTGCATATGCAGGTTTACAATATCAACCATCCGCTCTGTTTCAGGAAGGTTATGACTTTTATAAAAAGCATTCAGAATATTCAAAGCATTTTCTGGATAGTATTTACTCAAGGCCACAATCTGATTAAACATAACAGCCTCTCGGATTGCCATTTTATTGGTATCCTGATAGTTTGACTTCCCGTACTTATCTTTAATCTCTTGGAAATACCGATCATTAAAATCAACGGCACCAGGGTCATTGGTAATATGAAGCTTTACAGCAAAAAAAACGGTTGTAAGAATGAATCCAATCAACGCAAAAATTACAATTGCACCAAATCCTGCAACCCTAAGTGGTGATCTTTTTCGAGGTTTCTTTGAATTTAAATTCATCTATTAATCTAATTCTGATTTCAAAAATTTCACAAAACTAACTGAAACGAATTAGATCCAATAGATTTTCTTTCTGAGTTTTTAATTTGATGATATAAAAAACACATAGACATTTACGCGGAGGAAATAAAATGATTCGGTCAATCTATGAATTCATCCATTTGGTCAGGACACGCATAGCTTTCTTTTTTTGTTTTGGTGGCATATTCCCAATTCTGCTCCTATGACTCCCGTGCCGTTGAACAATCTTAACAACCTGATGGTTCCAAGGTGCTTTTGCTGCAGAGGCCGACCACGGATCTACTTCCCCATAAATCAAAAGTACATGCTTGGCATCTTTTCTTAGGAAATCTTTAACCTTTAAGCTCATCGCTGGATCGTAAGAAAAATGGATTGCCGATCCGACAAATAGCTTAGAGACATAATCCTTGGTATCGGTTAATTCCATTTGGTTCTTGAATGGCTTAGGATTATAAGCGTAATAACCCAATTGCTTTTCGGCTTGAACAAAAAATGGGAAAGTTGATTTTCCACTCTCAAAGTCAAAATAGCTTGGAGAACATATCTTCACAAAGAAATTAAGAAGCTCTTGATCTGTTCCATTCAGGTTTGGAAGATCTTTTACTGAACTACCCCACTGCCAAAAAGAAAATGCAAATTCAAGTACGCAATAATCATATATTTCGCTTACGGAAGTTTTAAAAACATATTTTTTCTCCTTACATAATTCAGTAAACAAGGTTATTAACGATGATTTTCTTTTGAGCAGCTCGACTTGAAACAAAGCTACTTTTCGACGTTCGCTAGCTCTTCCCGCTTGATGTCTAATGAAACAATCATGCCTTTTCTCTTCAACCGAAAAGTTCAATGGTGCCACATAAGGGACAGAAATATCAACATCTCTGGGATATAAAGCTAGGTGATAAAGAGCTGTCTCACCCCCTTTGCTTATCCCAGTACTAATCCATTTCTGATGGTATATCGTTTTAAACAATTCGATTACACGATGATGATCGGCGGCTGCGTTCTCTACCGTTAAATAGCGCCAATCGACAAAATCAGGGACTGATCTTCCGAAAAAACGATGTTCCACAAAGAGTTGATTCGCATTCAGTATGGGACAAAGCTCATTCAAGTATTTGGTATCGGTTGCATATTCGCCACCATAACCCTCCGTTATTAAGACCACAGGACTTGATTCACTTAGATTCGATAAGACAACTCGTTGATTAAAGCTTCCCAGTTCAGGATGATTGTAATCTAATGGTTGCTTAATCATAAGGATAAAAGCCTCCTTAAAAAAGGAGTTAGCCTCCATCTTTTTTACTGATATCACGTCTGGTAATTTCCTAAGGCGCTCCTCTAGATTCTGAGCTGTAGCTCCAAACCACATGAGAATCCATAAAAAAGTCACCACCGTATACTTAATGATCATATTCATGTTGAACTTCTAACTTATTACTTCTAGACCTAATTGGGATCAACAAATTAACGAAACAATAAGAAGGATCCCAAGGGAGAGTTGATTATTTAATCATGACTGCTGGAATTCTTAAATAATTTAGGTTGGAAACTTGAGAAAAGGACATTTTTAAAATTAAATATAAACATCTCGTTTCCCATTCAGCAGTTCACTATAATCACGATGGAATTTCTGCAACAAGTGAGGTTTATTTTTAAAGTATGCCATAGTTTCAATGGAAGCCATCTCCTTTTGCAGGATTGACTCACCTAAAATACGTGTTGAATCTGATGCAAAATCATTTAAATATTCTCGGAAAGTTAGTACGGCATTGAGCTTACAGAATTTCCCTTCATCGCATTTACTTAACATTCCCATAATCGTTTCGCCAGTTCGACCGCAGCGATAACCTGCGGTGCAGAAGGAAGGTATATTACCTTGTTGAATCATCTCCTGGATAAGTTCATCTAGATTACGGGAATCACCCAATACAAACTGCTCTGAATCCAAGTGCTTAACTTTGTCATCTTTACTATAACTCCCAATCCCTATTCTCGTTGATGCATCAGTCTGAGTACACCCAACTTGAATAACCTCTTTTTTTAGTTCCGCTTTCTCCCGAGCCGTAATAATTAACCCTGCGGTAGGGACTGCCAGTCGCAAAACTGCAACCAGCTTTTTAAAATCGGCATCACTTACTTGCCAAGGAGATTTAATGGAAAGCTCAGAACCCAAAGCAGGATTTAATCGGGGAAAAGAGATCGTATGGGGTCCGATCCCAAACTGGCGTTCTAAATCTAATGCATGGTAAACTAATCCCATTACCTCAAATCGCCAATCGTATAAGCCAAACAGTGCACCAATGGCCACATCGTCTAGTCCTGCCTCGAGCGCTCTATGGTGAGCATAAAGTCGCCACCGATAGTTTCCTTTCACCGTATTCGCCGGATGAATCTCCTGATAGGTTTGATGATGATAGGTTTCTTGAAAAACTTGATAGGTTCCAATACCTGCCTCTTTAAGTCGTTTTAAATCCCCTATATCCATCGGTGCGGCATTGACATTGACACGTCGAATGCGGGAAACACACCCCGTTTTTATTGATTTATATTCTACACTATAAGCCGCCTTAATGGCTTCGCATAAATATTCAATCGCCGTATTCTGGTGCTCTCCAACCACCATCACAACCCTTTTATGACCCTCTTGAAGGATGGCCTGAGTTTCTGAAATGATTTCCTGACTGGTAAGCATACGTCTTACTTCTAAATTATTTTCCGATCGGAATCCACAATAGGCGCAATTATTAACACATAAATTCGAAGCGTATAAAGGAGCAAAGAAAACAATTCGGTTGTCGTACACTTTTCGTTTAACGGCAAGAGCAGTCTCGAAAATCTTTTCCCATAGTTCAGCAGAGGTCACATTTAATAAGGCAGCCGTCTCTGCAGGAGATAAATTTTGTATAGCAAGTGATTTCTGAAGGATATCGTGAATTTGCTGAGAGCTTGTGTGGCTATTTTGCTTGAGGTGTAGGATAATTTCAGACTCACTCACAAAATCACACCCATTGATAAGGTATTTATCAATTTCATGCTGATTAATAATCTGCTTCGTCCATTGAGCAGAGGAAAGTGGTTTTTCCATAGCATTCAAACTGTACTATTACAAATATACTTAAACTAACGACCAATTGGTTTTATTTAGATCCTTTTGTTATCTTCAACCTGCAATTAAAATGGATAAATACCGTCTTGAAATAGGTTCAAAATAGTACAGTTCGAATTTAACATCTCAACCATGGCATTATCAAACAACGAGCTAATAAAAGTCACAGAAAAGCATGTCAGATCAATCTTCGAGAACGAAGGATCGGGTCATGACTGGTGGCATATTCATCGGGTAAGATCGATGGCTTTAAAACTTGCTCAAGCGGAAGGTGCCGATCTATTTTTAGTCGAACTAGCGGCATTACTGCACGATATCGATGACTATAAACTAACGAACCATAGTCAACCCAATAAGAACACCATCGAGTGGCTTAATGCGTGCCAAGTTGACCAAAAACTCATTTTAATCATTTGTAATATCATCGAAGGAGTAAGTTTCAAAGGTGCTCAAGTAGATACCTCCACTTCAAATCAGGAATGTAAGGTCTTGCAAGATGCTGACAGGCTAGATGCGATGGGTGCAATTGGCATTGCCCGGACTTTCGCTTATGGAGGAAGTCGTAGTCGAGCACTTTATGATCCAGCTATCGCTCCAATTTCGCATGACTCCTTTAAATCTTATCAAACAAGTAGTGCGCCAACGATTAACCATTTCTATGAAAAACTCTTGCTATTAAAAGATCTCATGCAAACAAACACAGGTAAAAGGCTAGCTGAAAAACGGCATGAGTTTATGCTCAACTACCTAGACCAATTTTATGCTGAATGGGATAGTTAACGAATAGCATTGACATTCTATTTTCAGCCAAAAGTCATTTGTCAATAGAGTCGAAATCGCTGTAGATTATTCTATATTAGACAGATCGGCTCATTTACAACAACTTAAATTAACTCCCATTTCACTTCTCTTTGACTAAATAGTTTTGTAACTTTAGAGTAATGAGCTGAGTGGAGATGTTCATTAAATATTAGATTTATTAATTGAGCCTTCTCTTCTTCTAGCCCTATTCGAGTTATTATTTAATCCTTTAAATGAAGTTTCAAATGAAAACAATGTTTGTAATATTGTTGCTTCTTTCCGGATTTACGCTAGTTAATTGTTCCACCAAGCACCCTAAGATTGGCTTTCTTATTCATAGTTACGATGCTCCAAGGTGGAAAAATGATCAACGATATCTGACTGATGCAGTAAATCAACTCAATGGAACCACTATGGTTCGAGTTGCAGATAATAATTCCAAAAAGCAGATCGATCAAGCTAAAGAGTTAATCAGGAAGGGGGCCATGGTGCTCATTGTTATCCCTGTTGATCAAGCTGAAGCGGCAGAGATTGTTCGATTAGCACACAAGAAAGAGATTCGAGTTATTGCGTATGATCGTCTAATCAATAATTGTCGATTAGATTACTATGTCTCTACGGATAATATTCGAGTTGGAGAAATTCAAGCATCTTACCTCACCAAGATTAAACCGAAAGGAAATTATGCGATTATAGGTGGGCCACCTAATGACAACAACAGCAGAATGTTATATATTGGGCAGATGAATATCTTGCAACCGTTTATTGAGCGTGATGAGATAAATTTAGCCTTTCGTCAATTTGCTGATTCATGGACAGAGCAAGAGGGGTATCGATTAACGGTAGCTTGCTTACAAGCCACGCACCAAAAACTAGATGCTATAATTTGTGGCAACGATGCCATGGCTCTAGGTGCCATTAAAGCGATCAAAGAGAACCATTTATCTCAAAATATTTCCGTTGCTGGACAAGATGCTGATTTAGCTAATATTGAACAAATCACAAAAGGGAACCAATCCGTAACTGTTTTTAAAAGAATCAAAACCATGGCCACCACGGCAGCTGACCTCGCCATTCATATAGCCAATGGGGAGTCAATTGATCCCTATTTCTCGACCATTAGCAATGGCGAAAGATTAGTACCCTCCTATCTGATTGATGCGTTAGCTGTTCATGAAGGAAACGTAGAGATGACCGCAATTGCAGAGGGCAACTAAATTAGATTAAGGCTTAGGAAAGTTCTCAACAGCAAAAGTTAGCTCAGCATACCATTCCGGACCATATTTCCGCTCGAGGGGTTCTTTGAGAAACTTATACATCGGCAAGCCTTCACTTCGACCACAAATTCGACCTGGCTTACAAATGTCTAACTGCTGATAATTTACCGCATCGAACTTTTTGTATGAAGTGATTCGAATGGGAAAAAGATGGCAAGAGACAGGTTTTCTAAAGGTTATTTTTTTTTCTAGATAGGCACGTTCAATGGCACATTTTGTGATCCCACGATCATCGACAAATGTATAAGCGCATTCGTTATTTCCGACAATTGGAGTCACCAGGTCTCCATCTGAATCGACCACAGAAAAACCTTGTTTGGCAACTTCTGCTTTATTTAATTCAGAAAGATAACCTTCAAAATTTGGATATAGATCCTCAATCAGCTGAGCCTCTTCAAGGGTAATTGGAGCACCGCTATCACCAGCGACGCAACAAGCACCTTTACACTTGGAAATATCGCAGCAGAACTCTTTTTCGATAATATCAAGGCTAAGAATAGCATTTCCGATCTGCAACATCTTATTTCGAGATCAAAACTTTACCCGTCATATCCGCTGGAATAGGAACGCCCATAATCGAGAGTAGCGTAGGGGCAATATCGGCAAGAATCCCATCTATTGCTTTACCACCAACATGATCGGTAACCCAAATAAATGGCACTGGATTTAAGGAGTGCGCGGTGTTCGCACTTCCATCTTCATTTAAGGCAAAATCGGCATTTCCATGATCTGCAATAACCACAACATCATAACCATTGGCGCGAGCCGCGGTAATAACTTCATTTGCACATTGGTCAACAGCCGTTATGGCCGTTTGAATCGCACTGTAAACACCGGTATGCCCAACCATATCACCATTGGCAAAATTCAAACAGATAAAATCAGCACTTTGTAAGTTAAGCTCTTTGACAATCGCATCTTTAATCAAAGGAGCCGACATCTCAGGTTTTAAATCGTAGGTAGCAACTTTAGGCGAAGGGATAACGATACGAGTTTCACCTGGAAACTCCAATTCTCGTCCACCAGAGAAAAAGAAGGTAACATGCGGATATTTTTCAGTCTCAGCAATTCGAATCTGTTTTAACCCAGCCTTAGATACAGTTTCACCCATGGTGTTTTCCACGTTATCTTTGTTGAAGATCACATGAATTCCTTTAAAGGTAGATTTATAGTTGGTCATGGTATACCACTCAAGTGGCATTGTTTTCATATCAAGCTCAGGATGATTCTCTTGTGTAAACACCATGGTAAGTTCACGTAATCGATCAGTCCGATAATTGTAGCAAATCACAACATCTCCTTCTTGCACAGTTGTCAATGGTTGACCCTTATCATCTGTCAATACAATTGGATTGATAAATTCATCGGTAATACCTTCATCATAAGAATCCTGTATAGTTTTAAGAAGGTCTTGTGTTTGTTTACCCTCTGCTTTGGTCATTAGATCATACGACAATTTTACGCGTCCCCAATTGGTATCTCTGTCCATCCCATAATAACGACCAATCACGGTTGCAAATCGACCATTCGTTTTTTCAAGAGCCTTAAGGTCTTGTGATAAGTATTCGAGTGCTGAACGAGGATCAGTATCACGCCCATCTGTCATGCCATGAACGAAGATCTTCTCTAATCCATGGTCCGTAGCCATTTGTGCAAGTGCAACCATATGATCACTTAGCGCATGAACGCCACCAGGACCAATTAAGCCTACCAGATGAACTTGTTTTTTATTCGCTTTAGCATAGTCATATGCTTTTTTGATTTGTTCATTATCCCAGAGGGTTTTCTCCCGTACTGCCTTATTGATTTTGACAAGGTCTTGGTAAAGAACCCGACCAGCGCCAATATTGAGGTGACCAACTTCAGAATTCCCCATCTGACCATCTGGCAAACCTACGTTTTCACCAAAAGTTAGAAGTGTACTATTGGGATATTTATCGTATAACGAATCGATAAAAGGTGTTGAAGAACAAGCAATTGCATCAGAGGCCGTTTTGTTACCAATTCCCCATCCATCAAGGATAACCAAGATCGTTTTCTTAATAGCTGACATATTATTTCGTATTGTATTTAAAGTTATAAATCGACGCAAAAATAGGCTTTTTCAAGGAATGAAAAAATCTTTAGCGATCACATCCTAAGAATTAACCATTTCGTATCACAGAAACTTCTTTTCAAATTCGATTCAAAGCTTTAACTCACCATATAAAGCATAAAAAAAGGTGAAATTATTTCTAATTTCACCTTTTTTTATACTCCTCTAAAAGAGTTATTTTGGAACATTCGTTACCGGCGGTGCAGGTGGATTTGGATTTGGCAAAACTGTACCTTTAATCTGCAAAACAACTGGATTGGTATCCGCGTTGGTTATTACAGTTACAGTCTTCGTAAATACACCAGGATTTGCAGCATTGTAGGTTGCTGATACAATCGATGATTTACCAGGAAGAATTGGTTCCTGAGAAAATTTTGGGTTAGTACAACCACAAGATGGTCTAACTGAACTAATAATCAAAGGCTGTTTACCAATATTAGTAACTGTAAATTCAGCAGTTTTTGGGACATTGAATGCGATGCTTCCAAAGTCATTTTCCATCTTATCCCATTTTGCAATTGAGCCATTCGGATTAACTGCAGCAGTAGGTTGCGCCGTTTGTGCATAACTATGAACAGCAATAAACAAAGGTAAAACGAACAATAGAATTAATTTTTTCATCTTTTCAAGATATTTGTTATTTAACTATACAAATATCGAATAATTTTCACTTAAAAGGGGAGATAAACAGAGAAAACAAAAAATTGTTTTGGTGGAAAAGCAGAAAAAAGTCATTTCCAAACAGACTAATACAAACTTAAATAAATATTAATCAATTACTTAAAAGAAAATAAACAAACTCAATTTAATTAAGAAATATGTTCTAATTTTCCGAAAATTTAATCGAGGACTCAAGAACTGAGCATCCAGTCAAACATATAATAAGTTTTATCCTTAGATTTTACGCAACAAAATAGTGAACAAAATTTTCATCATGATGTTTGTTCACTATGATTCAAAGACGGAGAATCAAGAAATACCAGTTTAACTAAAGATTACATTAACACGACATAAATTTTCAATACCTATGGACAATACATCAAGATTTCTAGCACTTAACCTTACTCTACCTCCAGCACCTGAACCAAAAGGTGTTTATACCCCGCTTCTATTAGATGGAAGACGCATTTATGTCTCAGGGCATTTACCAATCAATTCAGATGGTACATTACAACGTGGCAAAATTGGCAAAGACATTGACATTGAAGCTGGTAAGCTTGCAGGACGACAAGTCGGACTAACTATTTTAGCTACTCTGATTGCTAACCTTGGATCATTAAACAAGGTAAAGAGGGTGATTAAAGTCTTTGGAATGGTAAATGCGACAACTGATTTTGAAAAACAACCTTATATCATCAATGGCTGCAGCGAGCTCTTTGTTGAAGTCTTTGGAAGAGAAAACGGAATTGGTGTCCGCAGTGCAGTGGGTGTAGGAAGTTTACCTGAAAATGTTCCAGTTGAGATCGAGGCTATTTTTGAGTTAAACGAAGATTAATCTAATCGTTCCTTTTTCTTAAACACCTTACCCACTCGATTTCAAAATGGTGTGGAAGATCGTTACTGTTTAGTGGTTTATGCAGACTGCCAATAAAATTCAAGAATAAATCACCAGAATCATGAGAAATTAGATCGCGATGAACTTCGTGGTTATTAATTTTCCACACCAATAGGTCACCAAGTATTTCCAAACTAAAAATATGGAATTCATTAAAATTCAACCCTTTAATCTGAACTAATTTCTTAACACCTCCATTTTTAGGATGATCTATAACCCCTAACCCTACACGGTTAGATCCACTTCTGAATATATCAATTTGTGGAAAGGGCTTATTTCCGGTTAGAGAAAAAGCACTCGTCAAGGCGGCATCTGCTCTAAATCGAACTTTTGCCTCCACCACACCCTCTTTAAATTTAAATCCGTTCCCAGTATTTAATATCCCAGAAGTGTACCCAAACTCTTTGGTTATTAATCCCAAAGATGCATCCCAGATCTTACCTTTAGCCTTCTCCACTTTGGTCACAATAGATAGGATATTATTTTTAATCTGAATATTGCCAAGACCATTAAAGGCCTGTAATTCAGTAGACTGAGAAAAGCTAAATCCAGCTATTCGAGACCCCCAATAGTTCTCTGGCTCCCATAAAGAGACAGCTAATTTAGCTTCAGTGAAATTTTCATTGAGTATTATCTCCCACTCATCAAAAAATGATAGCTGGGGATGTTTTTGAATATTTATATAGCGTTGAATAAGTACGTGCTGTTCTAGTTGAACCAATTCTGTCTCTAGAAGAGATTCGGGAGTTGTAGAAAATCTATTTTTATTTTTCAGAAACTCAACCTCTTGAATAAATTCTGGCGCCTGCACCACCTTTTCTAGTTCCAAATATCTAGTGACATCTGCTCCTGAGGCAAGAGGATTAGCTGGATCAAAATCAGATGTCTGTTTGTATTTCAAATAAGCCTTAACAGACTTTCTAGAGTCTAATTTAGTAAACTCGCGCGTTGAATGATGTGAGGCACTCCCTTTAAATTTCAGCGCTTTAACTTTTCGCTTATTCGATTGAAATTCATCAGAGTTAACTTCAACTTTTAAGGCCAAATAACGAGCAAGTTCTTTAGATGCTTCTATTTGATGTAGATCTTCACGCATCTTTAACAGATCAGACCAGGCTGAATCAAGCTTGTGAGCATTGGGTATTAATCCCAGGGCGTACCTTAATCGAAATGAAAGTGACATAATAATTTGTTTTAATTCTGAGTAATACAAAAATAACTATAATGACAGAATAAGAGGTTAAATCGTTCTTTTTATTAAAATATTTTTTCACCCTGAATTAGAGTAAAAATTCATCTTTGATAAAATCTAAATAAACTCTAAAAAAGTCTAATTTTGACCCCAATCGAATGATGTCTTATATGATCTTACCTGAACTATTTTGCAATAGAATGAAAGAAATTCTAGGAACTGAATTTCCGGAATTTGAACAATCTTTTAGTCAAGAAATTTCGACTAGCATTAGGACTAATGGATCAAAATACACCCCTACTCCCTCCTTAAAGCAAGTCGATTATTGCAGTACTGGTTATTTTATTCCGAAGAGACCCATATTTACCCTTGATCCATTTATTCATTCAGGTGTGTATTATGTGCAAGAACCAAGTTCAATGTTTCTTGAGCAGGTAATTAAACAATTGAACTTTGATCATGGGTTAAAAGCGTTGGATTTATGTGCCTCGCCAGGTGGTAAATCAACCCATCTAATCTCCCTACTGCCTAAAGATAGCCTACTTGTAGCAAATGATGTAATCAGAGCTAGGAGTCAGATATTGTCTGAAAACCTCAAGAAATGGGGTGACGAAAATGTTATAGTAACCAACAATGACCCACATGATTTTCAGCGACTACCTGATTTTTTCGATCTAATTTTAGTCGATGCCCCGTGTTCGGGAGAGGGCCTATTCAGGCGAGATCCAAATGCCATTGAGGAGTGGTCACCGGATAATGCACAACTCTGCGCTCAACGCCAGCAGCGTATCTTAGCCGATGTATGGCCAACGCTTAAAGAAGGGGGCATACTTATCTATAGCACCTGCACCTTTAATCCGGCGGAGAATGAAGATAATATTCAATGGCTGAATGAATTTGCGGATATTGAAAATGTTCCATTAAAAATCTCAGCGAACTGGGGCATTACAACCTCTGAAACCAATGGATTTTCAGGATACCGATTTTATCCACACAAGATGGCTGGTGAAGGTTTATTCATTGCCGTTGTTCAAAAAGGGGGAAACGCAAAACATTCCGATAAGCGTAAAGCTAAAGATCATCAGCTAAATGCGTCAAAAGCAGAAAAGGAATTCGCAAGAGAGTTATTAATTCCAGGCGAGTTTGAAATACTTAAGTTTGAAAACTCACTATTGTCCTTGCCATCGTACCATCTTAATGATTTAAACCACATTAAATCAAACCTACGAATTGTCCATGCCGGCATAAAAATTGGAGAGATTAAGCAGAATGACCTCATTCCAAATCATGATTTTGGGCTGTCTAGAATACTAAATCGAGAAGTTTATCCAGAAATTGACTTAACAATTGATGAAGCTCTGCGGTATTTAAAACGAGACGATATTTCACCTGTCTCGAACAATAAAGGGTGGAACCTTGTAACCTATCGGAATATCGCTTTAGGATGGGTAAAGAACTTAGGTAATCGATACAATAGCGCCTTCCCTAAAGAGTGGCGTATCCGAATGTCGGTAACAGAATTTACAGGTGAAAGTTTGAAGAACGAGATGGCTAAATTCCCATTATAGAGTTCACAAACAATTAAAATTCAATAAGCAATCAGGAGGATTTACGATTAAAAATTCTTTTTCGCCACCAAAATACCAATCTCCTATGGAAATACGACATTATTTCCTTCTTAATACTTAAATAAATTTATCAAAAGTATTTAGTTAAAATTCATCTCACTTAGCCTTGTGCATCAGTGAATACTGTCCAATTCCGATTATAATCACCCCCACCATAGCAATAAGCCCACCTATAACTTGATGCACCATTGGCAGAGTTCCAAAAACAAGAAAGGATATTGGAATAATCATAACTCCACGAGTAGACTGGATAATCGTACCGCGTGAGGCTTCAATAACCCGGTAGGCTTTATAGACTAAAAGAATAGCCAGTACAGGGTCTAAAATTGCGGCTAAAACAGTATTCAACAAAGCCTTATTCGATAATACGATTGGAGTCCCAGCCACACTAATCCAACCAGTAAAAAAGAGCAATAGCCAAAACACTCGATTGAAACTTAGAATCTCTGGAGAGAGATTATTCACTTTTGCTCGAACGATAACTGTGGCGGTAGCAGCCCCAAGGCAATTTAGAACAACGAGTCCGACGCCAGGGATAAAGAAAGAGTTCCAGGAGAGGCTGCCGGAGTAACTTGTTAAGATTGCCCCACAGAACACCACCATTACTCCAATAGATTCAACTTTTGAAAAGCGTTCCTTTAAAAATATGATACCTAGAGCCGTTGCAAAAATTGGGAACATATTACCTAAGAACCCATTTACAGCGGGTTCAGAAATGGCGTTAACAGAAGCATAAAAAGTATACACCGTAAAGATCTCAAGAAAACCAAGCGTGGGAAATATCCACCACATAGAACGTGGCACATTGGCTAATTTTGATAATCCCCCTTGAAATACAAGTATTGCAAGATTAACCACAAAACCAACGGCGCACATAACAAACAAAAATACGGGTAACGATATTTCGTTTAATGCAGCTTTGCTAAAGACATAAACATGACTAAAGGCAAGGGTTGCCAAAACGACATACAGGTAACCCATGGAAATTTTCTTTTGCAACATTGACCAAGTCTGAGTAAATAAAATAAATAAAATTAGGTTGTCGGTAATCCCCAACAACCTAATTTTTAGCGGAGAGAAAGGGATTCGAACCCCCGGTTCCCTTTAGAGGAACACACGCTTTCCAAGCGTGCTCCTTCGACCACTCGGACATCTCTCCTTGGTCAAAAATTGAAATCAAAACAATTTCAATGATTTGGTGCGACAAAAGTAGGAGAATTTTTCAGTTTGCAATCACAATAAAGCATTCGCCATCGCCAAAAGTTCAAATTCCATGATTCGATCTAGCGAAATCGAACTTCTGGATTAGGAAAATAAAGGGTCAATTAACTGAGGCTTATTTTAAATTAAGAGCCCTAAAAAAAACACTTTAGAATAGCAAAAAAGGTTAGTAAGTTTGTACTTTAAGAAAGCATTACTTTAAAGCAATAAAATAATCCATTAATGACCATTTCGGAAAGCATTATAATAGCTGTGATTGAGGGTTTAACAGAGTATCTTCCAGTCTCATCAACAGGCCATATGATTTTAGCTCAAGCAATTTTAGGAATTCCAGCCGATGATTTCATTAAGCTATTTACGGTAAACATTCAACTTGGAGCGATTCTGGCCGTTGTCATCCTCTACTGGCGTCGGTTTTTTCAATCTTTTTCATTCTATTATAAACTCTTATTCGCCTTTATACCTGCCGTAGTCTTTGGCTTGTTGTTGGATAAAGCTATTGATCAGATGCTTGGCAGTGTTCTTGTTGTTGGAATAAGTTTTTTTGTAGGCGGTGTGATCTTACTTTTTGTAGACAATTGGTTTAAAAATCCGAGTGAAGATCAGCAGATCTCCTACCCTTCTGCATTTAAAATTGGATTATTTCAATGTCTTGCGATGATCCCAGGAACCTCTCGTTCCGCTGCAACCATAGTAGGAGGATTGACACAAAAACTAACACGAAAAACAGCTGCTGAATTTTCATTCTTTTTAGCCGTACCAACGATGTTTGGTGCCACTGTGCTAAAAGTTTATAAGCATATCGATTTATTAAAAAGCCCTGAACATCTTAAACTTTTAGTAATCGGCAATGTTGTTGCATTTTGTGTAGCGGCACTTGCAATAAAAGTTTTTATCACCTATCTTACCAATCATGGATTTAAACTTTTTGGATATTACCGTATTATTGTAGGACTTATTATTATTGTTCTAAGTCTATTCGGACATAAGCTTAGTATGGTTTAAGTTAAATTAATAACAACGCAACAAATCATGGCAATTATTGTAAAGACAGAGAACCCAGAAGGGTTATTAGCAGAGATCAAACGGACCCTTGACGAAGGGATTACCGAATTATGGTCTTATGATGAATCAGGCGATTTTTCGCATACCCCTGAACGTTGGTTTAACAAAGCTTGGCTTAGACCAGTGGTAGGTGATGGAGAATTGAAATTTGGCATCTTAGGCACATTAGATATCGGTATGACGGCCTCTTTATATAGTGCCTATCATGCTTATTTTATTGAGTTCTTGCTAACCCATCTGGATAAGCATTTCATCTCAGCCTCAGCCACAGCAAAAAAAACAGAGCCTGACTATTTTTGACAAATCTCTTTTAACAAATTAGGCTGGTGTAACAGGCGCCATGCTACGGTATAAGTTGAAATAACTATTTCTTCCGATCGCATTATAACCTGCAAATAAAGAACAAAGTGGCTCAAATTGGAAAATACAACTCATTAAGAGTTATCAAGGAAGTAGATTTCGGCGTTTATCTAGATGGCGAAAAAGATGGCGAGATATTAATGCCTATTCGTTATGTTCCTAAAGATTGTAAGGTTGGCGATTACGTTGATGTGTTTTTATACCTTGACTCTGAAGATCGACCAGTAGCTACAACGGAAAAACCGTTTGTTCAGGTAGGTGAATTTGCGATGTTACGAGTGATCTCAGTCAATAAAATTGGGACCTTTTTAGATTGGGGTATCATGAAAGATCTACTCGTACCATTTAGAGAGCAAAAGGCAACCATGTTAGAAAATAGATCTTATTTGGTGTATGTCTATGTCGATGAAGAGAGTCAGCGTATCGTGGCGTCAGCTAAGCTTGGTAAGTTTCTCGACAAAGTAGCTCCAGAGTATGCTGTAGGTGAAGAGGTTGACCTAGTTATCGAAAGCGAGACTGACCTAGGCTACAAAGCGATCATTAACAATCAACACTGGGGGATACTTTATGAAAATGAGGTGTTCGAACAGCTTGCTAAAGGCCTTAAGATCAAGGGTTACATTAGAAAGATCAGAACCGATAATAAAATAGACTTATCACTTCATCCTTTAGGGTATGAAAAAGTGGATCCGCTGACTCAGATGATTCTTGATGAACTAAAAAAAGCAGGTGGATCTATTGCGGTATCAGACAAAAGCGATGCAGAGGAGGTCTATCGCATATTTGGCATAAGCAAAAAATCGTTTAAACAGGCTATTGGTGCCCTATACAAAAGACGAATCATCAGCATTAGTCCAGAAGGTATTAAGCTAATTTAAGTTTGAATCTTAGCACTAATTAGTTGGTGTAATTTAGTCTTCAATATATTTCATCGCATTTTTAAACTTTTTATTAAAGTATTCATCTAACCAATATATTTATTTAAAAATCATTTTAAAATGAAAAAACTATCCTTATTTATCCTAGTAGCCTTTTTAACCATTGGAACATCTTTTGGTCAACCACAACGTGATCCTGCTGCAAGGTTGCAGAAAGAGATTGAATCTATGACTTCTGAGTTAGGACTCTCAAAAGATCAAGTAACTAAGGTTACCCCGATCATCACAGAGGTTCAGAAAAAACAAGCCGAAGCATTTGCAAAAATGCGTGAAGGCGGTGGTGATTTTGATCGTGAAAAAATGATGGAGTTACGAAATAAGATCATGGCAGAGACCGATCTTAAACTTAAAGCCGTTTTAACGCCAGCACAAATGAGTAAACTTGACGCTTTCCGTAAAAAACAAGCAGAAGAACGGGCTAAGCGTTTTCAGCAAAGACAATAGGCTAAATAAATATTTTAAAGGGGTATCAATGGTGTGAAAACACAATTGATACCCCTTTTTATTTTTACAAAAGTTCGACACGGAATAATTGGAAATGTGAATAGATCAGTTAATTTTGATTCTGATTCAAAATGACCAACTATGAAAAATTATCTATTCTTTTTCCTCTTTGCTTTATCCCCCTTATTAGGCCTAGCTCAGATCATTGTTGATAGCGACCAAGGAGGAAAAATACCCTCCTATACACTTCCTGATCCACTTATTTTCAATAATGGCGAACGTGTAAAAACAACGAAAGATTGGAATAATAGAAGAAAAGAGATCTACCGAGCATTGGAAACTGAAGTCTACGGTGTTACGCCGAAATGGAAAGGGAAAGTAACCTCTACCCTCTTATCTACAAAAAGCGGTATTTTCGGAGGAATAGGTCAACAAAAACAAATCAGACTCACCTTTTCTAAAGGGGGTAAAAATTCAAGTTTAACAATTCTCCTTTTTCTTCCGCTTCAAAGCAAAAATGCCCCTTTGTTTTTAAGTTATAATTTCGATGGTAATCACACTACCACTGTTGATCAAGATGTTATTATTCCAGATTGCTATATGAATAACAAACCGGAAATAGGGGTTACCAATCATCAAGCAAACAAAGAGAGCAGAGGACAGCAAGCCTCCAGATGGCCAATAAAAGAGATACTATCGCGTGGATATGGAGTAGCAACCGCTTATTATGGTGAAATTGATCCAGACTTTGACGATGGGTTTAAAAACGGCATTCATCAACTATTTGATCAAAAGAGAGATAGTGCTTCATGGGGATCTGTTGCAACTTGGGCGTGGGGCTTATCTCGTATTATGGATTACCTCGAAAAAGATCAAGATGTCAATCCACACAAAGTCATTGTCATGGGTCATTCTCGGTTAGGCAAAGCGTCCCTTTGGGCTGGAGCATCCGATAAAAGGTTTGCCATGGTTGTCTCCAATTGTTCAGGCTGCAGTGGTGCCGCACTCTCAAAACGAATTTTTGGCGAGACGGTTGAAAAAATAAACAATTCATATCCACATTGGTTTTGCGCCAACTATAAAAAATACAATTCTAATGAGCAAGCCTTGACAACTGATCAGCACGAACTCTTGGCATTGATTGCGCCGCGACCAGTTTATGTAGCGAGTGCGTCAGAAGATTTGCATGCCGATCCGAAGGGCGAGTTCTTATCTTGTGTTTATGCCTCTTCGGTCTATGAACTGCTAGGTTCTAAAAAATTCCCAGCCAATAGTATGCCACAGCTAAGCACTCCTATCTTAGGTGATATCTCTTACCATATTCGACTAGGAAAACACGATGTAACACTTTACGACTGGAATTGCTACATGGACTATGCAGACCTTTATTTTAAGCGTAAGAAATAGGCGTCTGAATTATAAGGACCTAGAGATAATCGACATCGATTTATATCATTATAATAACGGGATGAATTTAAAATTTTTAGTAACTCTTCTAATTCTTCTATTTCTTCGCTATGCTGGTAATGCACAGCTCTCCTTTGGTGGATCTCCAGCTTCATTTGGAATCCAAAAAAAATCGATGCTTACTGTGCCAATTATCGATATGGTTCCAGTAGATAACAATCAACTTATAAAAGAAGAAATAAATAATCCCAATCGGTTAAAGTCATTGCGGTTTGCGAAAAGCTTTTCTGTTGATCTTGATCCCAGTCATGTAGGACAATGGATTACAAATAGCGACATGAAGATTTGGCAAGTTAGTCTGCGTTCAAAAGGTGCATGGTCGTTGAATTTAATCTTTGATAAGCTGATGATGCCAGAGGGAGCTTCCCTATTCATCTACAATCCTGATCATTCGAAGGTCTTAGGCGCATTTACCTCCAATAGCGAACAGTCAAGTGGTCAATTTGCCACTTATCCATTAGCGGGTGATCAGATCATCCTTGAATACAATGAACCTAAGTTAGCTACCTATCAGGGTGAGCTTCATATCTCTGCTGTTAACCACGATTATAAAAATATTTTTGGAACACGTCCACTTGGTGAAGCTGGGCTCTGCAACTTAGATGTCTATTGTCCAGAAGCATCGAATTACACCACTGAAAAGCAAGCTGTAGTGTGCATGATTGTCAATGGAAATACACTCTGTACGGGAACTCTACTAAACAATACGAAGCAAGACAAAACGCCCTACCTCTTAACTGCAGGGCATTGTATAGAAAACAATGCCGATGCACAGCATACAATCTTTTGCTTTAATTACGAGAGTCCAATTTGCGGTTATAACAGGAGTAGCATTAATGGCTTCTCGGATCAGACACTATCGGGTGCATTTTTAAAAGCGCGCTCTGACTCTTTAGATTTCTCACTCTTACAACTCGAGACCGCACCTCCAGCGACCTTTAGACCCTTCTTTGCAGGTTGGGACAGGAGCACTTCAATAACTCTTCCTGCAGCATCGATCACGCATCCAGAAGGTGATGTAAAAAAAATAACTAAAACAATTTCATCAATCAAAGCAGGAAGTTTTAACTCTCAATATAAGTCTAATAGCTTTTGGATTATTAGTCAATGGCAATATGGAAGTACAGAGGGCGGATCATCTGGAGGAGCATTAATGAATCAAAAAAAGTATGTTGTAGGAACTTTAACTGGCGGTGCATCAACGTGTGCCGATCCAATCAATGATCTGTTTTCTATGTTTTACAAACAATGGGATTATTATAAAACTAGTGATAAACAATTGAAATTCTGGCTAGACCCGAACAATAGTGGAGTCACAGAGTTAGCTGGGCTAGATGGATATAGCGCTTCGAATAGTTGTTCCTTATTTACTAACGCGATTGTAGGAGAGCGGGATACGATAAAAAAAGTGAGCACACGATATAGTGGTTATATATCAGGAACCAATCAATTGCGAATTTCCAGTTACGCTGAACGATTTACCCAGACTCAGTTAACTCATCTATCATCTATTTCATTAGGTGTTGCCAAACTTGCCTATGTGACTTTAAATCAAAACAGTAAGATTACCGTTAAAATTTACGATGAGTCTACAACTTCAGGGCTTCCGGGTAATGAATTAACCTCGATGGATATTCCATATAGTCTGATCAGTGCAAAGAAGATGAATTTCGTACAACTTGCAAATCCAATTACTATTCGAAAGCATTATTTCATTGGTTTTGATATTAATTATTCAAACTCAACAGATACCTTCGCTGTATATACTGTTCCTGACAGAGTTCTAAACACCAAAAATTTCGCCTTTGCAAAAATTGATGGGAACTGGAAACCATTTTATGGAATTCCACAATTCGGACTCTCCACCTCGCTCCTTATCAATGCGAATAGCTGTCAGAACACCTTAGCTATCGACAATACTATACCAATCACTGGCGCAGCAAAGTTTGAAGTGTTATACCCTAACCTTAGCGCTAGCGGGTATGTTCTACTTCGTAATACTGGAGAAGAAGAGTTTGGAACCATAGCACTCTATGATATGCTTGGACATAAAGTATATGAGCAACAACGACTTTTGGGTAGTACACCTGGAGTCGTTTCTACAGCTCAATTTCCGCAAGGGGTTTACTTTCTAACCATCGAAACACAGCACGAGCGTCAGATCATAAAAATTCTGGTGAAAAATTAGATTACTATTAATCAACTAATCAGAGTTTTAACTATGTCTCGAGTACTAATCGCCCTAATCATTCTTGCCACCTCCTTCGAGTTAAGTTGCTCAAGCCACGACAAATCGAAGAAAAACACAGAGCAGGGGATCAAGGAGCCAATTGTTTATGCGAAAGGTTTTATCCTTGCAAATTTCAAGGGGTACAAAAAAATCACAGTTTTCAATCCTTGGCAACAAGCCAAACAGGTGAACCTGGAATACTATTTGGTAGGTCGTAGTGATAGCATACCAGCTGAACTCAAAGGCAAACAGATTATCAGAACTCCAATTTCCAAGATCATATGTCTATCGACCACACATATTGGATTCTTAGGTGCCTTAGCTGAGACCTCTTCAATTCAGGCTTTATCTGGAGTGAAGTATGTATCGAATCCTGAAGTAAGAAAGCGGATTCAGAATAAGGAGATTGCAGAAATTGGGTACGAGCAAGCCATAAACTACGAACTAATCCTGAGTCTTAAGCCGGATATCGTTATGGCTTATGGTGTTGATGGTGAAGTTACTGGAACTTTAAACAAACTAAAAGAGTTGGGCATTCAGGTTATTCTAAATGGTGAATATCTAGAAGAAACACCTTTAGCAAAAGCTGAATGGGTTAAATTCATGGGGGCCTTTTACAACAAACAAGAGCTAGCCACCAGCTATTTTAAAACCATTGAGCAAAATTACAAAGCTATTTGTAAAACAGTAGAATCGTTAAAATCAAAACCAGGTGTATTAACCGGCTTACCTTATAAAGACACTTGGTGGGTGGCAGGTGGAAACTCAAACTTAGCTACCTTGATAAAGGATGCTGGTGGTGCCTATCTCTGGAAAGAAAATCAATCACGTGAATCGTTTTCTATTTCTCTGGAAGAGGTCGCCATAAGCGCCTCTAAAGCAGACTACTGGATCAACTGTGGCACTGCCAATACCATAAACGACCTATTAGCCACAGATAGTCGCTTTGCAACTTTTCCCCCAGTAAAAAAAAGGACTATCTTTAACAATAATTTAATTGTTACCACTGAAGGTGGCAACGATTACTGGGAACGCGGGGTTGTCAGACCAGATCTCATCTTAGCTGATCTTGTGAAAATATTTCACCCCGAGAGTGCGAATAACACAATCTATAATTTCTATAAACCAGTTCGATAAACGTGAAAGAGGGAGTATTAACATATAACAATCAAACCCAAAGAGGGCTTAAGGTGCTGGTTTTATTGGCTGTTCTTCTTCCTATATTCTTCCTAATTGACTTGCGAATAGGCTCATACCCTATCTCCTTTAGCGACATTCTCAAAGCCTTGTTTAGTCCGTCAAGTCTCGACAATCAGGTCGTTTCGATCGTTAGTCAGTACCGTCTACCCAAGGCAGTAACAGCGATTCTTGCTGGAGCAGCTTTGTCTGTATCAGGGCTTCAAATGCAAACGGTTTTTCGAAATCCATTAGCTGGTCCGTATATTCTTGGCGTTAGCTCAGGCGCCAGTCTTGGGGTAGCCTTAGTCGTCTTAGGGACTGGAAGCTTTATTGGCTGGGAAAGCACTTCACTTTTAAGTTCATGGGGAATCGTGGCAGCTGCTTGGTTAGGATCGGCTTTAGTATTGATGCTTATCATTGTCATCTCTGCTAAAATACGAGAGATCATGACCATTTTAATCATGGGTGTATTAATCTCAAGTGCCATATCCGCTCTTGTCAATATCCTGCAATACTATAGCAATGAAGCGACTTTGAAATCGTTTGTTATTTGGACTATGGGCTCTTTAGGAAGCGTGACAAACCCTCAGTTATCTGTTTTGGCCCCCTCTATATTGGCTGGAATTGTCATTGCATTACTCTGTTCCAAATTCCTGGATGCCTTTTTATTAGGTGAGAACTATGCTCAGAGTCTAGGGATGAATATTCGTTTCGCACGAACGATGGTATTTCTCTCAACAGCTATATTGGCCGGAAGTATAACTGCCTTTTGTGGACCAATCGGATTTATTGGAATTGCAGTTCCGCATATTGCTCGCATTATGTTACAGAGTGCCAAGCACAGTCTGCTTATACCTGCCACCATATTGATCGGAGCCATAATTATGCTACTCAGTGATATCCTTTCACAGCTCCCTGGATCACAGAGAATTCTACCAATCAATTCGGTTACCGCTCTTCTTGGAATTCCAATTGTCATCTGGATTATCATTCGCAATAAATCAAGTGTAAATTTCTGATTATGGAAAATCAAAGTTCACTTGTTCGATTAGAAAATGTTGCCATTGGCTACAAAAGCCATGTCACAAAGGTCGTAAAATCAGGAATAACCCTTGAGGCATTACCCCGTGAACTCGTTGCTATTATAGGTGAAAATGGAGTTGGGAAGAGTACCTTATTAAAAACACTTGGTGGATTTCTGCCACCTTTAGAGGGTCAGTTAACAATTGGCGAAAAATCAATTACCGAATACCAGGAGAAAGAGCTCGCAAAGCTCTTGAGCTATGTCTCAACGGAACAAATTCGGGTCCCAAATCTGAATGTTTATGATTTGGTATCCTTGGGTCGCTATCCCCATACAAATTGGTTTGGGAAATTGTTGACTGAAGATCGATTATTGATCGAAGAGGCAATTGTAGCCGTTGGACTTCAAGGATTTGAAGATCGACTGGTAAACAACCTCTCAGATGGAGAACGACAAAAAGTGATGATTGCCAGAGCGCTAGCGCAGGATACACCAATTATCATTTTAGATGAACCCACTGCATTTCTTGATCTTTCAAATAAGTTTGAACTGGTTCATATTCTTCAGCAGTTAGCACGAACAAAAGGGAAAACCATTCTATTCTCAACCCACGATCTAACTACAGCCCTTGCAGAGTCTGATCGCATGTGGTTAATGCTTAAAGATTCCATCCAACAAGGGTCTCCCGAAGATTTAATTCTAAATGGTTCCTTCAATGCACTATTTGATCAAAAACAAATCGATTTTGATCGTGAGAAAGGTGATTTCAAGATAAGAAAGACGACCAATAGGTTCGCCACAGTAAAGGGTGAAGGGGAGCGATTAACCTGGACGACTAAAGCGTTGGAACGAAATGGCATTCTGGTAGCTGAAAGTACTACCGTTAGTGCAGAAATATTAAATATTCAGATAGGAATTAATGATTGGAGTGTAGAGCACAACTCGAAGAAGTCGCAATTCACTTCGCTCTATTCCATGTGTCAATACCTTCGGGACCTTAAATAAGGTCCCGAAAAGACGATTAAAACATATCTTTAACCTTATCAAAAAAACCTTTATCACCCTGTTCTTGAGGCGACATAAAATTAGGTGACTGTTGAAGTTTCTCCAACGTCTTTCGCTCTTCAGCTGATAATTTCTGAGGTACCCACGCATGAATTTTAACTAACAAATCCCCTTTCCCGTAACCATTAACATCAGGAAGACCTTTCCCGCGTAGACGTAGAATTTTTTCAGGTTGGGTGCCAGATTCGACTTTAACCTTCACCTTACCATCAATGGTAGGTATTTCTGTTGTCACACCTAATGAAATATCAGGAAATGAAAGATATAAGTTATAAATCAAGTCATTCTCATCACGCGTAAGCTCTGGATGTTCCTCTTCTGCAACTAAAATCAATAAGTCACCAGGCATACCTCCACGACGCGCAGCATTTCCCTTTCCTTCAAGAGACAACTGCATCCCTTCAGCGACACCAGCAGGGATTTTTACAGTTATTACATCGTCGCCTTGAACAATCCCTTCGCCATAGCAAGAATCACATTTCTGTGTAATTACTTTGCCATCGCCACCACAGGTTGGACAAGTGGAGGTCGTCTGCATCTGACCTAAGAAAGTATTGCTTATTTGAGTAACCTGACCAGTACCGCGGCACGATGAACACGTAGAATGTCCGCCGCTTCCTTTGGCGCCGCTACCATGACATGTTGTACAAGTAATATATTTCTTAACTTTTAATTTCTTCTCCGCTCCATGAGCAATCTCGCTTAAATCAAGTGATACCTTAACACGAAGATTAGAGCCTCTATTTACACGTTGTGATCGACCGCCGGAGCTAAATCCACCAAATCCACCGCCGCCGCCAAATATATCGCCAAACATCGAGAAAATGTCGTCCATGGAGCGTGAGTTGCCACCCCCAAAGCCACCTTGACTACCAACACCAGCATGACCAAACTGATCGTAGCGTTGCTTTTTCTCAGCTGAGCTAAGGACTTCATAAGCTTCTGCAGCTTCTTTAAACTTCTCTTCCGAGGCTTTATCACCTGGATTTTTATCAGGATGATATTGGATAGCCTTTTTCCGAAAAGCCTTTTTTATCTCTTCTGCACTCGCACCTTTGCTTACGCCAAGAACTTCGTAATAATCTCTTTTAGCCATTTTATCTCGTGTGAGGATTTAATCTTAATTATTCGCCCACCACAACTTTGGCAAACCGGATAACTTTCTCATTTAAATAATACCCTTTTTGAATAACATCAACAATCTTACCCTTCATCTCCTCTGATGGAGCAGGAATTTTTGTCAGAGCCTCATGCAAGTCAGTATCAAAAACTTGACCTAAAGCTTCGATCTCTGTAATACCGTTCTGCTTAACAAAATCATTAAAATTGTTATATATCAAAACAATACCCTCCTTAGTGGCTTGAAAATCCATCCCCTTCTCAATTGAATCTAAAGCACGCTCGAAGTTATCCATAACAGGCAGAATACTCAAAAGCACAGACTCAGCTGCCGTTTTTGTCAGTTCCATCCGTTCACGAAGTGTCCTCTTACGGAAATTGTCAAACTCGGCAGATAAACGAAGATATTTATCATTCAGCTCTCTGTCTGCCGCTTCCAACTCATTGATGCGAGCTTGCAAAAGTGCCTTCTCATCTAACACAACCTCTTCAACTTCAGGCGTTAATTCCACTTCCTGATCATCAGGTTTATTCTTTTGTTCTTTTTTTTTCATTCTATATTCGTTATCTTTTTATAATTGAGATGGCGCTAAGCTTATACGTTGCGACTAAAATAATAGATTATGGACAAACGATTCAAGCAATAATGTAGCGCTTGCCATTACCTTGTCTTAAACAATCAAAAATACTGCCAATTGTTACAAAAAAGACAAAATGACATAATACCGAATCTTGAGAGACCGATTTATTCTTTCAGAGACGACCAGTCAAAATGTTTCTGGTCTATTTTGACAATACATCTAAATCGGCAATTTTTCTTGGAATCCAAACCTGCATCTCACCAGCAGTCCGATTAGCCCATGAATAGTATGGGATTGCCATAATATCCTTAACTGCTGTAACAATTGATAAGCCATTGGATGCTGCAGTTACAGTTGGAGCTTTTGCATGAATAGTCATGATTCCTCCAAGCAATGTTGGATCAAAAGAAGCTGAGAGATTTGCATCATCGGGAAGAATAATATTCAGTGCTTTACCATTGTTATCCGCATGCTCTAAACAATACACCAATGGACCCCGTTGAATGGCAACTCTACCTAAGTTTTCGGTTATATTCGGATTCGCAACGACACGCTGAATATTCATTGGCAGCTCAATGGTTACTTTATCCCCTTTTCTCCATTCGCGCTCAATAACAGCATATCCTCTATCCATCTTATACGCCACCTCTTTTTGATTTAACTTAATAGAAATCATCGATTTATCTGGAAGCAAACAAGTATAGGCATCTCCAGGAACTGCCTGATTAACAGCCCATCCTGGAATACGAATTGATAATTTCTTCTTGATCTTTGTGGCAGGAGAAATGGTTATGGAAGTTGTTCCATCCCATGGGTAGTTGCCAGTCTGAGCGATGGCAATCTTATTTTTCCCATCCACAACTTGAGTATTACTACTCACAAATAGATTTACATAAATGGCATCAGGAGAAGTTGCATAAATATAATTGCCTATTGAACTTACCAACCGGGCAATATTTGAGGGACAGCAAGCACAGCCAAACCATTCACTTCTAGCATAATTACTTTTTACAGTCAATGGATTACCATAGAAAAATTTGGAGCCACTTAAGGATAATCCGGACAAGGCACCGTTGTATAATGATTTTTCTAAAACATCAATATACTTGCTCTCTCCAGTCATTAAATTCATCCGTTGATTCCACAGAATCATCCCTACCGAAGCACACGTTTCGCAGTAGGCCTGTTTGTTCGGAAGATCATAATCTCTAGTGAACCCTTCGTTATTGCTAGACGATCCGATAGCACCGGTGATATACATATTTTTTCCAACCAGATTATCCCATATACTCAGTAAAGCCGGTGAATATTTCGTCTCCTTTTTACTGGCATCAACATCCGCAGCTCCTGTATATAAATACATGGCTCTCACAGCATGCCCTTCAACTTTGCGTTGATTCTCAAAAGGGATATCATTCTGATCAAACATAGGATTTCGTTGAACACCTTTATAATATCCATGTCCACGCTGTTCAATATACCAAGAAGCTAAATCAAGATATTTTTGTTCTTTAGTTAGGTGGTACAATTTCACCAAAGCCAATTCAATCTCTTGATGACCAGAAATCCAATGTTTCCCAGCAAGTCTGAAATTAGCATCAATATGATTTACCATGCGAATTGCCACATCCAATAATTTTCGTTTGCCAGTCGTATTAAAATAGGCAATACCTGCTTCGAGCAAATGACCAGCACAATAATCTTCATGTTTTTCCATGTCAGACCATCGATTCTCTAACCCTTTTAGCGTATAAAAAGTGTTGATATACCCATCAGACTGTTGTGCCGCAGCAATTTTATCAATCCATTCATCTGCCTTTTTTTCAATGGCTGCATCAGGGTTGTTTTTCAATGAATAAGCGATGGCTTCAAGCGCTTTATAAACATCAGAATCGTCAAAGTACATTCCTTCATGCGGACCACTCTTGGCCGCTACCTTTTCAAAATTTCGTATTCTTCCGCTTTTGATTTCGGTATAATTAATGCAGGCATTTAGCGTTACAGTTGCAACAGCACTCATTTTAGGGGTCCAAAAATTGTCCTTGATCGATACGTTTGAGAAACTTACAGATGAGATTTGTCCAAAAGAATGGACTGAGCATAGCATTAAGGCTGTCATTAAGCAGCTAAATACAGAAATACATTGTTTTTTCATGTTAGGAAAGGTTGGTCAGTTAAACAGAAATTATAGAATTTAAATATCGCAATAGTTTTTTAAACTTTGATTATCCTCACAAATAAAATTCAGGCGCACCTAGTTAAACAAGAACATTGTATAGTAACAGAAAAGGGATAAGTAAGGAAATCTGGAAGCCTGAACCCCTTTACCTTTAAAGTATAGTCGAAGTGTATTTTAACTCAAAAGAATTCAATGAGCAACTCACACCTTAAAATAGGGACACATAGAAAACAAAAAGGGTGACAAAAACAACTGGACAGTAAACTAATCAATTCAATTAACCAGACCAAACATTGGGTAGATCATTCAGGAACTAGTTCTTTTTCAAGGAAGCCAATTTCGATTCAAGGGCCTCTCCTCTTAGGTTAGTCGCAATAATAATCCCATGGCCATCGATTAAGAAATTCGTTGGTATCATGCTAATATTGTATTTTTGCATATAACTAGCTTGACTATTTAACAAGCATACATGGTTTTCCCAAGCCATTCGATCATCTTTTACGGCACTTTTCCAAGCTGATCCATCTTTATCTAAGGAGACACTAAAAACAGTAAATCCACTACCACCTTTAAAGGAGCTATTTTTATACTTTTCATAAGCAGCCACTACGAAAGGGTTTTCATTTCGACACGGTTTACACCACGATGCCCAAAAATCAATCAAAACAATTTTTCCAGTAAGCGAAGAGAGCTTAAGTGACTGACCGGTTATTGACTTCTCAACAATTTCAGGTGCATTGTTACCTATCTGTATACCAACATTGGACTGAGCGACGCCTTCTAGGTTTAGACAACATAACACAACAACAAATCCAAATAAGAATCTCATAATCAAAAATTTAAATCAGTAAAATCATTCTCGTTTTATCTTAGCTCCAATAGCATTCAGACGAATGTCGATATTTTCATAACCACGATCAATCTGCTCGATGTAATCGATAGTCGATTTTCCAGTTGCAGAAAGAGCCGCAATAAGTAAAGCCACACCAGCTCTAATATCAGGAGAGCTCATACGAATACCACGAAGTGCTTGAGTTTTATCGAGACCAATAACGGTCGCGCGGTGAGGATCGCATAAGATGATCTTAGCACCCATGTCGATCAACCGATCAACGAAGAACAATCGGCTCTCGAACATCTTTTGATGAATAAGGACACTTCCTCTGGCCTGTGTAGCAATAACTAAGAAGATGCTTAATAAGTCGGGGGTTAATCCAGGCCAAGGAGCATCAGCGACGGTTAAAATTGAGCCGTCGATAAAGGATTCTATTTCATAATGATCTTGAGCTGGTATATGAAGATCATCACCTTTTAAATTCATTTGGATTCCAAAGCGTCTGAATGATTCAGGAATCATTCCAAGTTCATTATAACCCACATTTTTTATGGTGATGTCAGAGGCTGTCATAGCTGCTAAACCAATAAAACTACCCACTTCAATCATGTCTGGAAGCATTCGATGGTCACAGCCACCAAGTGAAGTCACCCCAGTAATGGTCAACAGATTAGAACCTATTCCTTGAATCTTAGCACCCATGGAATTTAACATCTTGCAAAGCTGTTGAAGATAAGGCTCACAAGCTGCGTTGTATATCGTTGTTGTACCGCTGGCCAAGGTTGCAGCCATCAGTAAATTGGCTGTCCCAGTTACCGAAGCCTCATCAAGAAGCATATAGCAACCCTTTAGACTCTTTGCTTCAACGTGATAGGAAGAATCTTGCGAATTAAAAGTAAACTTGGCACCAAGAGCTTCAAAACCACGGAAATGGGTATCCAATCGTCTTCTGCCAATTTTATCACCACCTGGTTGGGGGATGATTCCGACACCAAATCGAGCTAACATTGGACCTACGATCATCAAAGAGCCTCGCAAGCTTGCTGCTTGAGCAAAATATTCAGCAGATTGAAGTAGGTCTAGATTAATCTTGTTGGCCTCAAAAGTATAAACACCTTTTTCTAGACGTTCAATAGTTGTGCCTAAAAATCGAAGTATCTCTATTAATTTGAGTACATCGCTTATTTCAGGAACATTTGAGATTGTGATTTTTTTTGACGTAAGCAGCACTGCACAGATCACTTGCAACGCCTCGTTCTTAGCACCTTGTGGAGTTAACTCACCGCATAGTGGACTGCCACCTTCTAAAATAAACCTTGCCATGCCTTAGAGAGAAGAGAGAATTAGACTTGTTTAAACTACACTATTTATGCTTACGCGATTGATTTGAAGTTGGAGTAATCCGACCCTTTTTAACTTGTTGCTTGAATATTTCATTCACTTCCTGAAGACGAAGATCAGGATTTGGCTTTAAGGAGCCATGTGAGAGAAATGTTAAGTCATTTAAAATCTTTGAATCTTCAACTGCATCTTTATTCCAAACCAAATATGTTTTTTTCATCTGGTTAGCTAAAAGCTCGATATTAACAGCCTTAGCAGGATTTTCATCATCTAATAAGGCTGTTGCAGTGATATAGTTCTCCATTATTTTTCCGTAATGGCGAAATTTAATCTCTTTTTGTCCATAAGGAACCAACTTCGGCTTTTCAATAAAAGTCTCAGGTTTCGGTGGATCATAAGGGTAATCAATGTCCAACTTAAAATCAGACATGATCGCGATATGATCCCAAAGTTTATGCTTAAACTCATTGATATCACGCAGATAAGGATACATCATGCCCATAACGTCAATGACTCCTTTAACGGCCAGAATGCGTTCTTCTCTATTTTCAATTTGCATGATGTGATCAACCATCTTATGGATACTTCTTCCATATTCAGGCAGTTTCATTTTCTTTCGTTGGGTGTTGTAATCGCGTGCTATCATTGTATGTTATTTATTATCACAGGTTACAAGTCTTATAGGAAGAACTTGTTTTGATCTACAAAGCTAATCGTTTTTAATGGTTAATTCAAATTGAAGCCGATATTAAGAGGGAAGATCCGTTATTTTAAGTTTAGCAAATTTCAAAAGAAGATTTTTCTCTCCAGCATTTGGGAAAAAAACCTTGGCTTTTAAATCGGGCATTCTCCCCTCAAGGTTAAGCACTTTCCCTTGACCAAAACGCTCGTGTTCAACCATCATACCGACTCGAATCAGTTCGGGATCATCTCCCTTAAACAGGGCTGAGCCTAATGATGATGTGCCCTGGTTCGTTGCAATACGGGTCGTAAGTGGCTCTGCACGACGTGGTGATTGAAAGGTGTCGGGTTCGCGTTGAAATCGACTATTCGATCGATCGTCTTGCAACTCTTTATTTCTAAATTGAGGAAACATTCGACTATTTTGAATATCCAGATATTGATGATCTATCTCTCCGATAAATCGACTTGGATTGCAAAATTCTGTTTTCCCCCAACGAAAACGTTGCTGGGCAAAAGACAACCAGGCTCTATTTTCAGATCGCGTCAAGGCGACATAAAACAATCTTCGCTCCTCTTCGAGCTCCGACAGAGTTAGTGTTCCTGAGAATCCAGATGGAAAAAGATTTTCCTCTAAACCGACAATAAACACATTTTTGAATTCAAGACCTTTAGACGAATGCACGGTCATCATCGTCAGTTTATCTGAATTCGCATCCTTATCGTTATCCTGATCTGTTAAAAGCGCCACATCTTCCATGAAAACATTAAGACTATTCGGCCTACCCTCTTCAGTGGCGGTTAAAGAGAAATCTTGAATTGCATTAAGTAGCTCTTGTGTATTCTCATAGCGACTAATATTTTCAGGTGATTTATCTTGATATAACTCCGTGAGAATACCTGATTCTGACGCTATTCGGTTAGCCATCTCATAGGCTTCCACGGTCAAGAAATCATTCGAAAAATGACTGATCATCTGTGTAAAAAGAGCAATCTTTTTAATCGTGCCACTATTCAAGCTAGCCACCATCATCTTCTCTGGACTAGAGGCTACCTCGAAAATACTTATTCCCAAAGATGCGGCTGCATCCTCCAATCGGTTCAATGTGGTCCCACCAATTCCTCTCGCTGGGTAATTAATGATCCGTTTAAATGATTCATCATCACGTGGATTTATGATAAGTCTAAAATAGGACAAGATATCTTTGATCTCCTTACGTTGATAAAACGATAATCCACCATAAATTTTATAGGGAATATTTCGTTTGCGAAGGATCTCCTCAAAAACACGTGATTGAGCATTCGTCCGGTATAAGATGGCAAAATCAGAATAATTCTCCTGGGCTTTCATTCGCTGATCGAACAGCTCATTAACGACCAGATAACCCTCTTCATGTTCGTTCATCGCTGCTAAAACCTTAATTTTATCACCAATAGCATTTTCACTGAACACTGTTTTTTGAAGCTGGTTTTTGTTTTTAGCAATTAAGCTATTTGCCGCATCAACGATCACTTGAGTCGATCTATAATTCTGTTCTAATTTATAGGTTCCATACCCAGGGTAATCATTTTTAAAGTTGAGTATATTTTCTATTCTTGCTCCACGGAACGAGTAAATACTCTGTGCATCGTCGCCAACGACACAGATATTTTGATGACCCTCGGCTAATCTTTTTACAATCAAGTATTGCGAGAAGTTCGTATCCTGATACTCATCAACCAAGATGTAACGAAATAAATTCTGATATTTAGCCAGTACTTCAGGATGATTTTTAAATAACACATTGGTCATAAGCAATAAATCATCAAAATCCATCGCTCCAGCACTCTTACATCGCTTGGTATATTCCAAATAGATCTCTGCTGTCTTAGGCATACGTGCAGCCTGATCTGCTTCACGCTGCAACGCATTTTGATGGTATGCGACCGCGGTAATTAAATTATTCTTCGCAGCTGAAATCTTTCCTAAGACCACGTTTGCCTTGTAGATATTATCTTCTAAGTTTAAACCTTTAATAATAGATTTTAGAAGGCTTTTTGAATCCTGAGTATCGTATATAGTAAACGTATTAGGATAGCCAATTACTGCTGCTTGCTCTCGAAGTATCCTGGAAAAAACAGAGTGGAAAGTCCCCATCCACAAATAGCGGGAGACACTATTCCCAACTTCATTTTCAATTCGAGCCTTCATCTCTCTTGCCGCCTTATTGGTAAAAGTTAGGGCTAAGATTGAAGAAGGAGGCACTCCTTTTTGTAACAAGTGAGCAATTCGGTAAGTTAAAACCCGAGTCTTTCCTGAACCAGCACCTGCAATAACTAGCGAAGCCCCCTCTGTATTAATCACAGCCTCCCGCTGGGCGCTATTTAATCCTTCTAAATAATTCGACAAAGTGCTGAATTTAAATTACTTCGTGTAAAAATATATCTATTTTATTCTATTTGTTTTGCAAATTTAATCAAATATTCCCATTTCATTTTATTCAACTTATTTTAGGATTAAGCGATGTGCTTAAAGCGTATCGACTCACAATCGGATCGGAAAAATTTCGTAATATTGTAGTTTACAATCGCAAACTATTTTAAATGAAGCTCTCTAGCATAGCATGGACTCTACTGATCACTTTCTGCATAAATATGCAAGGGGTAAGCGATGCTTATAGTCAAACCTTAAAATCGACATCTGCATCATTTAATGAATCGACGAACTACCCCACTTTTTCAGAAAAAGACTATATCTATTATTTCTGTGGAAATGCGAATCATCAGGATGGCACCTTAAAGGCTTCTTCATCTGGACAATCTGTAACTTTCAAATGGGATAAATACACGCAGCCCTCTGGAGTCTTTACTTTCTATCTCAACGAAACAGGAATCAGCTCAACGCTAAATAACCTATCTGATGGATGTTATCGAGTTAGCTTTACCGACAATGGAATAAATTATGTTCTTAGAGCTTGGATCATCAATAGTTGGATTACAGCAACCACGACAATCACCAATTCCAACTGTCAATCGTTTAACCTTTTAGGTACAGTAACTGGGTCTAGTTATGCCTATGCCGATTTATCAACGAACCAAGTCATTTCAATTGACCCCAATTATAAATACGTATGGCAAACGGGGGGCACTTTGGTTTCGAATGCCTTAAATCCCTTAGTTTTAGGGCCTCCACCAATTAATACGATCTATCAATTGCAAGTTACTGACCGAGCAGGATGCCTGGTCAATAGTCCGGTAACTTATCAATCAATTGTGCCAAAGGCTAAATTTTCATGGAAGACGAATCAACCAGCAGTTGCACAGTATTCGCTTCCAGAAGCGCCATTGCCAGTGCAATTTATAAATGAGTCAATCAATGGTGATGTTGAGAAATTTGAGTGGTTTCTGTTTAAAGAAAAATCTAGCCTAGCGAATCAACCCAAAGGGGCAAAGATTGACTCTATAATGGAAGAAATTTATCTAAAAGATCCCAGTTACACTTATGAACATACTGGTAGCTATATGGTTAAGCTAGTAGCCGCAAAGCAGTCACCAGGGTTTACATGCAGAGACACGATGTATTTAAAAGACTACATTGTCATTGATAGCTCATTGGTAAAAGTTGCACCGGCCTTTACGCCCAATGGTGATGGGGTGAACGACATCTTAATAATTAGAACCAGATCACTACAATCGTTAGATTTCCAAATATTTAATCGATGGGGTCGAATTGTGCATCATTTTAGAAAATCAGGTTATGTTCCTGCAGATAGTGAATTTGCAACCTGGGATGGCAAAATTAACAATGTACTAGCCTCTCCTGGTGTTTATTTCTATGTAGCAGATGGACAAGGAAGAGATGGAAAACGAAGACGAAAAAAGGGATTTATTGAGTTGATCTGGTGATCAGGATCATTTGAGCCAAAGAATAAACTCAAATCAAAACACTATTTTAGAATTTTTATGACAGAAAACATTGATAAATTTAAAGAGTTACTAGCCGATCAAGAACAGTGGCCAATGCTTTACTATTTTAAATTTATCATTCAAAATAAGCAGGAGCAGCTCGACCAGGTCAAGGCTTTTTTTGAGGATCCCTCAACAATAACCTATAAGACCTCTAAAGACATTAAATTTATTGGTATCTCGTGCAAGCAATGGATGCCCAACCCTGAATCTATTATTGCGATCTACGAAAAAGCTAGTCAGATAAAAGGGTTGATTTCTTTATAATCTCAGCTCATTAATTGAACGCATATTTATACAAAAAGACCATGAAAGATTTTCTAATCAAGTATCGCATAAAAATCATCTTCACCTCAATTGGTGCTATAGTAGGTATTGGGTATTGGCATTTTGTGGGGTGTAGTTCAGGAACCTGTCCCATTACCTCACATTGGTATACGATGGGAGGCTATGGAACGGTTATGGGATGGTTAGTTGGAGACTTAATTAAGAAAAAATAAAAAACTAAATACCAATAGATTAAGCTCTTTTATTAAACAACTGCTTTAATCTTAACAATCCTTTTCGTCTGGCTTGTTATTTTATATCGGTCGTCGAGTCGATATCCAATTATCCATACAATTTGTTCCCCATTGGCCAGAATCCACACGTTTTCTTTTTCGAGAATACTTAATTTTGAATCAACAAAATAGTCACTCAGCTTTTTTAGTCCAGTCATCCCAAGAGGCTTAAAATAGTCACCTTGTTGCCATCTCCGGATCAACAATGGAAACTGAATTTTGTCTTGATCAATAGATGCCTCCGATTGCGAATCAGTATAATGGATAGTTCCATTTGACATTTCTTTACTGATCTTCAAATGAATAGGGTCGCTTATTTCATTTTGCTCTTGGTCGAGATAGAAATGACTCACCTCCTCTTCCATAAATGGCGTAAGGACAAGGTTCTCCCGATCATGCAAAAGACGATGTGTGGCTGAAGTAAATTGCTTGCCAGATAATCCAGACAAGGACTGCACAATATCTCTAATATTAGAGCCTTTAAATCCAAATGGTTTTAGAAATTCAAAAAGGTATGTATCTAAAGGGTCAAGATTTTGTACGGCCTCAATCGAGATATAGTGTGTTTGATCTTTTGTCGTAGCAACACGTTGCCATGCTTCAGTGATCGTTCGATTATAAATTGAAGCGGTCTTATCCAGATGATCCATTGTCCGAATAAGTCCTTCTCTAAAATTTGGATTCAGTGAATCCATGATAGGCATTAACGAATGACGGATCTTATTTCGCTGAAACTCCAGATTCTGGTTTGTAGCATCCATTCTAAAATCAAGGAACAACTCATGACGATAATTTTCAATCTCCCCTCTTGAGGCAAAAAGCAATGGACGGACAACTTTACCATTTACGGGATTCATACCAGTGAGTCCTGCTAAGCCAGTCCCCCTAGCGAGATTTAGAAAAAATGTTTCGAGTTGATCATCGCGATGATGTGCGACGGCGATGAAATCACAGTTGTTTTCTGACCTAATTTTCTCAAACCATTCGTAACGCAAGTCGCGAGCAGCCATTTCGATAGAAATCTTCCGTTCGGTAGCTATTGCCAGGGTATCAAAAGCAATTTTAAAGATTGAAACATCGTATTTTAACGCCAGAGCATGAACAAGGCGCTCATCCTTATCTGATTCAGCTCCCCTTAGCTGAAAATTACAGTGGGCAATAGCCATTGAATATCCAGCTTTATCAAGAAGATCGAGCAATACAACGGAGTCGATACCCCCACTTACACCAACCAATATCTTATGACTCTTGTCAAAGATTTTATTTTCTGTGATAAAATGGATAAGTCGCTGTATCATTGGTGATTAATTTTAAACCAAATGGGATAAAAAAAGTTTAAAAGGCAAAACTTCGTTTAAGTTTTTCACTTCTAAAGATTAAAGATAACTCAAAAAAAGTTTACACGCTCAATAATCCAACTTTTTCAACGATGCGAACGATAACCTCGCATGCTTTTCCCATTGATGGTGTAGGGATGTATTCATATTTACCATGAAAGTTATGACCTCCGGCAAATATATTTGGACAAGGAAGGCCCATATATGACAATCGAGAACCATCGGTTCCGCCCCTTATGGGAACAATCTTAGGGACCACACCAGCCTCCAACATAGCTTGCTCGGCTAGGTCGACAATGTATTTCACCGGTTCAATTTTCTCACGCATATTAAAATACTGATCTTTCAGGGCAAGTTCAACTGTATTTTCGCCAAATTCAGCATTAATCATCTCGACCACTGATTTCAGAAGCTCTTTACGCTCGTTAAGTCCTGACAAGGTAAAGTCACGGATGATAAACTCAATTTCGGTATGTTCAACAGACCCATTTATACGAGTTACATGGTAAAAACCTTGGTAGCCATCGGTGTGCTCTGGAACTTCAAAATTAGGCACCATAGCGAGTAATTTATTACCGATGGTCACCGAATTTTTCATTTTGCCTTTTGCATATCCAGGATGGACACTCGATCCATGAATAACAATCTTTACACCTGAAGCATTGAAATTTTCATATTCCAGTTCTCCTATTTCCCCTCCATCGATGGTATAGGCAAAGTCAGCACCAAAATCAGCTACATTAAAATGATCGGCTCCCTCACCAATCTCTTCGTCAGGTGTAAAGGCAATTTTAACTTGACCGTGTTTTACCTCTGGATGATTGATCAAATATTCCATGGCGGTAATGATCTCAGCTATTCCGGCTTTATCATCAGCACCTAAAAGGGTTTTGCCATTGGTTACAATCAATTGTTGACCTACATATTTTTTTAATTCAGGGAAAACATCTGGAGAAAGGATAATATTGGATTCTTTATTGAGCACGATATCTCCCCCATTGTAATCTGGCACTAATTGAGGAGACACATTTTTGCCTGTATAATCTGGACTCGTATCCATATGCGATACAAATCCAACCACTGGTGTTGCCCTATTCATATTAGTTGGCAAAGTAGCATAGACATAACTCCACATATCGACTTCCACATCGACTAATCCAATAGCTTTTAATTCAGCAGCAAGAATCAGAGCAAATTCTCGTTGTCCATCGGTGCTAGGTGTTTTGCCACTAACCGAATCGGAACAGGTATTGTATTTTACATAACGCAGAAAGCGTTCTACAACATTTTTTTCCATAATCGATAAAGCCTAATCTTTAATAAATGATTTAACTCCTAGTGAGCCGTGGGTCTTATTTTAGTATGCCAAGGCAAAAATTACACGCTGTGAAGAAGGTTTGCCGGTAACCATACATTTACCCTCCTCTTCGATCCCATCAAAAGGGATACAGCGAATTGTTGCTTTCGTCTCTTCCTTAATTTTCAATTCAGTCTCAACAGTGCCATCCCAGTGCGCCAGAAAGAATCCACCTTTAGAGACCAATAGCTCTTTAAATTGATCGTAAGAATCGACTTTGGTCGTATTCTCTTCTCTAAATTGAAAAGCTTTATTGTAAATATTTTCTTGAATCTTATCTAATAAATCGGCCACAAATTGGTCAATATTCTCCAATTGTTCGATCGATTTCTCGAGTGTATCGCGACGAGCCACTTCGACAGACCCGTTTTCCAAATCCCGTGGTCCAATTGCCAATCGCACTGGAACACCTTTAAGTTCATATTCTGCAAATTTCCAACCCGGTCGCTGAGAATCACGGTTGTCGTATTTAACACTAATGCCGCGAGCTTTAAGTTTGGTAACAATCTCATCAACTTTAACAGAAATTTCAGCTAATTGCTCTTCATTTTTATAGATTGGAATGATGACGACCTGATAAGGAGCTAATTTAGGAGGAAGCACTAGTCCATTGTCGTCGGAGTGCGCCATAATTAGAGCTCCAATAAGTCGTGTAGAAACACCCCAAGAAGAAGCCCAGACATAATCTAATTTACCATCACGATTTGCAAATTGCACATCAAAAGCTTTAGCAAAATTTTGTCCCAAAAAATGTGAAGTACCTGACTGCAAAGCTTTTCCATCTTGCATTAAAGCCTCGATGGTATACGTTTCAAGAGCCCCGGCAAACCGTTCATTGGCCGATTTAGCGCCCTTAATAACAGGGATCGCCATAAATTCTTCGGCAAAGCTCGCATAAACATTGATCATCTGTGTTGTTTCTGCTAATGCTTCCTGAGCTGTTTCATGAGCCGTATGGCCTTCTTGCCACAGAAACTCCGTGGTCCGAAGAAACATTCGGGTACGCATTTCCCAACGCACCACATTAGCCCATTGGTTGCAAAGGATTGGAAGATCTCGGTAAGATTGAATCCAATTTTTATAGGTACTCCAGATAATGGTCTCGGAAGTTGGTCGGATAATTAGCTCTTCTTCTAATTTTGCATCAGGATCCACAACGACACCATTGCCATCGGGATCGTTCATTAAACGATAATGGGTAACCACGGCACATTCCTTGGCAAATCCATCTACATGGGCAGCTTCTTTAGAAAAGAATGATTTAGGAATAAATAAAGGAAAGTAGGCATTTACATGGCCCGTGTCTTTAAACATCTTATCTAGCTGAGCCTGCATTTTCTCCCATATTGCATAGCCATACGGTTTGATTACCATACAACCACGAACAGCTGAATTTTCTGCTAAGTCTGCTTTTGAGACTAGGTCATTGTACCATTGTGAATAATTTTCTGCCTTAGAAGTGAGAACTTTTGCCATTACTTATTTTTTGGTATAGTATTTGCTTATTAATTAATAATTTTATCCCACAAAATAACGAAAAGTTCTGGGATATATAAATATAAAGGAGAACAAATCATGAAAACAAATCTCAAACTGCTGTCATTCATTGCACTTCTTGCAAGTGCTTGTACGACTGGGAATATGATAACCACTGGACCCTATGTCGACGATGCTTATTTCTCGCCTGGTGATCATGCGCCCGTGATTGTAAGTGACTCGCCAAATAGGCCGCATGAAATCAAGCGCTCTGGCACGATATCTGGAATTCGCCAAGAGGACGCCGGAAAAATAGTAGATAACTATTTTTCAGATCAACAATCGAATAACCAAGCCTATACCTTAAATGATGGACAGGCAAACAATCAAGGAACCGATCAAATTGATGAATCGAATAATTATATCGACAGTTATGAAGAACCCGAAGATCTTGATTACACGATGCGTATTCGCACATTTCATAATCCTTATGCGTATGACCCTTATTGGGATTCCTACTACTCTCCAGGCTTTGGTTTTGGATGGGGTTTAGGCGTTGGAGCTCTCTATGGTGCCTTTGGCTATAACAACTGGTACGGCGGGTTTGGCTACGGTGGATTTGGCTATGGAGGATTTGGTTATGGCGGGTTTGGTTATGGCGGATATTACAGCCCTTATTATGGTGGCTGGGGAATGTCAAATATGTACTGGGGGAACAATTACGGCTATGACAATTATCAACATGGAAATTACCATGATCGTTATTATGGTCGTCAAAATGCCGCTGGCAGAGGTGGTGCAAGTAGTATGGGCCTAAGCGGATTAAGTCGCAACTCACAAGGAGCCACTTATTCGGGAAGAAATAGCATTAGTCGATCATTAGTTGGTTCCTCTAGAGGTGCTGGAACCAATTCAAATATAGTTAATGGAGCGAATTCAACCGGCTCAACAAGGCAAGCTGGAACACGATATACCGTAAGTCCAAATGGAACAAAAAGTGCCACTTTTAATGGTGCAGTACAATCAGGTTCTGGCAGAAGTGGACAAACCCTTACTAATTTACGGAGACAACAATCAGTAGGACAAAGCAATGGGAATGTGAGATCACAAGGGGCTACCAATGGAGCTTCACGATATACTCCCACCTATTCAAGACCAAGACCAAACGTGCAAGGAAGTTACAATAGTGGGGTATCTCGCCAATATGCTAGACCACAAGGTTCGAATAGTACCAATAATCCAGGAGGTTCATCTGTAGGAAGTACTTACAATCGCGGTTCTAGTCGTATTGCTGCACCTAGTCAAGGTGCACGAAGTGGCGGAAGCAGCTCTGGAAGCACCATAAGAAGCAGCTATTCATCTGGTCAATCACCAACCTACTCGGCACCAATTAGAAGCAATAGCTCAACCGGCGGCGGTGGTGGCGGTGGTGGCGGATCATTCTCAGGAGGTGGCAATGCCGGCGGTGGCGGTGGAGGCCGTAGACACTAATAAACAGTTTAATACATAAAGAAAAACAAAAATGAAACGAATACTCCTTACCCTCACCTTATCTGCAGCCATTATGGCTCAATCATTTGGCCAATATATCGATCAGGCATTGCTTTTTTCACAACAAAATTTTGGCGCAACAGCTCGGTCCAAAGCCATGGGTAATGCAGTCGGAGCAATAGGCGGTGATTTTTCTACTTTAAGCATTAATCCAGCAGGATTGGCTATATATCTCAGACCAGAGTTATCCACCACCCTAAATGTTCTAGGGATGAATAATACAACCTCTGAATATCAAGGTCAAAAATCATCCGCGAGGAACAGCTCAATGAATTTCACCAATCTAGGTTATGTTTTTACCAATCCTCTGCAAGAGGGCAACACCGGATTAGTCTCCATTAACTTTGGAGTTGGGTTTAACAAATTAGCTAATTTTAATCAATCAATCTCTGTGAGCAAAAACGGATCACCACATTCACGCATGGATCTATTTGCTGAAAATACCAATGGAATCATGAGCAGTAGTCTATACGATGAGAATAAACCCTACGACAACGGATCCATTCCTTGGGAGAGCAAACTAGCCTGGGAAAACTACTTAATCGATGTATCGAATCCAGATCTTAGTGGAATTGGCAATCAATATCAATCAATTTTATATGAAGGTGATTTAGTCAATCAAAATTTAACAATCACGAAAGAAGGATTCTTAAATGAATATGTATTTTCGATGGCTGGAAATATTAATCACAAGCTCTACTTAGGAGCAACTTTAGGTATGCAAGACCTTTATTACAATGAACTCTCTAATTATTCAGAGGGTGGTGACTTTGGTCGATTTGATTATTCCAATTCAGCAAGCACTAGAGGGATGGGGTACAATTTAAAGATTGGCGCCATTCTAAAACCGACAAATTACTTGCGCCTTGGACTAGCCATTCATACGCCTACCTATTTCAACTTCAAAGAGAACTACAGTGCTGTAATGTCCTCCAACCTAACCGGAGTTAGCGTAGATGCTGATGGCGGTCATAAAGCAGAGACTCCACTAGGGGACTATGGCTATAAGATGAATACCCCAACGCGATTAATTGCAAGTCTTGCTTATCAATTCGAGAAAAAAGGGATGATATCGTTGGATTATGAAAAGGTAAGCTACAATAAAATAGAGTATATGAGCGGCAGAGATGGATATGCATTTTCATCTGAAAATACAGATATCCAAGAAAGCTATAAATCGGTTTCCAACTTACGAATCGGGGGTGAATATAAGCCAGCAGATGCCGTCTATTTACGTGCAGGATACGAACTCTTTGGGAATCCATTTGTCTCAAATTCTACCGATGCTCTACCCAACAATAAATTCAATTATCACACGATCAATGCGGGTATTGGCTATCGTATAGAGAACGTTTCAATAGACGTTTCGTATAGTCTTGCACAAAAAACACAATATAACTTTATCTACCCAAGTAATGACCCTGTAAAATATCAAAGTAATAGAAGTGAATTGATGGTCACGTTAGGAATTAAATTATAGATTCGAAGTAAGATTCAACAAAAAAGAGGAGCTATTTTTAGCTCCTCTTTTTTGTTTGTGAATTATCAACTACAAGATCATCCCTGCACCGACCACATTGTTTGTCCCTTCATCGATAATGATCAAACTTCCAGTATCTCTGTTCTTTTTATAGGGATCAAAAAATAGTGGCTTAGTCGTTTTTATCGTTATTCTGGCAATCTGATTTAAGCCAACACTTAGATCATCATGGATCTCTTCGATCGTATTGATATTAACCTTATACTTCACCTCCGTAATGATTCCACGCATCTCATTTGAGTTGTGCTTAATCATATATTTACCTTTTACGACAAGTGGTTTTTCATTTAGCCAGCAGACCATCAAATCGATCTCTTGCGATTGCTGAGGTTGATTTTTAGCATCTACGATCATTGATCCTCTGCTAACGTCAATTTCATCTTTCAGACGAATAGTGACCGACTGCGGAGGGAAAGCATAATCAAGACTTTCACCAGCAAAGTCGATAGCCTCAATAGTGGTTTTTAGGCCACCTGGAAGCGCCACAACTTCTTGTCCAACTCGAAAGACGCCACTAGCTACGCGACCAGCATATCCACGATAATCATGATGTTGGTCGGTAATAGGACGAATAACATATTGAACAGGAAAACGAGGGTCAGTAAGATTCCAATCCTGGCCAACCGGCAAAGCTTCAAGCAAGCCTAAAAATGTGTCACCGGTATACCAAGGCATATTTTGAGACGCATCCACTACATTATCACCTAACTTAGCACTTATAGGTAAAAAGTGAATATCCTGCGCATCTAAACGACTTGCAACGTCTTGAAAATCTAATTTTATCCGATTAAAAACGTCTTCACTAAAGTCGACTAGATCCATTTTATTAACACAGACCAGAATATGGGGAATATTCAATAACGATGCAATATAAGTATGACGGCGAGTTTGCTCGATCACACCATTTCGTGCGTCGATAAGAATAACTGCCGCATTAGCTGTGGAGGCACCTGTAACCATATTTCGGGTATACTGAATATGTCCAGGGGTATCCGCAATAATAAATTTCCGTTTAGGGGTGGCAAAATAACGATAGGCCACATCGATAGTGATACCCTGTTCGCGTTCTGCTCTTAATCCATCGGTTAGCAAGGCTAGATTAACCTCTTCTCCCCCTCTGCTGATACTTGCTTGTTCCAAAGCCTCCATCTGATCTTCAAAGATGGCTTTACTATCATACAAAAGTCGACCAATCAAGGTGCTTTTACCGTCATCAACACTTCCTGCAGTGGTAAACCGCAGTAATTCCATATCAAGATATCCGTGATCTTTTCCAGACATATTCTTTGTAATGTATAATTAAAAATAACCTTCGCGCTTGCGATCTTCCATCGCAGCTTCGGAGCGCTTATCATCGGAACGACTTCCACGTTCTGTAACACGACTGGCGGCTACTTCTTGTATAATTTCTTCCAGCGAATTGGCTTCGGAAAGTGTCACCCCAGTACAGGTGATATCACCAATAGTACGACAACGAACTTTGCGAACTTCCAATTTTTCATTGGGTTTTAACTGCATAAAAGAGGCACTAGCCATCCACGCACCATCCCTACAAAAAACTTCACGTTCGTGTGTAAAGTACAAACTTGGCATGGGGATATTTTCCAATAAAATATATTGCCAAACGTCCATTTCTGTCCAATTGCTTATTGGAAATACGCGAAAATGTTCACCAATCTCCTTTGCACCACAAAAAAGATTCCATAACTCAGGTCGCTGATTTTTAGGATCCCATTGACCAAACTCATCACGATGCGAGAAAAAACGTTCTTTTGCGCGAGCTTTTTCCTCGTCACGACGACCGCCTCCCATGGCACAATCAAATTTCAACTCTTCAAGTGCATCAAGCAAGGTAACTGTTTGAAGAACATTACGGCTAGCGTTTAATCCCTTCTCTTCTACAGCTCGTCCTGAATCAATTGAATCTTGTACGTATTTAACAATCAAACGTGTACCAGTCTTTTCTGCTAAATCGTCTCGATATTGTATCGTCTCCTCGAAATTATGACCAGTATCAATATGCATCAAAGGAAATGGTACCTTTAATGGATGAAATGCCTTACAAGCCAAATGAAACATCACAATTGAATCTTTGCCTCCAGAAAATAACATGACAGGTTTTTCAAACTGCGCGACTACTTCACGAAGAACAAAAATTGATTCTGCTTCAAGTTCTCTTAAATGATTTATGCTATACTGCTCCATATGAATATTTTCTCTCAATCTTATATTATTCTCAAATGATCAAAACGAGCACAAAAATAGTCAATCCATCGAAACAAACACACCAAATAATTCACTAATTAGCCCAATTCTACGAATTAGAATTAGCATCAATGGACTAAAAATCAAAACAATCATTCAGATACATCTATAAATCAATAGATTTCAAACAATTAAGCGAATAAAGAGCTTCAATTCAAAATTCTATCTTAACATCTGCTCCTGTTTTCACAAAAATCTAATAATCAAGTAAATAAACCAATTAAACTTTCATGATTAAGAATCTATTAATTTTTCAAACTCAATCAGTTTATATCCTAATTTATTTAAATACCGAGTCATACCAGACTTGACAATCGAATCGTACAGTTTTAGGTAAAAAACAATTTAGGCAGCTGATTAGCGATGAAAAGTATTTGTAAATTTGCAGGTTGTAAAATTGATACAAAAACGAATTGAAAAAAATTAAAAGCACAAACAATCAATACATTGACATTAAGGGAGCAAGGGTCCACAACCTTAAAAACATCGATCTTCAGATCCCTCGAGATCAATTAGTTGTAATTACTGGACTCTCCGGATCTGGAAAGTCATCTTTAGCTTTCGACACGCTTTATGCCGAGGGGCAACGGAGGTATGTAGAGAGTCTATCGTCTTATGCTCGCCAATTTCTCGGACGAATGGATAAGCCTGACGTAGACTACATTAAGGGGATTCCACCTGCCATTGCCATTGAGCAAAAAGTCAACACACGCAACCCCAGATCAACGGTAGGAACATCAACAGAAATCTACGATTATCTAAAATTACTATACGCCAGAGTTGGAAGAACCTATTCTCCAACAACTGGTAAAGAAGTTGTAAGACATGAAGTTAACGATGTCGTCAAGGCTATCTTTGCGTATCCGACAGGAACAAAAATTGTGCTGTTAGCTCCATTCAAGATCACCAATGAAAGAACGCTAGAACAAGAGGCTGATTTATTACAACAACAGGGATTTTCTAGGGTCGAGATAAAGAATGAAGTCATTCGGATTGCTGATTTGCATCAGGCTCTTCAGACCGAGAAGAACTTAAAAGAGATGAATCTGGTCATCGATAGATTCGCTGTATCTGATGACGAAGATCTTCAAAGCCGGGCAGCTGATTCTATACAAACTGCCTTTTATGAAGGAAAAGGTCAATGTTTAGTTCGTATAATGCTAGAACCAGAGCAGATCCTTTTAGATTTCTCGAATAAATTCGAAGCGGATGGGATTATTTTCGAAGAACCAACGTTACATTCCTTTAGCTTTAACAACCCAATAGGAGCTTGTCCGAGTTGCGAAGGATACGGCAAAACGATTGGAATTGATGAGGACTTAGTGATACCAAATAAGTCGTTGTCCATCTTCGCAGAGGCTATTGTCTGTTGGAAAGGTGAAAAGATGGGCGAATGGAAAGATCAATTGATTTTAAACTCCGATAAATTTAACTTTCCGATCCACACCCCATATTACGATCTGACGAATGATCAAAAAAGAGTTCTTTGGACTGGAAACAAGCACTTTGAAGGACTAAACCAGTTCTTTAAATTTATAGAAGAACAGTCTTATAAGATTCAATATCGAGTTATGCTTTCGCGGTACAGGGGTAAAACGATCTGTCCAGAATGCGAAGGAACACGACTAAAAAAAGAGGCTTCATACATTAAAATTGGAGGCAAAGCGATCTCAGAGCTGGTTATTCAACCGGTCGATCAACTTAGTTCATTCTTCAAGAAGTTAAAACTATCAGACCACGACAAAACAGTTTCTGACCGATTATTAATTGAGATAAACAATCGAATTGAATTTCTATGTGATGTAGGATTAGGGTATCTTACCCTTAACCGTCTTTCTGCATCTTTATCGGGTGGCGAGTCACAGCGAATTAATTTAGCGACATCCCTAGGAAGCAGTTTAGTTGGCTCAATGTATATCCTCGACGAGCCATCAATTGGCTTACACTCAAGAGATACCTCCAGACTAATTAAAGTACTTCATAAATTAAAAGATTTAGGCAACACGGTAATTATTGTAGAGCACGACGAAGAGATTATCCGTGATGCAGATATGATTATCGATATTGGTCCATTAGCGGGCAGAGAGGGTGGATCAGTTGTATTTCAAGGTTCTCATCGTGAATTGGCATCAAATACAACAAGTTTAACAGCTAAATACCTCAATGGGACTGAAAAAATAGCCTTACCCCTCAACCGCCGAAAATGGAATAATTACTTAGAGATTACAGGGGCTAGAGAAAATAATCTAAAAGGTATTGATGTCAAGTTTCCCTTGAACACGTTAACGGTTGTGACTGGCGTGAGTGGCTCAGGAAAATCTTCGTTAGTTAAAAAAATCCTTTACCCAGCTTTAAACAAATACCTCGGTGAATATGGGGAGAAGACGGGTGATCATACTAGGCTCCAAGGTGATCTAGCCTTAGTGACTGCCGTAGAATTTGTAGATCAGAATCCGATTGGCAAATCATCGAGATCAAATCCTGTGACATATCTCAAGACGTACGATGATATTCGTAAATTATATGCAGAGCAGCAAGCCTCTAAAATCAATGGATTTACGGCTTCGCATTTCTCCTTTAATATTGACGGTGGCCGATGTGATGAATGCCAAGGAGAGGGTGAGATTAAGGTAGAGATGCAGTTTATGGCTGACATCCATTTAACGTGTGAAAGCTGCAATGGGAAAAGGTTCAAAGCCGATGTACTGGATGTGAAATTCAAAGAAAAAAGTATCTTTGACTTACTGGAGATGACGGTTGATGAAGCCATTGACTTTTTCACTAAAGCAGACAAACACGATGGTCAAAAAATTGCAAAGAAGTTGATGCCATTGGCTGATGTTGGGCTAGGTTATGTCAAACTAGGACAATCCTCAAGCACCCTTTCTGGTGGAGAAAGTCAGCGGATTAAACTTGCCTCATTCTTGGCTAAAGAGCGCGATACCCCTACCCTATTTATTTTTGACGAACCAACAACTGGCTTACATTTTCATGATATCCGAAAGCTCCTCGATGCGATCGGTGCCTTAATCTCTAGAGGCCATACTGTATTAATCATTGAGCACAATACCGAAGTGATAAAAGTTGCCGACTGGGTAATTGATTTAGGTCCAGAAGGGGGAGAAAAAGGGGGTTATAAAGTTTTTGAAGGTACTCCTGAAAATCTAATCCTTTGTCAAGAATCGTATACTGGTCAGTATTTAAAAGACAAATTAAATTAACAATTCAAGGAAGAACTTAGATGGTAAAAACAATATTTGCAATAATGGTCTGTGCCATCCTTTTATCAGGAAGAGTCTTTGCGATTGAGGGAGGAGTGAAAGACAGTTTATGCTCTGGCAGCAGACAATCGAGCGTGTTCAATGTTCTTCACTACGGGGCCGTGGGTGACGACAGGACGGACAACACTGAAGCTTTTTCAGCCTGTCTAAAGGCTCTAATAATGGCTGGAGGTGGGAAAATGGTTCTGCCGGACGGTATTTATCGAGGCCGTATAACTATCCCTCCTGTTTCCAAGCCCCTTAAAAGTTGGATAACCATCGAAATTGTTGGCCAAAGTGAACCAACACCTGTTTTTGGAACGATTGGATCATTTCCGTTGCAGAACAACGGCACCATTGTTAAAAGCACAGAGAGTTCTGGCGCTGCTGTCATCTCTGTTAGTCCATCGTCTAACTCCCTGTATGGTGAATTTTCCGCCGTTTATGTGGTTCTCCGTAATCTGGATGTAAGGACTTACGATAACCCTGCCATCGGAGGTGTCGACCTTAAAAACGCCTTGCAATGTAGGCTTGAGAATATTTTTATCAATACAGATATCTACAACGTACAGGCTTCGCAGCCGAGCCATGGAACCTGTGGTCTAATAACTCCGGCATGCAATAATGCGGCATTAACCATCCTTCGCAACGTGGTTGTCACCGGATTTCATACTGGCATCCTAGTCAACGAGCATACCGATGGAGAAAACATCGTGGTGTGCTCCAACATAAACGGCCTAGAATTTGTTTTCGCACACCATGCCTCACACTTTGGTCGGGTGGCAGCCTGCCGTAATACCCATCACGTCACCATCTCTGGCAAGCACGGATTTTCAATTGAACAGATGGATACCGAACAGCCTGGACCAGGGCAAACAGATTCCCAAAACGGATGGCAGACACTTGTCAGTAATATTAACGACCCTAAAAATTTAGGTATTGCCAACATTAATTACTGGGTTGTCGAGGGCAATGTTGGCGCGATTGAAAAGTTCACATGCATTGGTGGCGCCTCGATTTATGCACGCAGAATTGGTTCTACCAAATCGACAAATGAGAAAGTAGGAGAATAACCAAATTAAAAGAGCAAACTGTAAAATCTATTTATTCTTTCGATTAAGCCACCAATAAACAGGTAAACCCGAGAATATTAGGGTAAGTCCAATAATTGCTTCACGTGGCCTGGTTAACACCGTATTAAATACCAATACGATACAAAACAGAATAAATATGGCCGGAACAATTGGATATCCCCAAACTTTATAAGGACGTGGTGCGTCAGGCATTCTCTTCCGAAGAACAAATACGGCCAAAGAAGTAGCACCATAAAAGATAAATACCGCAAAAATTATCATATCGGTAAGCTGATCGAACGTACCAGAAAGGACCAGTACAGATGCCCAAATACCCTGAGCCATCAAAGAATGAGAGGGGGCATTAGCCTTATTTAATTTCCCAGCACTGCTAAAGAATAGCTTCTCTTGAGCCATCGCATAGTAGGGTCTAGCACTTGCCAAGATTGTGGCATTGGTGCATCCAAGGGTGGTGACAAGAATAAGAAATGAAATAAACAGAGCTCCATTCTGTCCCCAGAACATCCGAACGGCTTCAATGGCTGCGATCTGATTTCCAGATTGATAAATCTGCTCTAACTGAGGTATCGACAACAAAGAGAGGTAGGTTACGTTTACCAAAAGATAGGCCGCAATAACGATAAATACTCCAGCGACGATTCCTTTGGGGATGTTATGCTTGGCATCTTTAACCTCTCCTCCAATAAAGCCAACGGAAGCCCATCCTTGGTAAGCCCAGAAAGAGGCTAACATAGCCGTAAAAAAAGCGGAGATTGTTATTGGGGCGTCTGAGTTAGATCCAAAATTAAAGCTTTGAATTGGATGAGCTTGATGACTAGTTAGCCCAAAAGCTACGATCAAAAATAATCCTCCAAAGACTAACCACAAAATAAGTTTACTAACAGTTGCGCCAGTTTTAATACCCCTAATATTTACCAACGTAAGAATCAAGATTAATAAAATCGCTGTAAGCTTAACCGTAAATCCTTCAAATGGGAAGAAAACACCGCCAATCGAGAAGGTACTTAATTCTGGGAATAAGACGGGAAGATCCAATAAACTATTAAAAGATTGTGCGAAAACATAAGCTAATGAAGAGATTGCGGCTGTTTGTATGACGGCAAATAAAGACCAGCCATAGATAAAGGCAAAAAACCGATTGTAAACCTTTTTATAATAAGCAAAGTCACCCCCGGTATCCGCAAGCATTCCAGCAACCTCCGCATTACTTAAGGCTCCAAATAGCGTAATTAAACCCCCAACAATCCAAGCTATTAAAACCCAGCCAGCCGAATGAAGTTCAGCTGCCATTGGAGCAATTTTTTTATAAACACCAGATCCAATAATATTGCCAACCACTACGACAATAACATATCCCAAACCTAGTGAACGCTCAAATTTTCGATTTGTATCCATAAATAACCAACGGTATCTAAATTATAAAATCCCACCCTGAACTCCATATTGATTGATGACAGCTTCTAATAAAAATAATAGCTGCTAATTCAGTTTATTAGGTTTAAGACAAATGTAGTTTTTATATTGACAAACTACTTCTCGAGTTCCTTTTGAATCAAAAAAGCATTTCAACAATAGTGAAAACGCATCTACAACCCAATAGACATTGGTAGTCTAAGGAATAAATTTATCTTTGTATTTGTACAATCTTGATACGTGATGATGGTACATGCTTAACTAAACATATTTGGTGCTCCGACTTAACTAAATTATTTAATTACACTATTTTACCTCAATGCAAAGTGATTTAAAATCAAAGGAGATTCTAAATAATCTTAACGCTTCAGATCCCGATTTTTTAATTGAAACAATTGAAAAAATTAGAGAATCTGGAAATCGACAAATCATGGAGGGGCTTTTTGACCTTTTGCATACAACGGAGAATACAGAGGTAAAAAGCAGTATTGTTGCGTTACTCTCTGAACTTAAACATCAAGAGAGTGCCTTATTGCTAATCGAAGCCATAAAGAATGAAAAATATCTAAATGAGCGAAAAGATTTAGTTTGTTGCTGTTGGCAAAATGGGCTCAACTACATCGATCATTTACCATTGTTTGTTGACCTTATTGTAAGCGAATCGTTTCAAATAGCTTTTGAAGCCTTTACAGTTATTGAACATATGTATGGGAAAACGACAGATCAAGTCATTGATCAAGAGTGTAAAAAGATTGAAGCTGCCTATCAACATGCGAACAAAGAAAAAGCATACTTATACAACGAACTACTAACGATTTTAAAGAATATTCCTGAAAAATCGCAATTCCGAAACGACTAACAGGTAAAAGAGATACTACGATGGGGCTTTTTTCAAGGCATAAACAGCTGAAGAATAACTTAAAAAAAGGCAAGGAAGTAATTTTCTTGTGTTCTTTCTTGCTCTTGCTTTTATCTGCCATTCAAGTAAAAGCTCAAGACCCTGAATTTTCTCAATTTTATGCCAACCCGATCTATCTAAATCCGGCCTTTACTGGAACGAGTGCCTTGCCAAGGGCTGTCATGAATTATCGTAATCAATGGCCGAAACAGGGCAACACCTACACAACCTATAATCTATCCATCGATAAATTCATCAATAGTACAACTGGCGGCATAGGCATTAAGGTGATGTATGATAGACAGTTAAATGGAGTTATTAATTCACTAAACGCTTCGTTTATTTATGCTGAGCACTTTAACATCAACGATCAAGTGTTTTTTTCAATGGCTCTTGAGACTGGGTTTATCTACAAACAATTCAATATAACTGGGCTAGTTTTTCCAGGAATGATTAACCAAGGAAATGGCATAATAACAGGAACTTATCCTATTCCTATAGAAGGAGGGAATAAACTAATACCCGATTTTTCTTTTGGTACAGTTGGACAATTTGACGAGGGATATTTTGGTATGGCACTACATCATCTTACTCAACCAGATTTAGCAATATTCAATGGCGATCAATCTGGCAAACTTCCTTTAAAGCTAACCTTGCATGCGGGAGCTAAAGGTCGTGAATTTCACAATGGATTATTATCTAAAGAGTTTACCATTTCTCCAAATGTTGTTTACCAACAACAAGGTGATTTTAAGCAAATAAATGGAGGATTATATTTAAAAGAGGATTGGCTCACGTTTGGATTATGGTATCGAAACAACTTATCTGCTAGACCAAATTCAATGGTGGCGATGCTCGGATATCAATCCGATAGATTCCAGTTTGGTTATAGCTTTGATTTCTCTTTATCGAATACCGCAGCCTATAGTTACGGCTCACATGAAATATCGATGATCTTTTTCTTTGGAGAGTATCACAAGCGATATTTTAATAACACCATGGTCATTCCTCAAATGTAGGGCTACTCTCTTGAGCCTTATTAATAGACTAAAGTCACCGTACCAGTTTGGCGATGCCTACGCCCAAGAAAATCTTTATAATCGAGTGTCCAGACATAAACACTAGAGGGGGCATAATTTCCATTCTTAGTCTTACCATCCCACCCCTTTATTTCATCAATAGACTCATAGACAACATCTCCCCATCGACTCAGAACAGTAAAGTGGTAGCCTATTGGATCAATACCTTCAGATGAAATTGTGAAAATACGATTAACAACCTCTGACGCGTTTGGAGAAAAACCTGTTGGGGGAAAAATTCGATCAAATGCAACCAATAATTTTGTGGATGTCGTATCAGTACAACCAAAATCATTGGTCACTGTTTCCAAAACTCCTTTATGACCAATCTTCGAATAAAAATGGACTGGATCTTTAATCGTAGATGTTAATTGATCTCCAAAATCCCACAAATAGGACGAAGAACCAATACTCTCATCGGTAAATGTCACTGTTGGTTTATCATAATAAACGACCGAATGATCCAAAGAGAATTTAGCAACTGGTTTTGGATAGGCCCAAACAAGTTGATTTCGCTGAATGGTATCCGTACAACCTGTAGTTTCGGACAGAGCGGTTAACAAAATATTATATTTATTACCTGGCACTCCATAGATATGAGTAGTTTGACTACCAGAACCTAGTGTGCCATCACCAAAATCCCAAGTGTAATTTACTCGATCCACTGGATCAGTAGTAACTCCTTTAAATGTTGTCTCTAAGGGTGTGCATCCCAAACTAGACTCCGTTGAAAGCGTAAAGTCTGGTATTCGTTTTAAAAGTAAAGAAGCAGTATCACTCTTGCATCCATATTTAGTTACCACATTTAACTTAATTGTTGTCTGCGGCTTATTCAGTAAATTAAAAACTAGTGGTCCTTGAGAAAAATTAGGATTTTGAACAATTTCGATTGGGTCTAGAGCCGATAAATTCCAATAATATTTTGCTAAAATATCCCCAGTCCCAAGATAAGAGACCGAATTATTTCCAAGATCTAAACAAGCGTTAGGTAACTCGGTAAATCCAGCCGTTGGAATGGGTGCCACATAAACCATACTATCAATCTTAACTTGATTTGTGCAACCCTTGTTGGTGGTTACTTTTAGAGACACTGGGTAATACCCATCATGCTGATAAGTATGTGTTGGATCAGCATTTACACCACCTAATAATTGACCATCGCCAAAATCCCAATCATAAGAGACGGTTTCTGTATTATTGGCATGAAATTTAGTTGTAAAAGGCTCGCATCCTAGACTATCTAATACAGACACTTCTAAGTTTGGTATGACCTTAATGTCATGCAGTATTTTATCTACAGAGCATCCTAAATCAGTTACTTTAAGTTTTAAATCACGCGTAGTTCTGTTTATTCCAAGTGGGATTAGATAGGATGAAATATCAATTCCCTGAACGATGGTATCACCTCCAAAAACCCATACATATTTAGATCCTAAATCAGCATTTCCAGCATATGTTACATCTAAATTATAGTTGTAACATGTTGTTGAATCAATGGAAAAATCAATAGTAGGTGTTTTATGAAAGCCCAATTTGACTATTGTATCAGCGAAGCAGGTAAATTCATCGGTTACTTTAACCTTCATGGCATAGGTGCCGAAGGAAGGAACACCCACGTTTAAGCTATTAAATATAAAATTATCACTCAAACGTTGTACCGTAAAGTTGCCTCTATCGGCTGTAACATCAAGAATGGAGTTTGTTTCACCACAAATCAACGTATCCAGCTTTGTAAAGTTAAAGATCGGTTTATTTGTAAAAGACACAGATATAGAATCTTTTGATTTACATCCATATTTATTAGTCCCGAGCACGGAATATATCCCCTGAACTGATGCTAAAAAAGTCGGCTTATTCCCGATCCCACTTGGCGTAGTCCAAGCATAACTGGTAAATTCATCCGTTTTATTGGCGTCAAGAATTAAGGATGCAGGATTACAAATGGTCGTATCATTTCCAAGGCTCAACAAAGGCTTATCGACCTGAAGCTGAACGCTATCTTGAAGTTGGCAACCATCACTAGTGGCAACTTGCACTTTATACCAGCCCGCATTGGAAGCCTGAATGGTTGAAGTGGTATCCCCCGTACTCCAAAGATATGATTTAAAGGCATTTCCAGCATTAAGCGTCAACGGACTAGTACCATCGCACCGAATTAATAATTTATTTGAACTTGCATTAATATTACTACCCAGATCAAGCACCACATCTAGATTAAAGCCGACTCCATAACCATAGGCCTCAACCCCTCCAAAACCATAAACATAGGCAATAAAACCTTTACCAGCGACCGTTGATGCGATGTAATGGTTTCCTTTAACTAAGCTTACTTGAGCATAAGAATAACCAGTTCCTGAAATTGATGTAAATGCCACAGCTACATTGTCCAGCATAATATTTCCTATGGCATCGTCCTTCACAATAACATTGATAAAGAATTTACTATTGATCTTCGGCGAATCATAAGCCACAAAAGCTACTTTTTCTCGGGTCTGATTAACTGGACTTACAATAACCATAAATGGATCGCCATCTTTATTTGTCCATGTAGCATCAACGCTATTCGAATTACTAAACTGGGCTAACAAAATTGGTTTATCACTTTCGATCAATGAAGGCTCGGTGTACAACAAGCTAAATTCATAATACTGACCTTTATTTAAAACCGTAGGGGTTTTAGATCCAATTCGTATGGTGGTATTGTCTGAAGCGGCTAGTATACGATAGGTATCTTCATGCCTGGTCTTGAGTGGCACTGCAATAAATTTCCTTCCCCAAGCCTGAATAGGAGGCATCTGCTCATACAGATGATCCCAAGCTGAAACAGAGGCATCACCAGGGACCGTGGTCGACAAAGATCCAGAATAAACAGCTATCGGTTTATCAGAGGTAATATAACTTCCTGTTAAATCACCTTGTCCGGGATGAAGAGGAACAGGTAAATTTTCAGACTGAACTTGGTAAAGTTCCCCCTTATTCAAGGTAATTTGAAACGAAACATTAGCTGGCTTACCTTTGTCCGTCGTTTTAGTTGGGGTAATCGTGACACTTGTATTATCCTCCGAAGCAACAAGGAGGAATTCACTATTTCGACCACTCCCAGAATTAATTCCATTCCCACTAATATGGGGAGTATAGCACATCGTATAATATTCACTGCCTAAAGAAGTTGAAGGGAAGATTAAGGCGACCTCAGAGGAGGAATCACTCCAGTTTAGTGCATATAGATTGAGTGGATTATCAGAGACTAAATGAATCGCCTTATTTTGAATGGTCTCTGAACCTGTAGCTTCAACAAGGGTCCAATCTATCGTGATTTTAAGTGGCACATTGGGTGTTACAGTGCCTGTAAATGAAGCATTAGTTGATTTTCCGATGTATATCTTATAGGAACAAGTGTAACTAGATGAAAGTGTTATCTCATTGTAATGACCTACTTGATAGTTCCGACCTTCCATAAATCCAAACCAGAAATCTGTACCTTCAGTCGATTTACGGCATGAACTATCCTGTCCAAATGCAGCTAGGGCATTTAAAATTACCGCAAAACACAACAAAGTGACAAACTTCAACACAACTAATTAGTCTAAATAGGTAATTATCAATACAAAATTAAGCTTTTAATAAATAAGTGCAACCGTACCAGTTTGCTTGTGTCGATGCCCTAGGAAGTCAGTAAACAATAGGACCCAAACATATACTCCAGTAGGGGCAAAAGAACCATTTTTAATTCGGCCATCCCATCCTTTAATTTCATCTTTTGTTTCAAAAACTAGGTCATCCCAACGACTTTGGATGGTTAAATGATACCCGGCAGGAATGATCCCTTCCGAATTAAGTGTGAAAATTCGATCAATAGCATTTTTTGCATTAGGTGAAAATCCGTTCGGCGGGAATATGCGATCAAAGGCAACGAGTACCGTATGTGAAACAGTATCTGCACATAAGTCAGAATTCATTGCTTCAAGAATAACCCTTTGATGGCCCATCTTGACAAAATGATAGATTGGATTTTGAGTGGAAGAAGTTGATCCATCTGCAAAATCCCACATCCACGAAGAAGCTCCTAAGCTAGCATCTGTAAAAGTTACATCTGGCTTATCGCTATAGACCACTGGATGATCCATGGTAAAGGCCGCATGCGGCTTAGGATACGTTTTCAAAAAATCAATTCCGGACAACGTATTTGAACAACCTGTAATGGATGACTTCCCAATCAAGGAGAGTGAATATTTCGTATCCGGCAGAACATATGTCGAAGAGACATTCGACCCAGTTCCGGTTAAGCCATTCCCAAAATCCCAGGTGAAATCAACCCGATCATTCGGATCATTGATTTGTGCGCTAAGATTTGGAAGAAATGGAATGCATCCCGCTGTAAAGTCTGAGAGGATAGAGAAGTCAGGATTTCGTTTCAAAACAATAGATTTCGAGAGGCTTTCACAACCATACTTAGAAATAACTTTTAATCCTAACGATGCTGTAGGGTGAACTTTTAGATCGATGCTCAAGGAATCGATTGATTGCAAAGGATCATACACGATTTCAGAAGGGTCTAAGGCCGATAAATCCCAAATATATTTATCAGAAGCTGTTCCGATTGCACCAGCATAAGCGATTTTAGTTAAACCAGGATTTAAGCATTGATCAGCAGCCAAAGAAAAATCGACATCGGGTATTGGAGCTACGTGGACCATACTATCGATCTTAACCTCATTGGTGCAACCATTGCCACTAGCCACGATGGTAGTAACTTTTAAATTAACATGATAAAAACCTGAATTTTGATAAGTATGTGCTGGACTACTCAACAATCGCTGAACCGGAGATCCATCCCCAAAATTCCAATCATAAACCACTACCTCAGTATTATTTGCGGTAAATTCTGCGGTAAATGGCTCGCAGCCCAATGGCGTTTTCACCTGTAAGTCAAGATTAGGAATTACCTTAATGTCTTTTTGAACAAAAGTATTCGAACAACCATCTTGTGTTACAGTTAAGGATAGGTCACGCTGCGATCTATTGATGCCTAGAGGCACAACCATGGTATTAAGTCCAATCGCATTGGCTATGACAGACCCTCCAAATTCCCATTTGAAATTAGACTGATCAAGAGTCGCATCACCCAGATAACTAACATTCAAATTATATCCGGAACAAGTGTGGTCATCGATGGTGAAATTTACTGTTGGCGTTTTATAAAATGATAAATCTATATTGGCATGACTTGGACAATAAGCATGGTTTGCAGTATAAACAACAGGAAAAACACCAAAACTAGATGACGAAACAGATGATCCACTAATGGTCAAATGGCTATCCGAACTCGTCAAAGAATAACTTGTTGCATTCGTTGAAATATCTAATGTATTAGTCTTCCCAACTCCACAACTTAATTGGTTTAACTTAGACAAATCAATAGTCGGATAATCATTAATGATCACCTTGGTTGTCGATGTATTTTTGCACCCATTTCCACTAGAAAGTGTCACTTTATACTCACCCTGGGTATTTACGGTAATCGTTCTTGATGTTGCTCCATTGCTCCAAACATAATCGTTTGAGGCTCCTCCTGGATCGAGCGTAATTGAAGCCCCTTTACAAATGTTCTCCTCCGTCTTTAGCAATGAAACTGGCATTGGACGTATTGGGACAGTAAAACTTGCATTTCCTGTGCAAATTCCACGAGTACCTTGAACGATGTAACTTGTTGTTACGCTTGGTTTAGCGATCGGATTAGATAGTGTGCTATTTGAAAGGGATTGTGATGGCGTCCAACTATAAGTAGCCGTCGCATCAGGCTGATTTAACAGAACAGTTTCTCCTTCACAGATTTCTGCTATGGTGCCTGTTTTAAACAGCATCGTATTAACTTGAAGGTCCAGTGTTGCTGACAGATTCAACTCATGCTCGTCAGCATATCCCCCAAACTCAATTAAGTATCCAGCTGAAACATAATCACCACCACCTCCAGCATTAGGAAGATCATTCCATTTATAAGAACTAAAAGGATTATTTGGGAAGAAAGTGATGTGAGCGAAATCTTCGTTACCTCCCGAATCATTAGGCTCATTAGAATTCCAATTCGAGTAGGCACTATTAAATGGTGCTCCTGAACCTTTTCCTTCCCAAAACAAGACACCTCCATTCAACCCTTCCGGACCAGTTACCCAACGCCATTGTCCTTCAACGGCAGCATCAGAGCCACCTATCCAGCCAACGCCCGTAGTTTTTAACCGAATAAAATCGTTCTCTACCTGACTAGTAATCGTGGCTAAATAGCCTCTTAATCCATAATACATTGTGGCATCAGCCTCATCGCGAGCAGCCGACCATGCCATAAGTGGTTTAGAAACAAATCGATAAAAATGACCAGTTTGGGGAAGATAATCGACATCATTTAAAGAGATTGTGATCTTTCGAGTTCCTAAAGTAGGTACAGCTTTTATGTTTTTATATTTAATCAGATGCAGAGCATCAACATAATCTTGAACGGAGGCACCACCCGTAAGGATTAATGTACCAGAAGTTGAGCCAGCAGCCGAAAGAGGGCCCTCATAAACCAACACATCTTCATCTGCAACAAACCCTTGATTAATAGAGATTTTCATTCCAGACAAGCTCGGATTTCCATCAATTGTTAACATATTAGCCAACAAAACAGGATCGTTACAATATTGGACTGGAGCAGATGTATTTAAATGAATGGCAAATGGATCAGCCCCACTTAAATTCAAAGTCAAGCAGATAAAAATTAGGAATATAGTTAATTTAAGGTTCAATGAAGTAGGGTTTAAAGCAGGTAAAATCTTTATGGTGTATCGTTTTGGTCTCCAAAAATCGAACTTCCTATACGTACCATCGTGCTTCCATTTCGAATGGCTTGTTGATAATCGTGCGACATACCCATCGAGATTTCAGAAAAACCAGTATTTTGACTAAAAACAGTTGTTTTAAGAACTTCGAAGAGGTTTTTAAGTTTTAAGAACTCTTGATCTATCTGGGTTGTATTTGGGGTAAATGTTGCCATTCCCATGACTCCAGAAATGGCCACATGCTTTAAATTAGCCAGATCAACGTCTTGAAAAAACAAATCTGCAGAGTCAGGATCTAATCCAAACTTACTTTGCTCTTCAGCAATATGAAACTGTACCAAGCACGGAACTATTCTCCCGATCTTTCGCCCCTCGTCATTGATAGTTTGCAGAAGTTTATAACTATCAACGGCATGAATCATGCTTATAAAGGGTGCCAAATATTTGACTTTATTTGACTGCAAATGTCCAATAAAATGCCACTCTATATCTTTGGGCAACGCCTCCCATTTTTGCAATAACTCTTGAACTTTATTTTCACCAAATAACCGTTGACCACTTTGGTAAGCCTCCATAATCGCCTCATTGCTCTTTGTTTTAGAAACAGCGACTAGTTTTACTTCCAAAGGTAAAGATTGATTAAACTGAGTAATATTTTGAGCAATAGACATTGTACTAATTTTAATCTCAAATGTATAAAAAAGCAGTTAAATAAAGGCACGATCAACAAATAACATTTTCATAAGGTAATGCGACAATCCTTTTTTTTATCTTTATGCCGAAGTAAACTTGGTTGTTATTTTAAAAACACGAATGAAAAATTTCCTACTAATAATTATTTTCACTTGTTGGGCCACACAAACCTTTGCCCAAGAAGATAATTTTAAGACTGAGCATTATCTTGGTTTTACTGGCGGAGAAACCTTTACTAAGGTTCGATTTCATCCCAATATTATAGAATCTTATTTACTTGGCAACTCTATGGGAATCGTGTATCGATTAATTTCGGAGCCTCATATCGGATTCCAAGCAGAGGTTAACATGACGCAAAAAGGTTGGAAAGAAGATTCTATTGGATATTCTAGACGATTGAATTATATCACTATCCCAATCATGACCCATATCAATCTTGGAAAAAAAGCTGTTCGATTTACCTTAAATCTTGGACCAGAGATTGGATTTAAGTTATCGGAAGATGAAAAATTCAGTGATCCATCCACTAGTCAACCCGGTGGATTTGGGAATCGAGAATTCTTCGGACAACCAATTAATGCTAAAATTGATTTACTTTTCACTGTTGGAATGGGAATGGAATATCACTTAAAGAATGGCAGTGCATTTGCTCTTGAAGGCCGAGGATTTTATAGTCTACCCAACATATTTGACAACAAGACTTACAGCTATTCCCTTTCACAAAGCAATGGATTACAGGTCAAATTAGCCTATATATTTCAGTTAAAGAAGAAGGTGAAAAAATAAATAGGACATTAAAATATTCCTTTATATAAAAGAATACTCATAAAAAAAGCGACCTAGCAGGTCGCTTTTTTTATGAGTATTAATCCAATTCATGAACCACCAAACCCGATCGAAGCTTAGGCTCAAACCAAGTTGTTTTAGGTGGCATAATATTTCCAGAATCAGCAATATCGATAAGTTGTTTCATCGACACGGGATAAAGAGCGAAAGCCACCTTCATATCACCTGAATCAACTCTACTTTTCAACTCTCCCAGGCCGCGAATACCGCCTACAAAATCAACACGTTTATCGGTTCTCAAATCTTTAATTCCAAGAATTTGATCAAGAATAAGGTTTGAAAGAATCGTCACATCTAGCACGCCGATAGGATCATTATCATTGTAACGACCAGCCTTGGTAACTAATTCATACCACTCCCCTTCGACATACATACTAAAGGTATGAAGTGCTTCAGGCTTATATATTGTAGTTCCAACTTTTCGAATATCAAAATCAACGCCAATTTTTTCGATCAACTGAGCAATAGTTAGACCATTTAGATCCTTAACTGTCCGATTGTAATCGATGATTTTCAATTGATTATCAGGAAAATGAACAGCCAGAAAGAAATTATACTCCTCATCGCCAGTATGATTCGGATTCTGAGCTCTCTTTTCTTTTCCAACGAGTGCCGCTGCAGCAGTACGATGATGACCATCAGCAACATAGGTAGCAGGGATTGCTGCAAATAGGTTAACAACCTTATCAATTGTTATTTTATTGTCTACCAACCAAAAATGATGACCAAAACCATCCTCGGCCACATAGTCATAGACTGGTTTTTGATTTGCTACTATAGCACCTACAATGTCGTCCAATTCTTTTACCGCAGGATAAGCAAAAAATACAGGCTCCATGTTTGCATTAGTAATGCGCACATGTTTCATCCGATCCTCTTCTTTATCATTGCGTGTTAACTCATGTTTACGAATAACGCCATTCAAATAGTCATCAACAGAGGCACACCCTACGATACCATATTGCGTGCGTCCGTCCATCGTTTGAGCATAAATATACAAGGACTCTTGGGCATCTTTTAAAAGCCAGCCCTTTTCACGCCAAATCTTTAAATTTTCAGCCGCTTTTTGATAGACAGGTTCAATATGCTCATCAGTACCAGATGGAAAATCGATCTCTGGCTTGATAATGTGCAACAAAGTATATGGATTTCCGGAAGCCTCCACACGAGCTTCTTCTGAATTGAGCACATCGTATGGACGTGAAGCAACCTTAGATGCCAGATCCGCTGGTGGTCTAAGTCCTTTGAATGGTTTTAAAATAGCCATAAATTAATTTTGTTTTTCAAATTCTTTCATTGCCCCAACCAATACGGCAACACTTTCAATCGGCATAGCATTATAGATAGAAGCTCTAAAACCTCCCACACTACGATGTCCTTCAAGGCCAAGAATATTCAGCTCTTTTGCTTGAGTCAAGAACGTTTTCTCAAGTTCCTCATAACCTGGAGCCATAATAAATGTCACATTCATTAAAGAGCGATCAGCTGGATCAGGGACAGGACAAACAAACATTTTATTGCGATCGATCTCATCATACAACAACTTTGCTTTCGCGATATTCTTAGCCTCCATAGCTTTAATACCACCATTCTCTTTAAGCCATATTAAGGTTTGAAGTGCAGAAAATACGGGAAGAACAGGAGGTGTATTAAACATTGATTCTCCTTCAATATGAGTCAAATAATTGATCATTGTTGGGATTGGGCGATCCATCTTACCCAGCGCCTCTTTTCGAACAATAACTAGTGTTACACCTGCAGGAGCAAGGTTTTTCTGAGCACCAGCATAAATAAGGTCGTATTTTGAGATATCGATTGGACGACTAAATATATCAGAAGACATATCCGCAACTAAAGGAACGGGAGAATCAATATCGGTATAGATCTGAGTACCAAAAATGGTATTATTAGAGGTGATATGTAAGTAATCAAGATCAGAAGGGATGGTTACATTTTTAGGAATGTAGTTGTAATTTTTATCTTTTGAAGAAGCGACTTCAACGACTTCACCAAATAACTTAGCCTCTTTCAATGCTTTTGAAGCCCATACTCCAGTGTTGTAATAACCGGCTTTAGTCTTAAGAAGATTAAATGGCACCATATAGAACTGTGAACTCGCACCTCCTTGAAGAAAGAGTACTTCATATCCTTCAGGCACTTCTAGTAGCTCTTTAACCAATGAGATGGCCTGATCCATGACAGCAATAAACTCTTTGCTCCGATGAGAGACCTCTAATACAGATAGAGAAGTTCCTGCGAAATTCACTATTGCTTCTGCAGTTTTCTGAATAGTAAACTCAGGAAGAATTGATGGACCTGCGTAAAAATTGTGCTTTTTCATTTGAAGAAATTTTAAAAAATATGAATTAGAGGCAGCTCAAGAAAATCAAGCGATGCAAATTGAAGCAATATGATAATCTAGTGATATGTAAAATACAAATTTAACACATTTGAACAAAGTTAAACTCAAATCAAGTGGAAAAATAACCTAAGTTGATGAATAATTAACATAAAGATTAACCTTTGAGAAATGGCATCTTGACCACCTTTGCTTTAACCAGTTTGTTCCGAATAAGAATATAGATCTCTGTGTCTAGTGAACTATGTTTAACATCGATATAGCCCATTCCAATACCTTGATTCAAAACTGGTGATTGCGTGCCAGATGTAACAACTCCAATAACGTTACTTTGAGCATCAACAATTTCATATCCATGCCTTGGAATACCTCTGTCGATCATCACAAATCCCTTAAGAGATTGCGCCACACCTTCGTTTTTTTGCTTTAGCAAGAGCTCTTTATCTACTAAATTCTTATCTGGCACAAATTTAGTTATCCAACCAAGGCCAGCAGAAATAGGAGAAGTTGTATCATCGATATCATTTCCATAAAGACAATAACCCATTTCTAAACGCAAAGTATCACGAGCCCCTAAGCCAACTGGCTTAATACCTTCAGATTTACCAGCTTCAAAAATAGCCTCCCACATCTGCTCTGCAAACTCATTTTCAAAATAAAGTTCGAAACCTCCTGCACCGGTATACCCAGTGGCAGAGATTATAACTCCATCAATACCAGCTAAGCGTCCAACTTTAAATCGATAATAGCCGATAGAAGATAAATCTACATCGGTTAACTTCTGCAATACTTGCAAAGCCTTAGGCCCTTGAACAGCTAGCTGACTTAACTTAGAAGATGCATTTTCAAGCTCTACGCCGAACGTATTTTGAGAAACCAACCAATCATAATCCTTTTGAATATTCGAGGCGTTCACAACTAAAAGATAGTTGTTGGGCTCGAAATAATAGACCAGCAAATCATCAACAATGCCTCCCTTGCCATTTGGAAAACAGGCATACTGTGCCTGACCTTCCACAAGAGCCGATACATCGTTTGAAGTTACGGTTTGCAAAAACTCCAATGCCTTAGGACCCTTAACCCAAATCTCACCCATATGCGATACATCAAAAACACCGACAGCGTTGCGAACAGTTAAATGCTCATCTTTAATACCCGTGTATTCAATTGGCATTTCAAACCCAGCAAACGAAACGATCTTAGCGTTATAACGGTTATGAATCTCAAAAAATGGAGTTCTAATCATCGGATAGAAATTTAATTCTTGTTAAAGTGTAAAAATAAAACTTTCAGACTGACTAAAAGCAGAAAATGACTACTTTGATTTAAATTATTAGCGGTATCTTTATTGGAATAATCAGAAGCATTAAAATTCAAGCTATTATGACACGAACGAATTTAGAATATCTGAAAAACATCACAGACAACGACTCGACTTCTATGCGTGAGATCATTGAACTTTTTATTGAGCAAGTTCCCCAATCGATAGAAAACATGCATAAATACCTAGGCGAAAAGAGATATGCTGATCTGGCCAAAGAGGCTCACAAAGCAAAGTCTTCTGTCGAAATAGTCGGCTTATCCGATCTTGGCCAAGCCCTTAAAGCACTTCAACAATCTATTCTAGATCAAAAAGATCAGCAGACCTACTACCCCATAATTTGGCGATTCGAAATAGAGTGTCTTGAGGCAATAGAAGAGCTAAAAAAAGCGATGACTCAGTTCTAAAATAGACTATCGAACGGGAACCATCTTAAGAATTGATTCCGAAAAATCATAGGTAGCTTTAGCAACCTCAGCTACGCTTTTCGAGGTAAGCTTGCACGCAATAACATGCTCCCCTGCATTTGGAAAAGCAACAGACCTCTTTTGATCCTTTGGAGTACCAACCTCTTCGTACATCTTAAGTGCTGCTTGAACATCGACCACCTCATCCTGATTTTGTTCATCTTTATAATAATAACCTACAAAAAGAGGACATTTAACTTTTGAGAAGGTTGCTTTATCCATCGTAACATCCATTAATTGCTGCAGATATACCGTTCCTTCAGCGCGATACTTGCAATACCAATAGTTGCATTTATCACTCTGAAAATCGGTAGAAGTGACTCTATACTTTCCTCCAAAATTCAGACGAGCAATTTGCAATCCCCAAGGCTTTGTCAATAAAATAGATGCTTTTTGTTTAATTTGGACATTAGGCGAATAGAGGATCGTCGCATAGACTAGATTAGGGAAATCAGCGGCTAATTTAAGGGCTAAAGTTCCACCCGAAGAAGTGCCCATAATCACAATCTTTTTACCTAGATGTGTGGCAATGACCAACGCTTGCTTTGCAGAATCATAATATTTCTCAGGAGTCATATCCAGTAGTGGATCCTCGGTGATCAATCCATGACTCGCTAATCTTGACAGATAAGCATTACAGCCATAACGTTTGGCAAAATCTTCATTAACGGGATAACCCTCCTGACGACTAGCCGAAAAACCGTGCAAATACAAAAGCACATATTCAGTCTGGGAATGTGTAGAATCATTAGCCCAAACAATCTTCGCTTCATTATCTGGCTTTATTCGCTCTTTTGATTCTTGATTATTCACAAAATCAGCGATAGGCTCAGAGACAACTGGAAGAACATTATTTAATACGGGATCAGGCATTACTGGCCCTGACAAATAGACCACAACACTAAGGAGGATAAACGCAGAAATAAATTTAAACATAAGCAGCTTAAAAGATCAATTATTGAACACGAATGATTGCAGCCTGCTGCCGACCATCCATTAACACCTCAAAAGGTTCGCAAAAAGAGATATGTTTGACATACTTACCTTCCCAGCAAACGGTTTGTTTCTCCAGCAAATCTAAACGAAAAAAATCACTTTCATTGTTTGCTTGAATTGCAAAGTAACCAATATTCATTGAAGTTACATTGTGAAAAAAATGAGACCCCAATGACGGCTCCGGGGCAAAGCCAGGGATAGCTAACTCTACAATGACCCGTGCATTCGAAATTTCGCTCCAATTCACTGGAATACCTGTGAAATTATCCCGGGTTCCCCACCGACCTGGTCCAATTAGTACATATTGTTTATTCTGACTAACCATTAGACGATTTAGAGTTGCAATTTCAGCAGCTATCTCCTTCGTTTTAAACTTATCAAAAGAAGATACATAAACAACATCCACTAATTCAGCTATTAGTCCATTCCCCATCCCTTTGGCAGAGCGCATTAGCAATTTATCTGTCTCTTTAGCACTTAGATCAACCTCACTATCCTCCGAATTACGGATCAAAGGCTTTAGCTGCAACAAGAAAAATGTTGGCCAACCATTTTCAGTTTGACTAAGATCAATGGCGAACTCCATTTCGACTGGCGAACCCATCGCTTGCTTAAACAAATCTAATAAAAGGTCTAAAGTCACACATAAAGGAAATTTTTTATACTCAAGGATCGCAGCGTAATCAACAACCATCGTCTTACCCTTTTCATAACCAGGAACTAGAATATCATTATCCGCATGATAGGTCGATGCACAACTATCAAAAACACGATCCTTCTCTAATTCTGATAGTTGATACTTTCTAAGAAACGATAATTCATCACCCAAACGAACTTCAGATTTTCCAAGTCGCATGTCGATACCATAACATTCACGTTGCGAATCTCTAATCTGATCATCGGCCATTCCCATTTTAAGTTCAGGATATTTCGGGCAAAATCGGAATGCCTTTTCTCCTGACATGACCGTCTGACCAAGACCGATAGACATCACTGCCAAGCCATCATCGGGCTTCAAATAACCATAGGGATAATAATTAAAAGATTGAGCCATTCCACTTATATCGGCATAAAACCGCCCCTCTCGTTCTTGACCTACCACCGGCTGAATCACAATAGCCATCTTCTCTTCTTCGATCTTATAATTCAATGATCCAAAAAAGGCCTTTGCTTGATCACTAAAAACAGAGGCAAAAACAAGTTTTATTGCTGTCGTTAATTGTTCTAGTCGAACCGATGCCTCGGCATGATTATTCGGAATTAGATAGGTAGCATAAACACCTGAACAAGGGTGAACTAATGAATCTTCAAACAAACCCGATGAGCGCACCGCCAAAGGTTGAGTCACCTGATTAATATATTGAGAAAGATTCTCACACAAGGAAGGACTAAGCTCGCCATGCAAGAACTCAACTCTTAATTCCTCAAAATCAGATTTATGATAGGCAAATTCATACAAATTATTATGTTGAATGAAGCAATCAAACTCACTGGTTCCAATAATCACCGTTGCAGGCATGCGGATGTTAATACCAGGAAGCAAAACTTTCATATCAATATTTGCAATCAAATGACTGATAAAAGCCAGGCCTCTCCCCTTCCCACCAAGTGAGCCGCTCCCCATTAATAGTAACCAACGATTACCATAAATCAGTTCCGGGTCAAAGCGAATGACTCGACCCCTATTTTTCTTCTCTTTAACATCCCTAAAAATGGCTAAGCAGACTTCTCTTATCCGTGATGGATCTTGAAAATTTTCAATCTTAAAAGGGATTAAACGTTCCGCAATCTTGATCTCTCCTCGAGCCATCATCCAAGAAGAAAAATCGTTTTTAGACCCATGATACACCAATGATTCCTCTGGAACAATTTTCAGGTAAGATTCAAACTCCTCCAGATTCTTTGCACCTCCAATAGGGTCACCTTTTGCATTACGAAAGACGAAGTCTCCAAAACCTAAATTCTTGTTAATAAATTCATTGATATCATTAGCGAGTGTATATGAATTCTTAGTTATAAATCCAGCCTGTATATCAGCTGCCTTTATTGCATTGGAACTATCATGTGATTGAAGAAGTAAAGGGATTGGATAACGCAAGGTTTGTCGAACATAATTTAGCAATTCGATGCCAGCATTGGTATCGTCCACGCCATTTCGTGGAAACTGAACATCCGAAATAACACACAGTAGTTTTTCCTTGTACTCATGAATGATCACTAATGCCTCTTCATAGCTACTAACCAACAAAACTTTGGGTCGAGCCCGATATTTAAAGATCTTATGCAATTCGTCTTCCGACTTATCGGAAACTAAGGCTTGTGTTTGCATCATGACACTGGTAAACAGCAGAGGCAGGTAGCGGGAGTAATATTTTATCGAATCTTCAACGAGCAAAATCACCCGAACACCTCCCATTCTAGTATCATTGGCAACATTTTTCTTGTCTTCAATGTATTTAATCATCGCCAGAAAGACATTGGAATTAGCATTCCAAACAAAAATACGATCAATAGCAGGAGAGCCTTGAATAGCTAACTGAAATGGACGAACATCGCGATCGCTATTTAGCAAGAGCAAAATTGGAATCCTAGGCTTTGCATTATAGACTATTCGCGCCACTTCTAGTGGCAGAAAAATATCCGCACCTGCCATAATAATAACTAAATCAAAATGTCGGGTATGAATTATATTTGAAAGATGCTCTAATGTATTTACACTGGTAAATCGGGGGGCAGCATACAGGTTTAGCTGCAGATATTCACCAAAAATTTTATCTGAAAACTGCCCTTCTCGTTCTATGGAAAAAGAGTCGTAGAGGGTTGCAAAGAGTAATACCTCCTTAACCTTATGGGGCATTAACTCTTGAAAAATATCGCGATCCGAAAGCCTTCGCTTATAGATAGATCCAATCGAATGATTCTCATTTTTCGCCATACGACAAAAGCTAATTCAACACCTAAAATTAACTATAATCAGTACAAAACAGAAAAAGGGACCGAAGTCCCTCTTTCTAGAACTATTCCGAATCGTTAGTCTACAATCCAGGTATTACCGCTGTTAAGTAGATCGTCGATTGATTTAATTTTTGATTTGCTTTGAACCTCTGCGATTTGCTGTTCCATCATCTGATCATAAACTGGAGCTTCGACGGCACGTATCACACCCATAGCAATAGGATATTCAGGTAACTTCATCCCTATTAATTGCTGATGAACATACCCATAAGGTTCAGTCACATCATGAATAAGAATATCGTCAAGAGTAACTCCATTTTCGCCAATGGTAACCACTTTAAGCATGGCCTTTTCAAACATCAGTCCCTTATTTTTTTCAGTTCCAAAGATCATTGGTTCACCGTGTTTAAGAAATATCTGACGCTCTTCCCGCATTTTAGGATCGGAGATCTCTGCATGAATTCCATCGTTGAATATGATGCAATTTTGCAACACCTCAACCACGGAAGTCCCTTTATGCTTAGCCGCCTGCTCATAAACTTCTTGCGAATTTTTCATGTTGTTATCCACACACCGCGCAAAGAAAGTCCCTCTTGCACCAAGCACTAACTGACCTGGAATAAATGGACTCTCGATCGTCCCTTGTGGAGATGTTTTAGTGACAGCCCCACAATCAGAGGTCGGTGAATACTGACCCTTCGTAAGTCCATAAATCTTGTTATTAAACAAGATAATGTTTATGTCAATATTACGTCGAATGACATGAATAAAATGGTTTCCACCAATAGCCAAAGCATCGCCATCGCCCGTTATCTCCCAAACAGAAAGATTTGGGTTCGCACATTTTACGCCCGAGGCTACAGCTGCAGCACGACCGTGAATGGTGTGAAACCCATAGGTACTCATATAGTATGGAAAGCGAGATGAACATCCAATGCCGGATATAACGGCAAAATCTTCTTGCCTAACACCCAGATTCGCCATTGCTTTTTGAATAGCGTTCAGCACGGCATGGTCGCCACATCCTGGGCACCAGCGAACCTCGTTCTCGCTCTTAAAATCTTTCAAGGTATATTCTAATACTTCTATCATTTTTTATCCTCCAAAAGCTTTTCAAAATTTTCGACTAATTCAATGACTGTAAATGGTAATCCCTGAACTTTATTGTATTGATGATAGTGAAAGTTCGGCATTTTATCTCGCAGATAAGCCGCAAACTGACCTAGGTTAAGTTCACAAACGACAATCTTTTTAAATTGCGAGAATACGGCTGCTGTATTAGCTGGTAGTGGTTTGATATAATTAAAATGAGCCAATCCAATGGCTACACCTTTGGATTGCAAATCTCTTACAGCTCCATCCATATACCCATAAGTACCACCCCATCCAACGACCAATAAATCACCTTTGGCATCACCGATCACTTCTAGATCAGGAACCAACTCCACAACCTTGTTTACTTTTGCCTCACGTATATCAGTCATTCGTTGATGATTAGCTGGATCATGACTCACATTTCCAGCTGCATCTTTTTCAAGACCACCAATTCGATGTTGGTAGCCATCCATACCAGGGAAAGCCCAATCGCGAGCTAATGTTTGAGCATCACGCGAATACGGCTTAAATATCTCTGGATTAGTAGCGATTCGCGGAGTAATAGAAGCTAGTTCAGCCAACTTAGGTATTCGCCAAGGCTCTGAACCATTTCCTAAAAATCCATCGGTTAGAAGAACCACAGGAACCATGCGCTCCAAAGCGATCTTAGCTGCCATATAAGCAAAGTGAAAACAATCAGAGGGTGAAGAAGCTGCAATGACAACCAGTGGACTCTCGCCATTTCGACCATATAATGTTTGAAGTAAATCAGACTGTTCGGTTTTGGTAGGAAGTCCAGTTGAAGGTCCTCCACGTTGAACATTCACCACCACCAAGGGTAGCTCAGCCATGACGCTCAAACCTAAAGCTTCTGATTTTAAAGCAAAGCCAGGACCTGATGTGGTGGTAACAGCAAGTTTGCCAGCAAACGAGGCTCCAATGGCGGTGCATATACCAGCAATCTCATCCTCTGCTTGAAAACTCTTAACACCTAGATCTTTGCGATCGGCTAAAGCTTGAAGAATTTCAGTTGCTGGGGTTATCGGATATGAACCAATAAACAAATCAAGACCAGCCTTTTGCGATGCGGCCAACAAGCCCCATGCCGTAGCTAAATTTCCGTTAATATTGCGGTAGGTCCCTTTTTCAATCTCAGCCGGATGCACAACATAACGAGGTGTAAGATGCTCTAAGGTAAGACCATAATTCCATCCCGCATGTAAAACACGTAAGTTCGTCTCTACGACGATCGGACTTTTGGCAAATTTGCGATTGATAAATTTCTCTATATAATCGAGAGGCTTACTAAATACCCAACAAATTAAACCGAGTGCAAACATATTCTTGCTTCGAAGAATACTCTTATTATCGATATCCAGATCTTTTAAAGCTTCTCTTGTCATGCTGGTGATCGGGACTGCAACTTTTATGAAATCTTGAAGATTGCACTCTTCAAAGGGGTCATCAGTCTTTAGTTTAGCTTTATCAAAGTTCTTTTGAGTAAAGCTGTCCACATCATAGAAAATTGTACCGCCAGGACTCATAAAGCTAGCGTTTGCTTTTACAGCTGCTGGATTCATGGCCACCAGCACATGTGCAAAGTCACCCGGAGTTTTAATCCTGCTTTTCCCAAATTGAACTTGAAACCCACTTATCCCACCAATTGTCCCTTGAGGGGCTCTAATCTCGGATGGATAATCTGGAAAGGTAGAGATGTCGTTACCAAATAACGCGGAGGTATCTGAAAAAAGTGCTCCAGTTAATTGCATTCCGTCACCGGAATCGCCAGAAAACCGGATTGCAACCTCTTCCAGTTCAACAATTTTCGTATTGCCCATAAAAATAAGTATTTATATTTCAACTACTTATGAAATCTATATGCGGATTGCACATTAACTGGTCAAACCCATCGACTAAACAATAGAAAAAAATCAGTGAAATAGGTTGTAGACCCTAAGAGATATTCGTTAATGGTTATGCACAGCAAAAGTAACTAACTAGGTTGATATTTGCCATTGATATCCACTAATATGGAGTATTTTAGACGGATTATAAACAAGGGTCTACATGTAAAATGATTCCGTTCGACGTTGCAAACCAGGAGAATTATTCATTAATAGTTAGGTTTGTAAAATACGGTCCGATTTAATCCTTCGGTATTGCGTGTATATTATTAATTTTGGTCTTCAAATTTTAAATTTTTGACAGAATGGCTATCATTAAAGCATTAAAAGGTAAACAACCAACATTTGGAAAAAATTGTTGGTTCGCTGAAACAGCAGTGATCATTGGAGAGACCTCAATAGGTGACAATTGCAGCATTTGGTATGGTGCCATTCTGCGTGGTGATGTGCACTACATCAAGATTGGAAATAATGTAAATATCCAAGATAATGCTGTAATTCATGCTACTTATCAGAAATCCCCTACCACTATTGGCAATAATGTATCTATTGCACATGGCGCAGTGGTCCATGGATGCACCATTCACGACAATGTCCTGATTGGAATAAATGCCGTTGTCTTAGATGATGCCATAGTAAACAGCAATTCAATTGTGGCAGCTGGAGCAGTGGTCACAAAAGGGACTATCATCGAATCTGGATCCGTCTATGGTGGCTCTCCTGCAAAAAAGATTAAAGATATAAGTCCAGAGTTACTAGAAGGTGAAATCAACCGCATTGCCAATAACTACCATACCTATGCAGGTTGGTATAAAAACGAAGATTTGTAATTTCAAAGTGGCTGTCAGATCTAAAACGATCAAAATTCCGAAGAAAATTAGAATCATAGCGGCTAACAATCAAAAATGATTATTTTCGCATCTGTGTATTGTAAAACTTAATTTAACTTAATTAAACCACTAACTAAAATGGAGATGAATCAGACCATCAAAAAGAGCTACCTCTTACCACTGATTATTGTAGGGATCATGTTTTTTGCCATTGGCTTTGCTTTGGGAATAAATAGTTATTTAATCCCCTTATTAAGCAAGGCGCTTAATATCTCATCCGGACAATCTTATCTTGTTCTTGCAGCGACTTTCTCTGCCTTTCTAATCTTTGGCTATCCCGCCTCTTTGGTGATTGGCAAAATTGGCTACAAGAATACCATGGCACTCTCCTTTCTAATGTTTGCTGCAGGTTTTTATCTCTTTATCCCTTCGGCGAGATTAGGTAGTTTACCCCTCTTCTTGTTTGCCTCTTTTATTAGTGGAATGGGAAATGCCTTCTTACAAGCCTCTGTTAACCCATACATTACAATCCTTGGCCCTATTGAAAGTGCGGCAAAGAGAATGAGTATCATGGGTATCGCAAACAAATTAGCTTGGCCTATTGCTCCCCTATTTTTGTCACTTGTAATTAGCAAAAATGTTGCAGATGTGCAACTTACAGATATCAATTTGCCTTTTTACATCATCATCGGCGTATTTATTCTTCTGGGTGTATTAGCCTATTTCTCACCGCTACCTGAAGTGGCTGCTGCTGGGGAAGAAGATAGCACAGAAGATTGTGCTTATGCGGCCAACAAAAAATCGATCTGGGAGTTCCCTCATCTTCTTTTAGGTGGATTAACACTCTTCTTATATGTAGGTGTTGAGACTATTTCATTGGGAACTTTAGTGGATTATGCGACAAGCATTAATCTTCCAAACCCAGGATTGTATGCTTGGATAGCACCTATTGGAATGGTAATTGGTTATATCTGTGGAGTAATCTTTATCCCGAAACACCTTAGTCAAGCAAAAGCCCTATTGATTTGTGCCATTGTAGCGTTAATTGGATCTTTAATGGTTGTTTTCGTTACGGAGTCACTATCTATCTGGTTTATCTCATTAATGGCCCTTGGATGCTCATTGATGTGGCCAGCACTTTGGCCGTTAGCAATTGCCGATCTAGGTAGATTTACTAAAGCTGGCTCTTCTTTATTGGTTATTGCCATTGTAGGTGGAGCAGTCGTTCCAACAATTTACGGATTCTTAAAAGACGCTTATGGCGCGCAACAGGCCTATTGGGTAGCCGTTCCATGCTTTTTGTTTATCCTTTATTATGCCTTAAGCGGTCATAAAATCAGAAAATAATTAGTTGATCAATGATCTTGAAGGACAAATCATCAAGATATTAAACTAATAAAACATCCATGACCTTCTTTTCAACCACTGAGTAGAAGAGTTCATGGATGTTTTTCAATAAAATAAAGTTCAAAAAATGAAACCAACATTAGTAATTCTAGCGGCAGGCATGGGCAGTCGTTATGGCGGTCTTAAACAATTAGATGAAGTAGGTCCAAATGGGGAAGCGATTATTGACTATTCGCTTTACGATGCGATAAAAGCTGGGTTTGGGAAGGTCGTATTTGTGATTCGAACAGATTTTGCTGAGGCATTTAAAGCGCGATTTGAGCCGAATCTGAAGGGTCGAATCGAAGTTGAATATGTCTATCAATCTCGAGATAAAATTCCTAGTGGATTTAACATCCATCCAGAGCGCGAAAAACCTTGGGGAACAGCTCATGCCACACTTATGGCAGAACCTGTAACGAAAGAGCCATTTGCGGTTATTAATGCGGATGATTTTTATGGTGGTAATGCCTACCGTGCCATGGCCGATTTTTTAACCACCTCTACCGACGAAAATGAATATGCGATGGTTGGATATTATGTTGCCAACACGCTTTCTGAGTTTGGATCCGTGTCGCGTGGTGTTTGCAATACAGATGCTGCTGGGAATCTAACGACTGTCGTTGAACGGACAAAGATCATCGGAGAGTCAGATGGCATCTTTTTCTACGAAGATGAAGATCGGACTAAACTAGAAGGAAACACACCCGTTTCGATGAACTTCTGGGGTCTTAAGCCAAATGTTTTCAACTACCTTACGGAAGACTTTAAAGAGTTTCTAAAAAATCATGGGAATGAGTTAAAATCAGAATTTTACATTCCTCTTGTGATTAACAACAATATCGTCAAAGGTACTGTTAGAACAAAGGTTCTAAGCTGCGACTCTCCTTGGTTTGGGGTTACTTATCAAGAAGATAAACCATTCGTACAAGATAAGATTAAGGCCTTGATTAAATCTGGGGAATACCCCTCTCATCTTTGGAGCTAATCTATTAAAGAATCCAATTCTAAAATTTCAACTATTATCTACTCTTTTATGAACGAAGAAAAACTTATAGATCTGGTCAAAGAATTTGAGCTAGAACTAACAATCTCATCGATCCGTTCATTTGGGACTGGTCATATCAACGACACCTATTTGGTTGAAACATCTCCAGCTGAAGCACCTAATTACATCATCCAACGCAAGAATCATAAGATTTTTAAAAATGTCGCTGGGATGATGGAGAACATCGTGGTCAGTACCAACCATATTCGTGAGAAGCTTTTGGCTTCAGGTGAAAAAGAGGTCGAACGAAAAGTGATGACGTACTATCCGGCAAAAGATGGGAAGATGTTTGTCAATGACGAAGAGGGAAATTTCTGGACGCTATTTCTGTTTATCAAAGATTGTCGGGTTGTAGAATTAATCCAAGTGCCCGAACAGGCCTATAATGCGGCTCGTGCTTTTGGCCATTTTCAGCTGCAGCTTTCCGATTTGCCCGGCGAGAAATTAATTGAGACGATCCCTAATTTTCACAATGGGCTATCGCGATTAAAAGATTTCCAAGCGGCAATCACCGCAGATCTTGCTGGTAGAGTCTCTGAAAACAAAGCGATTATCGACCAGATCCTGCAACGCTCCGATTCCATGACCTCGCTGCAGCGTGCCCTGGATGATAAATCGTTACCGATGCGCATTACCCATAACGATACGAAGATCAACAACATTCTTTTCGATCAAGAAAATAATTCACTGTGCGTCATCGACTTAGACACGGTGATGCCGGGTTCAGCTCTATATGATTTCGGTGATGCTATACGTACCCTGGGAAATACGGCTCCTGAAGATGAACCTAATCTGGAAAAAATAACCTTCAACAAACCTATTTACGAAGCGTTTGCAAAAGGGTATATTTCGAAAGCAAAATCATTTCTCACCCCAAAAGAGATTGAAAACTTAGCCTTTTCATGCCTTTATATGGCCTGGGAACAAGCCATGCGATTCTTTACCGACTATCTAAATGGTGACACCTATTATAAAACAGAATATGCCGGTCATAACCTTGTTCGAACCAAAGCACAACTGCGCTATCTAGAGGTCCTTGAGTCGCAAAAGCAAGGTATGGATGAAGTAATTTTCGCTAGTTAAAAAGCAGTACGCAGCTAGCGTTCAAAAAAACTATTCGATATAGTCGAGATCTTTATGGTACGTCTCTTCGGTAAAATATAGAGCGGTAAGCGTAATTACGATCACGATTGCAGCGGTATAGATTCCACTTTTGATAATGTTTAATCCTAAATCTTTTTGAAATAGGTTAAGAAACATCATATTTATCAAGGGCAGGGAGCCTCTTACCATATTTGGAATCGTGGTGGTAGCTGTTGCCCTTAAATTAGTACCGAATTGCTCTGCTCCCATTGTAATAAAGATAATCCAAAATCCAGAGCTAAATCCAAGTAAAGCACAGATAATAGCCATTGAGGTGTTGCTTGTATTAAATCCGCTAAAGAAAAGGATGATACTCAATGAGCATAATGTGTAGTATAGAAGTAGACCCTTTTTACGACTTTGAAAATACTGACAGACAAATCCAGCAATCAAGTCACCAATGGCAATACCCACGTAGGCTAACATCACGGCACGACCAGCATCAAAATTGGTACTGCCGAACATCGCCTTTGCAAATCGATCACTCTGTGTCACCAAGATTCCAATAATACACCAAGTTGGAAGTCCTAATAGGATCGCAGTGAAATATTTTTTAAATCGTATTCCGCTTGAGAAAAACAAAAAGAAATTTCCTTTAGAAACATTTTTCAGCTTAACCTGATTAAACATGCCTGATTCCACTATGCTAACCCTAAGGAATAAGAGTAGAATACCCAATACTCCCCCGATTTGGTAACATAGACGCCAATCCAGGGTTACTTGATAGGTGAAATAGGCTGCAATAACTCCGGTCAAGCCAAAACCTGCAACCACCGAAGTGCCGATGCCCCGTTTACTTTGTGGAAGCAGCTCGCTGACTAACGTTATACCGGCTCCAAGCTCTCCAGCTAAGCCAATACCAGCAATAAACCGGCATACGATATATTGATCAACCGTATGAATATAGGCCGTTGCAAAATTTGCTACGGAATAGAGAATGATTGAGCCAAATAATATGCTAAGTCTCCCCTTTTTATCCCCTAATACGCCCCACAAGATACCTCCAAGTAGCAATCCGATCATCTGCCAATTCATCACAGCAATGCTATCGGAAAGCAAGGTAGAATCTGTAGATCCAACTGCAAATAGACTAGGGCGCTTAACAATCGTAAACAAAAGCAAGTCATACATATCAACAAAGTAACCGAGTGAAGCCACGATTACAGCTAAGCTAAAAATTGATCGATCTTTTGATTGCATAAAACAGTAAAAAATAGTAGATTTTCGATGAAGGACCAGAACACAGTTTATAATGTAACCACCTGCTTAGACAGTCTAATGCTGTTTTTAAGGTGTACTTTATTACTTCAAAGGTATTTGTTGTTTTCCTAAAAAACAACTTTTCTCCTTCTTTTATGAACAAAATAAAAGATGATGATTCTGATAGACTGTTGAAACGGGGAACAACTCCTTTGAAGAGTTGTTCTCGGTTCAATAGTCAGATATTACCTACGCCGCTAAATAGATTTCATCAGGTGTTTTATAGTTCAATGACTGATGGTATCTGGTGGTATTGTAGTGTTCAAAATAGGTGGCCAGACCATCGAATAGATCTATTCCATTTTCTGGTCTGGTAAGATAGAGATACTCGTATTTAACACTACGCCAAAGCCTTTCAATGAAAATATGATCCAGTGCTCTTCCTTTGCCATCCATACTAATACGAATCTGCTTCTCATTTAATATTCCTGTAAAAGCAGAAGCTGTAAATTCACTGCCCTGAATTGTTTTACACCTTAAACAGCTGTCCTAAATATGGGTTACATTATAGTTCTCCCTTTTATCCTAAAGTTTATTGATTAAAGAGGCCTGGCACGCTGCTCCAAAGCCATTATCGATGTTTACCACCGAGACACCTGTTGCACAACTATTTAACATCGAAAGAAGAGCTGATAATCCTTGGAAATTTGCGCCGTAACCGATGCTTGTTGGGACACCAATAACCGGTTTATCGACTAAACCCCCAACAACGCTTGCGAGTGCTCCTTCCATGCCTGCCACAACGATGATTACCTTGGCATTGGTAATCAGCTCTAGCTTATTGAATAAACGATGTATTCCAGCAACCCCTACATCGTAGATGGTCACCACTTTATTATTTAAAAATCGGGCTGTTTCGGCCGCTTCTTCAGCAACAGGTAAGTCTGATGTGCCAGCCGAAATGATTGCGATGTAACTTTCGCTGCACACTTCATCTTTGTGTTTATAGCTTATGGTCCGTGCTAATTGGTTGTAGGAAGCTTTTGGCACGATGGCTAAAACAGCTTGGGCCATCTCCTCTGTAATGCGTGTAGCTAAGATATCCAAACCTTTATCGTACATGCGTTGAACGATTTGACGAACTTGATCAGTGGTCTTACCCGCGGCATAGATCACCTCAGGAATGCCTGTTCTTTTTTTACGATCGGTATCGATATTTGCAAAGCCCATATCTTCAAATCCAGTATTTGAAAGCGCAGCTATCACCTCATCCTGTGCTAGCTCACCAGCCTTATATTTTTCAAGCAGTTCTCGAAGTTCCATCTTACCGTTTCTTGTTAACTAGTTGTTCCACTTCACTCATACTTAATCCATGAAGTAACGACAGGCGCTTGATATCTTCAAATTCAACTTTGGCATGAATCTCCTTGCCTTCAAAAATGGTTGACTTTATGCGAACCTTTCCAAGTTCAGTATCGATCTCTTGTTCGGTACGGTCAAGAAACGTTTTGGTTACCGGATAGGCAATAAGACCAATAGATGTTGAGTGTTTAAAGATGATTGATTTTAGTTCTGAAAGTGTTTTCAGGGTGCCTAAAACCGAAAGTCGATTTGCTGGTCGCGACTTTTTCATCATCACAGGGGTGATAAACACATCATTAGCACCAGCCTCAAAGAGTTTCTCAACTAATGGTTCATACCACTCCGGATTCATATCGTCGATGTTGCACTCTATCATCCAAGACTCTAGTTGTTGCGTATTCCCTAATCCATTTTCCGATTCGGATAGGTAGACCCGAAGGACATTGGAAACTTCTGAAATATCACGGTGCCCAATTCCATAACCAGTCTGTTGAATTGGAAAATTAAACTGTTCAGTAAACTCATCGACCAAAGCCACTAATATAGCAGCCCCAGTTGGTGTTGTAGCCTCATGTTGTATCAACCCCATTTTAATTGGAATACCCTTCACAATTAAAGCTGTAGCTGGAGCTGGAACAGGCATAATACCATGTGCACACCGCACCGTACCGCCTCCAAGTTGAATGGGTGACGAGACAACTTTGTCAATCTTGAGATAGTCCCAGCATATGGCAGCGCCGACAATATCTGCAATAGAATCTAGGGCTCCGACCTCATGAAAATGGACTCTTTGTTTATCAATCTGATGAACGCTAGCTTCTGCTTCGGCGATCAAATCAAAGATCTGTATCGATTTCTCTTTCACCTTAGCCGAAAGAGTAGAATTATTGATCAACTCCTCGACATGCCTCAGATGACGGTGTTTTTCATTGTCAGGATTCTCAACAACAACGGTAGCTTTAGTGCCAGAAATGCCGCGGCGGCTATCTTTTGAAATCTCAAGATGGAAGCCTTCAATATTTAATTTTTGTAGTTCTGTGGTTAGATAGGCTGAATCGACGCCAAGGTCTATCATGGCACCAAGATTCATATCTCCACTTATTCCTGCAAAACAATCGTAATATAATATTCTCATCGAGTAGCGATTTTCAAGTCATTCACATTTATAACTCGGTTTAATTTCCCCGAGACTAATCCTTCTTGATCAAGTTTTATCTCCTCAAAACCTATCTTTTGCATTTCCACTCTAAGCACTTGTTCTATGCTCATTAGTTTCTCAAAATCAGCTTTTAAAACTTCTATTTTGCCATATGAACCATAATGGCGTACACGAACATCTTCGAATCCATAGGTATTAAGCAACTCTTCGGCGGCTTCAATCTGTCGGAGCTTAAGCAGCGTTACCTCCTGCTCATAAGGTATTCTAGAGCTCAGACAAGGACTTGCAGGCTTGTTCCAATTAGGTAAGTTAAAGTGTTTTGCTAATGTTCGCACATCCTCTTTAGTGATCTTACAATCCACCAAAGGAGAAATAACACGATTTATTTTTCCAGCTTCTAGGCCTGGTCGATAATCTCCAAGATCATCCGAATTAGTTCCGCTTAAGAGGTCAAACTGAGGATATTTTGCTTTAATCTTATGAAGGTCTTGAAAAAGATGATCCTTACAAAAGAAGCATCGGTTAACTGGGTTTGCACGATAACGAACATCACTGAGTTCGTTGGTTTTTATCACTTCGAGGTGTATATCAAATAATTCACAAAATGAAACTGCAAGTTTAAAGTCTGAGCTTTTCAAACTTTCCGAATTTGAGATCACGCCAATAGCCTTCTCTTTTCCCTGGAATTTCCTTGCCAGAAAAAGAACCAAAGCAGAGTCGACACCTCCAGAAAACGCAACTATCGAACCATCACGCTCAAGAAACCAACTTCTGAGATTCTCAAGTTTTTCACTGACACGTGCGTCTAAATCACTCATCTATAATTGACTTAATAAGGTCTGTAAAACTAATTATTACAACCTATTAGTTCTGTAAACTTACAATCACAAAACTTTCAATAGGTTGCGTAAAGCTATAAAATAAAGCTAAAATATCACCGAATATTTAAATTTTAACCTAAAGTAATACGATTAAAAAACAAACGAATAATAATCTCATTAAAACATAAAAAAGCAAATAGTATAAACTAATCAAACCATTAACTAGCACATAACTTATAACAATTCTTAATTGTCAATTTACCACAAATCTAGGACGAATTCAGGAAAAATATCTCTACTTTTGCCTAACTAATTGATTCTATTAGGCATGTTATAAAATCATCCTAAACGAACCAATTAAACAACTTTTTATTCACCAATATATTTACGTTATGAAATTAAAAATTTCCATAATCTCCGCATTTCTATTGCTCTTATTCGTCGCTTGCAATAACACCCCTAAAGTGAACAACTCGATGGTTCAAGGTGTCCATAAAATAACCACAGCTGAGGTCATTCAGTCGAGTAACTACACCTATCTTAGAGTATCTGAGGATGGTAAAGAAGGGTGGATTGCTATTGCGAAGCAAGATGTAGAAATAGGAAAAACATACTATTACGAATCGAGTGTAGAGATGGAAAATTTCACCAGCAAGGAGCTAAACAGAACTTTTCCGTCGATTATATTCGCTTCTAAATTCAGTTCCGACGTTATCGGCTCAGTAGAAAAATCGGCCAATTCAGCGCCAGCAAATGGCAAAAAGGCAGCCGTTGCCATAGAAGGGATTAAAATTGAGAAAGCTAAAGGGGGAATTACCATTGCAGAGTTATTTTCGGCAAAGGATACCTATGGCGGCAAAGTGGTTCGCATAAAAGGTGAGGTTGTAAAATTTAATGCACAGATCATGGGTAAAAATTGGATTCATATTCAAGATGGAACCAATAGCAATGGAGCTTTCGATCTTACAATAACTACAGCAGAGGAGGCAAAGGTTGGAGATATCCTCACTTTCGAAGGGGTTATAGCGCTTAAAAAGGATTTCGGTGCTGGTTATGCCTATGATGTTATTTTGGAAGAGGGTAAGCTGATTCCTTAATCGAATTAAATTAAAAATCAGAGAGATCTCTCATCGAAAAATCGATGAGAGATTTTTTTTGTATTTTAGTCGACCATTAGATTTCTGCATGAAAAATAGCATCCTATTTGAAAAACTATCACAGTCGATTGACGGTGAGCTTTATAGTGACAAAGCGCATCGAATCATCTATGCTACTGATGCTTCATCCTATCGGGAATTACCATTAGCAGTCGTTCTTCCAAAGAGTAAAGAGGATGTCAAAAAGGTCTTAACTTTCGCTCAAGAGAATAAAACATCTGTTATACCACGTGGTGCCGGAACATCGCTTGCAGGCCAAGTTGTGGGTCCAGGAATTGTTATCGACATCTCCAAATATCTTGACCGCATCATCGAATTCAATAAAGAAGAGCGATGGGTTGTTGTGGAACCAGGTGTGAACTTAGCCGAACTTAACATATATCTTAAGCCATATGGTCTGCAGTTTGGACCAGAGACTTCAACGAGTAATCGTTGTCGTATTGGCGGCATGCTTGGGAATAACTCATGCGGATTAAGGTCAATTATATATGGCAGTGTTCGTGAACATGTCCTGGAGGTTGAGACGATATTAGCCGATGGTTCAGAAGTTACTTTTGGACCCTTATCAAAAGCTGAATTTAGAGCCAAATGCGAGGGTGACACATCAACACTTGAGACTCAGATATACCAACAGATTCAAACGGTATTAGAGAATAAAGCCACAAGAAAACTTATCACAGAAGTGTTTCCAGAACCTGAAGTATCCCGAAGAAACATGGGTTATGCGGTGGATTTTTTAATGGAAACAGATCCGTTTGTTGAAAATGGTGTCCCATTTAACTTTTCTAAGTTGTTAGCGGGTTCTGAGGGAACACTAGCATTCACCACTTCCATAAAATTAAATCTCCTCCCCTTAGCGCCCAAGGTAAAGTGTGTCGTACCAGCCCATTTCACCTCTTTAGAAGAGGCTTTAGAGGCGAATATTGTCATCTTAAACCACAAGCCATCGGCTATTGAACTTATGGATGACATCATTATGGATTGCACCAAGGAGAGTATTTCTCAACGTGAAAATCGGTTCTTTATTTCTGGAGATCCAAAGGCCATATTAATGATTGAATTTGCTGCAGAAACGCTGCAGGAGGTTGAAGAGTGGTATAAAAAATTGGTTGAAGATCTTACCAAGGTATCGTTAGGCTTCCATTTTCCATTAGTTCTTGGCGACGATCAGATAAAAAAAGTATGGGAATTACGTACCGCTGGATTGGGGTTATTATCGAACATCCCAGGCGATAAAAGAAGTACAACCGTTATTGAGGATACCGCAGTCTCACCCCAAAGGCTACCTGCATATATTGCAGAATTCAAGACTGTGATTGCGAAATATGGACTTAGTTGTGTGTATTATGCGCATGCAGCTGCAGGAGAGCTTCATCTTAGACCCCTATTAAATTTAAAAACCGAAGAAGATCAGAAGATCTATGCCTCATTGGCACAAGATGTGGCTGAGCTTGTAAAAAAACACAGAGGCTCATTATCTGGTGAGCATGGTGATGGAAGGCTCCGAGGATCTTTTATCCCCTTCATGTTTGGTGAGGAGATCTATAACCTATTCAAAGAGATTAAGCATACCTGGGATCCATTGAATATTCTAAATCCTGGAAAGATTACCGATGTACCTCCAATCACCCAGAACCTTCGTTTTGAGGTTGCCAATCGGTATCCAGAGATCGCCACAAACTTTAGTTTCGCCTCAACACACGGATTTTTAAGAGCTATTGAGCAATGCAATGGCTCGGCAGACTGCAGAAAATCGGAGCTTATAGGAGGAACGATGTGTCCAACTTATATGGCCACTCGTGATGAAGATCAGACCACACGAGCCAGAGCTAATCTGCTTCGAGAATATATGCATCACTCGAAAAAGGATAAACCACTTATTCAAAAAGAGATCTACAAGATTTTAGATCTCTGCATTTCGTGTAAAGGTTGCAAAGGTGAATGCCCTTCTGACGTTGACATGGCTAAGATAAAAGCTGAATTCATGCAGCATTATCACGATGAAAATGGAACTCCACTTCGCTCTTCATTAATAGCTTACCTGCCACGTTTTGGAAATCTAGCCATAGCTTTCAGACCCATCACGAATTTCTTGCTTTCTAAATCGTGGTTTTCGCAAATCATTGGCTTTCATCCAGAAAGAAAGATACCAAGCTATTCAGCTCAAACGCTAATACAATGGGCTAAAAAAACACCCAAACAAACTGGATTAAAGCGAAAAGTGTACTTGTTTGCAGATGAGTTTACCAATTTCCAAGAGACTCAGATTGGCATTAAAGCAATACTACTGCTCAATCAATTGGGATATGAAGTGATTATTCCGAAACATCGGGAGAGTGGACGGACCTATTTATCTAAAGGGCTTGTTCGTGAAGCAAAAAAGATTGCAGTTGAAAATATCAATCACTTAAAAGGAATTATCAGTGCCGAGACTCCCTTAATTGGGATTGAACCCTCAACGATATTAACCTTTAGAGATGAGTATCCTGATTTAGTTGACCCATCATTAAAGAGTGAAGCGATTGCCTTGGGCAAGAATGCACTGCTATTTGACGAATTTTTTGTTCAGGAGATGGAAAAAGGGAACATCAGAGCTGATCAGTTCTCCAGCGAGAAAAAGGAGATCAAACTTCATACCCATTGTCAACAAAAAGCACTAGCCTCATCCCTTTCCACGCGTCAGATGCTTATGTTACCTGAAAACTATGTGGTGCAAGAATTAAAGACTGGATGTTGTGGTATGGCTGGATCTTTTGGGTATGAAAAAGAGCATTACAAACTATCGATGCAAATTGGAGAGCTGATATTATTCCCAGAAATAAGAAAGAGTGAAGCTTCAGACATCTTATCAACCTCAGGAACAAGCTGTCGACATCAGATCAAGGATGGAACAGGACGATCTGCCCTTCATCCTATTGAGGTGATGTACAATGCTGTCTTGACCTCAAAAGAGGTCTAGAGATCGACCTACTTCCTATATACGACTGGTGGATGAGTTAAGGCATGGTAGATGAGCCATATTCCTGCCAAAACAAAAGGAATACTTAAGATCTGACCCATATTTAGAGTCATATTTGATTCAAAAGCCTCCTGGTTTTCTTTGATAAATTCGATTAAAAATCGAGTTAAAAATATACCTATTAGAAATACGCCTGTAAGCAAACCTAACCGATCTTTAAGATCTTTGGTTTTGTAATAGAAATACATCATAAGTCCAAAAGTGATTAAATAGCAGATCGACTCATAGATCATGGTCGGATGCTTTGCAATGGTCTCATTATTGCGGTCGAAAATAAATCCCCAAGGCAAATTAGTTGCCACCCCATAGATTTCAGAATTCATTAGATTACCAGTTCTGATCATTGCCCCAACCAAGGCTGTAGGTACCAAAACCCGATCTAAAGTCCATAAAACAGGCAGTTTCGTAATTTTCTTTGAAAAAATCCAGATGGCAATGATAATACCAATAGCTCCACCATGACTGGCAAGACCCTGGAATCCTACAAATTTATAGCCCCCTTCACCCTTTGCAATAGGGAGAAATATCTCAATTAGATGTTGTGAATAATAATCCCATCCGTAAAAGATTACATGACCAAGCCTTGCACCTACAATGGTAGCAACGATCATATAGACAAAAACTATCTCGACTAAAGCAGGATTTGAACCTTCATGTTTAAACATCCTAGTTAGGATAGAGAAACCAAAGGTAAACCCCAAGGCAAACATCAAACCATACCAACGAATAGATATTGAGCCGATACTGAAAAATTCAGGACTAGCATTCCAATGTATGGCCAAAAGTGTATTCATCATAACCCAGTTTATTAATCAACTTGACCGTGTCCGTGACAGTTCTTAAATTTCTTTCCACTACCACAAGGGCATGCTTCATTACGTCCAACTTTAGGAGCTACACGGATTGGCTGAACATGTTTTTCTTCGTGCTGACTGGCAGGAGAGTTCGCTGAAATATCACTTTTCTCTTCACGATATTTCGATCTGTCAGTCTGACGACGAGCTGCTGGAGCCTCTTTAACCTGTTCTGCATCATTGATCGGTATCTGACCTTTCATCAACGTAGATACAACCCCTTTATTCACCCGTTCCATCATCGCCTTAAACAGGTTAAAGGATTCGAGTTTGTAGATCAACAAAGGATCTTTCTGCTCATATGAGGCATTTTGAACCGAAGTCCGAAGCTCATCCAATTCTCTTAGATTCTCTTTCCAATGCTCGTCAATAGTTGCTAAGATCACCTGTTGTTCGTATGATTTAACTAAATCTTGCCCTTCACTCTTGTAAGCCTTTTCCAGATCAGTAATTATATTAAACAGCCTTAAACCATCAGTAATGGGAACAACAATATTATTATACAAATGGCCTTTAGTCTCAAACACATCCTTTACCACAGGCATGGCCTGCTTGGCTATTGCTTGAGATCTTCGTATGAAATTAGCCGTCGCAGCATGATATATTTTTTCTGTCAGCTCGTCTGGCTTCAAATCGTTAAGTTCTGTTTCGTCAACGGGACTATCCAGCGACAACGTACGGATCAGTTCAAGTCTGAAATCTTCAAAACCCTCCTCACCATTTGGTTCATATTCGGTTGCAATATTATCACTGATATCATAGATCATATTTAAGATATCGACATCAATACGCTCGCCATATAGGGCATGTTTTCTTTTCTTATAAATCACCTCGCGCTGTGAGTTCATCACATCGTCGTATTCAAGCAAGCGTTTACGTATGCCGAAGTTATTCTCTTCAACTTTTTTCTGCGCGCGCTCGATCGCATTTGTTATCATAGAGTGCTGTATAACCTCGCCATCTTTCAAACCTAGCTTATCCATGATTCGAACAATTCGATCGGAAGAGAACAGTCGCATTAGATCGTCCTCTAAAGAGACGAAAAACTGTGATGAACCTGGATCACCTTGACGACCAGATCGGCCTCGCAGCTGACGGTCTACACGACGAGACTCATGTCTCTCGGTACCGATAATGGCTAATCCACCCAATTCACGAGTTTCTGCAGTTAGCTTGATATCGGTTCCACGACCAGCCATATTGGTTGCGATCGTTACCATACCTAACTTTCCAGCTTCAGCTACAATATCAGCCTCTCTTTGATGGAGTTTTGCATTCAGAACTTGATGTTTAATGCCTCTCATCTGAAGCATCCGACTTAACAATTCAGAAATCTCAACCGAAGTAGTACCGACAAGCATTGGTTGACCTATCTTATTTAAGCGTACAATCTCATCAATAATGGCATTGTATTTCTCCTTTTTGGTCTTATAAACAAGATCTTCAAAATCCTTTCGAATGATGGAACGATTGGTTGGAATAACAACAACCTCTAATTTGTAGATATCCCATAGCTCACCAGCTTCCGTTTCTGCTGTTCCAGTCATACCAGAGAGCTTATGGTACATTCTGAAATAGTTCTGAAGGGTAATGGTCGCAAAGGTCTGTGTCGCATCTTCAATCTTCACATGTTCTTTCGCCTCAATAGCTTGATGCAGACCATCTGAATAACGACGACCTTCCATGATACGACCAGTCTGCTCATCCACAATTTTAACCTTGCCATCCATCAGAACGTATTCAACGTCCTTCTCAAACATCGTATAGGCTTTTAAAAGCTGATTCACCGTATGAACTCGTTCCGATTTGACTGCAAAATTTTGCAGCAAGAGATCTTTTTGCTCTACGCGATCTGAATCACTAAGAGATTTATCATTTTGAATATCGGCTATTTCAGCTCCAACATCTGGAAGAACGAAAAAGCCATTATCTTCATTATCTTTCGATAGAATTTCGATTCCATTATCGGTCAACTCAATAGAGTTTAACTTCTCTTCAATCACAAAAAATAGCGGATCGGTAGCCACATACATATGCTTGTTATTATCTTGCATGTAGTAGTTTTCCATCTTAAGCATCTTGGCTTTATTACCCTCTTCACTTAAGAAACGAATAAGCGGCTTATGCTTTGGCAGACCTTTATATGCTCTAAATAAGGCCAATGCACCTTCTTCAGACTCCTTATTGTTTTCCGAACCGATTTTCTTTTTTGCTTCAACGAGGTAATTACCAACAAGATCACGCTGAGCTTTTACCAAACGTTCAACGGGAGCTTTAAGCCCATCAAACAACTGATTTTCCCCTCTAGGCACTGGTCCAGAGATGATAAGAGGTGTTCGAGCGTCATCAATCAATACCGAATCGACCTCATCGACGATCGCATAATGGTGTTTACGTTGAACCAGATCAGCTGGACTAACGGCCATATTATCACGTAAATAATCAAATCCAAATTCATTGTTTGTCCCAAAGGTGATATCGGCCTCATAGGCTTTACGACGTTCTGGTGAGTTAGGCTGATGCTTGTCGATACAATCAACAGATATTCCGTGAAATTGGTAGATAGGTCCCATCCATTCGGAGTCACGTTTTGCCAAGTAGTCATTTACAGTCACCACATGAACACCACGTCCAGCTAATGCATTTAAGAAAACAGGGAGGGTAGCCACAAGAGTCTTTCCTTCACCTGTTCCCATCTCTGATATTTTTCCATTATGGAGCACAATACCACCAATCAACTGCACATCATAATGGAGCATATTCCATTTCTGTGCCGAACCACCAGCATTCCATTCACTTTTATAAACAGCTTTATCCCCTTTTATTTCAACAAAATCGGTAATCGCAGCTAAATTCCGATCGAATTCAGTAGCTGAGACCTCAATTTTGTCATTCTCCATCAAACGACGAGCCGTATCTTTTATAATTGAAAAAGCCGTTGGAAGAACCTCGGTTAAGATTTCCTCTATTTTCTTTAGAATCGTCTCTTCTAGTTTATCAATTCGATCGTAAATCTTCTCCCCTTCTTCAATAGCAACCTCTCCACTCTCAGCTTTTGCCTTAAGCTCAGCGATCTCATCCTCCTCTTGTTTTATGTAGGTCGATATCTTTGCTTTAAGCGCGGCTGATTCTTCACGCAATTGATCATTGGTAAGGGATGGAAATCGAAGGTATTCCTGCTTGATATTTTCTAATATCGGCATGATCTCCTTGATATCCTTTTGGGATTTATTGCCAAAAAAGCTGGATAGAATCTTATTTAAAAATGACATTATCTTATTTTCTATAATTAATATCTGAAATACAATTAGTGACAAAGTTAACTAAAACGCTGAAAGTACCGAAATCTAAAGTGCCATTTTCGCACTTCAAGATCAGATTAGAACAAGCGCAAAACCGACTTGAATCAAACTAAAAAAGAACAGGTAAAAACCCATTCTTTTTTAGTTTGCAAAATTCTAAATACCAACAAGATAGAAAAATATGCTGATTCGTTTTGTAGAATTAATTTCCCATTCGAGCATTCATCAAGATGACCAATTCAGCCATGAACTGCTCAGTTGTTAAGTAGTTCTCTGGTTTTAAATCATCCCCATAGATCGACAAAGCAAGGTCTTTGGTCATTTTTCCGGCCTCAACCGTATCGATACACACTTGCTCAAGAAGCAACGAGAAGTCAATTAAGGCTTGATTATTGTCTATCTTACCTCTAAAGGCAAGACCACGAGTCCAGGCATAGATCGATGCAATTGGGTTTGTGGAGGTAGGCCTTCCCTTTTGATGTTCGCGATAATGACGAGTTACAGTGCCATGAGCAGCCTCAGCCTCCATAACCTCACCATCCGGAGTCATTAAAACAGAGGTCATAAGACCTAAAGAACCAAACCCTTGAGCCACGGTATCCGACTGAACATCTCCATCGTAGTTCTTACAGGCCCAAATAAAGTTACCATTCCATTTCAAGGCAGAAGCCACCATATCATCAATCAGACGATGCTCGTAGGTAATGCCAGCTTCCTGGAATTTCTGTTTGTAAACAGCAACAAAGATCTCTTCAAAGATATCTTTGAAGAATCCATCGTATTTTTTTAGAATTGTATTTTTTGTAGAAAGATAAAGAGGCCATTTTTTAGTCAGAGCCATCTTGAAACAGCTATGGGCAAATCCTCTTATCGAATCCTCGGTATTGTACATTGAAAGGGCCACACCAGGACCTTCAAAATGATACACGTCATGAACCTGAGCGCCTGATGCATCATCAGGAGTAAAGGTCATCGTTAACTTACCTGGTCTATCCACTACGATATCTGTAGCACGATATTGATCACCAAAAGCATGACGACCAATTACAATTGGTGCAGTCCATTGCGGGATCAATCTTGGAACATTTTTAACAACGATAGGTTCTCTGAAAATGGTACCATCTAAAATATTCCGAATTGTACCATTCGGAGATTTGTACATTTTCTTAAGACCGAATTCGGTCATCCGTGCCTCATCAGGAGTAATGGTCGCACATTTGATCCCAACCTTGTACTTTTTGATCGCAAGGGCAGCGTCAACAGTCACCTGATCGTCAGTGGCGTCGCGGTGCTCAATACCTAGATCGTAATATTTAATATCAATATCAAGAAAAGGGAGAATTAGCTCTTCTCTAATCATTTTCCAGATGATTCTGGTCATTTCATCCCCATCGAGTTCCACGACAGGATTTAGTACTTTAATTTTTTGCATTGATAAAATTTTACATTAAAAACTAGAAACTATACTTTTTAGGCAGAAACCAGCTAAACGATCATGCTATCTTGGGGAATCTAACCAACACGAATTAGGATCCGCAAGGGCAATTTCACTTTTTACAATAGCATTGATTAATTATGAAAACAAGAGAAATTGAATTCGGGTACAAAAGTAATCACAGTAATTTAATAATGCTCAAAATCTAAGCCAAATTTTGACTTTAATAATGCTAAAGGTGGATATTTACCAACTAATACATTCCACTTCTCCTCATCCGTATAGGGAATATCAGAAAGTGGAGCCAAATCATCCGAGACTTTAAATGTTATTTCAATGGCTTGATTTTCCAATTGACGACGCAAGAACCCAAGTAATTTAGGCTTTAAATCTAACGTTAACCGATTATATTGCAGCTCAGTATCTAGTTCATAGAGTATTTCCCATTCGCCAATGATCTGCGGCTCCCTAGCACTCAAGGCCGATTTAAGCTGAGGAGCTTCCACCGTACTTACAAATGTCAGCCATGCGACTAATAATTCAGGCAGTTCGAAAGGCTTTGCAATCTCTTTTTCGCCATAGGAAGCAGCCGTAGAATCGGCGATGGTTCGGATCTCTGATGCCTTAGGCAGATCACTTAATGCATCTAATATCGAAGGAGTAGCATATGAACTGCGGCCAACTGGCTTGCGTGCAGGAGCAGCAGGCAGATCCGGAACAGATGCTTCAACAACTTTCTTTGGAGATTCTACTGGAGGAATTGGAGCTGGGGCTACCACTGGAATTGGAGCCGGAGCTGAAACTGGAATTGAAACACTTGGTACCTTTGCCGGATCTAACTTTGAGAAGATTGGCAGAAGTGATAACGTTGCTAAGGCGTCGTCAAGTGTTTTTTTTTTAATAATTCTTCTAACTGAGCAATTCTAACGATCGTAAGTTCAACCAAAAACCGTTGGTTCGATGAAGACTTGTATGAAATGTCGCATTCCGAAGATAGCTGTAGTGCACCAATCAAGAAGTTAACGGTGCATTGAGCGGCTTGTTTTTTATATCGCTCGCGTATTTCGCCTCCAACTTCAAGAAGCTGCAACGTAACAGGATCTTGACAAATCAAGAGATCTCTAAAATGCTGACCGAGTCCCATAATAAAATGGTGGGCATTAAACCCTTTATCCAAAATCTCACTAAAGATTAGTAAGGTCCCGGAAATATCCGAATGCTGAAAGCAGTCTGTTAGTTTGAAATAGTAATCGTAGTCCAGAACATTAAGGTTGGCTATGGTGTCTTTGTAGGTGACCTTAGCCCCACAAAAGCTCACGACTTGATCAAATATAGATAGCGCATCTCGCATCGCACCATCTGCCTTTTGAGCAATAATATTAAGGGCTTCAGCTTCGGCAACGATATTCTCTTTCTGCGCCACTTCTTTCAGATGTTTCTCAATATCTGAAATAGAGATCCGATTAAAATCGTAGATCTGACAACGGGATAATATCGTGGGCAAAATTTTATGCTTCTCGGTGGTTGCCAAGATAAAGATCGCATGAGCAGGTGGCTCTTCTAAAGTCTTTAAAAACGCATTAAAAGCCTGCGTAGAAAGCATATGTACCTCATCGATGATATACACACTATATTTACCTAACTGAGGAGGAATACGAACTTTGTCAACTAAGGATCGGATATCATCGACTGAATTATTCGATGCTGCATCTAGCTCATGAATATTGTAGGAACGATTCTCGCCAAAGGACAAACACGATTCACACGAATTACAAGGCTCGGTATTCGTATCAATGTTCAGACAGTTAATTGTTTTCGCAAATATTCGGGCTGAAGTAGTCTTACCGACACCCCTAGGGCCACAGAAAAGGTAGGCATGCGCCAGATGATTGCTGCGAATGGCATTTTTCAATGTCGCAGTAATCGAAGGCTGACCAACAACTGTATTAAAGGTGTCGGGGCGATATTTCCGGGCTGAAACGATATAATTTTCCATAGGGTATTAAGGGCGTATTCTGGAAGCCAAATATATTACTTTTTCCAACCCTCCAAACGTGAAGGCTCAAGAAGTTATCAACGAAATAGCCTATATTCGAACATTTAATGCGTATAATTGTTGTAAAACCAATATTAAGTCGTTAATTTTAAACAATTAAAACCTTCTATAACATGAAAAAATTAGTCCTATCACTTTTGTTTGCCGCATCTATTTTAGGGGCCATGGCTCAACAAAAAACTCTTTATGATTTCAAAGTCAATGCCTTAGACGGCCAACCTTTTGACCTCTCAACGTTAAAAGGGAAAAAAGTCCTTGTCGTCAATACGGCTTCTAAATGCGGACTTACTCCTCAATACAAGCTGCTTCAGCAAGTTTACGATAAATACAAAGATCAGAACTTTGTTATCGTTGGCTTTCCTGCCAATAATTTCATGAGTCAAGAGCCAGGCACAAATTCTGAAATTCGGGAGTTTTGTACAAAAAATTACGGAGTTACCTTTCCGATGATGGCTAAAATATCGGTAAAAGGAAAAGACATGGATCCGCTCTACAAATGGCTTACTTCTAAAGATCAGAATGGTGTTGTAGATGCGGACGTTAAATGGAACTTTCAAAAATTCATGATCGACGAAAGCGGCAAGGTTGCTGGCTTTGCCTCTCCTGGAGACAAACCCGATTCAGAGCAAATCATCAACTGGATTGAAGGAAAAAAGAAATAAGAAAGCTATATTAATAGAGTTCAAAAGTCGCGTGCTATGCGAATTTTAGGAAATATTATTTGGTTTATTCTGGGAGGTTTTTTTAGTTTTCTTGGTTACATCTGGGGCGGATTTTTACTCTGCCTAACCATCATTGGTATTCCATGGGGACTGCAAGCCATGAAGATTGGAATTGCTCACTTGACACCATTTGGCAAAAGCGTTGTGGCTACCAAAAATTCTATTCCTGTTCTTTCGTTTTTCTTAAATATAATCTGGTTCCTTTTTGCAGGATTATGGATTGCATTAGCTGAATTAATCTTCGGTGTATTGCTATGCATTACTATCCTAGGAATTCCATTTGGACTTCAGCATTTTAAATTAATGCGTTTAGCCCTATACCCTTTTGGTTATGATCTAAAATAGCTTCAAATAAAACAGAAAATTTCGGTGTTTGAATAAAGAATAGGATTTTCAAATACGTAAATGAGATTTAGCACATGGTGTAAAAAGTAAACATAAAATTTAAATGGACGCAGATATAATTACCATTGGAGACGAGATATTAATTGGTCAGATTATAGATACCAATTCAGCTTGGATCGCACAAAAACTCAATGCAGAAGGGATCAACATTCGTCAGATCACAAGTATATCTGATCATCCAGAACATATTATAGCAGCCTTAAAGGATTCCGGAGAGAAGTCATCGCTAGTATTGATTACTGGTGGATTAGGTCCAACTCGTGATGACCTTACCAAGAGTGCCTTATGTACCTATTTTGGAACCCATCTTGTTGAAAACCCAGAAGTTTTAGAACATATCACTCAGCTATTAACGCCTCGAGGAATATCGATCAATTCGCTTAATCGCGAGCAAGCCTTAGTGCCTGAAAAAGCGACTGTATTGCATAATAAATTAGGAACTGCCCCAGGTTTATGGTTTTCAGAGAAAGGGAAAATTTATGTCTTTATGCCTGGCGTACCTTTTGAAATGAAATACTTAGTAGATAACGAGGTAATCCCAAGGGTACGTAAATTATTTAATACGCCAGTAATCCTTCACCGCACTGTTCTAACTCAAGGCCTAGCTGAATCAACTTTAGCTGAAAAGATTGAGGTGTGGGAAGATAATTTACCCGAAAGCCTTAAACTTGCCTATTTACCTAGCCCTCAGAATGTAAGACTTAGACTGACTGCACGAGGTGAGAACGAAGATAAACTGCTCAAGCTATTAGATCAAAAAATAAAAGCTCTAAACGAACTTATACCAGAAAACATCTTTGGCTATGATGACGACACGATGGCTGGGAATGTGGGCAAATTACTTTACAATAATGGACAAACACTCTCTGTGGCCGAAAGTTGTACAGGGGGAAATATTGCTCATTTCCTTACGCTAAACCCCGGAAGCTCGGCTTATTTCAAAGGTGGAATCGTGGCCTATTCAAATGAATTAAAAGTCAAACTTTTAGGTGTAAACCCCCATCTAATCGCTGAAAACGGGGCTGTTAGCAAGGAGGTAGCTGAAGCGATGGCACTTGGAGCACGACAAGCGATGAATACCGATTACAGTATCGCAACAACAGGTATTGCTGGCCCTGATGGAGGTACCGAAGAAAAACCAGTTGGGACCATTTGGATCGCGATAGCTGGACCTAATACGTTAATCTCAAAAAGATTTACATTTGCCAACAATAGAGAACGGACAATCATCAGATCAACTCAAACAGCCTTAAACCTACTCAGGCTAGAGCTGTTGAAATCATCATCTAAAGGGAAATAAAAATGAAAAAAAACGTAATAATTGGATTCGTAATTCTAGGAATTCTAATCGTTTCAATGAGTCTAATTCCTGTTCTGTTTAAGAATAAATTAACCCAAAAGATCAAACTTGAAATCAATAAGAACATCAACGCCAAAGTTGAATTCTCAGATATTGAGTTATCTCTATTTCGAAGTTTTCCGCAACTAAATATCACCTTAAACAATTTCGCTATAAATGGAGTTGCAAACTTCGATCAAATTCCATTATTAAATATAGAATCACTTTATACCTCCGTAAATCTTTCTAGTCTTTGGAATAATTCAGATTTTCAGATTACGTCCCTAAAATTTATCAATCCAATAATTAACCTTAAAGTTTCAAAAGAGGGGATTTCAAATTGGACGATTTTTAAAACTCAAACCCAAAGCACCAGCTCGAGTGAGAAAAAGCCGAATAATATAAATCTGGAAAGCATTAAAATAACAAATGGTTCTTTGTCGTATAAGAGCGAAGAATCGCCAATAGATTTCTCCTTTACCAAAGGCAATTTCGATCTGTCTGGAGCATTAAAAGGGACTAACAGCACCCTTAAGATCGATGGAGAGGCCGATAGTATTAACTTCCAGTACAACGGATCAAAGTACATATCACAACTTAAGGCCAAATTTACAGGTGGATTAAAATCCGATTTTGATCAGATGTCGTTTACCTTACTTCAAAATGAATTATTAATCAACAAGCTGCCTCTTTCATTATCGGGAACTTTTCATCTCGGCGAAAAAGCAGACGACTACGACTTAGTTTTCAAATCACCAGCCTCTTCGCTTAGAGACCTTCTAGGTCTTGTTCCCTTGCAATATCAAGAAAAACTAAAAGATGTTGAAAGTTCGGGTGCCATTTCGTTTGAAGGATTTGTAAAAGGGTCTTATCAAGAATCTACAATTCCAGGTTTCGGGTTAGATCTTAAAGTTTCAGATGGCCGATTAAAATATCCTAAACTTCCAAAAAACTTAGATAAAATAGATCTAATTGCTAGTCTTACAAAGCCTCAAGGTGCCATGGATCTAATGAAAATAGAACTTAAAAAATTCAACATTAGTGTGGCCGATAATATAATCTCTGGATCCTTAAATATTATCACTCCAGTTTCAAATCCAGAACTTGAAGGTGCGATCAATGGCAAAATGAATCTTGGAGCACTAAAGCAAGCTTTACCGATGGACTCTATTGATGTCAGTGGAAATATTGAAGGATATGTGAAGTTTAAAGGACAATATGCCTCCATTGAGAAAGGAGAGTATGAAAAGTTTAAAACCGAGGGGAAGATATCTCTAGCTGATTTTGCATTTAGCAACAAAAAATTGCCTCAAAAACTTGAAATTTCAACAGCTCATATAGAGATTAATCCTAAAGCTATCACCCTAACAAATCTTTCTGGTAAATTAGGAGAAAGCGATTTTACAGCAAATGGGAACCTAAGCAATTACTGGATGTATATCTTAAGAGATGGGATTTTGAATGGAATAATTACCTTAAACTCAAACTACCTTAATCTAAATCAATTAATACCCAATTCAAGTCCCAAAGACTCTATTCCCACAGGCAAACCGTTCGAAGTTCCTGAGAAATTTAATATCAGCATGCAAGCTAAGGTCAATAAAATACTTTACGACAAAATAACGATCTTAAATACATCTGGAGAGATTAAAGTACAAGAGCGCAGGGTTCTACTCAACAACCTAAAGATGAACATGCTCAATGGGACGATCTTAGTTGCTGGAGCATACTCAACGCCCAAAGGTGCGTTGCCTAATTTTGACTTTAAATTAGGCATTACCAATTTTGATTTACCAACGGCCTACCAGTCATCAGGAACAATTCGACATTTCTTACCCATTGCGAATCAAAGTACGGGAACCTTTAACACTGGAATGAGTTTAAATGGCTCTATCGGCATAGGAAACACCCCAATTTTCAAAACGGTAAATGGAACTGGAAATATCTCAACCCGAAACATTGAACTTATTGGAGCAGGCTTATTTACCGATATTAGTAAATACTTTAAAAAGGGGATGTTCACCCAAGTTAAGATCAATGACTTTGATGCAAATTTTAAAATTGTAGACGGTGGACTTGTTATCTCGCCCTTTAATACAAAGATTGCCGGACAGGATGTAACCATTTCAGGCAAACAATCAGTCTCTATGGACCTTGATTACATAATTAATTTCAAGGTTAGTAAGAGTTCCTTAAGTGATGAGGTAAATGGGTATATTGGATTTGTTCCAGGAGCTGAAAACATTGACAAATATCCAATTGGAATTTTACTCACTGGAACCTTTGATAAACCAATCATAAAAGTTGAGCTCACTGAGGCCAAAAATCTTGTTGAGAAAGAGTTTAAAAAGAAAGCTGGATCTGTCATTCAAGATGCTATCAAAAAATTCGGGCTCGATAAACTATTTAAATAACCCTACCAAAACCTATGTTTAAAAAGAACAGCCAACACCTTACAGCCTTCATACTTGTGCTGTTTATTCATCTCTCTCCACTAAAAGGAATAGCCCAGAATACCGAATATCATGGATTTAAATGCACCGATTTTAAATTTGAAGGGTACAATGCAAAGGTTGTCTTTCCTCAAAATGCAGAGGCAGGGAGACATTGGATATGGCGAGCTCGTTTTTGGGGACATGAGCCTCAAACAGAAATAGCCTTATTAAAAAAGGGGTTTCATGTGGTATTTATTGATGCCCCAGAACTTTGTGGAAACAAAGAGGCCGTAGAGCTTTGGAACCATTTTTATGCCTACCTCTTAAAAACATACCAGTTAAACGAAAAGACGGTCTTAGAAGGATTCAGTCGTGGAGGCCTTTACATCTACAATTGGGGCTCTGAAAACACCGAGAAAGTAGCCTGTATCTATGCCGACGCTCCAGTTTGCGACATCAATAGTTGGCCAGGTGGGAAAGGGAAAGGAAAAGGATCACCTGACGATTGGAAGCTTCATTTAAAAGTCTATCAACAGACCGAGGAATCAATGAAAGATTTTAAGGGAATGCCTATCTACAATGCTCGAAAACTAGCCCTTGCGCATGTTCCTGCTCTGCATGTATGTGGTGCTGTCGATGATGCAGTGCCCATTGAAGAGAACAGTTATTTGGTCCAAAAGGTCTACCAGGAAGCAGGAGGCGACATGAAGATTATCGTTAAAGAAGGGATAGGTCACCATCCACATAGCCTAAAAGATCCAGCTCCTATTGTTAACTTTATCCTCTCACATACCGCTCCAAATTTACTTGACGCAGCTTTGCCTTTTAACGCAAAAATGGCGATTAATTTCAGAGGAAACATAGATAATTCACGTGTGAAATTTGAAAAGGACAAAGTTGGAAAGGTTGCCTTTCTAGGTGGATCTATAACAACCAATCATGGATGGCGTGACTCAATCTCGAACTATCTCCAAAAACGTTTTCCGGATACGCATTTCGAATTCATCAATGCAGGCATAGCCTCAACAGGATCAACTCCAGGGGCATTCAGGCTCAACCGTGATGTATTATCGAAAGGAACTATTGATTTATTATTCGAAGAGGCGGCTGTAAATGATGCCACCAATGGTGTTGAACCTCAACGTCAAGTTAGAGGCATGGAAGGGATTATCCGTCATGCCTTAAAGAGCAATCCGAAAATGGATATCGTGATGCTTCATTTTGTAGATCAAGATAAGATGGCCGATTACAATAACGGCAAAGTGCCCGAGGTGATTCAGCAACACGAAAAAGTTGCAAGCCATTACCAGATCACCTCTATCAATTTAGCCAAAGAGGTGAACGATAGAATCTTAAATGGTGAATTTTCCTGGAGAGGAGATTTTAAAGATCTACACCCCTCCCCTTTTGGTCAAGCTTTATACTTTAGGACTCTTAAGTATTTCTTCGAAAAATCTTGGGCTGACAATAGTGAAAAGAGACAAAAGAACAAAATAATCCCTTCAAAAAAGTTTGATAAATATTCCTACTCGGAAGGAACTTTCATCGCTCCAGATAAGGCTGAAATTATAACTGGATGGTCCTTGACGAAAGATTGGACTCCGAAAAAATCATCAACACGAAATGGATTTGTGCACGTACCCGTTCTTGAGGCAGAACAACCTGAGGCCATGATAAAGCTTAAATTCAAAGGGAGCATAATTGGAATGCTGATCACCTCTGGTCCAGACGCAGGCATTTTGGCATACAGTATTGATGGTGCACCCTATAAAACCATTGATCAGTTTACCACCTGGAGCGATCAACTGCATCTACCCTGGTTGCTTATTCTTGAAGATGAGTTAAGCAAAGGCAAACACACGTTAATCTTAAAAACTGATCCCTCTAAAAACCCTAGAAGTAAAGGTTTTGCTTGCCGAATACACCAATTCACGGTAAACAATTAGGTGGTCGTATTTGATTCGCATAGACAGAAAAGAACCATGCACTAATTAACCAATAATCTTATCTTTGCACTTCAGAAGAACATAATACTTAAAAGAACACTATGAATATTGCGCTGATTGGTTACGGGAAAATGGGCAAAGAGATTGAACAAATAGCCATTAGTCGCGGACATACCATCGTACTGAAGATTGACGTTCAAAATCAAGCTGAACTTACGATTGCCAACTTAGCTAAGGCCGATGTAGCAATTGAATTTACTGGCCCTGCAACAGCAGTAGAGAACTACCTGAAATGTTTTGAGGCTGGAGTTCCTGTTGTTAGTGGTACGACAGGATGGTTAGAGCAAAAAGCAGAGATTGAAAAACAATGTATCGAGAAAAACGGTTGTTTTTTCTACGCTTCAAATTTCAGTTTAGGCGTTAATATCTTCTTTGCGGCGAACAAGTTCTTAGCTCAAATCATGAATGATTTTCCGCAATATGATGTATCCATGACCGAAGTGCATCACACCCAAAAGCTTGATGCACCAAGTGGCACAGCTTTAACCTTAGCCGAGGATATTTTAGCAGTTAACAGCACAAAATCAAACTGGACCATCGACACCCCTAAATCTTCTTCTGAATTGCATATTAATCCAATCAGAGAAGGTGTAGTACCTGGCATACACACGATAAAGTACGATTCAGATGTAGATTATATCGAAATTACCCACAGCGCCTACAGTAGAAAAGGATTTGCCTTTGGAGCGGTTTTAGCTGCTGAGTATAGTGCAACTCGCAAGGGTATTTTATCGATGACAGATCTTTTAAATTTTAAATAATTAGTAATGAACAGTTTATTCGAAAATAAGTGGTTTAAGTTTGGCCTTGTGGCTGCGATATACCTACTATGGGTTATCTGGCTTAACAATTTCTGGTGGTTAATTGGACTTGTGATCATTTTTGATTCAAGTATCACCCAGCGGGTACATTGGGCTTTCTGGAAGAAAAAAAATCCACCAGACGGACAACAAACAAAAGTTGTGGAATGGATTGACGCGATCATCTTTGCCGTCATTGCAGCCACTTTTATTCGACTATTCTTCATCGAAGCCTATACAATTCCTACATCATCGATGGAAAGATCAATGATGGTTGGAGATTATCTATTTGTCAGCAAGACTGCTTATGGTCCGAAGATGCCTAACACCCCAATTTCATTCCCATTTGTGCATCACACCATGCCTTTTTCAAGAACTGCACCATCTTTCTCTACTCTGGTGCATGATCCATACCGTAGAATTGCCGGAACGGGTAAAGTGAAGAATGATGATGTTGTTGTCTTTAACTTCCCAGAAGGAGATACTGTAGCGGTGAATATGCAAGAACGTAGTTACTATGAATTAGTACGATCATATACTAGAAATAGAATCTGGGGCGACCAACGAACGTTCGGAAACATCATCTATCGTCCAGTTGACAAAAGGGAGAATTACATCAAGCGTTGCATTGCTATTGCTGGAGATTCCCTGAAAATCACCAAAGGTCAAGTCTATGTGAATGGTAAAGCTCAAAAAGAGATTCCAGGAATACAATATAAATATCTGATCAATATTAATGGTAGTTCAATAAGCTCAGAAGCACTAGAAAAGCTGGATATTAACAGAGCCGATATTGAAGGTTCTGATTCGCGCTACATCCTTTCGCTAACCACTGAACAAGCGAAGAAGATGGATGGCATGAAGTTTATTCAATCGAAAGAGCGTGTAACTTGGCCAGCTGAAAATAGCGATCCGGCTATGTTCCCTAATGATTCCAAATTTAATTGGAACCTCGATAATTATGGCACCATCTGGATTCCTAAAAAAGGGGTTACGGTGAATCTGACCCTTAACAATCTTCCGTTGTACAAACGAATCATTGATATCTACGAAGAGAATGACATTCAAATCAAAGGAGATCAAATAGTTATCAATGGATCACCTGCCTCAACCTATACCTTTAAAATGGACTATTACTGGATGATGGGGGACAACAGATACAACTCCGCAGACTCCAGATATTGGGGATTTGTTCCGGAGGATCATATCGTAGGTAAAGCCTCATTTGTATGGCTCTCATTAGATAAAAACAAAAGTTTTTTATCTAAAATACGATGGGAACGATTTTTCATGAGCGTTAAATAGCTTAAGCAAAAACACCAAATAAAAGTCGGCATATATCATATCTGTCGACTTTTATTTTACACCTAATTTATCAATGATTAACCGACTGAAAATTAGTGTCCGATTCATCCTTGTGACTTGCCTTGTGCTTAATCTATGTGCGTGTCGTGTTTCATCGTATTTAACTGATCAAAAGAGCATTGAATTACAAAAATCCTTGCGTAAACACCGAACAGGGGTCAATATCGGAGAAGGGATTTTGGTCGCAGGATCGGCTGTATTTTCCCTGTTTACAGGCCTAGTCTTTTTCACCCCTCAGACCCAAGCTTATCGCAGACTTAAGCTCGTGAGTCAATCTAAAGACACTCTATTTGTGAATATGGTTACCGATTGGAAATGGAAGGATTCGACCTATTTTGATTTGCGCGAAATAGTTATTCCCCCGCAAAAATCAATAAAACTGGTAGTCCCAAATGGTATCTCCTACAACATATACTTCAGAACAAAATATGATGCTCCTGATGACGATAAAGTTGAACTGAATACGGGCGAGACTCGTGTTGTTAAACTGAATTCAAACTGGAACAATAATTAAGAAAACCTTTAAAACTTAATCAAGATGCAAAGAGGATTAGTAACAGGTATCACATTGGGAGCTTTCATGGTTATTTTTGCACTTCAAAACACCTTGACGGTTCCAATTAAGTTTTTGTGGTTGAAATTTCCAGAGGTTTCCTTGGCACTTTTAATTATGATTTCAGTAGTCATTAGTGTTTCTATTGCTGCTACATTTGCATATATCGATAAGCTGAGCCTGAAAAATAAGATCAAAAGACAACAGGGAAGACTGAATGAACTAGAAGATAAGTATATCGAACAAGCGCCAATTAGAGCTCAAAACAGTGAGCCAATGCATCAGGAATCCAGTATAGAAGGTGAATCTGGAACTAAATTTTTCGAATACTAGATGAATCAGGTCAATTCAGCAGTTATATTGAGCAGTGCATACTTTGCACCTGTTCAGTACTATGCCAAAATAGTTAGCCATCCAAAAGCATACATCGAGCATTGCGAAAACTACTTAAAACAGTCGTACCGAAATAGAGCGGTTATTCTCGCTGCTAACGGACCCTTACCGTTAACCATTCCAATCGTAAATGGTCCAAGTGCAAAGGGTCCCATCAAAGAGCAGCAGCTGTCGTTTGACTATAATTGGCAACAAATGCATTGGAGAAGCATTGTCTCTGCCTATAACAACTCCCCATTTTTTGAATACTACGCCGATGAACTGGTCCCATTTTTTGAGACTAAAAAATGGCAGTTCCTGGTTGACTTCAATGAAGAGATCCAAGCTGTACTATTAAAAACGCTGAATATTAAAACCACAATTGAAATTACAGAAACCTATATCGCAAAAGAGGATATCCCATCCGATTTATCAGATTTTAGGTATTTAATACACCCTAAGAATAGCGTACAAAATCCTGACGAGAGCTTTGTGCCAGCTCCATACCATCAGGTCTTTAATGAAAAATGGGGATTTTTGCCAAACCTGAGCATCCTTGATTTGCTATTCAATGAAGGTCCAGCAACCACAACACTGCTTAAAAGTTGCAGTCGTTAATAGTTGACAAGTCTTGCTATAAAGAATATGTAATTAACAACCACAACCTCTTCTAATTTCTGGTCTACTTATCTTCTCTTGATTTAGAAGAGTTACGCCAAATAATAAACAATACAATTGCAATTGCCGTGAGATAGCCTACCAGCTGAGTATGTTCCATACTTCAAGGCGTTTAGGTGAATTGACTAATCGTTAATCAAACGTCTCATCAACCGCATCTGATGAGTGTATCGACCCGTATCTATATTATAAATTCCAAAGTGATCCACATTATCAATTCTCACCTTTCCAGACGAGTGTATAATTTTATTTTTCTCCCAGATGATACCTACATGAATAATTGTACCGTCTTCGCTATCAAAAAAAGCTAAATCACCAGGAAGAGCTTCCTCCACAAAACTGAGGTTTTCACCCAACATCGATTGTTGAATCGCATTCCGTGGAATATGTAATCCAGCCATCTTATACAGGATTTGAGTAAAGCCAGAGCAATCGATACCAAATGGGCTACGACCTCCCCATAGATAAGGTGAATTGAAATATTTTAGGGCATTCTCGATGATAACCTCTCGAACAGTTTTAGGCAAAGTATTGATGCTATTACCCTGAATGGTATACCCTATTGATCCAATCATAAAAGAGCGATCTGCAGGGTTAAAAAGAGGCAATGAGCTCCCGGCAACAATTAAAAAATTAGCATAATCCCCATCGAGTTGGACAATATTAAACACATCAGTTGTAACAACTCCAGGAGTTTTTTCTAATTGCAAAAAACTTTGCTCCTCAACTTCATTCACCATGATACGATCAATCCATCCCTGGTAACCGTCAAAAGCAAGCTTTATCTGAGACCATTTATCATTCTCTTCTAAAACAGTATAGTGCTCACCAAAAAGCATTTGAGTACACATTTCACTCTTTTCGCGAGGTTCTGATCGAACTGGAACAATGCTGAGGTTGGAGATTCCGTATCTCATTAAAAAATAACTACTTTTGATTATTCCCAAAGATACAAATTAATTGGTAGCTGAATAGAACAGAAATAAAGCAAAACTATGAATCAAGAGTATAAAAATTGGTTTAAATCTCAACGCTGGCATACGATCTATCTGACGTTAATTTTTATTTGCACCTCTGTTATTATCTATTTTGCTCTTCCTCAAGAGGGTAGATTTCGGTATGAATTTCAAAAAGGGAGACCATGGATGCATTCAACTTTAATCGCGCCCTTTGACTTCGCCATAAAAAAAACAGATCAGACCTTAAAATTAGAGCGCGATTCGCTACTTAAATCTTTATCCCCTTATGTCGTATTTCGCGATACGGTTGGGAAAGAAAAAATCAAAGCCTTATCAGCGAAGATCGATGAAATAACGCTGAAAGAAAACACTGAAATCCTCTATCCTAGGATCGTGAAAAATAAGGTGATCACACTTTTCGAAAAAATTTACCTCATTGGAATACTTGAACAAACCTCTGGGAAATCCTTCAGCAATACGAATGGGGATCAAGTCATTATTATTCGAAACAATATAGCCGAGCCAAGTGATACCAAGAAGCTCTACTCGCTAAAAACAGCCTATGCAGAAATCGCAGCAGCACTAGAACTTTTAAAGAGTAGCGACCCTGATCTCAAACAGATCATTCAGAAATTTCAAGCGGAAGATTATTTGGCAGTCAACCTTACCTATGACCAAGAGAAGATCAAAGCTGAAAAACAAAAGATCCTAGAAAATTTAACCACCACACATGGTGTTGTTCAGGAAGGGGAACGGATTATTTCGAAAGGCGACGTGGTATCCTCCCGTACTTACTTGGTCTTAGAGTCCTTGCGATCAGCATCTGAAAAAAACCGTGGTGACTTCACCAAATATTACCTTATTATCATTGGTAAAGCTATATTCATCGGGATTCTATTGCTTACACTTTTCCTCTTTATTTTTAATATTCGACGTAACCTACTGAATTCAAAACGAGATATCACCTTCACGCTAGCGATGATGATTGTGATGATCTTGTTTTGCAGAATTATTATTTCATCTAGTAGTATTCCTATTTATCTTGTTCCATTTGCTGCCTTAGCGCTGATCATTCGAACATTTCTTGATGCACGATTAGCGATCTTCGTGAATACCATAACCGCTATCATCGTTGGATTTATGGTACCCAATGGGTATGAATTTATTCTTTTAACAATTCCGGTCGGAAGTATTGCCGTCATCAGTCAAAATAAATTACAACGACGATCACAGCTTATCCTCACCTCTGTAATCATCTTCTTTGTCTATGCCATATCGTATATTGGCATCTCACTTATTCAAGAAGCAAATCTTTCAGCCATCGACTGGAACGTGATGAAATGGTTTGTGATCAATGCTGCACTAACCTTAATAACCTATCTTTTGGTCTTTGTTATCGAGAAGACTTTTGGTTTTGTATCAGATGTTACCTTGATCGAATTATCCTATTCAAATCAGAAATTACTGCGCCGATTAGCAGAAGAAGCACCTGGAACGTTTCAGCACTCCATGCAAGTAGCCAATCTTGCAGAGGAAGCCATCTTACGCCTTGGGGGGAATCCGTTATTAGTGAGAGCTGGGGCGCTATACCACGATATTGGAAAGCTTAAAAATCCAATTTATTTTATCGAAAACCAATCGCTCGGCACCAATCCACATGATCAACTAACGGCTGAAGAGAGCTCGAAAGTAATTCTAGATCACGTTGAATATGGGATCGAGTTAGCGCACAAGCATAAAATTCCAGAACAGCTTATCGACTTCATCAAAACCCATCATGGGACAACCGTAACGAGCTATTATTATGTGGCTCTAAATAATAATCCTGGTCAAGAGGTCGACCAAGCTATCTACACCTACAATGGACCGATACCTTCCACTAGAGAAACGGCTGTTGTTATGCTTGCCGACAGCATTGAAGCGGCCTCAAGAAGTCTCATCAAAAGAGACCATGATAGTTTTACGACCCTCATTGAATCGATCTTCCAATCCAAAATCAAGGCAGGTCAACTAGAAAATTCTCCCCTAACATTTAAAGATATTTCGCAGCTTAAAACGATCTTTCTAGAGAAGCTTCTGAATATCTATCATGTTAGAAGCCCATATCCAAAAAAAGAAGATTAAGTTGAATTTACGTTAGGCACAAATTCAACTCAGTACGAGTTTACCAATAAATCGCTCGATTTTAACGTTTATTCCAAAATGAGACAAGCCATTTCTCTTGTTTGCTTAAGTCTATTGTTTCTGATTGCAGGGTGCAAGAAAGAGACCTCGATCATTAGTCAGACTGTTGATCCTTTGGTGAAATATACGGCTGATTCTTTTAATGATCTTTATTTATGGTATGATTTAATGCCAACCGTTAATTTAGCCACGCTAAAAACACCCGCCGACTATATCAGCAAAGTAAAATTCGCCAAAGACAAGTGGAGTTTCACGATGAATTACAACGATTTATTCAATCTACTCCAAAATGGCGTAACCACAGGATACGGCATTGGCTTGGGCTTTGACAGTCAAAATCTGTTACGAATACTCTATGTCTATGACAACAGCGCTATGGGTAAAGCTGGCGTAAAAAGAGGTTGGCAGATTAAAAGCATCAATAGCAAGCTAGTCTCATCGATATCGAGCTCCGAATTAAATTCGAATCTTGCAAACAGCACAAATACATTTGAATTTATAAAAAATGATGGCTCACCTGTTAGCATCTCAATGATTAGAGGAGCCATCGTGATGAACACCGTTCTTTATCAAACAACTTTTGATAGACTAGGAAAAAAAATTGGGTATCTTGTTTTTAATGAATTTCTAGATAGTTCCGTAAAGGAGCTAAATACTGCCTTTGAGACTTTTTCCAATAATGGGGTTAAAGATTTCATCTTAGATTTACGTTACAATGGTGGAGGCACCCTTGATTGTGCCGATTCCTTAGTCGCACTATTAGCAGGGAAACTGAACAAAGACAAAATATACAACACACTTATTTACAACAATAAACACACTAGCTTAGGTTTCTCCAGCAAGATAAGCTCTAAAAACTATAGCTTAGCCTTAGATAAAATTGTGGTGATCACTTCAAGTTCAACGGCATCAGCTAGCGAACTGGTTATTTCGGGTATTAAACCACACGTAAATGTGAAGCTTATTGGGACAGCCACCTCCGGAAAACCAGTAGGAATGAATATTGTTGGCGACACCAAATTGAATCTCGCAGTAGCACCAATTAGTTTCAAAAATGTTAATTCTCAAGGATACACCGATTATTACGATGGCATTCCTGTTGATTTCACCGTAAAAGACAATGCCATGCAGGATTGGGGAAGCTCTTCAGATGGGTGCCTTACAGCAGCGCTAAACTATATATCCACTGGATCTATCGGATATATCCCAGCTACGAAGTCGACCATCGTTTCGCCAAAAATCATCAATGCAAGTGTAGAAATGAACATCGACAACCTTTTTCAGTTGAAAAAATAATTACAAAAGCTAATAAATTTCAAAATCCACGAATTTTATTTATTTTCGAACACTCCATTTAAAACCAAAAGCTATGAACAAGACAATCAACAAATTGCTTCTGCTTTTCCTAGGCACAACCCTTTTAAGTACTGCCGGCTTTGCCAAGGGTAAGGATGATGGGAGTTACAAATTCACCACGACAAAAGAGATTGCGCACACTCCGGTAAAAAACCAATCTCAAACAGGAACTTGTTGGTCTTTTGCGGGCATGTCATTTTTTGAGTCAGAGATGTTACGGATGGGTAAGGCTGAGGTTGATTTATCAGAGATGTTTCAAGTTAGCTTATGTTATCGCGATAAAGCAAAGAAGTTTGTCCGGATGGAAGGGAAGATGAATTTTGGTCCAGGAGGTGAACTTTACGATGATTTTTACATCCTTAACAAGTATGGGTTAGTCCCAGAAAATGCTTTTCATGGGATTAGATACAATGAAGAGAAACATTCTCATGGGGAGATGGACGAAGTATTGAAAAAAATGGTGGAGGGAGTCGTTGAAAATAAAAGCAGAAAACTTTCCCCTGTTTGGGACCAAGCCTTTAACAAAACAATCGATACGTATCTTGGTGAATTGCCAGAAACCTTTAAATACAAAGGGAAATCTTACACTCCAAAATCTTTTGCAACAGACTATTGCGGTATCGATCCCAATAATTATGTACAGATAACCTCGTTTACACACCACCGATTTTATGAGACTTTCAGCCTAGAAGTTCCCGACAATTGGTTGTGGAGTGATTCCTATAATGTTCCGCTTGATGAGCTGCTAGAGATTGTCGATTACTCGCTTAACAATGGATATTCTGTGCTTTGGGCAGCTGATGTTAGTGATAAAGGTTTTGCCACTTCTCAAAAGGGCATTGCCGTAGTGCCAGATAAGACGCCGAAGAGTATGAATGAAGTTGAATTAGCGAAATGGGATAGCCTATCTGAAAAAGAAAAAGAGGAATCTTTTTATAAGTTCGACAAGCCAGAAAATGAACGAGACATTACCCAGGAGATTCGACAACTTGCATTCGACAACTTAGAGACCACCGACGATCACGCCTTGCACTTGATCGGTGTAGCCGTAGATCAAAATGGTGTTAGCTATTATAAAGTGAAAAATTCATGGGGTGATTACAATCTATACAAGGGTTATTTCTACGCCTCCAAGCCTTATTTACGCTACAAAACGACAGCTATAATGGTCAATAAAGCAGCCATTCCAGAAGTGATACGCAAAAAACTTAAGTTATAGTTGTTTTATATTGGAAATTTTATCTACTTTTGCGCCTCGTTCCGTACGTAATCTCTGACAGCAAACAACTAGACACTGTGAATATTGCGTTCGTTAATATTACTGATAAAAACAAGCATGATGGATCTAATTAAAATTGCAGAGAATGCGTTTTTAGGTGACCAAAAAGTACTACCTACATTTCACGCAGGTGACACCATTACGGTTAGTTACAAAATCGTCGAGGGTGTTAAAGAGAGAATTCAGAACTACAAAGGTACTGTTATTCAGATCAAAGGCACTGGAACAACAAAGACATTTACCGTACGTAAAATGTCTGGAAATATTGGAGTAGAAAGAATTTTCCCTTTCACGTCACCATTTATTGACACCATAGAAGTAAATCGTATGGGACGTGTGCGTCGTGCACGTCTATATTATCTTCGTGATTTGACCGGAAAGAAAGCCCGGATCAAAGAAAAAAGATTCTAAAAAATCCAACTCTTACAAAGGTTCCTCAAAAAGGGACCTTTTTTTTTGCTATTTTTAAAGAAAAATAACTGTTACTTATGGCCTTTTTTGCCAAGGAGAAACTATCTACCAAACGATGGCTAATCGACTATTGTTTGATTACAGCAGGATCATTCATTCTGGCTGTCGGTTATGTTTTTTTTATCACCCCGCACAAGATTGTACCTGGAGGAGTATTTGGTCTCGGAATTATATTTCACTTCCTTACCAAAGGTATGGCGATCTGGGCTGACGGTTTTCCGATAGGCCTATTTAATTTAATTGCTAATATTCCTCTGGCCTACCTAGGCATTAAATTCCTGGGCAGAAAATTTGGCACCAAGACAATCTACGGATTTATCTCCTCCTCAATCTTTATGGATGCCATCACCTATATGCGTGCGATAGGCGATGCCCCCTTGGTCAACGATGTTTTACTATCCTGTATTTTCGGGGGTGTATTATCTGGCCTTGGCTTAGGTCTAATATTCAAAGCACGCGCAACCTCTGGCGGAAGTGATATCATAGCCATGATAGCCACACAAAAAACCCGAATACCGATTGGACAGATGCTGATATGGGTGGACTCCGCAATTGTGTTAATAGCGTTAGCTGCCTTTAAAGATTGGCAGATCCCTCTTTATAGTATAATTGCAATCTACATTACAGGAAGAGCAATCGACTTAATTTTAGAGGGAGCGGCCTACAATAAGGCCTTAATCATTATCTCAGACCAACACCAAGCGATTCGAGATAAAATAATTATAGATTTAGAAAGAGGTGGCACCTATCTCAAAGGGGTTGGAATGTATACCAATACGGAGAAGCAAATTATTTTTACAGTGGTTAACCGGCGAGAAATCGCTATATTAGAAGAACATATCAATTCGATAGACCCGAATGCATTTATTGTAATTATGGATGCCAGTGAGATCTTAGGCGAAGGATTTAAATCGTTAAAGCACAAGATTGACGAACATTAAATAGAAATAACTCTTTATCGAACATGGTAAAAAGATCCCTTTTAATTAGCCTATTTTCCCTTTTACTATTGTTGAGTTATGGCCAAAAAGTAGGATTAGTATTAAGCGGTGGAGGGGCAAAAGGATTGGCGCACATAGGGGTTATCAAAGCACTCGAAGAAAACAATATCCCAATTGACTATATAACAGGAACTTCCATGGGGGCAATTATTGGCGGATTGTATGCAGCCGGCTATTCTCCTGATGAGATGGAAACTCTATTTAAATCTGAAGATTTTAAATATTGGTCTACGGGCGAGATACCACCCAAATATATTTATTTCTTTAAGCAACTGGATGAAAATCCATCGTTTATAGATCTTGACTTTGCACGAAAAGAGGATAAAATGCAGCTTGCACTTCCAACAAATATTGTCCCTTCAGGCCAAATGGACTTTGGCTTCATGGAACTATTTAGTCCGGCAAATGCAGAAGCCAGAAATGACTTCAACAACCTATTTGTACCCTTTCGATGTGTCGCAACCGATATTTACCGTAGCGAACAAGTGGTATTTCGGAATGGAAACTTAGGCGAATCGATCCGAGCCTCTATGACTTTCCCTTTCTATTTTAAACCCATCGAGATCGACAGTGTATTGCTGTTTGATGGAGGTCTAGTGAATAACTTCCCTATTGATGTTATGTTGCAGGATTTTAAGCCTGGATTTACCATTGGGAGTGCGGTGGGGTATAAAACCACCAAACCACCCAAAGATGACTTAAAGTTGCAGCTTGAAAACATGATTGTTCGCAAAACAAATTACACGATACCGGATAGTCTTGGAATAACGATAAAATCACCGGTTGACCATATCGAACTTTTTGATTTTGAACAATTTGACTCAATAGAAAAAGAAGGATATGACGCCACCATTGCAGAGATTGGATTAATTAAATCACGGATTACAAGCAGAAGAGACCTTGAACAGTTAAATCGAAAGCGCGAAGAATTTAGAAGCAGATGCCCAACGTTAAAATTCAGCAGTATTCAAGTTTCTGGTGTCGATGGTTCACAACGACACTACATCATTCATTCGATTCAGCATAAATTAAAGATTATTGATTTAGAGGAGCTTAGAGGTGAGTATTTCAAAATTCTTGCAGACGATAAAATCAAATCACTATTGCCGACTGCTGACTTCAACAAAGAATCTGGATTATATGATCTTCAGCTTAAAGCTGAACAAAAAAAGCCGCTCGCAGTTGGTGTCGGTGGCTACTTCTCACTCTCGGATGTCAACCAAGGTTATATCGGTTTAGATTATCGCTTATTCAACAATCAACCCATCACGATTCAATCAAATTTACATATTGGAAAGTTCTACAGCTCACTAATGGCTGGAACACGATTTAACTTCACCACTAAGCATCCATTATCGCTAGAACTATATTTCATTAAAAACAGAACCGATTTCTTCTCCGGCGCAACTCAGTTGATTTTCGAGAACAATCTTTCTCATTACATCATTCGCAATGATGATAAAATCCGCTTTAACCTTAGTTTCCCGGATAAAACAACTTCCAAATGGGATGTTGGAATAGATTTTCTAAATCAATCAGATGCCTACTACCAGACTATCAACTACACCAAAAGCGATTCTCCTGATGAAACAACCTTTACGGCAGGTAATGCACATGTGAGATTTGAAACAAGGGCCTTTAATAAAAAACAATATCCAACTGAAGGCAAAATGCTTAATATCGAATTAGGTTATCTCTTTGGGGCTGAAAAAGAAGACCCAGGAACACTGTTTCCATTAAATACTTCGCATAAAAAAGCACACAATTACCTACAACTAAACCTAAGTTACGAGAAATACATCAAGACCTTTAAATGGCTTAATATTGGAATATCAACCGATTCGTATCTATCAAATAAACCTTTGTTTAATAACTACACCTCGACATTACTTGCGGCACAGGCCTACTCTCCTACCGTGAATAGCTCCATGCGTTACATACCCTATCTTCGCTCTAATAATTTTATCGCAGGTGGTCTAAAAGCCATTATACCGATCTCATCAAGTACCCACTTTCGTCTTGAAGGATACTATTTTCAACCCTTTAAAGAAATTACAAGCGGAATGAATCAAGCACCTATATATAAGGACAAGCTATTTACTTCGAGTGCCTTTCTTGGCAGTGGTGGACTAGTCTATCACACCCCATTTGGGCCCGCAAGCTTACTTCTAAACTATTATAGTAATAGCGATCCTCGCTTATACTTACAAGTAAGTTTTGGCTACCTTTTATACAACCATATCCGCAAATAAAAAATCGATTTGATTCCATGATAGATTTAAATAACCTAAACGCTCAGTTTTCTATTCCTGGATCACTTAGCCTCATAGAGCTTGACAACCAATTTGTTGCAATAAATGTCACAAATAGATTCGCCGATGCTCAAATCTGCTTATATGGCGCTCAAATTATCAGCTATACCCTTAAAAACAAAGTCGATATTCTTTGGCTAAGTCCTACTAGTTTTTTTAAGGAAGGTAAAGCTATTCGAGGTGGTATTCCTGTGTGCTTTCCTTGGTTTGGACCTCATCCTTCAGATCAAACAAAACCTCAACATGGCTTTGGCCGAATTCTAAATTGGGAGTTATTCGAAACACGTATCACAACTGAAAATGAAACAGAAATTAAACTAAGACTAGAATCGTCCGCTATAACAAAATCATATTGGCCATTCGATTTCTTAGCTGAAATGATTTTTGTAATTGGGAAAACCGTAACTGCGACTTTAAGAGTTACCAATCAATCAGATCTGCCGTTTGACTATAGTTGTGCACTGCACACCTACCTAAAAGTCAAGCAAATCAGGGACAGTTCTATCGAAGGATTACAAAGTATCAATTACCAAGATGATTCAGGAAAGCTTTTGAACCAGCAAAAGGAAGAGAATCTTAGGATTGATCAAGAAGTGGATAGAAACTATTTGTATACAGCTGGTCCTTATATCTTAACCGATCCAAATCTTAACCGAAGCATTCGGATTCACAAAACTGGAAGCCATGTGACAACGGTTTGGAATCCCGGACCAGACAAATGCAAAGCCTTGAAAGATATGCCAGACGATGACTACCAGAATTTTGTGTGCATTGAGGCTGTTAATGCACTTAACGATATCGTCAGCCTAGAACCCGGAGAAGTACACGAGACCTCCACTGCACTAGAATTAGAGGATTAAACCTCCGATCACCATGCTATTTGCGTTGAAGGATAATAATTAACTCCCAAAACCTTTAATCGCTTTCCTTGTTTCGCTAATCTAAGCTTGTATTCCTTCCAATTCCGAGTTGATGCGGAGCACCATCCAACCTCTGCAATCCCAACAATGCGTGGGAATGCCATATATTCTATATTTTTCATGGATGAAATAGACTCTGTCCAAATTGGTGCTTCCACTCCAAGAATATTTTCTCTTTTTATACCAGGGACAATACTTTCAGGAATCCAATCATAGCTCTTCTGAACATCAAGATAGCCAGCCCAATTCAGACCGAAGGGAGTTAACGAATCATATTTCATATCCAAATAGGCATACATAGCAGGTGACATGATTACTTTAGCCCCCTTTTGAACCCCAAGAACAGCATTTTCAGCCTTTCCCCAATATTGCACAAAGCTATTTGCCTTTAAGTCCGAAAGAGCTATCTCGTCCCAACCAATGACATGCTTGCCTAATTTAGCAACAATGCCCTGCATCCGATTTACAAATGGAATATAATCTTCGAGTTTTGTAACATGTGATTCGTCCCCACCGATATGTATATAGTTACCAGGCGTCATTTCAGAAATCTCCTTAAAAACATCTTCAATAAATGTATATGTCGACTCTTTTGATGTGCAAATTGCACTAAATCCAACCTCAGTGCCAGTATATAATGTTTTTGCCTTAGTATCACAATTCAGATGTGCATAGCTTGCAAGCATTGCATTGGTATGACCAGGCAAATCGATTTCGGGTACCACCATCACATTTCGTGCAGCAGCATACTTAACAATATCGCGATATTGTTCTTGGGTATAAAAACCACCAGTGCCTCCACCAACTTGAGACTTGCCACCTGTTGCAGTTAGTTCAGGCCATTTTTTAATCTCAATCCGCCAACCCTGATCATCAGAGAGATGGATATGAAAAACATTCATCTTATACATAGAGGCAAGGTCAATGTAACGTTTAACATCTGAGACAGAGAAAAAATGACGAGCGACATCAAGCATAAATCCCCGATACGAATATTCGGGAAAATCTCGAATAACACCAGCTGGAATAATCCAGGAATCATTCTGATGAGTCGATGATTCAATTTTCTCTGAAAATAGTTGTCTTAAAGTCTGAACACCATTAAAAAGACCGGCTGACTTATTAGCCAAAATCTCTATTCGACTAGCGCCAATTGTTAATTGGTAACCTTCATCCCCTAAAACTGAATTCGTTTGAGATAAAACAAGGTAAATATTATTTTTTCCATTTTGATCGGCTGACTCCACAACAGGCAACATAAAACCAGTTGCAGGCCTTAACTTCTCACGCAAAAAAGCTCCAATCTTATTTACTTCAATATTGGATGTCGACAGACAAATTTCAGATTTATCAGATAACTTGAATGATCCTTTACCAGAAACGACAGAAAAAGGCTTTGGAATAATTGGCATCTCAGCTAGTTTAATCCCATAATTAGCGAAAGAGGTTGAAAAACTCAATACGATCAATAGAATAATAAGTAAGCGCATAATATTTTGTTTAAGTTTTGTTCTCATCGGTAAAGTATAATTACAAAGGATAAAAATAATGAAAAAATTGTCAATCGTTAAATGATTCTTGATTTCTAAGGTGCTTAAGTACAAAGCTTAACTCAGAATAGGTCATTAATTCACCCAATCCAGCTTTAGCCAAACCTAAGCTCATCGATTTATTTGTCAATACCCAATTCGTTATAATCGAGATTTTCTCATTCGACACTAGTCTAGCGATATCGATCTTACCCATTTCAAGATAATGAGCTAAATGACCTTCGATTGTAGAGGAGGATAAGCCACGATCGGTGGCTATCTCAGTAATTGATTTTCCAGACTGAAATAGCTCATAAGAGAGAAGCTTCGTGTCTACTTTAGTTTTATGTTCCTGATCATTCTTAATTGCACCTTCTGAAGCAGGAGCCTCATCAACTGAAGTATTGCCTAAAAAAGCTCCAATTATTCCAAGGATATCATTCCCAAATTGAGCTATTTTTTTTACTCCGAGTCCCTTTATTGTTTTTAAAGCCGCAACTGAGCGGGGCAGCTTAGAACAAAGTTCTATCAACGTCTTTTGCGGTAAGACAAGATAAGCATCACTATTTAATTCTGAAGCTTTCTGGTTACGCCAATTCTTTAGCAATTTATAAAGTTTAGCATTTTCACCTGAAGGGGCTCCAGCGGTGGCACTTGATTTCATGGTTGTTTTTTTGGCGTCAATCATTATCGATGCCTTAGCCCGACATTCCATATACCCTTGTGCGCTAAAGCCATTCAGACAACCTAATAAACAGGCCTGCCTTAAATTAGCCTCTTTCATAAATTTGGCAAATGCCTCATCTATAGATTTCTTAACCGCCTTATTATCAATATCTAGATCTATATCTTTGAATTTTGATATTAGATTTAATTCTAATTTTTCAGTAAAATAAGAACTAGCTTGTTTAATTCTTACCTGTAATGCTTGATTATCTTTTAGTTCAATTTGAGCGGTTAGCAACTGAACCAGTTGAACTTGAAATTTCTCCGAGACTTCAAATAATTCTTGCTTAACGAAACTATTAATCTCTTGGAAGTTAGATTTTAAAATAGGAAGAACACTCTCTTGGTGATCGTCAATTAATTTCAAATTATACAATGAGCCACGAAATAAAGTCTTAAAATCAAATAACTCAAGGATTAATTGACGTTCAAATTCTAATTTAGACTGTTCTAGAAGATCCTTGCCTGGAAGGTTCTGTCTAAATTCCAAACTAAACTGCGTCACCTTCTGGTCGCTACTCATACTTTGATTTGCAATTGGAGTACTAAGCACAATCCCTTCTAAGGTCTTACAGCGACTTAATGCCACATAAACCTGCCCATGTGTAAAGGCAGCGTTTGCATCAACAATAACCTTCTCAAACGTTAAACCTTGACTTTTATGAATCGTTATGGCCCAAGCCAGTTTCAATGGGATTTGATTAAATGAGCCGATGATTGATTCTTTAATCTCTTTCGACTGTTCATCCATAAAATATTTGGTATTCGACCAATCGGTCCGTCCCACAACAATATCCTGATTGTCGGTTGCACATCGAACATGAACAGTATCATCATCAATAGCCGTAACGACTCCTATTTTCCCATTGTAAAAAAGTTTCTCTCGGGAAGAATCATTTTTCACAAACATAACTTGAGCCCCAATTTTTAGATGAAGGTCAAAATCTGCTGGAAAGGAGTGCTCAGGAAACTCACCTTCTACATGAGCCTTAAAAGATTGAACTCTAGAGGTCAGCAAAGCCAATTTCGCTCTATTTAGGTCATGAGCCTGCGCATTATGGGTCGTCAGATGAATATACCCATCTCCATCTTTTCCGGTGAATCCAGGCACATAGCGTTCATTCAGCTGAGTTAAGGTTTGTGGATCAAACTTATTCTCACGGATCTTATTGAGGATATCAATAAACTTTTGGTCTTGTTGTCGGAATATGTGGGTTAATTCAATCGTGACATAGTCGGTCTTTTTCAAGGCTAAACTGCTGAAAAAGTAAACCGACTCATAAAAAGAGCTTAGCAATCTCCACTCCTCTTCCTTAGCAACTGGGGTGAGTTGTTGTAGATCGCCAATCAACAGAAGTTGAACACCTCCAAAAGGTAAGTTTCGATTTTTATATCGACGAAGTACGCTATCGATACCATCTAAAAGATCGGCACGCACCATACTTATTTCATCAATCACTAAAAGATCGAGACTCTTAAGTATTGAAATTTTATCCCGATTAAAATGTTGGAGATTCGCTGCAGGGACCTTTTCAGAAGGGATAAAAGGTCCGAATGGGAGCTGAAAAAAGGAATGAATAGTGACACCCCCAGCATTAATTGCCGCCACACCTGTTGGTGCGACAACAATCATGCGTTTATGAGAATTACTTTTCAGTTGGTGCAGAAAAGTTGTCTTTCCAGTTCCTGCTTTTCCAGTTAGAAAAACGTTTTTTCCAGTGAACTGAACAAAATCAAAAGCTAATTGCAATTGATCGTTCATGCTAAAATCGTTTAATGCCACACCCTAATGATTATAGTTAAAGTTACCTTTTTCAGTGGCAATAAAGCGACCTATTATTTTGAAGATATCGACGACCTAACGTTTGCTAAGGAAATCAGCTTCGTACTGCTGTATTTCTGTCACATAATCTAAGCCAACAGCAACTCCGTTATCTAAACAATACTTATCATACACCGCTCCAAAAAGCATTGTCTTAAGCCCTTCCAAGTAAGCAAGACGTTCAAAACTCTTACCCTTCTCTTCATATTGTTTAATCAGCTCTGTTGGCTCTAGCAGGGCAAAAAGAAAAGCTTGCTGTGCTGCTCGAGTACCGATAACATAGGCTCCAATTCGGTTTAGACTACCATCAAAAAAATCGAGGCCGACATTAACACGACTAAGTGCATTGCAACGAATAACTTCCTGAGCGATGAGCATAATCTCTTCATTGAACGTAACCACATGATCGCTATCCCAACGAATGCCGCGAGTAACATGCAAAAGCAATTCATCCAAATACAACAGGCAAGATGAGATCTTATCGCCTACTTGTTCTGTCGGGTGAAAATGACCATTATCTAGGCAAAGAAGCGTCTTGTTTTGAATCGCATAACCTAAATAGAACTCGTGTGATCCTACAACCATTGCTTCAGATCCAATGCCAAAAAGCTTACATTCGATCGCATCTTTTAGATATTCTTTCGGGTGTTTATCGGCAAAAATCTCATCGAGTGATTTTTTTAGAATAGCACGGTGTCCGCCTCGATCTACCGGTACATCTTTAGATCCATCGGGAATCCATAAATTATGAACACAAGGTGATCCTTGTTGTTTTCCCATCTCGGCAGCAATCTGACGACATTTCTTTACATGAGCAACCCAAAATTTACGAATTGATTCGTTCTTACTCGAAAGGGTAAATCCGTCATTTGATTTTGGGTGAGAAAAACAAGAGGCATTAAAGTCAAGACCAATATCCAGTTTTTTGGCCCAATCGATCCAACCTTGAAAATGTTTTAATTCAATCTGATCACGATCGACCAGCTGACCTCCAAAATCACCGTAGATAGCATGTAAGTTTAAGCGCTGTTTGCCAGGCAATAAAGACATCGTTTTTTCCAAGTCCAATTTCATTTCAACAATTGAACGAGCTTTTCCAGGGTAGTTTCCAGTCACCTGAATACCTCCTCCGCCAAGGGAAGAATCGGGCTTCTCAAAGCCACCAACATCATCTGTTTGCCAACAATGAAGACTAATTTTGACATCTCTCATTTTTGCAATTGCAGCATCAGTATCTACACCTAAGGTTGCATATTGCTCTTTAGCCAACTCGTAAGCACGAAGCACAAATTCCTTTTTCATAATCTATTCATTTAAACTCATTATTCTAAATAAAAAACCTCATCTAAATCAGATATTACTGGCGAATTATCTGGATTTACAACCATAATATCAGCCATATAGGCCCACCATTTTTCAATTAAATAATAACTTCCCATATCCTGAGAAGAGAGCTCACCTGATTGCTTTTGAACAGCAAAGAGGGTATTTGATGACTCCTCAAGAAAAATTGAATAGTCACAAATACCTGAACTCTTTAGTAATTCTTTTATTTCAGGCCAGATCTCATCATGACGTTTACGATATTCTGCAGCACAACCCTCTTTAAGCTGCATCTTAAATGCATATCGTTTCATATTATCGTTATAGAATAGAATTACCTATTCCAACAATAACCACTGAAAGCAAGATTAAAGCAATTCCAATGACAATAGTCCGAGAGGTCGTTTTAGAAACGCCTTTCCACTCTTTATTGTATAAACCCCACATGTTTGCAGTTAATATGATTGTTGACATATGTAAAATCCAAGAGCTTGCCCCATTTCCAAGTTTACTCTCTCCCATTCCATAGAAGAAAAATTGCATAAACCATGCTGTCCCAGCCAATGCTGAGAAGAAATAATTAGAGGCCAAAGGTGTTTTAACATTGATATAATCGCCAAAGGTATGATTGCGGAAGTTTAAAATCATGCACCAGATTAAGTTTGTGGTTAAGCCACCCCATAATAAGACCACAAAGGTTACGTTATTTTGGAATAATGGATTAAATCCAGCCTGAACAGCTGCTTCAGCCATTGGTTTACCTGCTTCAATTCCAAAGTTAAAGAACGAACTTAATATCCCAGATATGACCGCGATTACAAGACCTTTGGTTAAGCTAAATTCAGCTACACTTGCTTGACTAGCCTCGATAGAGATCTCCTTCTCTTTTAGCATTCCAGCACGACCAGATATTGCAATACCAGTAAGACAGACAACCACACCTAAGAGCACAAGCTGACCTCCTGAATGCGAAATCATGTGAGTAAAAGAGACCTTTCCAGCAGTCTGAACAAAGCTATAGTAGATCGAAGGAACCAATGCTCCAAAAGCTGAACAAAACCCAAGCGTTACTGAGTTTCCCAATGACATACCTAGATATCGAACACCTAAACCATAGGTTAAGCCGCCAATACCCCAGATAAGTCCCATCGCAAATGTCATAGCTAAGATTCCAAATGAAGTAGCATGTATGATCTCTGCAAAGCCTGGAACAGTAAACCATGCTGCTAGAGGTGGAACGATCAACCACGAAAATAATCCTCCAACAATCCAATAACTCTCCCATGCCCAATTCTTTACCTTTTTAAATGGCATGTAAAAACTTCCCGACGCAAATCCGCCAATCGAGTGAAATAAAACACCTAATAATGCTTGCATAATTATTCTATAAATTTAGTTAGTTTTAAATCTCACGACCCGATGATTAATTACAAATCGAGCGATTTGATCGTCGGCAAGATAGTAAATCATTGGTGATTTAGCCATGTAGCAGCCCTATTTTTTCGCGATATTTTATCTTGAAATTTTCCATGTTGGTTTTGAAGTAAAAACAAACGTGTGAATTCGATCTAAGGAAAGGTCAAATTCACACGTCATCCAAGAAATAAAACTTTAATTAACCTCTAAATCATCTTTCGATGGAAGTTTTGGAAAGGGTTGATGAGGTTCAGTTTGGTACCAAAAAGCGACTGAGGCCACATCATCTTGCAAAGGAAGATAGCGACCACCGCTTCTCCATCCCAAGGCTTGAATGGTAACTTTTAAATCTTTTTCGAACCGAATTGGATCGGTGATATGCCAACGATAAAGTCCAAAGCGCAAGCTTGGATGATAGGCCGCATCGGGGAGAATAACTTGATGTAAACCAGTGTAAGGTGAGCAAAATTCAGTATATTTCCCATTCCGATCAAAATTATAAGATCCACAGAAGTAATCTTCTAGGCCGGTCCCGCAAATGGTTGGAAAGGTTTTATCGTCATCCATAAAGAATTTAATTTCCCCTTCGCCCCACCAGCCATTATTTTTTGATTGCCAGGCCAAATAGGTACCGACATATTGTCCTTTACCTTTTATTTGGTCAACAATCGTATAAACATCTTTATATTTAATTGGGTTAGTCCGACGAAACTGAGCATGAAAATAAGATGCATTTTGTGGAACTTCTGTCAATGTATAGTCAATTTGATAATAGACGCTCATTGGTTTATCCCCAATATTCTCCATCGTAATCTTGAATTTCTTGCGGAAAGGCATCTGCCAGTAACAATTGAAGGCGCTGCCTGGGTTTACGCACACCGCCAAAGACTGTAAAGGAGAGTATTGCCCCCACCCCATTCCAAAGAAATCGCCTACAGGACATTCTACGGAAGGCTCCTTTTCATCATCCCAATAAATTCGCAAGATTGAAAAACGCCAATTCCCAGTTGGAGTCATCCAGATATGCTGGATTGAACCTTCTCCATCAATCTCCGCAAGGGTAAAAGTCTGGCCTTTAGCAATAGTTACATATGGATTTACTTTCCATCCTTGTCCAAGCTCACGAGCAGCTTCAGAGGCCGCCCCTTCACCAAGTTTGGCCATTCCACCTTTGCCTTTCTCCCCTGTGAAATTCTCCGGACTTACGGAACGACTTTTGGCATTTGAGAGCATATAAAGGTTGTTAAGACCATTTTGCATCCCATTATAGGCTGAATTCTGAGCGATTAAGCCAATTCCCAACGGCACTATAAGAATTAAAAACAATACAAATTTTCTCATGAGTAGGAAGTTATTAGTTTGTTTAAAACTAACAACTTTTTTACTTTCCGACAATAGGTTTAGGCACCTTTATCAGGTTTAACCTTAAATCAAAATTTGATTGTGGTGATCATTGTAATTTTAGACGTTATGGAATTAGAAATCAAACAAGCCGCCTCCGATTTCTGAAGTACACGCTCTGCTCTTTCGCTATCCTTTTCATCTTTAAGAACTACAGTAGGCTCAAGAAGCACTTCGCTCATTTGAAATTTTCCATCTATTTGCTCTAACTTACCACTTGACTTACAGGAGAAAGAAACAAATTCCAATTTCGAGTTTTCAGCAATAGCTAGAAAGGTGGTCATCAAACAGCTACTCACAGCAGCTGTAAATAGATGTTCAGGTGACCAAAACCCAGCAATACCATTTGGAAATTCAGGTGGCGTGGTTACAACAATAGCCTTATCTTCAGCTAGACCTAACTCAGGCGACGACAACTGGCCCATACGGGTATTTTTCCAGCTCACATCAACATTGTAAAAATGTGGTTCCATAGCGTTAAATTTTTGATTGTAAACTATACCATCCGCCGCCGTTATAGACTTCAGCAATTCCATTCGATGAGAGTATACTCTTTGCTGAGGCGCTGCGCATACCCGAAGCACAGCAGGTGATGATTGGTTTTTTCTTATCCTTTAACTTTTTAATGTTTTGGGCCAATTGATCAACTGGAATATTTATTGAGCCACCAATATGACCACCAGCATATTCACCTTTACTTCGAACATCAATAATAAGGGCACCATTTTTCACCAGCTGAGCATAATCAGTTTTTTCAATACTGAATAAATTTTTAATTGAGTCAAACATGTTTGTTTATTTTTTAGATGAATACCAACGAAACAGCAAAACATGAAATCCTTTAGATTTGGAAGAATCGCAAAAGAATCATTGAAGTCTGATTTCAGAAGCAAAAGTAGGGACATCAACAAACGCTGTCAGTGATAAAGGTCACATAAGCTGAATTCTATTTCGATAAAGGACGATTAGGCCATCTTTCTCCATTTGTTTTAGGACTCGACTAACCGCCTCACGTGAGATTCCAAGATCATCGGAGAGTTGTTGATGCGTTACACGAATATCTTTCGACAGGAATAGAATTGATTTCTGTCGAAGCAGAGTTAACAGCCGAGCATCGACTTTCTGAAAAGCGACAGAATTAACCACTTCAAGTAGTTCTTCAAAGCGCTTTTGATAGAGCGTAAAAATAAAGTCCGACCATTCTGGAAATTCTCGAATCCATTCGCTGGCCTTGGCGATCGGGATTAGCAATATTTCGGCATCTTCTTCAATGATCGCGGTAATTTTACTTGTATCGTTGTGTAATCCTGCCAAAAACGACATAATGCAGCTCTCTGCAGGTTTAATATAGTACAATAGAAGCTCTCGACCTTCAGCATCAGTCTTAATAACCTTAATACTACCAGAAAGAACTATGGGTATGGTTTTAATGTAAGCATCAACATTTAGAATGGTACTTCCAGCTGGAAAGCGTTTTATCTGTCCAGAGGCATAAACAGCCTGATTTAATAGTGTTTTAAAGAGATCCTGGTTCGCTTCCATACCAATTTATTTTTTCCGTCCAACAAATCGAATTACAGATCCTGTTCCCACATGGCAAAGGCCTTCATTAAGTTCAATTACGTTTTCGCTGAGCTCCAGGATATCAAAATCCTCAAAATCAGACCTTATTTCAGCCATTGAAAATAACATGTCTAAATCATCAGGTCCGCCAACGGATGGATTATTTTTGCGCAAAGGAAGATGATTTTTACTAAATGCTTCAAAAATAATAAGTCCACCTTTTTTAAGATAAGACTGAAGAATATGGTGATAATCAGATTTTGTGGCAGCAGAAAAATGAGCATAGATAAGCGCTATAGCATCAAACTGATCTTGACTAAATGAGACCTGATCAAATTCAGCAACTTGATAATCAATGGTTACCTGATGTTTGTCTGCTAACAAAAGAGCTTTCTTTTTTCCTTCATCACTCAGATCAAATGCGAAGACGTCCCAGCCCAACGTTGCGGCATATATGGCATTACGACCTTCTCCTTCTGCAGGAAATAAGATTTTTCCAAGGGGAACATGAGCCAATGAACTACGAAGAAATTCATTGGGTATTTCACCATATGCAAAACCTACCTGACTATAACGTTCATTCCATTTTTCTTTCATTATTTTAAATTTGGTATAAAACAGTGAAGATCATTCTGAATAATGAGATCTATAATTGGTATAAAATTAACCTACTTATTTAAAAAATTAGCTGTTAATTTGCTATTATTTCAATTGTCTCATTTAATAATCCAAATGAAAATGAAATCATCTAATAAACCGGACAAAGAAACATTTGAGACCTGGCGCACTGATCCAAAGAATTGGAAGCTAGGGATTTTTTATTTCAATAAATTAGATCGGCGAATTTTTCCGCCTAAAAGGATGCAAGGAATGGGTTGGACAGTAAACTTTGCTAATCCATTGTCGATCCTGAGTCTTTTCGGGTTGGTCATTGCAATAATAGCTTTAGCGACACTATTTCAAACGAAGTAATCCTTACAAGACAAGAGTTAGATCAGATCAAGTTTGAGGGGGATACTGAAATAGATCTACACCGGTAGCTCAATCGTATTTACGTGGAATAAACCATCTCTCCCAAAGGCAGAATCCAAGATTTAGTTTACAGTAATTCTCAAGGATTAAGTTGCTCTGAAGAGAGCCTTGTTTACCAATCTCCATAGAGACATTTAATGAGTTCCTATCTTTTCGAATTGGCATTGAGACACCAAAGGTAGCAGCATAGCTATTTATTTGAACACCTGAAACGACAAGGTAACCGGTCTGATACAAAGCTCCAATACGGTATCTTTTAACTTGGCCTAATCGTTGAGCATCGAATTTCGGAGCTAACTCAACTCCCACATGATAAGTTTCATTTAGGGCAAGTCCCTTTACATCTAAATTCACAGATGCCTTGCGATAGTCACTGCGAGTGTAATCTGCCGCTACAATGTACCTGCGATTAAACTCCAAAGACATACCGAGTCCCCCTTTAAATGGCAATTCAAGTTGACTATGTTTATTCACTTCACTCATAACCAATGTCGTACCTGAGGTGACAGTTAAGTTTGAAGATCCATTTAGATAACTACTTAATTCAGCAGTACCTCCTAATGTAAAATAAGTTTTTTCACTCAGCTTGGTATGAAATTGAAATCCCGGTTTTAAGGTTGCCCCAATGTAATTGACATTGTCAACTCGAGTTATGGTAGAGCCCATCGGAGGTAAATCCACATTTGTTTCAATCATGCTTCCCCAAACTACCGAAGAGCGAAGTCCTAAAGATAAATGTTTAGCAGCAGCAGCACCAATAGAGAAGGATGCTTCAGTTAAACCTCCATTACCCGAATATTTCACCGGATAGCTCATGATCGTGCCATCTAAACTTTTTGTACTATAAATGGTATAGCCAACATTACTTTTAGGATTTAGAGCAAAGCTAATTCCTATTTTCCGATTGATCGGGAAAGCTATTGCAGCCCAGCTAAGGTTGCCATTGAGCACCTCCACTGAGTTAATGTCATTTTTAAGATTTGTATATCTAAAGTTAATCCCCGCATCGGTAGCCATACTTTGCGGTGGCAAAGCGGTTAATGAGGCAGGATTAGCAAGATTTATAAAGATATCGGACCTTAAAGCATTACCACTTCCGCCCATTCCAAAGTTTCGAGTCCCATCAGAAGTCTCAAGCTCACCGATCCCGAAAGCAGAATACGGGGAATTCGTGTTATTCTGTCCAAAAGAAAAGTATGCAGACAGAGTAAATATGATTATTAAGGTTATCCTTCTCATTCAAAAATTAGATTAATAGGTATTGAGTTGATGGACAATTAAAAATTGAATACTGGAAATTTAAAAACTAATTACTCTTATCGATGTAACAATAAATATTCATTTTAAAGAGATTTCTATTATTTGAATTCCCAAAAAACGAGAAATGATTCAAGGACTGCCCCACTTTATTACTCAACATGCCTAACATTAAAGCGTTTCCAGTTGTTTTTTGCGCAGCTGATTCAGACTCGAAAAAGGAAGTTACGTCAAGGACATAGTATGGTGGCTCGTCGAAAGCAATAGGAACATATTTAAGCGCAAAAATATTACTACCTAATGAGTTTGTCAATTGCGAAGAGATAACATTTCTGCGATCAACAACATACACAGCTAGAGAATCTGGTAAAGGATTTGTAAGCGAATAGGATCCTGGACTAGGAATAAGTTGAATCTTTGCGTTAATCAAAATCAAATTTTTAGCATAACCTCTAAATTGCTGAATACCAGGAATCCTTAATTTAGTATAAATACCACTACCAGCTTGAATTAAAGTCTGATTCGAAGTATTAACACTAGACAACTCCGCATTTCCAGTTAACGAGTTTTTACTGAGTCCAAAATTTGCCAACAAACTTCCTTGGCTATCATAAAGAATTTGATTAAACCACATTCCACCGACATTAACAGGGAAGCTAAAATAAGTTTTATTGACAACCTCAATTGGACTAATCAGCTGGTGGTAATACACACGAAGAGATAATGAATTCTGAGCAATTCCAACCGATGTAGTATTAACATCAGGGGTAGATACAAAGGCTACACCGGGCATAAACACAGGAAAATACAAACTACTTTCCAACGAATCGTTTTTGGCCAGAATCTTATCAAATAATTGCTTACCATAGGTATCTGAAAGATGCAAGTAAAAATCTTTTCTGGAACGAGGACGAGGGTATACTTTGGCCTCTGCTAAACTTCCGGATTTTAATTTAAATTTAGAAGAGTTATAGAGTTGACCGTCAGAATTTGGGGTAAAGGCCGAAATATTATAAAGAGATCCATTTGAGTTAAACCCTTGCTTGTGATCTAAAAGTCTAACTGAGAATGAAATTAATTTCGTGGTATCACCCATATAATAGCCATCGTAATTGTATTTAACAACGATGGAATCATATACTAAATTTTGGGGGAAATCATTTTGAAACGAACCATTAGCAAACTGGAAATAGGGAGAGGCAGTTACCTTTCCAGTGGAGCTATTCTGCTCACCACCAACTAACAAACGCGGTGCTCGAATGGTTACAATCGAATCGAGGTGTACGGTTGAAGCAGTAATACTCATCGTATCAATCATAATTACTCCTGAAGTCGATTTAACAAAATCTTTACCTAAGGTAAAATCTTCAACTTTAGAGAAATCACAAGAAAAAAGAGAGGCCGCAAACAAAAACACAGCTACAACGCGAAAACTTCTTTCCATATTTTTTGATGCGAAAGTATTTGAACTTTTCATTTAACCCTAATTTATTATACCAAAAAGCCATTATTATCGACGAATAAAAAATAAAAAAAACAACACATAGCTACTTGCACCTAATTATCAACTACTTAGATAAAATATTACAATTAAAAATACAATAATAAAAAACTTTAAATATGCCAAATCTATTAAAACAAGCTTTATATCGATTAAAATTGGCTATTTATCCTTTTTAATTTTTAAAACTCTCCAGCCTATCTTAGATTTGAGCCTCCTTATTAAGTATTAGGAGTAACAATTAAATATCAAACGCCCGTTTAAAGACAATACAAATTTACGCATTGTCGAAATTTAAAATTTGAAATATATAAATTGTAAATTGATGAAAAAATTATTTTTGGTAATGTTTGTTCTCGTGCTTTTTTTGGGATGCAAAAAAAGTGCAACTGTTTATATCGGAAACTGGTCAGCTGCGTCATCTTTTGAAGGAATTTCAAGAGGAAATGCTGTATCTTTTGCAATTGGAGATAAAGTTTATTTAGGACTCGGTTTTAATAGTGCTCAAACAAATACTGCCTTAAACTATTACCTACAAGACTTCTGGATGTGGGATACCACTCATGATTTTTGGACAAGACTAGCAGATTTTCCTGGATCACCACGAATTGGGGCTATTGCCTTTGTGATTAATGGAAAAGGATATCTTGGATGTGGTTATAATGGAATCACCAAACTAAAAGACTTTTGGGAATTCAATCCAGCAAACAATACTTGGACTCAAAAAGCAGACTTTGCTGCAGGCACTGGAATAGATGATAAAGCACGCTATGGCGGTGTTGGATTCTCTCTCGGGAACTATGGCTATATCGGAACAGGAAAAGGGATGGAAGATAACAACATGAGAGATTTCTACCAGTACGATCCAACACTTAATAAATGGACTCAAATTGCCAGTATGGGCGGAGATGGCCGTATGGGAGCAACTGCCTTTACCTACAATGGCAAAGCTTATGTAACAACTGGAGCAAACAATGGTCAGAGTCTTATCGACATGTGGGTGTATGACCCAGCTACCGCTACTTGGACACAAAAAGCCAAACTTAATGTAAACACCGAATGGACTGTTCCTCGTTCAGATGCTTCTTCATTTGTTCTTGGCTCTAAAGCATATATCGCTATTGGTTATAATGCGGGTGTTCGCTTAGATTGCTGGGAATACGACTTCACGGCTGACAACTGGACAAAAAAATCAGATTTTGAAGGTAGTGCTCGTCAAAATGCAGTTACTATCGTAATTAACAATAAAGCTTATATCGCAACAGGAAGAAGCGGAGGCTCTTATTTCAACGACATTTGGCAGTTCAAACCATTTGATTCATTAGTGATTGGAGACTAAGCATCCTTAAGCATATGTTAAAACATCGAATGTTATTCAGCCGAATAACATTCGATGTTTTTTTTTGTATCTATCTCAACAAACGTCTATAGACGCTAAGAGCCTGATTAGCGTTTGTTGTTTTATGGTTTTCGTTGTTATCTTTGAGCCATGTATTATCTAAACGGTAGCCGAGGTGAACTGCATAATTATTGACGACGAGAAGAGTTCTGTTGAACTACTCAAAGAGATGGTTGGGCGACTGCCATTCTTAAACCTATTGAAAAGTTTTACAAATCCTTTTGAAGGACTTGATTACATCCAATCACATACGATAGACCTTGTCTTTCTAGATATCGAAATGCCCATGATTACAGGTATTGAGATCGTAAAAAGCCTTCGAAATAGACCTCAAATCATCTTTACTGCCTTAGATAGCAAACATGCCATTTCGGGTTACGACCTTGATGCTACCGACTTCTTATTAAAACCTCTCTCTTTTGATCGATTTCTTAAAGGTGTAAACAAGGCGAGTCAAATACACCGACTTAATGAGTTAGCTGGAAGTTCTAATAATCACGATAAAAATTCAAATCTGGATTTTATCCTAGTTAAAACTGGCTACAACACGATTCGAATCGATCTCGAGGATATCCTATATTGCGAAGGATTAAAAGATTATATCAAAGTGCATATTACGGGCAAGACGATTGTCACTCTAAACAGTCTGAAAAAATTCGAAGAGCTATTGCCTGATGATCGATTTGTGAGAGTTCATAAATCATTTATCATCTCCTTAGCAAAGATCGATTCTATTCAAAATAATAGAATCGTAATCGGGAAATCGATTATTCCCATTGGAGACAATTACAAGACTAAATTTAACCTCAAGATTAGACAGTAACTTATCGTCTTGGATCACCCTGCACGGGGAGCTTAGCCAGCTTCTCAACCTCGATAGACGGATGACCAAACTCAGCAACAACCTTCCCAAGAATCAAATAGACTCCATTTCCAGAGAAAGGAAATTTCTTTAGGCTAGAAGGGAAATGAACGGTCTCAAAAAATTCACCAGAACAATCTAAGAAGCTCGCGAAATACATCAATTCACGATTCGAAGTGCTTACATATTTCAAGGCAACTAAAAGTCCTACCATCCGGATTTTCTTTCCGATAAAGCGAACTAAATCAACAGCCAAAGCTTCGCCACGAAAACGAGTGTGCAGCAAATCAAACCAGCTCATCGTAACGGGAAAGCCGAGCAATTCAAACTCATCGTAAGCAGCTTCAACAGCAGACTGCTCAAGGCTTGGCAGGGCCCACGTTTTCGATGGAAGGTCAAACAGTTGATTCGATCTACTTGGAGTGGACTTATTCAATAACATATGCGCCTCCCATAACAGTTGCATTTTGGGCTTACCTACAAATCGAAAAGCACCTAGTCTGATGAGTAAAATCAAGTGTTCAATGCCAATAGGAACACGCCGCAAGAAATCCTCAAGAGAGACAAATTCGCCCCCTTGCGTACGCTCAGAAACAAGATCATGTTGGAAATTATGCTCCAGATTAGCCACTAAATTAAACCCTAAATAGATCTGATTACCGTAAATAGTTGTCTGATCAAAGCTTTTATTGACGCAAGGCAATTCTATTTGCCCTCCACACCGTTTAGCTTCGTTGACATAGACCCATGTTCGGTAGAATCCACCAAAATTATTAATCACGGCGACCATAAACTCCAATGGATAATGAGCTTTAAGATAAAGACTCTGAAAGCTCTCAACAGCATACGAAGCAGAGTGAGCTTTTGAAAAGGAGTAACCTGCGAAACTCTCAATCTGTCGCCAGACCTCTTTTGCGGTCTCTTCAGGACGACCTAATGCACGACAATTATCAAAGAAGCGATCCGTGATGCGTTGAAACTCCTGTTTTGATCGGAATTTTCCACTCATCGCACGACGAAGCACATCGGCATCAGCCAGATCAAGACCGGCAAAATGGTGGCATACCTTAAGCACATCTTCCTGAAAAACCATCACACCATACGTCTCCTCCAGTTGCTCCTTCATCACAGGATGCAAATAACTAAAACTTTGAGGGTGATGAAAACGATGAATATACTCACGCATCATGCCACTCTTGGCCACACCAGGGCGAATAATCGAGCTAGCAGCGACTAGGGAGATATAGTTGTCACATTGGAGTTTCTTGAGCAAACCACGCATCGCCGGACTCTCGACATAGAAACATCCAATCGTCTCTCCAATTTTCAGCTGTTGCTTAACTTTCGGATCGTTTTTAAGTTCGTTAACCTGGTGAATATCCACTTTGATCTTTCTATTGCGTTGAATAATGCCAACACTATCATTGATATGTCCAATACCTCGCTGACTTAAAATATCAAGCTTCTCAAAACCGATATCTTCAGCCACATACATATCCCACTGCGTAGTCTGGAATCCCTTGGGCGGAAGATCCAATGCACTGTAGCATGTGATTGGTTCTTCCGAGATCAAGACGCCTCCTGCATGAATCGTACGTAAATTTGGAAACCCCTGCAGCAATGATCCAACGGAAAAAATCTGTTTATAAAGCTCGCTTCCAGTGGTTGCCAGCCGAGTCTCTTCCGCTAAGGCATCAATTTCATGCTTTGGCAACCCGTAAACCTTACCCAGCTCTCGCAATATAGACTTGCCCTGAAAAGTATTCATGGCCCCTAACAAAGCGGTGTGCTTCCTTCCATATCGTTTAAAAATATATTCGTGAATATCGTCACGGTCGCGCCACGAGAAATCGAGATCGAAATCGGGAGGCGAGGTTCGCTTGGGATTTAAAAAGCGCTCAAAATAAAGGTTCAGTTCAATCGGATCGACATCGGTTATTTTCAAACAATAAGCCACGATTGAATTTGCCCCAGAACCTCTTCCCACGTGGTAAAATCCCCGACTCATCGAGTACCGAATAATATCCCAGGTGATTAAAAAATAGGCTGAAAATCCAAGCTTATCAATGATTTCCAGCTCATGATACACTCTTTTCAGAGCTTCTGGATTGTTCCCATAGCGGTATTTCCATCCATCAAGCGCCAGTTTTTCAAGCAATAATTTATCATCATAGCGACTGACTGTAAAGCACTGCTTATTCTTAATCGACTTGAAATCGAACGTGATTGAGCAATCGTCGATCAGCTGTTTAGTCGTCTGTAGAATCTCTGGAAAATCAGCAAAAGCGACGAGCAGCTCATCGAATGAACGGAACAGATCAGACTCGCACCCGATCTGCGTTGAAGTAATCTTGCTCAACAGCAAATTATGATCAATCGCACGCAGGTGTTTATGGAGTAAGAAATCGTATTTTCCGCAGAATGTAACAGGCTGACAAACGACTAGTTTATGAAAATGTTTTTTTGTCGTGAGATAACGAAGCCTGTTAATATTCGATGGCTGAACCCCCACAAATTCATTGTCACGCAGTTCATTGACGTCCCTTTCTCCAAAAGGATAAATGACATAAGCCTGATTAAAGCAAGGTGCGATCTCAGGCAAAGGCCGCTTTTGCATCAGGTGAAGGGTTAAGAACTCATTTAACTCGCGAAAACCCTCATTATTTCGGGCTACTCCAGTATACAGATGATGATCACCATTGCGAAAATCGATTCCAGCAATGGGCTTAATACCCTGCTTAAAAGACTCTTTAACAAAGTCGATGATGCCAGTTGTATTGTTGATATCAGCCATCATGACCACTGGCAGACGATTTTTCACCGCCTCCAACACCAATGTTTCAGGATCCATAATCCCGTAACGCAAACTATAATAGGTATGACAAGAGAATAACATAATACAATCAACTAATTAAAATCAGTATCGCAAGAGTCTATGATTAATGATATCCTCGGTTAATGATTAAGGGACTCGAAGGAATTGTCGGGGCAGCCATTTTCATCTCGTCGATTGCCTGCCGAACGGCCAATCCAGAAGCCCTACGGATAGCCGATGAGCCAAATCGACTTCTGATCTGGTCCATACTTTGATAAAGGCTAACCCGCTCGGAAGTATCTTCAAACAGATCAAGTTGCTGAGTGCCGCTAACCAGGTGACTAAAGCGAACGCCAATAAGTCGAATTAGCATGCGTCGTTGATAAAGCTTGCGAAAAAGATCTTTCGCTGTTTCAAGCAGTGTATGATCAAACTGAGTATAAGGAATACGCAACTGTTGACTATAGGTATCAAAATTAGAGTACTTAATTTTGACCGTTACGCAGGAGGTCATTTTTTGTTGTTTCCGAAGTTGAAAAGCGAGCTTTTCGGTCATTCCAACAAGGAGTTGCTCTAGAAAATAAACATCCGTAGTGTCGTGCTCAAAAGTTTGCTCAGTACTCATCGATTTCTGTTCCGAATAAGGCTTTACGGGTGTATTGTCTATTCCATGAGCCTTCTTCCACATCATAGCCCCATTCTCACCCAGCACCTGCTGCATCATCTCCATTGGAATCTCTGTCAGCATCCGAATTGTTTCGATCCCCATGGAACGAAGCAGATAATAGGTCTTAGCACCCACCATCGGTATTTTACGAATGGAGAGTGGATTAAGAAATGGTCTGACAACACCTTGCGGGACCTCTTTTTCACCACTTGGCTTGGCTTCTCCAGTGGCAATTTTAGAGACTGTCTTATTCACCGATAAGCCAAAAGAGATGGGCAAACCAGACTCTTTAACAATGGTATGGCGCAGTTCTTGAGCCCATTTCATACACCCAAAGAAACGATCCATTCCCGTGATATCAAGGTAATGTTCATCGATTGACGCTTTTTCATAGATGGGTGCTCGTTCTGCAATAATCTGTGTTACAACATTAGAATAATGGCTATAACGCTCCATATCGCCTCGAATCAGAAAAGATTCGGGGCACAACCGCCGGGCTAACTTCATGGGCATACCAGAGCGAACACCAAACAACCGAGATTCATAGCTACAACTAGCCACTACTCCCCGATCTGAACCACCTCCTATAATGACAGGCTTCCCGATTAGCTGACTATTTTGTAATCGCTCTACCGACACAAAGAAAGTATCAAGGTCGTAATGAACAATAGTCTTGTTCGATTGCTGACTAATCTCCTGCATAACCGATAATTTATTTCTGGTTGACTATTTTGTTTTAAGAAAAAAACGATTAACTTTGATCATATTTTAATCATTATTTCGATTATAATATAATCATTATTTTACAAAAACAACAAGCAAGAGTAATAAGATTATAAAAAAATGATATAAATCACACGATGTATTTCAACAGCAATATCAAGTTAATGCGCAAGCGACGAGGGCGTACGCAAGATGAGGTAGCCTTTGCGTTACAGATGAAACGACCAACCCTAAGTGGGTACGAGAATGGCGTAGCGCAACCAGGCATCCAGCAGATGATTGCTTATTCCGACTATTTTGGAATCTCTATTGACACGTTGGTTAAAGTTGACTTATCGCAATTAAAAGAGAGTGAACTGCGTCAGCTAGAGAATGGATTTGATGTATTTGTGAAGGGTTCAAAATTGAGAGTTTTGACCACTACGGTAGACAGCTCTAATAAAGACAACATAGAGCTAGTAACCGAAAAAGCTAAAGCCGGTTACACCCGAGGATTTGCAAATCCTGAATTCGTCGGTCAGTTACCGGTCTTTCAACTTCCATTTCTCTCCCGCGAAAAAAAATACAGAACCTTTCAGATTAGTGGTGACTCGATGCTTCCCATACCAAATGGCGCCTGGATAACGGGCGAATTCGTTCAAGACTGGAAGAGCATAAAAGATGGGGAAGCTTGTGTCGTCTTGACTCTCGACGAAGGTATTGTGTTTAAAGTCATTGAAAATAAAATGAGCAAAACGGGTAAGATTGGTCTTATCTCTCTAAATCCAACCTACAAGCCATACGAGCTACCAGTTGTTGAGATTCGTGAGATCTGGCGGTTTATCCACTACATCAGCGAAGAGCTACCAACGGGGGAAGTCACCTCCGCAGATCTAGCCTATACGATCAATCAACTCAAGCAGGATGTGGCCCTCATTAAAGATCGCATCATACCAACTAAATAGCCTGTAAGACTACTTGCTTTTTAACCGTTCAGCAAAAATCTTTCTAAATTTCTCCACCTTAGGGGTAATTACGATTCGGCAATAACCTTGACTGGTATTGTTCACGTAATAGGATTGGTGATAGTCTTCGGCTGGATAAAACTTCTCAAACTGAGTAATCTCTGTTACAATTGGATCGCTCCAGATTTTCTCTTTTTCTAATTTTACTTTCAAGGCTAGTGCTTCCGCTTTTTGATTCTCGTCGGTAAAAAAGATGGCAGAACGATATTGAGTTCCGGCATCAGCACCCTGACGATTTAATGTTGTTGGATCGTGGGTAGCCCAAAAAACTTCTAATAACTGAACAAAGGTCACCTGATGGGGATCATAAGTGATCTGAGTGCATTCTGCATGACCAGTCGTCCCGGCACAAACATCTTTGTAAGTTGGATTAGGCACTCTCCCTCCAGAGTACCCCGAGACAACTTTCTGCACCCCTTTTAATTGACTAAACATAGCTTCAGTGCACCAGAAGCACCCCCCAGCAAAAACTGCTATTTTTGTCGTTTTATCCTTATCATCCATTGCATTAGTATTACGTGTTGAACCTCTTAATTCAGAAAAAATCATAGGCATTAAAACTGCTAAAAACACCAAAATAGATCTCATACCTTTTCTCTTTTATATTACAATAACCCATCCTAAAGCGAATTGTTTAGGTGGAACACCTATTATCCTAAAAAACCCTCTAAAAGTATAAAAATAAGTGAGAATAAATTTGGATTTAGCTTCGTTTTGAACTAAATTCGTTCAATTCACATTTGCCTAAAGCCAAGCAAATAAACCATTCCTAAAAATCTTCTCTGCTGCATTTTTTGGCAGCCTCAGGAATAACAATTGCGGTAGAACCGTTGGGTATCAACTGTAATTTATTGGCGGCATATCTCTATTGAAGTCCATTTAACATTAATATTCAAAATTTGAATAATGAAAACACCTCCTTACAGAATCAACAGGTCAGACCTTCCAATTCTTGCAGATCACATCCTTAGCACATACAAACATGACCTATCTACTCTTGGAGAAAATGCATTAAAATTCAATGCGCAGTCGTTAAGCGACCTGGAACAAAAGATAAACTTATTTTCAGATCGATTAAAAATGGTTTCAAACGAGATACTGACGGCTCAAGAAAAAGAGGTGATAGAGAAACTTCTTGGGGATTTCAAGCCCCTATTAAAGCACACCGCTCATTTCATAGGCAAGAACTCAACCCTAAAAAAACAAGCCGAACTAAATCCACTTTTAGCAGAACTCGAACTTGCCTTTAACAAAAAAAATATTCGAGACATCCAGCATCAAAGTGTCATTTTAGTGCGGCAATTCGAGAAAAGTGTAGATCAGTTAATCGACTTAGGATTTGTTAAACTTTTAGTTCGCGAGTTTAAAATCCTCATTAAGAGACTAAATGATCTGGAGAGCGATCTTACCGAACAGCATCTGATGAGCAACGATGCAAAATTCAAAGAAGAGGACAATGAACTTATAAGGTTCTTAGAAACTATCATTAAGTCAACACCGATGATCTTCAGTCATCGGGACCCAGAGAAAACTCAGGCTTATGCCATTGAAAAATGGCTTTTATTAAATCAACTTAACAAAAGCGAGATCCATTAAGAATGTCAAAAGTGGCTGTTTGAACGTGTGATTAGACTAGAACTCCGAAGTAAAGTGAAACCGGAGAGCTGGGAAATCGCGTTGGGCCATATCGAGGATAAAAGATGAATCGGCCATAAAGACATCTCGGCCATGATTATCTTTGGACATCTTATTGTATTTACGCTTCTTAAAATCTTCTAACATCGCCTTGTCATCCCCTTGAATCCAACAAGCTTTATAAAGAGCTAATGATTCCCAGCGACATTTCGCATTATACTCATGCTCCAGTCGATATTCGATCACCTCAAACTGCAAGGCTCCCACCGTTCCAATAATCTTACGACCATTTAGCTGGCTTGTAAATAACTGAGCAACACCCTCGTCCATCAATTGATCAACACCTTTGGCCAACTGTTTCGATTTCATTGGATCCGCATTCTCGATATACCTAAAGATCTCTGGAGAGAACGATGGAATTCCTTTATAATGAAGGATCTCCCCTTCAGTAAGGGTATCTCCAATCACAAAGTTTCCGGTATCTGGAATACCTATGATATCACCAGGGAAAGCCTCATCGATGACCTCTTTTTTATCAGCCATAAAAGCCGTTGGACTAGAGTATTTAAAGACTTTTCCAAGTCGGATATGACGGTAGTTCTTATTCCGTTCGAACTTACCTGAGCAGATCTTCACAAAAGCAATTCGACTCCGATGGTTTGGATCAATATTCGCATGGATCTTGAATACAAAACCAGTAAAGGTCTCCTCCTCAACCATCACCAAACGCTCCTCAGCCTTTTTAGCCCTTGGAGAAGGGGCAATGCGAACAAAGGTATCGAGCAACTCTTTGACGCCAAAATTATAGAGTGCACTTCCAAAGAATACGGGTGCTAAGTCGCCAGCTAAGTACTGCTCAATATCAAAGGCAGGATATACCTCAGATAAAATCTCAAGCTCATCGCGTAAAACAGCGGCATCTTTACCAATGTAGTTTTCAAGCTCGGGACTTTGGATATCAGAAAAACTTATCCCCTTGCGGATATCGGTGATACTCGGATCAAAAAGACTTAAGTTTTGATCATAGATATTATATACCCCTTTAAAATCAGGACCATTATTAATCGGCCAGCTTAAAGGTCTAACTTTAATCAGAAGTTGCTTCTCGATATCATCTAACAGATCGAACGTATCATCGGCCGGTCTGTCCATTTTATTCACAAAAACGATAACGGGTGTTTTACGACTCCTACAAACACTCATTAATTTTTCGGTCTGAGGCTCTACACCCTTAGCCGCATCGACCACGATGATCACACTATCGACGGCCGTGAGGGTACGAAAAGTATCCTCTTGAAAATCCTGATGGCCAGGCGTATCCAAGATATTTACTTTATAACCGTTAAACTCAAAACCCATCACCGAGGTAGCCACAGAGATACCACGCTGACGCTCAATCTCCATAAAATCGGAGGTGGCCCCCTTTTTTATCTTATTGCTTTTCACTGCACCAGCAACATGAATAGCCCCACCAAAGAGCAGAAGTTTCTCTGTCAAGGTTGTCTTTCCTGCATCCGGATGACTCACAATTCCGAAGGTTCTCCGGCGTAGTATTTCTTCTTTTAATCCCATATCTAATTTTCGTGGTGCAAATCTAGTTGAAATAATGAAATAAAATTGAATAAATAGTGAATATATCATAGGCCTTTTGCATTAAATCATCATTGAAACTAAGGATAAAATATTACCTTGCATCTTAATTTCGCTGAACTAAATAACACCGACAACGAAGATCCTGAATGGATCGACTAAACCGTTCAATACTCAGCTCTAAAAATTAATTCCGTCTGACGATGAAAATTCCAATTCTCATACTAACACTGGCATCTTCAACAATTGCGCTGGCTATTTCAAGCAAAAAAAATGGATTAGCTGACACTAAAAATAAATTTACTATTGCCGCCTATTATTTCCCCAACTACCACACCAATGATCCTAGAAATATCACCAACAAAGGATTAAACTGGTCGGAATGGGAATTAATAAAAGCGGCGAAGCCGAGATTTAAGGGTAACGATCAACCGAAAACTCCGTTATGGGGCTATACGGATGAAAAAGATCCCAAGGTGATGGAACAAAAAATCAAGGCCGCAAAAGAGAACAAGGTAGACTGCCTAATTTTCGACTGGTATATGTATGAAGATGGCCCATTTCTAAACAGATGTCTGGACGAAGGGTTTCTAAAGGCCAAAAATGTGAACAATGTAAAATTTGCACTTATGTGGGCCAACCACGACTGGGAAGATATCCATCCCTATACCAGAGGGGCAAAACACAAACTACTCTATCCAGGCAAGGTTTCGGCTAAACGATTTGAAGAGATTGGGGATCTATTAATCAACCAGTATTTCACGAAATCCAACTATTGGAAAATCGATGGCAAAGCTTATTTCTCTATCTATGACATTCAAAAATTCATGGATGGGTTTGGAAGTGTTTCAGCCACCAAAGCGGCCATGGAACGACTAAACCGCAAAGCCATTCAAGCTGGACTCAAAGGGATTCATTGGAATATAGTTGCCTGGGGGCGCCCCATCTTGCCCGTTGAAAAAGTTCCAGCCAACTATCCCGAATTGATTAAACTTTTAGGGTTTGATTCGGCAACCTCTTACGTGTGGGTCCATCACGTGGCCTTGCCTGACCAACAAACAGATTACAGCCAAGTACGCGACAAATACTTTCAATTTTGGGATAAAGCATCCAATGAATTTAATGTCCCCTATTATCCCAATGTCTCGATGGGCTGGGATCCAACACCCCGCTGTGACTTAAGTTCCGTGTGGGGAAATTTTGGATATCCATTTACCAATACCATTGGAAATAACACACCAGCAAACTTTAAAAAAGCTTTGCAACTGACAAAAGAAAGGATGTTGTCAGATCCTAACGGCGCAAGGATCATAACTATAAACTCTTGGAATGAATGGAGTGAGGGAAGTTATCTTGAACCAGACACCAGAAATAAATTTGGATACCTTAAAGCAATAAAGAGTGTCTTTAAATAAATGAAATGCGATAAATGCAAAACACAAACGTTATGAAAAACCTGTTACTAATCGCGGTCTTATTTTACAGCCTATCTGTAGCGTATTGTAATGACCCTCAAAAAGATCTTTCCTTCTCATCTTTATTCCAAAATTTTCAAAACCCTCCTGATTCCGCGCGACCTGGCGTATACTGGTATTTCATGGATGGCAATATATCCAAAGAAGGGATGACTGCTGATTTAGAATCGATGAAAGCTGTTGGCATTGGGAATGTATTATTTTTAGAGGTAAACGTTGGTGTGCCACGGGGCAAAGTTGATTTATTAAGTGATCAATGGCAAAATCTATTTGTCCATGCTGTTCGTGAAGCAGAACGATTAGACATTACTATCACATTAGGTGTTGGTCCAGGCTGGGCAGGAAGTGGCGGGCCATGGGTTACAGGTCATCAGTCGATGCAACATTTAGTGGCGTCAAGTACACAAGTGTCCAACAAAACCAAAAAACCAATAATCCTTCCAATGCCTTCGAATAGGTCCCCCTATTTTGGTGAGAAAGGTTTAGGTGTCGAATTGAGAGAAAAACGAAATAATTACTATGAAGATGTTGCGGTTTTGGCCTTTCCCACACCGCAAGATTCAGCTAAAATTGTCGATAGTGACGAAAAGGCCCTTTACTACAGAGCACCTTACACCTCCAGTCCAGGGACCAAACAATTCTTACCAACTCAACTAAATTACGATGAGCCCAAAGAGAGTGCGATCATCAAGCAGAAAAATTTAATTGATCTCACGCGGTTCATGAAACCTGATGGCACCTTAGATTGGAAAGCTCCTAAAGGGAAATGGACGATCATGCGTTTTGGTAGTCGAAACAATGGAGCAATTACTAGGCCAGCTCCGCTTCCCGGCCTTGGCTTTGAGGCCGATAAATTCGATACTACAGCGATCAATGCACACTTAGAAAACTTTACTGGGAAACTGTTTAATAAAACTGGAATGCCAGATAAGAATAAGGCTGGTGGATTAAAAAGTTTACACATGGACAGCTGGGAGATGGGCTCACAAAACTGGACTCCAAATTTCAGAGCCGAATTTATAAAACGTAGAGGCTACGATCCCCTTCCCTACTACCCTGTTTATACTGGCCTAGTTTTGGAAAGTGTAGAGAACAGTGAGCGATTTTTATGGGATCTACGGTTAACCAGCCAAGAGCTTGTGATCGAAAATCATGCTAAACACCTTAAAAAGTATGGCCAGAAATACAATCTAAACTTTTCCATTGAGCCTTACGATATGAATCCAACGGCTGACATGGAACTCGGTGCAGTAGCAGATATACCCATGTGTGAATTTTGGAGTTGGGATTATGGTTTTAACGCCTCTTTTAGTTGCATCCAAGCTGCTTCCATCGCACATATCAATGGGGCTTCTGTAGTGGCAGCCGAATCGTTTACTGCAGGTCATGATGCTTGGAAAAAATATCCAGGATCGATGAAAAACCAAGGTGACTGGGCTTTTGCTTCAGGTGTAAACAAATTCGTATACCACACTTTCCAACATCAGTTTCTCAGCGATAGCCTAAAACCAGGAGCTACAATGGGTCCTTATGGCGTTCACTGGGATCGGAATCAGACTTGGTGGCCCATGGCTGATGGCTATCATCGTTATATTACAAGATGTCAATATACCTTACAACAAGGACAATCAGTGGCTGACATCCTATATTTGACTCCAGAGGGGGCGCCTCATGTGTTTCGAGCACCAGCATCAGCGCTAACAGGAGAAGAACCTATGCCTGATCGGAAAAGCTATAATTTTGATGGCTGTTCCCCTTCACAACTTCTTACAGCAAAGGTAGAAGGTCATAAGATTGTCTTTCCATCTGGCGCAGCCTATAGTTTAATGGTTTTACCTAACAGCCAAACAATTACGCCAGCTTTATTAGCAAAAATTGAATCGTTAGTCAACCAAGGAGCTATCATTGTCGGAAACCCACCACGCAAATCGCCTAGTTTAATGAATTATCCCGACTGCGATCAGGAGGTTGGATTAAAAGCTTTAATGTTATGGGGCAAGTTTGATGTACCTCAAGAGGTGACAAAAATTTCAGTTGGCAAAGGAAAGATCTATTGGGGAGGGGTATTTTCAAATTTAAAAACAACAGAATTATACCCAGATTATGAGGCCACAATAAAGATTTTAAAAGATCTCTCTCTCAAGCCAGATTTTGAAACAACAGGACCAGTGCGTTATACCCATCGGAGACTTGACGGCACTGATATTTATTTTATTGCCAACAAATCCAATGGAGCCATTGATCCAATCTTAACCTTTAGAACTGAAGGTGGAAAAACGGAACTTTGGAATCCGATGACAGGGACCAGCAAGGAGCTTACGGAGATGAAAAAACTAGATAATCAAGTACAAATACCAATTCATTTTGAGCCTTACGAAAGTTTCTTTGTTCTCTTTAATCCTCGATTAAAACAAGCAAAGTTAGTCTCGAAAAACTATACTGCACCCACACTATTGGAAGAATTACAAAAACCCTGGAGTGTTAGCTTTGATCCTAAATGGGGAGGTCCAAAAAATATTATTTTCGACAAGCTACAAGATTGGAGCACGAATTCCTTACCGGGTATTAAATATTACTCTGGAATTGCAACCTATCGCAACACTTTTAATCTAAAAGCAAGTCAAGTTAAAAATCTGAAACATGAGTTATTACTTAACTTAGGTGAGGTTATGAATATGGCACGCGTTCGAGTTAATGGCAAGGATTTAGGTGTGGTGTGGACTGCTCCCTTCCAAGTAAATATTACAGATGCTGTTGTTGAAGGCTTAAATCAGGTAGAAATTGAAGTTGCCAATCTTTGGTCGAACCGATTAATTGGGGATGATCAATATCCGGATGATGGTATAGTTGGGAAAGAATGGCCCGAATGGTTAACCCAGAATAAGCCAAGAACATCAGGCAGGTATACCTTCACCACATTCAAATACTATAAAAAAGAGATGGATCTATTAAAATCTGGATTATTAGGACCAGTTCAGATTTTGACTAAACCATAATTTCAAGTTCAAATGATTAAGATTTACAGTACAATTCTTCTCTTGAGTTTTGCGACCATATTTGTGTATGGGAGGCATAACTTTACACTTAATGATCCAACCGGAGAAATCTCACCACGCGACACCTCTATTGTAATAAGTGGTAATGAGCACTTACAATTAGATCTTTCTCTACCAGACGGAGGACTTGCACCGGCTCCAGGAGTTCTTAATATTGAATTATTGCGAACTACGCGTGATGCTCCAGAGATAGCCGATGCCGATGGATGGACGTATGCACACCATATGGATTTAGCGGAGTGGCGGGGCCGATTGTATGCAGCTTGGAATATGACTCCAAAAGATGAAGATGTGCCACCAGCAAAAGTTGTATATTCCTCGTCTAATGATGGGATTGAATGGAGAAAACCGGCTGATCTTTTTCCTCGAAATCTTGCCTGGGCTACTAGGTTCTATTTTTATCATACTCAGAACGATAAAATGTTAGCTTTCTGTGCGGCAAAACTCAGTGATGGAATTGTAACTGAAAATTTAAAATCGGTACTTCTTGTGAGAGAGATCCTACCTGATCATTCTCTTGGACCAATTTTCACCCTGATCCATCCGACTGAAAAGATGCCGCCATTTTATGAATCATCACACGATTCGGCTTTTAGACGGGCATGTTTTGAAGCTCTAAATAATAAGATGCTTTTGGAACAACAGGATTATGGGGTATTCTTAGGAGATCGCAAGATGAGTTGGCATTCTAAAACACCTAAATACAAAGGATTTTATCCTTTTGGCAAGGCATTTAGTTTCTTTCAACGTAAAGATCTTAAATGGGTTGGGATATCAAAAATGGGGTTTGTAACGACCTCTGCTGATGGCGGTGAAAATTGGTCTGAGCCTGAGATACCCTCAACTTTAATAGCAGGGGCTGCCAAGGTATGGGGACAAAAAAACTATAACAACAGCTATCTATTAGCCTACAATCCAGATCCTAAAAGGGGGAAAAGGTTTCCCTTAGTAATGGTTCATGGACAAGACGGAATTCATTATAACGATATGCAAGTAATTCATGGTGAATATCCTCCTCTTCGTTATCCAGGCAAATACAAAGATTTTGGTTACCAATACGTTCGAGGAGTTGCACCATGGTCTACCGATCATTCGTTTAGCGATTCGACAGCAACATGGCTAATCTACAGTGTACATAAAGAGGACATTTGGCTATCTAGGATTCCTTTAAATTCTAAAACTTTAACTTACCCAAACGAAACGTTTGAAAAAATCACATTAGGAGCTATAGTGCCTCAATGGAACATCTATTCTCCTAAATGGGCACCTATTAAGGTTGTTTTAGAACCTGGAAAGAATAGCAATCATTGTCTTGAACTAAAAGATGGTGATCCAACAGATTATGCTCGGGCGTTGAGAATGTTTCCTGGATCAAAGGGAATACATGCTAAATTCCGAGTTAAACCAATGCAAATTAACGCTCTATTTAATTTTGAAATTCAAGACAACAAAGGTCAAAAGAGCTTAACTATTCAGCTTACAAAAGAGGGCACAATAACATTTACCGATAGTCAGTCAGTTTCTATCCTAAAGAACTATCTAGCAGGAAAATGGCTGAAGGTAGAAATCAAATCAGAACAGGAAAAAGGGCATGCCACAATCTCTATTAATGGGAAAAAAGTTAAAGAGATCAACAGCAAAAACCAGAAAGAAAATAGTTTAGAGCGCCTTATATTCAGGACTGGGGAATCACGTAAATTAGGAGATACCGACCAATTATTAAATGGAGCTGACAAACCGGTATTGCAGCCAGCGATATTTCTCCTAGATGATGTCATTGTAACAAACTTGAATTAACGGAAAAACTAGGCTAACGTTTAAAGTGATTAACTGTTATAAATTTACTTGGAAGATAAATTCAGCGAACGATTTAATTACTAAATCAATAAGACCTGACAAAAAATTACAATGAAGTGTTTAAAAGTTGCTATTCTACTCGTGTCATGGATTCTGACGTGTTCTTTAATGACACATACAGATAAGTTACAAAGATCATTTATTTCTCCTCCAGACTCAGCTAAGCCAAGGGTATATTGGTGGTGGCTATTCAACCGCGTGGACAAGGCAGGGATCACCAGAGATCTAGAGCAATTTAGAGCCAAAGGAATTAGCGGCGTTAACCTAATTTGTACCGGAGGTTATGCTGGACAGGCTCCACTTTTAGGAGTCGATTTTCTTAGTTCAGAATGGCGTGAGCTTTTTCGGCATGCTGTTCGTGAAGCCAAGCGACTAAAAATTGAGATCGGCTTTAACCTTGCAGGAGGGTGGACGATGATGGGCCCTTGGGTTACGCAAGACAATGCCATGAAAAAAGTGGTTCACACCGATTTGACAATCCAGGGACCCAAAAAGTTTGCAGGGAAGCTCGGTCAGCCAGAGACTGTAGACGGCTATTACCACGATATTTGGGTACAGGCTTTCCGTCTTGAAGGGGCTGAGAAAAAAGTTAATCCCAAGACAATTATTGATTTAACGGCTAAACTTAAAGCCGATGGTCAGCTCGAATGGGATGTCCCACCTGGCGAATGGGTCATATTAAGAACTGGATATACTTTAACGGGGCATCCGTGGAGCAAATGGCATGCTTATCCCGAGGGTGACACCTTCAAAGGTGGAGATGGTTACGAGATAGACTACTTAAATACAGCTTCTCTTGAAGATCACTTCGATCATCTGGGCAAATTGGTCATCGAAGAGGCAAAAAAAGCAGGTGGAAAACTCGATTATCTTTGGTCGGATAGCTGGGAATGTGGCAAACTAACCTGGACTCAAGATTTCCAACATCAATTTCAACGATTCCGAGGCTACGATTTAAAGAGCTATATGCCTGCACTGGCTGGTTATACCATTACCGACACACTAATTTCAAAGAGATTTCTAGCTGATTTCGATCGAACGATTCAAGATTGTGTCGCAGAAAATTTCTATGGTCGGTTTAATGAGTTATGTCATAAGTATGGGATGAAAGTTGGAAATGAAGCGGGAGGTCCAAACGACATTTCACCGCAGGACGTTTTGAAAAATCTTGGTCGGTGCGATTTGCCTGCCGGTGAGTTCTGGGTAAACGGTCATTACAAATCCCCTAACGGCTATAATTCAGATAAACATTTACGTCTAAACCTCAAACAAACGGCCTCCGCGGCACATATCTATGGCAAACAGCAAGCCATGGCTGAATCGTTCACTCAGCAAGAGAAAGATCGAACCCATTGGTCTCTTGGTCCATCAGACCTAAAACCCTATGCCAACGATGCCTTTTGTGAAGGAATCAATCGGATTATGCTGCATCAGGCCACGTGCCAACCACCATCAGACGGAAAACCCGGATATGAATTTTGTGCAGGTCAACATTGGACGCCCAATATCACCTGGTGGGAGCAGTCAAATCCATTCTTTGACTACCTATCACGTTGTCAGTTTATGCTCCAACAAGGAAAATTTGTGGCAGACATTTGCTTCTACCTAGGCGAACGGCCTCCAACATTAGCCCCTCCAAAATACCTAATTCCATCACTTGGTCCGGGATACGATTGTGATTATTCGAATGCTGAGGTTTTGCTTAAACGAATGAGTGTAAAAAATCATAGAATAGTGCTGCCCGATGGAATGAGCTATCGGCTGCTAGTTCTCCAGAATTGCACCTCCACATCTCCAGAAATCTGCAAGCAAGTTAGTCGGTATCAGAAGTTAGCCGTCTCTTCAGTACCCTCAACAGAGATGTCATTAGAAGTGATTACGAAATTACGCGAACTCGTTCTTCAAGGAGCAACAATTGTTGGTGCTCCACCTCTGAGCTCTACTGGACTAAAAGACTACCCCAATGAGAATATACAAGTTCAAAAGATTGCCAGGGAAGTCTGGGGGGATCTAGATGGAATAAAGCACACGGAACGTAAATTTGGAAATGGAAGGGTAATATGGGGAAAAACACCTCGAGAAGTGCTCACCGCCGATGGCATCAAACCTGACTTTTCATATCCCGATCAAGCCCAAGAACCTGAAAAATTTGATTATATCCATCGCACCGATGGGGATGCAGAAATTTATTTTGTCATCAACAGGACCAATTTGAAAGAGACACGCGATTTTAATTTTCGTGTCTCAGGAAAACAACCAGAGATATGTAATGCAGTGACGGGTAAAATAGAACTAGCTGCAAATTTCCGGCAAGCAAATGGCTCCACACAGCTATCCTTAGAATTAGATCGTTTTGACTCCTGGTTTATTGTATTTCGAAAACCAATTGATAAGCATGCAATGGGCATTGCGTCGCACAATGGAGTCGTACTAAAAGAGTCTTTTGACATTAGCGATATGTGGAAAGTCCGATTCGATCCGCAATGGGGCGGTCCGGCAGAAGCCGATTTTGCGAAGTTGGACAATTGGATTACGCGTTCCGAGAACGGAATAAAATTCTATTCCGGAAAAGCCACCTATGAAAAATCCTTTGACCTCAATAAAGAAGCAGGAAATCTCCTAAAGAGCTCACAAAAAAGCGAACGATTATTTCTTGATTTAGGGAATGTGAAAGATGTAGCTGAAGTGCGCCTAAACGGTCACAAGCTAGGAATAGTATGGTGTGCACCATGGCGCGTTGAAATTACTGAGGCCGTCAAAGCAAAAGGCAATCGGCTTGAGATCGACATCATCAACCTTTGGGCAAACCGCGTTGTGGGTGATCTAAATCTTCCCAAAGAGAACCGCTTTACCAAAACACATGACACCTTCCGCTTTAATATGCTTATGCCTACAACCCCTTTGCTAGACTCAGGATTACTCGGACCGGTGAAAATAGGATCAACAAGCAATTAATTGAAATGATTATGATTATAAAATCACCAATTAAGCTTACCTTCATCGATAAAATTTAAGAATCCAGATTAATCATAAAATAGATCAGAAACAGATGAAAACAAAAGTCGGATTATTTGGCATTGGACTCGATACCTATTGGGGTCAATTCGATGGATTACTCGATAAACTTGTAAATTATCAAAATCAGATAAGTACTAAAATATCCAGTTTTGGAGTTGAAGTAATTGATGCTGGAATGGTCGATAATCCTGAAAAAGCTCGTGAAACAGCCGACTTTTTCAAAACTCAAGATATTGAGCTGATCTTCCTTTATGTCTCCACCTATGCCCTTTCGTCTACTGTACTACCGATTGCGCAGAGACTAAAAATACCTGTCATCATTCTCAATCTTCAGCCAGTTGCACAACTTGACTATGTGGCATTTAATAAATTAGGTGATCGCGGAAAAATGACCGGTATCTGGCTAGAAAATTGTCAGGCTTGCTCGGTTCCTGAGATTGCGAGTGTATTTAATCGATCAAACATTCAATATGATATCGTAACAGGATACCTTCAGGATCAAGAGGCCTGGCACGAGATTAGTAGTTGGACAGAGGCAGCTCATGTTTCTGTAGTCATGCGAAACAACAGACTAGGAGTATTGGGGCATTACTATGGAGGCATGTTGGATGTTTATACTGATATGACCAAACAATCAGCTGTTTTTGGCACTCATTTCGAACTGCTAGAGATGTGTGAATTGAAAAAATTCAGAGATCAAGTTACCGAATCAGAGATCCAATTAAAACTGAAAGAATTCGATACAGAATTTGCTGTTTCACCAACTTGTGAAGCATCTGAATTAACTCGTGCAGCTCAAACATCGCTGGCCTTAGATAAGTTAATCGCCAGCCATAAGTTAAACTCACTGGCTTACTACTACGAAGGAGAAACAGGCAATGACTATGAAAATATAGTTACCTCAGTGATAGCTGGAAATACGCTATTAACAGGCAAAGGAGTACCCGTAGCGGGCGAATGCGAGGTTAAAAATGCCCATGCCATGAAAATCATGTCGGCCTTTGGTGCTGGCGGTTCATTCTCGGAATTCTACCTAATGGACTTTAAAGAGAACATGGTGATGTTAGGTCATGATGGACCTGCTCATTTTGCCATCGCGGAAGGGCGAGTTAATCTAGTACCCTTACCAGTCTATCATGGGAAACCTGGTCATGGATTATCTATTCAAATGACCGTAAAACATGGACCAGTAACGCTTCTTTCTGTTGTTGAGACTACAGATGGAGTTATTCTACTTGTTGCGGAAGGAGAATCCGTTGATGGTCCCGTATTGCAAATAGGAAACACTAACAGTTGTTACCGATTCTCGATTGGAGCAAAACAATTTATTAATGAATGGTCACGACAAGGTCCAGCTCACCACTGTGCAATTGGCGTTGGGCACATCGGCGAAAAAATTGAAAAACTAGGACAAATTCTAGGTATTAAAACGGTTCAGATTTGTTAGAACACACTACAAAATGATCTCAACATAATTTCTCCTAAGTCAAACAATTTAATCTAAACTGTTATGAAACAAAAAAATCTGATTCGGTTTTTCCAATTGATTTCTCTTGTCTTACTATTGGTTAATTGCAAACCGAAGCCAACAGCAGAAGGGATCCATGATTATCAAACATTCAAAAGCAACTTCGTAGACCCTCCTGCAGACTATCGAACGGCACCACTGTGGGACTGGAACGATAAAATTACGGAGGAAGGAATTGATTTTCATATGAAGAAATTCAAAGAAGGTGGATTAGGCGGAGTGTTTGTTCATCCTCGACCTGGACTTTTGACTGAATATATCTCAGAAGATTGGCATCATTTGTTTGACTATACGGTCCGCAAAGGGAAAGAACTTGGGATGAAAGTGTGGATCTATGATGAGAACTCATATCCTAGTGGTTTCGCCGGAGGTCATGTGGCAGCTCAGATGCCTGAATCCTATAATCACGGAACGGGTTATAGTTGTGAAAAACAAGAAATATTAAAGCTAGACACAGCTAAATATGATATTATAATCAGACTAGAAAACAACCTATTTACAGATATTACAAAAACTAAAGATCAACATTTAGGATCGAAAGGTGAATTCTATCTTTTTAAAAAAACATATTCTAAAAAGTCGTATTGGCTAGGTAACTTCCCATATGTAGACCTACTGCATAAAGGTGTAACTGAAAAATTCATCGAGATAACGATGAAAGGGTATGAAAAATACGACAGAGATGAATTTGGCAAAACGTTGGTGGGTATATTCACCGACGAACCCAATCTAGAAGCTGCGATAGGCAAAGATACTGACCTCCGTTGGACTTCTGATTTGTTCGATGAATTTCAAAAAAGATGGGGTTACGACTTAAAAATCACACTGCCCTCCCTCGTTTACGAAGTTGGTGATTGGAAAAAAGTGAGGCACGATTATTACGAACTTCTTAGCGAATTATTTGTAGAGCGGTTTATCAAACCATATGCCCAATATTGCGAGTCGGTTGGCTTACAACTTACTGGCCATTTCTGGGAGCATGGCTGGCCTATGCCTACCGACGGTTTTGACGAAGCTTCTTGTTATATTTATCAACAACAGCCCGGGGTTGATATGCTTGGCAATGTCTATACGCCAAAGGGGCAAGGGGCTCAATTTGGAAACACTAGAGCAATCAGAGAACTTCAAAGTGCAGCTAATCAAGCTGGGCACCGACGAACGCTCAGCGAAACTTACGGCGGTGCTGGTTGGGAAATACCATTCTCAAATCTGAAGAAACTTGTCGACTGGGAGGTGGTTTTAGGGGTAAATTTCGTCAATCAACATCTATCCTACTACACCATTAAAGGTGTACGTAAATTTGATTATCCCCCATCATTTACCTATCATGAACCATGGTGGGAGAACTACAAGATGATGGGCGATTACATCGGACGCATCTCCATGGCAACCGCTTCTGGAGAACAGATTAATAAAACGTTAGTGCTTCAACCCAATACAACTTCATGGATGTATTTTGGAAGAAAAATAAAGCATACAACTCCAGAGATTATCAAAAGAGATTTCAGGTTATTTGTCTACGATTTAGAACGAAATCATTATCAATACGACCTAGGCTCTGAAAATGTGCTAAAAGTTATTGGATCAGTTAACAAAAACACCCTTGTAGTTGGCAAGCGCTCTTATAATCTTGTGGTCATACCACAAACGATGCAGAACATAGATCTAAACACTTATAAATTACTCACTGAGTATTTAGAAAAGGGGGGAAAGATATTAAGTTTTGCTGACAGTATCCCTTACCTTGACGGCAAAGAATCGAAGAGTATTAATGCGTTGAAATCGAAATACGCCAACCAATGGACTTTTGCAAAAGAGACTAAAGAGTTAAGTGCAAAAAATTTATTGAGTGATCCTGATTTTTCAATTCAAGAGAGCGAACCAAGAACTGGAGAACTGTATTTCCAGCGCAGAATGATGGAAGATGGGCAAATGCTATTCTTTGTTAATTCGAATAATTATGACATAACAAAAGCCAAAATAAAGGCCAAAGGAAAATCGGTGATTAAAATGGATCTATTGACCGGGGAATGTTATAGACTCCCTACAAAATCGGTGGATGGACAATTAACATTTGAAGTAACCCTCTCTCCTATTGGCAGTGAGCTTTATTACCTATCGAATAGTAACATCGGAGAAAATCCAATTCCAAAAGTTTCGTCTCAAGAACAAGTTGTAGCTGGAAATGGGGATTTAACTGTTCATCCGGATAAAGAAAATGTTTTAGTGCTCGACTATCTTGATCTTAAATCTAGAAACATTGATTTAAAGGAGGTCTATTTCATGAAAGGGATGCATGCTCTTTATGATAGTAGTGGCTTTAAAATGGGTAACCCTTGGCAGCATAAGATTCAATACAAGCAAGACTATATTGCCCTTGACACTTTTAAGGTAAACTCCGGATTTGAAGTCAACTATCACTTTACAATTGGCGAAAATGCGACTAAAGAAACAATTAAAAACTTATCGGTAGTAGTTGAAAGACCTGAACTCTGGGATGTGCTAATCAATGGACAAAAAGTAGAAAAAGGAAATGAGTGGTGGATTGACCGTGAATTTTTCAAAAGTCCAATTGGGGATAAAGTTCAGAAGGGTTTAAATACCTTAACCTTAAAAGCGCAAAAAATGTCGATCTATGCAGAGCTTATGCCAGCGTATATTGTAGGCGATTTTGTTTTAAATCCCTTGTCAAAAGGTTTTGAAATTTCAACTGGAACGTTAGCTAAACTAGGTTCTTGGAAAACAATGGGCTATCCATTTTATTCGCAAAAAGTCTCCTATTCTCAAAATTTCGAAGCCCCGAAATCTAATGAAACCTATAAATTAAAGCTCAATAAATGGAATGGTATAGTTGCTGAAATCTATGTAAATAAAAAGAAAGCAGGAGCTATTGCCTATCCTCCATACGAATTAGATCTCTCGAAATATATCCAGTCAGGAAATAATATGATTACGGTTACGGTAATCGGAAGTCTAAAAAATACCTTTGGCTATTTCTACAAGGACAGAGAGCGTTGGATTAATGGTCCAGGAGATTGGGATGTAGCTCCAGACAAAGCACCCAATAGTGCGGCCTACTTCTTAATGGATTATGGATTAGAGGAACCATTTAATCTTATCCGTTCTAATTAACCAAATATTAAAAAGGATTCTTACTTTTACAACTCACAACTAATACTATTTGAAAATCAACTTATGAAAACAACTAAAAATCGAATCTCAACTGCGCTTAAACTTAGTGTGATGGTGCTTTTATTCCTTAGTACTCAAACCAATTTATTTGCAGCCTCTAAACAAAACTCTAAAATTTCGGGTGTTCAAATTGGAACGATAACCTATAGTTTTCGCAGCATACCAGATCAAACACTTGATGGAATACTTAACGCTGCCAAAGAAGCAGGATTAAGCTCTGTTGAACTAATGGGTGGTGCTGTAGAACAATTTGCAGGTATTCCAGCGAGTAGCGATCCTCAGGTTATTCGCAAATGGCGCTCTACCGTTTCAATGGATAAATTCAAAGAAGCACGCAAACTTTTCAATTCTAATGGGATCAAGATTAATATTTTAAAACTTGGAGAAGCAGGATGGTCTGACGAGGAGATCGACTATGTATTCAATGCTTGTAAAGCATTAGGAGCACAAGGCATTACCTCAGAGATTTCGGAAGAATCTGCTGCCCGTTTTGCCCCATTTGCGGAGAAACATAATCTATATGCTATTTTTCACAACCATGGTCAACCAGGGAATCCTAATTTCAGCTTTGACAGAGTATTAGCTAAGGGTCCAAAAATCATGTTGAACCTTGATTGTGGTCATTATTTTGGTGCGACAGGTGAAAGCCCTGTTGCCCTGATCAAACGTCTTCACACCCGTATTGTTAGTTTTCATATCAAAGACAAAACTGGTCCCAAAGCTGCAGTACCAAACAAAAACCAAGTTTGGGGTGAAGGTGAGACGCCAATTGCAGATATCCTTAATTTAATTAAAAAGGAAAAATGGCCAATCACTTGCGACATCGAATTAGAATATACAGTTCCAGCAAATTCAGATGCAGTAAAAGAAGTAGCTAAATGTTTAGATTATTGCAAGACTGCACTAACAGTGAAAAAATAAGCAACAAGTTGTTGTGCTAATTATTCCCTTCTAACCTCATTCATTCGAGTGATGGTTAGAAGGGAAAATTGCTTTAATAAAAAGCTCAATTAGAGTTAAAAACTAACGAAAATAAATTTTCTAAATGAACATTCGCGCCAAGGCTAAAACAACCAATAGACTATCTTTCAATCATCTGTTCTATTTAGGTCTTCTTACGAGCTTTATATTCTCCTTTAGCTCAGTGCGAGGGGCAGAATATAAATCAGTTAAGATTCAACATGCCTCAGGCCAAAATAAGATAGAGCTCAATATTGTAAACCTATTAGCCGATCGACTTAAGGAGGCTGGAGTCGTAAATGTTCAAACAACAGGTGAAAACAGTACCATCGAATCTCCTAAAGATGCTCTACTGATTGTTATTGGAATGCCAAAAATCAATAAATCGATTCAGGATTTTTTTATTAAACAGCAGCTTACTCCATTATCAAACCTTGAGCCTGGAGTAGAAGGATTTTTGCTTAAAAAACTGGAGAATCAAAACCTTTTAATCGCTGCTGGCCTTGATCAGCGCGGCTGTCTTTATGCAGTAGGAGAAATTCTCAGACTAGCGAACATTCGGAATGGTGCTCTTCAACTTCCTGATAATATTGAAGTCAGAACGGCACCCGCATTTGAGATCAGAGGAACGCAAGTGCAACAGAGTCATATTGCCATAGAACTTGGCAAAGCTAGACCTTACACAGACAAAGAATACCACCGGGTTATTTTAGATTATGCCTTAGCTGGAGCTAACATCTTCTCAACTGACACCGGAGCAATGTTTGATTTTATTAAATCCTATGGCCTAATGACTCAAGGTGACTTTGGTCCAAACACAGCCTTAAATGAGGCAATACCTGCTGCCTGGGAAGCAAAAGAATCGATTGGACGTACTGGTTATGTTTGCTTGTCTGTACCCGAAGGAAATCAGTATATGCTAGACTTATGTGAAAAACACTTCAAGGACAAGCCTGCTTTTGATCTAGTCAAATTCTGGGGTGGTGATGGTGGTGGATGTGAATGTGACCGATGTAAACCATATGGGTTGATATTCATCAAAACAGCTGAAAAAATGGCTGCTATTGTACATAAATATCACCCAGAAACGAAGGTCTATTTCACCAATCAAAAATTCCAAAACAACGACGACAACGCTATTTTTAAGTACTTACAAGAGAATCCAAGTGATTGGCTTTGGGCTTGGGGATACGGACCTGGATCGGATGCTACATCATGGCAGCCTGGCCATCGTCAAACCCACCGTATGGACCTATTCAGATATCCAGGTTATGGGCCATACAGCCTTTATCCAAAAGAGATCCTACATCAACTACCACCAAATGTCAAACTTTTATACTACAATGAGATAACTCACTGGAGATATGCACAACATGCTTTCATCCAGATGTATCCACGACCAGACCGGGATGGCAACTTGCCTCCTCACTGGAGTCATGATATCTATGAGCGTCGTCCCGACCAATATTTAACCATGGTCTATAATCGACTCTCTTTTTATGCTTGTCCAAAAAATTACTTTCGGATTTTCAACGACTTAATGCCCTATGGAGTTGGAGATATCACCCACTCTAGTGGTCGTCATGATCATTTTAATCAATGGATGTGGCAACGACTTTTATGGGCTCCTCGGACAAGCTTAGAAGCGGTAGTGAACGATTATTGCAACACCTGGTTTGGCAATGAGGCAGCTCCTCTAATGTCTAAAGCTTTATATATTCTTGAAGATAATATTACTGAGCAACCGGATAATCCATTGCCAACGAAATTAGGTATCAAGCGCTACTACGACTTAGTTAAACAAGCCGGGAAGTTAATGCCCAAAGAGATTCTGGATCAAGATTGGCTATGGCATTTATACATGCAAAAAGGGTCTTTAGACAGATATACCCAGCTTAGTTCGATTCAGCAAACACAGTTACAAAAACGGATTGAAAAACTAATAGCTGAATCCATAAAAAGTGGCAGCACTAAAAATGGAATCCAAGAAGCACTCACACTATTTGATCTACCCGAAACGAAAGAGATGATCGATCTTAGAGAAGAGGCTAAAGAGCTTAGTGATGTAAGTAACAAACTCTTTGGTGAGCGCAGTGAAGGACTTTACAATCTAAAGCATGATTTTATAGGACTCGGCTGGCTAAAGCGCCAATTAGAGCGTGCAAAAATTGCAGATAATAAGAAAAGAGAAGAGTTACTTTCTACGATAGTAGATTATGAGAATCCAGGTGCTGGTGGGTTCTACGATAACTTAGGAACATGTAATATTGCTCCTCATCTAGTGAAGGGCTATGCGTACGACCATGGACAGCCGTATGTACCTAAAATGTTGTCAGAAGGGAACAGACCATCTCAGCGATCAATGCATTACACGTCAGATGAAAAACAAGGATTAACCCTACACTATAGCAATCTAGATCCAAAATCGGCTTATAAAATACGTTTTACGTTAGTTCGCCCATGGTTTCAAGAACGCTACGCTAAGCGGATGAATCAGAAATCTGAAACTATTTATGCCGACAATATCCCGATTGCTAAAAACGTTGAACTACCGCTTCAGATGTCTGATTTCTTTACCTATGACATCCCAATGGAAGCGACTTTAGATGGCGAATTAACCATTCGTTTTGAACGTGCATCAGATGTTGGCTATGGAGATCGAGTAAGTGTTGAACAATGGAGAAACTCAGGAGGATGGGGAACTATGGCATCAGAAGTGTGGCTGATGAAAAAGAATTAAACTCACCAATAGCCGGGAACAACTAGACAAGCAAATTAACGCTTTGAAGAAAAACATTTCCAAGAACTGAACGATTGGGAAGATTGAGGTATGGATAGGTAACCTTCGAGAGGTATAACCCTTGCGCATGCACAGGAACAATGGTCTTTGGTGTAATCTGATGTTTTAAATAGTCTTCAAATTCAACTAAAGAGAGTTCTTCCTTGCCCAACTGAACCAGCTTACCAACAATTATTCGAATCATACCTGCTAAAAAACGATTCGAAGTAAATCTAAACCGGAGAATGGTCTGATCCAAATTGGTATACAATTCTGCGTTGGACAGGTAACAGATGGTGTGTTCGTATTTCAAAGGTGATTTGCAAAAACATTTAAAATCATTGTAATTCGTAAGCAGTGCCATAGCCTGTTTTATAGCATTGAGATTAGGGCTGACAAGTGGATAATAGGCACTCAAACCTAAAAGATAGGGATCATTAAACGTATGTAAATAATAATCATAACTGCGCTCTACGGCATCAAAACGGGCATGCGGAGTCCCATCCATCGGAATCACATCGTAGATTAAAATCTCGTGCGGCAACGATTTATTTAAACGAAACAATAGATCAAAATTCATTTTCTTGGATAAATCGAAATGAAAAAAGAACTGACTTGCATGAACTTGAGCATCCGTCCGGCCACAACCAACAATCGCAATTGGCTCTTTTAATAGCTTACTAAGCGTGGTTTCTAGCACTTGCTGAACACTAACGATACCAGGAAGTTTCTGCCATCCTCGGTAGTTATTTCCATTGTAAGCGGCATGGATAAAATAGCGCACAAAAATAAATTTTAATATTACCTTGCAAATATACTTCTTTCGCACCTTTAGATCCTAAAGGTCAACGATTACACCTATTTTTGATTCAAATAATTCTACTATGGAATCTATAAATCCATTCTCTGGAGATCTTATTAAATCGTATCATGAACATACGTTGGAGGATATCAACCTTATTCTTAGGGAGGTTGACACCGCTTTTTTAAGTTGGCGGCATACAACCGTTGTAGAGAGGAGAATGCGAATGAAAAATCTCCAAGGACTTTTATTAAGTCAAAAAGAGAAGCTAGCGGATATTATAGTTGCAGAGATAGGCAAAGTCAATCGTGAAGCACTAGCCGAGATTGAAAAATGTGCCTCGGTTTGCGGTTATTATGCAGAAAATGGAGAATTATTTTTAAAAAACGAGCCGATATCCACCGAGGCCTCAGAATCGTATATTTCATACCAGCCTATTGGCACCGTTTTAGCCGTGATGCCTTGGAATTTCCCATTTTGGCAAGTCTTCAGATTTCTTGCACCGACCTTGATGGCTGGCAATACTGGAGTTTTAAAACATGCAGCTAATGTTTCGGGTTGTGCCTTAGCCATTGAGGCCCTTGTGTTAGAAGCTGGATTTCCTGAGCACGTATTTCGAACGCTTCTTGTTCGATCGTCAGAAGTAAAAGGGATCATTGAACATCCCTTGGTGAAGGCTGTAACCTTAACAGGAAGTGCGCCAGCAGGAAAAGCAGTTGCATCTGCCGCAGGATTCGCCTTGAAAAAATCGGTTCTTGAACTAGGTGGTAGCGACGCCTATCTGATTCTTGAAGATGCGAACATTCCTGAAGCGGCTCGCTTATGTGTAACCAGTCGACTATTGAATGCTGGTCAGAGTTGCATTGGCGCTAAGCGATTTATTATTGCAGATCCTATTTACGAGGCTTTTAAGACTGAATTTGTCCGCCTGATGTCACTGGCTACTTTTGGCAACCCTCAAGACCCCAAAATAACAATCGGTCCTTTAGCGCGTATAGACTTGCGTGATGAGCTTCATCAACAAGTGATTAAAAGTTGTGCAATGGGCGCTAAGCTTTTGCTAGGCGGGTTTATCCCAGAAGGGACTGCTCCCTTCTACCCTCCTACTGTGTTAAGTGATGTAACTTCAGAAATGCCAGCCTATCACGAAGAACTATTCGGACCAGTAGCCACTTTATTCCGATTCACAACGATCGAAGAAGGTTTAAAAATAGCCAATGACACCATCTTTGGCTTAGGAGCTGGAATTTTTACAGGGGATAGCACAAAGGCCAAACTACTCGCAGAAAAGGGTCTTGATGCAGGATGTGTATTTATCAACGACTTTGTAAAATCCGATCCAAGATTACCCTTTGGTGGGATTAAACAGAGTGGCTATGGGAGAGAGCTTTCTGCCATAGGAATGCGCGAATTTCTAAATATTAAGACTATTTTAGTCAAGTAAAATCTAGTTCACAAATTCAATCCGAAAGGTAAAATGAAGTATTTATTGCTATTACTAACGTGTCTAACCCTGCAAGTGAATGCGGAGGACAAAACATTACTATTTTGTTACTTCACCGACAATGGACAAGATGGGTTGCATTTGGCTTATAGTCATGATGGACTCAAGTGGGAAGCTCTTAACCAGGGGAAATCTTACCTGACACCAACTGTTGGACCCGATAAACTTATGCGGGATCCTTGCATTACAAAAGGTCCAGATGGAATCTTTCATATGGTATGGACCTGCAGTTGGAAAGATAAACAAATTGGTGTTGCTCATTCGAAGGACCTCATTCATTGGTCGGAGCAAATGGCTATTCCGGTGATGGCCCACGAGCCAACAGCCAAGAACTGCTGGGCACCCGAGATAATTTACGATTCAAAGGCAAAGAATTATTTGATTTTCTGGGCCACAACCATCCCCGATCGTCATAGTCCAATAGAATATTCAAAACAAGAAAAAGGTTTAAACCATCGAATGTATTGCACCACGACAACCGATTTTAAATCATATACACCTACACGAATGTTTTTCAATCCAGCATTCAGCGTTATTGATGCTACGATATTTCCCCGGAACAAAAACTACTTCCTTTTATTAAAGAATGAGAATCCTAATCCTGCCGAGAAAAATATCCGACTAACCAGCTCAAAATCAGCTTCAGGACCTTATCCAACTGCAGTATCCCAGCCAATAACAGGGAATTATTGGGCTGAAGGACCAACAGCAATCGAAATAAATGACTATGTTTATGTTTACTTTGATAGGTATACCGAGCATCGTTATGGAGCTGTAAGATCTAAAAACTTAACAGATTGGGAAGATATTTCTGACCAAATAAAGTTTCCAGATGGCACAAGACACGGCACCGCTTTTAAAGTATCAGCTAAACTTTTTAAAGAACTTATTAACCCAAAATGATCCGATTAAAACATTACCTTTTCATACTAGCCCTGTTTCTAACCTTTTCGAATTTTGCTCAAACTCATTTTTCGGCTACCAATTTAAAATGTGACTCAAAAACTAATCCGATTGGGTTAGCTGTTAAAAATCCACTTTTAAGCTGGGAGATTCGTTCGTCAGATCGGGATATAAGCCAGTCGACTTACCAGATTCTAGTTTCAGAAAGCCTAGACAAACTAAATAACCAAATTGGCGATTGCTGGGATTCTAAAGTGGTAAAATCAAGTCAATCAGCCACGATCTCCTACAATGGTCTTCCCTTAAATCCAGAGAAAAAATATTTTTGGAAGGTTAAAGTATTCAATCAAAAAGGGAAAGAAAGTGCATGGAGTGAACCGGCATCATGGGAAATGGGGCTATTATCGAATGCCGATTGGGAAAAAGCCACTTGGATTAGCTATGAAAATCTTCCGGCAAATATGATGGTTGTCCCAGGGGTTCATGGGGACGGAGAAAAACTTGGCAATAAAGCAGTAAAAAGAAGTGTAGTCCCCTTATTTAGAAAGGAATTCAAGGCAGAGAAAGAGATTAAAAATGCCACCCTTTTTATAAGTGGACTAGGAAGTTACGAAGCTTCAATTAATGGACAAAAAATCGGGGAGAGCTTTCTTACTCCTGGCTGGACTGACTATACTAAAGTCTGTCTTTATAACACCTATGATGTGACTGCGAAAATTAAGACCGGAAATAATGCCATTGGTGTTATCGTTGGAAATGGTTTTTACAACATCAATCGTGAGCGCTACCGGAAATTGGTCATTGCTTATGGTTATCCGACGATGATCAGCAAACTGAAAATTAATTATACCGATGGGACATCGAAAACCATAGTCTCAGATAATACATGGAAATGTGCACCATCACCAATTTTGTATTCAAGCATTTATGGCGGTGAAGATTATGATGCTAGAGCGGAGCAAAAAGGGTGGAACATGCCAGATTTCAAAGGGATTAAATGGAAGTCAGCCCTTGTAGCTACTGAACCTAAAGGGGAATTAACTAGTGAAACCGATAATCCAATTACCATTCACAAAACGATCAATGCAAAAGATATTGAGCACCCAGAACCAGGCAAATACTTATATGATTTTGGTCAAAATTGCTCTGGCATTATAGAGCTAAAAGTAACAGGCAAGAGAGGCTCAATCATCAAGATGACCCCTGGAGAATTGATCACGCCAGATCGTAAGATCAATCAAAAAGCTTCTGGCACCCCTTACACCCTATCTTACACCTTAAAAGGTGAAGGGGTGGAGACTTGGAGGCCCAAATTTACCTATTATGGTTTTCGTTATGTCATGGTAGAAGGCGGAGCACCAGCATCTGAAAAGCCAGGCAAATACAAGCCATCAATTATAAATATGCAGCTACTTCATACCTGCAATTCAGCTCCAAGAGTTGGAGAATTTAGTTGTTCAAATGAATTATTCAATCAAATCAACACATTGATTGATTGGGCCATAAGAAGTAACGTTCAAAGTGTTGTGACTGATTGCCCTCATCGCGAAAAACTAGGATGGCTGGAGCAGACCTATCTAATGGGGGCTTCTATGTTTTATAACTACAACCTTTATCCGCTCTATCGCAAAGCTATTCGCGACATGATAGATGCGCAGACAACCGAGGGCTTAGTTCCAGATATTGCACCTGAATTCGTCCCCTTCTCCGGAGGATTTAGAGACTCACCCGAATGGGGCAGCGCGGGTGTAATTCTACCATTTATGATCTGGCAGTGGTATGGCGATTTAAGTGTTGTAGAGGAGGCTTTACCGATGATGCGTAAATATGTCAATTATCTCGATAAAAAATCAGACGGACATATTCTTGATTATGGGCTAGGCGACTGGGTTGACCTTGGTCCTAAACCGCTTGGAGAAGCACAGCTAACACCGAAAGCGCTTACTGCAACGGCTATCTATTATTATGATATTATTCTTTTAGCCAAGATGCTTAGGGCTACAAACAACAAAGAGGAAGCTACCAAGCTTGATGATCTAGCCATCGAGGTGAAAAAAGCTTTTAATGCGAAGTTTTACAACAAAAAAAATAAAATCTATTCGACAGGAAGTCAAACTGCGATTGCAATGCCATTATATGTTGGCTTAGTGGATGAAAAGGAACGAAAAAACGTAGTGAAATCCTTAGTAGAATCGATAAACGATTCGAAAAAAGCACTTACTGCTGGTGATATTGGATTTCATTTCTTAGTCAAAGCACTTGAAGAAAATGGCTGTTCACCATTGTTATTCGATATGAATTTCCGTAATGATGTTCCAGGATATGGCTTTCAGCTAAAAAAAGGGGCAACGGCCTTAACCGAATCATGGCCAGCATTAGAAAATGTATCAAATAATCACTTGATGCTTGGTCATTTAATGGAATGGTTTTACACAGGACTAGGTGGTATTAAGCAAGATGAAGGAGGGATTTCATTTAAGAATATCGTTATTAGACCAGAGATCGTAGGTGATCTTACCTGGGTTAAATCGAGCTATCATTCACCTTATGGTTTAATAAAAAGCGATTGGAAAAAAGAGGCAGCTGTGCTAGAGATGAAGATTGAAATACCAGCTAATTCAAGTGCAACGGTATTCTTTCCAACCGCACAAAAGAATTCAATCACAGAGGATGGTAAAAAAATTACCGTCCAAAAGAATGGAGACGGAAAATTCTTCACTAAAGTTGGTTCTGGAATCTATACCTTCAGAATGGAATATGTAACACCTAAAAAGTAATTCATGCAAAATTTAGATTCTAAAACACCTAACGGTCGTCGTAAATTCATTGAACATGCAGCTATAGGAGCTACTGCACTCACTGTTCTACCTCATATTGCAGGTGCTTATTTCCCATCAACCGATCAAAAAATTCGGATTGGAATTATAGGTGGCCGATTCGGAGCTGGATTCCAATTTCATGAACATCCAAACTGTATCGTGGAAGCGGTGAGTGATTTACGGGCCGACAGACGTGAGAATTTGATGAAAGCTTATAAGTGTTCTAAAACCTATGAATCGTTAGAAAAGCTATTGCATGATCCAAAGATAGATGCGGTATTTATTGCCACTCCTGCCCCAGATCATCTCAAGCACGTTTTAGCCTCACTTGATGCTGGAAAGCATGTTTTGTGCGCTGTTCCTGCGGCTCTTAACATAGAAGACTGTTATAAACTTAGAGAGGCAGTGCGTCGAACAGGTCTAACCTATATGATGGCTGAAACAAGCACTTACAGACAGAATACCATTTCGGTTCAAAAATTTTATGAGGAGGGACGATTTGGTGAAATTTTTAGTGCAGCAGCCGAATACAACCATCCAGGACTAGAAACCTTATGGTTTGAAAATGGAAAACCAACCTGGCGTCATGGATTACCTCCCCTCTTATATCCAACACATTGCACCTCCTTTCTGATATCTGTGACTGGTGAGAGACTTGTAAGTGTGAGTGGTTTAGGCTGGGGTGACGATAGTTCAATGTTGAAGAATAATCCATATCAGAACCCATTCTGGAATGAAACAGCCTTTTTTCAAACCGATAAAAATCATCCGTTTAGGGTTGAAGTAAATTGGAAGGGTGCACTTCTGAATTCCGAACGAGCAGAGTGGAGGGGAGATAAAATGAGTTTCTTCTCTTCTCAAAATGAAGCCAGTGAACATACCATTGTTCGGGTTGCAGATACGGATGCAAAAGATGATGGAGGGTTTCAAATCAAAGCTAATGTTACGGAGAAATACCTTCAACCGAAGTGGTGGGAGACCGACCTTTTACCAGAGGGTTTACGTCACAACTCAGGTCATGATGGCTCTCATAGCTTTATAACTCATGAATTTATCGACTCGCTGATACACAAACGTCAACCCAAAGTGAACATCTATGAAGCACTTGCCTATACAGCGCCAGGGATCATAGCCCATGAGTCGGCTTTAAAAAATGGTGAGCAGATGAAGATCCCAAATTTTGACAAGTAGTAACCTTTGACTATTCAATGCTACTATTCCCAAAACCATAGAAATGAATTATAAGATCTTAGTACTAGCTTTATCTTTTGTATACCCTTTTTTAGGAATAACTCAAGAAAAATATGATCTGGGTAACACATTTGTGCCAGATCAACAATCTTACCGACTTCCCAATACGGTGATGCCTGAATTGGCGAATTGGTTTTGGTTTGATAAAGAGTTTCTCCCTGAGGGATACAAAGAATATCTTGATAAAGTGAGCAGTCACTCTACATTTGGCTTGATTTCTGCAAGTATTAGAATGCATAAGCGTGAGCTAACTGAAGAATCGGTCCATTCACAATTAAAGTTAGCCGCTAATTATGCCCTCCAGCATGGAATTGAATTAACGGCCGACTTAGATGTACGTGCAGCGCGAAGGTATTTTGAAGCACATTATCCCGAGGAACTTCAGGAAATGTTAATACTTCGTGAGGTTAATCTATCGAACGAAAAAACATCCAATGCAGTAGTAAAAAGTCATGATCTCAATGACCATTATACGGGCAGAACAGTCCACTATATTCCACTAAAAAGTCAATTGCTTCGAGTTTATGCTTATTCGAGTGATATCAACGGAATCGATGGTAAAACACTAACTGATATCACTGAATCATGCCAGGTAAAATACAATTCAAAAGATTCGATTGGAATTGAATTACCCAAAACAAACCTTAACGGAGTAAATAAAGCATGTATTTTAACATCATTCACGCACTTATCACCTGATCTATTTTCCCCTCACCTCCTCTCCTTTCAGCGCGAAATAATCAACCGATATCGAGATATCCCCTTGGCAGGAGCATTTAAGGATGAATGGGGATTTCCAATAAGCCACGACAAAACCCACACAGAAGTTTGGTACTCAAAATTTAGAGCACAGGATTACGCCAAACGAACCAATGGACGCGACCTGTTATACGATTGTCTACTTATGAAATTCGGTATCCAGGGTAAATTAAGTGAGCAACAAAAAGCTATAAACTATTTTATGATCCAATCCTTGGAGCGCAATCATGAAATTGAAGATGATTTTTACAAGGCTACAAAAGAAGCATTTGGTCCGAAGGCAGTAGTATTAGCGCACGCAACCTGGTGGCCCTTTCCGAGTCAGTTTGAGTATACAAAAAATGGTCTTGATTGGTGGGTAGCTACACGTGATTGGGCACAAACAGATGAAATAACTCCGTTTGGCGTGCGTACTGCGCTTTCAAAAAAATGGGGAAGTTCAGTCTGGTATAATATGTACTATTCATCCAAAGTGGAGGATTATCCAATAGCACTCTGGACATCCGTTTTAGGTGGTGGAAGAGTTAGCTTTCATCCTGTTTATCCATCTACAGAAAAGAATAAGAATATACATTTTGATTTTCTGACGAAACCGCTGTTAATAGCAGAAAGTAGAATCCGATTGCTTAACTTCATAAGTAATGCACCCTTAGATTGTCATGTTGCAGTCATCTTTGGTCATGCGAATACGATGAACTGGGCTGGCTCGCAATTCGATGATCCTGGCATGGATCTAGTCAGTAATCTTTGGCGCGAGGGCATTGCTACGGACCTTATTCCTACAAGTGAGATCGCAAATGGCAGCTTAAAAGTTGACAAAGACGGATATGTAACCTATGGAAAACAACGATATGATGTCGCAATCCTTTATCATCCTGAATTTGAAGGCAATACCACTGGAATGTTTTTTTCAAATCCAAATCTAAAATCCACAAGACTCATTCGACTGGGGGATTGGACAAGAAATTTCGATGCTGAAATAGTAAATGCTACTAGCTTATTACCTCGCAAAATGTCAACTATCATCACCAATAGCGAAGCTGTAAGTGAAGCCTTGGATGTTTTGAACGATAGAAAAATTGAACTTCAATCCCCTGCCACAACTCTTCTAAAAGGGTTTAATTGTGTTTCAAATGCCCCCCCGACAAGTGGTTTTAGTCATTTATTGGATGGAACATTTGTGCAAATAGCTGCTACAAACAATAAGGCAGGCGATCCTATTCAATCAACAGTTAAACTAAAAAATCAGTCCGTGACATTTGATGCGGTAGGGTTAGCAGCAGTGCGCCTCGACGATCAAGGTAATCTTGAAGCCTTAGCGGCAGGAGGATTAAGTTATTTCGCCGTTGGAAACTTTGCTCTTAAACTTAAAAACCCGCTGGATCTTTCAATTTGGAAAGATAAAAATAGACAGTGGCATGGAGTGGTACAAGGATCAAAAGGAAAAATACCTAAAGCACTTTTGAAAATCACAAAAGATTGGGTTCAACTTGAAATCCCTTCACCTTTAGTGCAAGAATAGCAAACCTGATATTGATTGCCAGTGGAACAAATAAGAATGTCAAAAACTAAACGATCAGAATTAAAAACATGAACTTTAAAGCCGCATACTTAAGTCTTACCCTAGGCCTAGTTGGAACCCTAGCATGCTTTAGTCAACCGACCAAAAGCGGAACAGATCCAAATGAATTGAATGGAGCACAATGGATTGGGGATAATAAACCTCTTCCGACTTCCGACTCATTGTATTATTTAAATGATCCGGCACCACAGTTTCGCAAGACGTTTAATGTGACTGGTGAATTAAAATCAGCAAAACTATTTATCACAGCTGCAGGATATTATGGTGCTAAGCTGAATGGAACTAAGATTGGAAAGAATTTCCTAGACCCAGCATGGACCACCTATAGCAAACGAATATACTATTCAACTTATGACCTTACGCCACAGATTACGCCTGGACAAAACTGTATTGGTGTTTCGATCGGCAATGGATTTTACAACCCACTACCCCTTCGTATGTGGGGCACCTATAACCTAAGAAAGACATTGTCAGTTGGTCGACCAAGGTTTATTGCAAAACTAGTGCTCACCTACAAAGATGGTCATCAAGAAACAATCAATACCGATTCATCTTGGAAATTCGCTGCTGGTCCCATACTACGAAATAGCATTTACTTAGGTGAAGTTTACGATGCACGTAAAGAGTTAATCGACTGGTCGAAAGCATCCTTTAAAGACCAATCATGGACCAATGCTAGTGTAGTGGATGGACCAGGTGGAGATCTGCAAAAAGCCTTTTTCCCCGCCATTCAGCAAACGCAACTGCAAAAGCCCATCAAAATAACTTCTCCAAAACCTCAGATGTATGTGGTCGATATGGGGATTAACTATACTGGACTATATCGAATTCGATTGCATGGGAACGAAGGGGAAAAAATCACACTTCGATTTGGAGAACGTATTTATGACAATGGAGAAGTAAATCTGATGACTGCTGTTTGCGGTCAGATTAAAAAAGCAGGACGTGGTGGACCAGGAGCACCAGCTATTGCATGGCAAAGTGACGAATTTATCTTTGGGAAAGAGAAACAACTCTGGTACACTCCCGAATTTACATTCCATGTTTTTCGATATATTGAAATCACAGGACTCACTCAAGCCCCTTCATTAGCTGATATCCAAGGGATCGTTTTGCATACCAACGTGCAATCAAATGGTTCATTTAGCTCTTCATCGGCATTGCTTAATTCTATTCAAGATGCAACCAGACTAACATTCGTCAATAACTTAATGAGCGTTCAATCGGACTGTCCAGGACGCGAACGATTTGGTTATGGTGGTGACTTAAATGCAACAAGCGAATCTTTTATCTGCAATTACGACATGCAGCAATTTTACAGAAAGACTATTTACGACTGGACTGATGTGGTGATGGATACTGCATTTGTGGATGTCGCACCTTTTGTGATGAAATACTGCGGTATAAGCTGGGAATCAGCACTCCTTACCACACAAAGCTATCTTTACAAGTACTACAACGATACGGCCATAGTGAATGAGATGTACGACTTCGACCTAAAATGGATGGACAAAGTGGCTCGAATACATCCTACCGGAATGGTGCATAAAGGTTTAGCAGATCATGAGTCGATGATACCAGTGCCGGTGGAACTAATAGGCACTACACACTACTTGAAATGTGCTCAAATTATGAAGCAGTTTGCTGCCTATAAAAAAGATCTGAAAAATGAACACAAATTTGCCGATCTAGAAAAAAATATTGCGTCTCAACTAGTCGGCACATTTTGGAAAAGCCCAGTTAAATCCCCTATCAATCGGCAAACACTTTTTGCGACACTGCTATACTACAATCTCATCCCAGAAAAAGAGAAGCCAGCAGCAGCAGACTCACTTTTAAATGCACTGAAAAATGGAGTAAATGGTCATTTTACGACCGGTATTTTTGGAACTAAATATATTCTTGAAGCGCTCTCACAAGCTGGCTATTCCGACAAGGTTTTTAATATTGTAAATTCTAGAGAATATCCAGGATGGGGCTTTATGATCGATAAAGGAGCAACTACTTTATGGGAAACTTGGAAAGAGAGCGATAACACCTTCTCTAACTGCCACCCGATGTTTGGAACAGTTTCGGAATGGTCTTACAGATGGTTAGGTGGCATTCGACAAACCGAGGATCAGGTTGGATTTAAGAAGTTCATTATTGCACCTTTCCTTCCGAAAGATCTGCACGATGTCAAATGCAGTTATAAGTCACCTCAAGGACTAATAATCTCTAATTGGGAGAAGAAAAGCAGTTCGATGACACAGTTTAGTATCCGCATTCCCAAGGGTTCAGAAGCAGAGGTATCGTTACCCTTTCAAAAATTTAAAAACATAAGTTTGATCACAAATGGTGACACAAAAAAAACAATCCATTTAAATGCTCCAACCTGCAAATTAACAGCAGGGAACTATACGCTTTTGGTAACTCAATAAGCGACGGATTTCTAATGACTCGTGGCTATTTAAAAGAATTATACGATAAAAAGAACTAGAATGAAGCGGATCTATTTACCACTTTTGGCAGGAAGTCTCTTGCTATCAAACATCACCTATGGGAATAAATCAGATCAAAAGAAACCAAATATTATCTTTATTGTTACCGATGATCTAGGGTGGTCAGATCTTGGATGCTACGGAGCCGACTTGCACGAGACGCCAAATTTAGATCGTTTAGCGAGTAAAAGTGCGGTATTTACAAATAGCTATTCCGCAGCGCCCATCTGCTCTCCAACACGGGTATCCTTGATGACAGGTAAATATCCAGCTAGACTGCATTATACTATTTGGAGAGAAGCAGCTTCAGGCACCGATCGTCAAGAGCAAATATCACATCCTTTTATACCACCAGTCACGATTGTAGATTTGCCATTAGAGGAGGTTACCATTGCTGAGAAATTAAAAGAAAACGGATACCTAACCGCTCATGTAGGCAAATGGCATATCGGTGATTTGCTACACTATCCGAAAAATCAAGGTTTTGATATCAGTGTTGGAACAAGCCAAAGTGGATCACCTAAATCATTTTTCTATCCTTTTCTTGGGCGCGACAACATACCTTTAGACAACCTAGAAACCGATGGAGCAGGGAAATATTTCAAAGATCAAACTGGCAAATACCAAACAGATAGGCTTACAGAGGAAGCCATTAAGATCTTACAAGATGCAGGTGATCATCCATTTTATTTAAATCTATGTTATTACGATGTTCATACCCCAATAGAAGCAAAGGCTGATGACATCGCTTATTTTAAAAATAAATTAACCCCTCAACTAAAACATCAAAACGAGATCTATGCGGCAAAAGTAAAAGCGGTGGATGATAATGTAGGAAAGTTATTACAAAAGCTGGATGACTTAGGAATAGCCCAGAATACCATTGTCATTTTCATCTCTGATAATGGAGGATATATTCTGAAGTATAAAGAACGCGTAGTCACAAACAATGACCCTCTACGTTCGGGAAAAGGGTCATTATATGAGGGTGGGATAAGAATTCCGACAATCATATTTGATCCTTTTAATTCGAAAGGAAAACAGACCATCGATACTCCGATTAGTACCATCGACTTCTTTCCTACTCTATTAGAACGATGCGGCATTAAGAACTCGAATATAATAGATGGCAAAAGCTTCAATAGCCGTTTGAATAATTCTGCTGATACGACTCTGAATAACCGACCGATTTTTTGGCATTATCCGCACTATTATCCAACGATGGTACCAGTAAGTGCGGTTAGAGAAGGCAAATGGAAATTAATAGAATTCCTTGAAGATGGTCATACCGAGTTATATAATTTAGCCGAAGATCTCTCTGAAGTCCATAATCTTGTAAATGAAAAACCTTTAGAAGCGCAAAGACTGACCGAACTATTGTATAACTGGAAAAAACAAGTAGGGGCACAAGAGATTACTAAAAATCCTAACTATCGGAAATAAGTCATAAAAATTCAGGCATAAAAAAAAGACGCAGTTCTGCGTCTTTTTTTTATGCCTGAATGCGAAATACAACTAATATTTAAAAACTTTACCACCAGCCATAACTTGCTGAGTTTTCTCATTAAACGTAGCTTTCTCTCCTGTACGAAGAGCAGCGGTTGTCATAATATTAGCAATTGAATGACTATACCCAGCCTCAACAGGAGCGTTAGTCTTTGGATTATTGGCTCGGACACAGTCCATCCAATTCTTCATATGCGCATTGGTTAAACTGTCTGCACCAGTATTTGAGTTCGTTTCCACTTTCTCTTGTGGAAGTAAAAACTCTGCAAGCATATTCTCTTTATAGCCCATATCCTTGGCATATTTCTCTTTTAATCCACCTTCAGAGGTAACCTTGTTGGTATCTAAATCCAGCTTTCCTCCATTGGAGAAATACCACTCTTTAACACCACCAGCCTCATTGGTTTGACGAGATGAATAGATCACTTGGAAACCCTCTTCCTTATTATCCAATGGGCCGTAATCAAATACCGCACTCATGGTATCAAAGTTTCTACGTCCATCTTTCCATACATAAATACTTCCATTAGCAGCTACAGAACGTGGATGAGGCAAATGAGAGAACCAATGTACAGTATCGATCTGATGCGACATCCACTGACCAGGAATACCTGACGAATATGGCCAAAACAACCTAAACTCTAAATATTTACGTGGATCCCACTTCTCATAAGGACGATTTAGTAAAAAGCGTTTCCAATCGGTGTCCGACTCTTTGATCGAAGCGACCTCTTTGGCACGACGCCAACGACCTGGCTGATTTACATTCCATGTCATTTCAACCGCACATATCTTACCAAACTTACCCGCTTGAATAAAATCATGAGCTGCTTGATAGTTTGGACCAGAACGTCGCTGAGACCCTATCTGAACAACTTTACCACTATCCTTAACAGCTTTCTTTGCATAGATAGCATCATCCATCGTTTCAGCAAATGGTTTTTCACAATAAACATGCATCCCTGCTGTAACCGACTCTCCACAAAGCACAGCATGTTGAAAATCAGCTGTTGAGATGATCGTTGCATCAAGTTTTAAATTATAAAACTCATCGGTATTACGAGCACCAACAGCAGTAGTATCATTGTTTTTCTTAATCCAATCAAGGCCATCTTGGCGACGCTTGTTCCAAATGTCACAAACAGCAACAAATTCGAAGTTCATCTCTTTCGAATATTTCTGAAATGCTAAACCTAGAGCACTCTCAAAACGACCAGAGAAACCAAGAATTCCAACCTGAACTCGATCGTTTGCACCAATTATTCGTCCATAACTCTTTGAGCTCATACCCACACCACCAATGGTTAGACCAGCAGCACCAATTGCCGATTTCTGAATAAATTCTCTTCTGTTTGACATGATACTATTTTAAATTGTTAATGAATAGGCGTATAAATTTTTTCCGTGTACGATAACGCAACGAAGATAATTAATTCTTTATCTAATTAGAGATGTTTTACAACATATCAATTTTTAGACAGTTCAACCCAAAAAGGGAATATCCGTTGCGAGCCAATGCTATAATAAGGGATGAAATCGCAATCCATAGATGAAAACTTAACATTCTTCATCTCAATCACATCTGTATCTGGCAATTGATTTACTTTCTGTTGAATAAAAGTGCCTGTTTCAAGGTACAATTTCCCATTGCCTTTCAGTGGGTGTAAAAATTTAAAACGGATGTTATAGGTACCTTCCCGTAGACTAACTTTCCAGAATCCATATTGATCTTCTTGGGAATTACTAGCCGGTCGTCCAGTTGCATCGTTGCGATTTAGGTAGGTAGGATTTTCGAATTTACTTCCAATAACTATCCGAGGCTGATGAAGCAGATTTTCTGAATTGACTAACTCCATAGTCTGCTTTTCTAATTCATCCCTAATTCTTTGAGCTAAAACCGGATCCTTATTAACCCGATTATCTAGCTCATACGGATCCTTATTAACGTCAAACAATTCAAATTGATCTGTATTTGCATTGTAATCTGTATTTCCCACCAGCTTATCTGAACCTATTTGCAAGGCTATATTGTTATAAAGTTCAGGATAGCGGCGAGTCCAATAAAAAAATAAACTTCTATTCTTCCAATCGACCTGCTGACCATCCATGGCTGGAACCAAATCCTTACCATCAATCTTTCTATCTTTTGGGACTTTTGCGTTACACAAATGAGCAAGAGTAGGCAACAGATCGATGTGAGCAGCATTTAGTTCCACATTTTTATCTCCTGTAAACCGACTAGGATACCTTAAATAGAATGGAACCCTTATACCACCTCTATAAACAGTTGCTTTTAAACCATGCATACCCGCATTATAACGGGTTTGCTGAGGTCCATTATCGGTCATAAAAATCACAATCGTATTTTCAGCAAGTTTTAAATCATCAAGTTTTTGCAAAATCAAACCAATGTTCTCATCGATATTATCGACCATCGCATATACCCTACGTGCCATTTCCTTCTCTTTCTCCGTCATCGTAGAGAAAGGCCTAGGATCACCTGAGTAACCCGCCGAGGGATCAATATTCTTGTATTTTAGGTAGTATTTATCGGGAACTTGCAATGGGGCATGTGGTGCATTAAATGTGAGGTAGCAAAAGAATGGATTACCCCTATTTTTTTCAATAAATTTAATGGCTCTTGCAGCAAATATATCTGAGCAATAGCCTGGATAGAACTCTCTAGTACCATTATGCCATAATACCGGATTAAAATAGCTACTATCCTTTTTAAAATAATTAGTAAAATCACCTGGCTGACCCATACCTCCGGCTAAATGGATCAATGTTTCATCAAAACCCTGATCTTGAGGCCGACTCGGATAGCTATCACCTAGATGCCATTTTCCAAAAATACCTGTTGTGTATTTAGCTTGCTTAAGAATTTCAGCTAAGGTAATTTCACTCGAGGCCATAATGGCTCCACCTTCGTATGTATCTCGAATTCCTGTCCTCAACGAATAGCGCCCAGTAAGCAAGCTTGAGCGAGTTGGAGCGCAAACGGGCGAGACGTAAAAATTAGTAAAACGGACGCTCTCCTTTGCAAAACGATCTAAAACTGGGGTCTTAACATGGATATTCCCATTGATACCCAAATCGCCATAACCCTGATCATCAGTTAGAATAACAAGAACATTGGGCTGTTTTAAAATCTGAGCAAAAATTAGATTAACACTAAAAAAAGAGAAGGCCGCGACCCCTAAAAGTTTAAGTTTATTCATCGTATATGCCGATTAAAAAGGTAGGTAAAACTTAATTTCAAAATCATCAAATGAATATGTTGAATTTAGATGAGAAATCAAATCTAAATAAAATAATTACCAAAACTAAAAAAGCTTAAAACCAGTTTCAGAAAACTAGCTTTAAGCTTTTAAATTATCTTAGTTAAGTAATATAACCAATAACTCAATAAGGCACCTTAAAACCTACTGTGTCTATTGTGCTACCCTATTGTGCTCTATTGTGTTACATTTTTTTCTTTTCACCACATTAGGCACATAGATCACATTAGAAACCCTATTGTGTCTACTGTGTTTTTCCTACTGTGTCCTATTGTGTTTATTTTTTTTCTTTTCAACACATTAGGCACATAGGTCACATTAGAAGAGAAATTAGGAATCCTTCAAAGATTTAGAAGTCAAGCCAGAAGCTCTTCTCCTCATAATCCGCAACCACAACGGCAGTATTTGCGTAGTGGAAGGTATTCATCATTGTTGAGATCTCTTGTTTTAAGACAAGCAAAGCGTTGTCCACTAGATCCTTTCTAAACCCTTTTTCTTCCAAGTAAAGAACCATATCAAGCGATACAATCCGACTCATTACTTGTCCAAATTCAACTAGTTTGCGTTGAGCAAATGGAGCTTCAATATCGAAACTTACTAGTTCTTGAACTCTATCAGCAGCCCTACCGGCATATCCTTTTAAGAATGTATAGAAGCTTTTCTCCTTCGCAGTTTTCATCAGCTTAAGCACTGATTCAGCAATCTGGTTGTAAAGAATGTCATTCGAACCTTCAAATATCTGGAATGGACGACTATCTACAACCGATTTACCAGCAATGTGATTTAATTTATATCCCTTAGCACCAACCAATTGCAATAACGACTGTGCCGATTCTTGCATTAAATCAGAAGTTACACTCTTGGTGATATTAGCTTCAAGACCAAGTGGCGACAAATCGTGCTCCACACCACCTATCTCACCCGATCTTAAACAGAAAGCTGAACAGATAGTGAAATTAGCTTGTAAGCGAGATAAACGATGTTGAACTTGATCGTATTCGAATAAATGTTTATTGGTAATCAACCGTGATTTAGCATGTGTAATCGCTTCATCAAGAATTCGTTTTACAAATCCTAATGCCATACCAGGAAACTGGAATCTACTGCGGTGCAACAGATCAAGCATCATCTGAATACCATTTGTTTTTGGAATAAGCTTTCTATCCTCAGGAATGATCACATCGATATGATTGCGGCCATATGGAATTTGATATAAGCCTAAATTTTCGAAATACTCCTCAACGACAATATTTTGATTTTTTGCATGCACATCGCAAACAAACATCTCAATATCACGCATTAGACTACCTGATTCGCTGGTACGTCTGGAGGTAAGAATCCAAAAATCAGCCATACCAGTAAGTCCAGCCCAATGTTTCTTCCCTTTAAGATGATAAGAACCATCTTTCTCCGTGCATGAAGTGGTCATATTCAAGGCATCACTACCAAAGTCTGGCTCAGTGATCATCAAACCACCCATAGCTTGATTATTCAAAAATCGCTTGAAAACCTCAACTTTTGCCGCTTCCTGACCATATTTCGCAAATGGTTGAATAAACAGTGCATTGTTGATCCCTAAAGTTAAGGATAAGGCAAGTGATTCGTATGAAGCAGCAGAAACTACAGCAATATTGTGTTTTACATCTCCATTTAATCCACCATATTGAGTTGGGATACACAAAGCCATTGGATTGGTTGACATTAACTCAGCCAAAACCGCTGGCGGTAAGCCACGTGTGGTACAAAACTCATCAATATTATCAATTTGATGAAAAGCGCGATTCATCGAAGCTTTAAAATCTTCTAAACGCTGTCTAAAACCACTGTCATCAATTTGATAATTAGTAACTTGGCTTTCTCTGGATTGTTGTTGCGACATATTCAGATGTAAATTTGTGTGAAATAATGTTACAAAGATGGCTTTAAAAATTAAAAAATCGAATACTTCAACTAAACTTTTGCATCCAAACAGCAATTATTCTTAATAAATAGACTCTTATTTCGCTATATTTGTCGGAAATCAATCAGATAACCAACCTTACTCTAGACGAATATGATACTACTCTATGGCTTTATTTTTGGTGCCCTACTTCAAAGCGCTAAACTGAATAAGTTTGATACCATTAGTGGTATGGCCACACTCGAAAACTACAAGGTTGCTAAAGCTATTGCCTTTGCTATAGGCGTTGGAATTATTTTGATCAATCTAGAAATCAACTTCAACCTGGCATCATACCACGTCAAACCTCTAATTTTAACGGGTGTTATACTTGGCGGATTAATTTTTGGTGCAGGAATGGCCATACTTGGTTATTGCCCTGGCACCATGATCGTATCGCTCGGAGAAGGTTCAATTGATGCAGGAATAGGACTAATCGGTGGCTTATTAGGCGGTTTATTCTATACAGCTATTCTTCCGAGCATCAGCAGCCTAACAGGCCCAGACCTAGGAATAATTTCTTTAAGTTCATTGACAAGTGGAAATTCTCCATTGTTCTACCTTCTGATTTTCGCCTTTGGAGCGCTATTTATTGGAATTTCATTCTGGGTGCATAAGCTAGAAAAAGTAAGTGATCGGACTTGGATTTGGGCTGGACTTGGATTAGCGCTACTAAATGCGATACTTTTCTTAACCTCTGGCATGGACCGGCAACTGGGAGCATCGACAGCTTACCCATATCTAGCTAATTTAATTGCAGGAAACACGCAAAACGAATACTTCACAAAAAGTGTTAAGTCAGGTAACTGGGAAGTCATTTTTCTTGCTGGGTCATTTATCTCAGGGATTGTAATTTCACTCTTACGTAAAGATTTTAAAATTAGTCTTATCGCTGACAATTGGTCTAAATACAAAGGGGATAGTAAAGCCAAACGAATTATTTGGGCTTTGATTGGAGGTTTTATTCTTATTTTTGGAGCTCGTCTGGCAGGTGGTTGCACCAGTGGACATATTATTTCAGGAGGCATGCAGCTTGCCGCAAGTAGTCTTTTATTTGCGGTTTTTGTCTTTATTGGTCTGTTACTTACAGGTCATGTTTTCTATAAAAAATAATAATGCCCGACATATTTATCACCACCTTATCCAATAACATCCTTGCCCTGCTGCAAGTATTACTTATTGCCTTTACTGGGGCCATATTGGTCCGTAAAAAGATCTTCAAACCAAGTGATGTTAAAGGACTAACCCTTGCGATAGTTAATGTTTTCCTACCTGCCATGATCTTCTCGAAGATCATCCGATCCCTTAATCCAACAACTTTTCCTTTGTGGTGGATTCTTCCACTTGTAGGTGTTGGATTAATAGCAATTGGAATAATCTTTTCATTTCTATTTTTCATAAAAGATTTATCAGCCAAGAGAAGTTTATTACCCATTGCAAGCATGCAAAATGCTGGTTATTTAGCTCTCCCACTCGGACAAGCGATTTATCCTGAACACTTTGATATGTATGCCCTTTACACCTTCCTAATTATCATGGGGCTTAATCCAATACTTTGGAGTGTTGGAAAATACCTAAACACGGGAGGTCATACCTTTGAATTCTCCTGGAAACTTTTGGTTACTCCACCATTCATAGCCAATATACTAGGCATTACAGTGGTGCTATTAGGATTCGACCATTTCATTCCCAAAATAGCCTTGAATGCCATTGAACTAGCTGGCACCGCAACCGTGCCATTGGCCAACTTTATATTGGGCGCAGTGTTAGGAGGGATCTCCTTGAAAGTCTGGCCATCATTTGTAGATACCATTCGGGTGATTGGCATTAAATTCTTCGTCATCCCTCTGGCCGTATTCGTGCTCATGTTAATATTAAATATTAAGTCATCCAATGCCTTAATGAGTGATGTTATCTTAATCCAAGCGGTCTCACCCCCAGCCATTGCAACCCTGATCCAGATAAACAACTACGGAGGCGATGCACAAAAGAGTGGAAGTCTGATGCTTATATCCTACGCCGTTTGCATTATTGCTATTCCAGTTTGGATGGCCTTGTGGAGTATCTCTTGAGATTTAATACCTACAAAATATTTAGCCTGCTTTAATGAATTAGCATAATCTAAATTCAGCCTGAAAACATTAAAGAGTTATCTTTGCACTACCTTTATTTAACTTATTATTTTGCAAGATTATAATTTTGAACCTAACCGAATGACAATACGAAGTTTTCTCGCCTTTGACCTTGGAGCATCCAGCGGAAGGGCAATTTTAGGCACTATAGCCAATAACAGACTAAGTTTAACTGAAATACACCGTTTTGAAAATCAAATGGTGGAGCTCAATGGTTCTTATTTCTGGAATATCTTCAGCCTCTTTGGAGAATTAAAAACCGGATTAAAAAAGTGCATTCAAGATTTTGGCGTCCAGCCAGAGTCGATTGGTGTTGATACCTGGGGGGTGGATATTGCCTTATTAGATCGCAATGGGATGATTGTCGGGTTACCTTATGCATACCGAGATCTTAGGACCAACAATGCGATGGAGGAGGTGTTCAAGGTTGTTCCCAAAAAAGAACTTTACCTTATGACTGGTATTCAACTGATGCAGTTTAACACCTTATTTCAATTGCATGCCTACAAAAGAGATCAATCACCGCTGCTTGAAATAACAAAAGACATTCTATTCATGCCTGACGCCTTGTGTTATCTATTTAGTGGCATTAAGAAAAATGAATTTTCTATTGCTTCAACGTCACAGTTTCTAAGGCCAGGAAAGAGAGAATATGAAAATAAACTTTTCGAGGCCATTGGCGTAGATATTAATTTAATGCAAGACATTGTCTTTCCTGGTACCATTTTAGGTCCGATCAAAGCTGATGTGCAAAAAGAGACTGGAAGCACCGCTATTCCAGTCGTTGCAGTGGCAGCCCATGACACCGCCTCTGCAATAGCCTCAGTACCTGCGACAGGACGCAACTGGGCTTATATAAGTTCTGGGACTTGGTCGTTAATGGGAATCGAAAGTGATCATCCTCTTATCTCAGAGGAGATTCAGAAGTTAAACTTCACCAACGAAGGTGGCGTTGAAGGAACGACAAGGTTTCTAAAAAATATCATGGGACTTTGGCTTTTACAAGAATGCCGTCGAACCTGGTCTTCAACAGAGAACTATTCATGGCCACAGATGGTCGATATGAGTCTGAATGCGGAGCCGTTTAAGTGCCTCATTGATCCAGATGCTCGTGAGTTTCTAAATCCAGGTGACATGCCTGCTGCAATCGCTGAATTTTGCAAAAAAACGGGTCAGCCTATCCCGGAGAATCATGGCGAAGTGATTCGGTCAATATTCGAAAGTCTTGCTTTTAAATATCGATATACTCTTGAAGCGATCCGATCGGTAAGTTCAATTGCCATTGAGAAAATTCATATCATTGGAGGAGGGGCTAACAATGAGCTACTTTGTCAGTACGCAGCTAATGCCACCAACCTCACCGTTTTCGCAGGACCAACCGAAGCTACGGCTATTGGGAATATTATGATGCAAGCAAAAGCTTTGGGTGCTGTGGAGTCACTCGATGCCATTCGCAAGATGGTTTCTGAATCATTCGCAACAACGGTATTCAATCCGGAGGATGCTTCCAAATGGGAGTTGCATTACGAAAGATTTAAAAGTTATATCGTGGATTAATAGGTGAAATTAAAATACACTTCAAATGGCATAAAATTTGATCTTATTTTATGTTATATTTAATAATAAAATACACATGATGAAAAAATTATTATTTGCCTTCGCATTTCTGCTATCAATTAATCTTGCAAGTGCTCAGTTTTCTAACAATGGAATAGGGCTGCGCCTCGGAAGTGGTGATGGCTTCGGCACGGAGATTTCCTTTCAGCATCGATTTAAAGACGTCAATCGCATAGAGCTCGACTTAGGTACAAATTCCAATAATCAATACTCAGCCTGGAGTCTTGCTGGAATATATCAATGGTCATACGGAATTGACGACCATTTAAGTTGGTTTGCAGGGGCGGGTGGCCGAATTGGATCCTGGAATGAAAACAAATCACATCCGAGTGATGATACAGGAGGAATGGTGCTTGCTGCAGTGGGTAATGTTGGGCTAGAATATAGCTTTCCTATTGGAATTCAAATTGGTCTCGATGCCAGGCCAGAAATAGGACTTATTCATGGCAACATATTAAGAAATAGCCTAGCCTTAAGTGTAAGGTATCAGTTTTAATAACCCTCAAACGCTTAAAATCCCGCACTGAAATATTCAATTTCGGTGCGGGATTTTTCGTTTTTATCGGACAAAAAGATTCTTCAAGAGGTTAAGCAAAAAGAAGATCACAATAAATATAACATTGAAAACGAACGAAAGAATAAGTAGAAAGTAAAAGGCAGTAATATAAAGCATAGCCTTAGAAAGAGACTTAGCCGCAAAGTCACCAATCCATAAGGTCAACAAATTAAATACCAACACGTAAATTGTCAACCAGATCAATCCAGACAGGGCGCCCTTGACATCCGATTTACTTAATGTCATTGAGCTGCAAGTGGCATACAGTAAATAAATCAACAAAGCTATTTTCCACCAAGGAGTACCCTTCGTTGGCAAAAGAAGATCCTTGAAGGCAAGCAAACTACTCCAGCACGCAGTCAGGAATTGTTCAAAAACGACTTTATTCGTAATAACACTGGTCGAAATTTGAAACTTGAAAATAGTAGTAATATCTATTTGATACAGTAAAAACATGGCACCAAAAAGCACAACTCCCCCTGCCAAAAGAGGTCCAATTCCAATAAAGAAATTACCAATTTTCTGATAACTGCTTTTCTTATTGAATGAGTGACTAACATGACCTAACGAGTCACCAGAACTATTCGGCTTAAAAAGTGAAATCTCGTTGATCTTATGGCCAAAGATCAGTGCAAAGAAAGCATGACTTAATTCATGAATTGAACAGCCAAGCCATACAAAGCCATATAAAAAAGCATCACGACCCCAAAAACGAATGCTCAAGCGCGCATTTAATGTTGCTGATAGATTTAAAAATAGCGCCAGAATCAATAATGGTCCAAACAAGATAAACAGCTGAGTTGCTGACGACAGGAGTACGCCAGCTAAGTAACTAACAATCTGATTAATATATTTATCCATAGAACAAAGATTAGTCGCCAATAAAAATCAACTTAAGGCTTCCGCCACAACAAATGTACTCCCACCAATAAAAATCAGATCGTCGACTCCTGCATTTTTGCGCGCCTCAGCAATCGCACTTTCAACAGTTCCAAAACTATCTCCTGTCAATTGAAAATAGGCGGCTCTTTTCATCAGTTGATTTTCATCCATAGCCCTTGGAATATTAGCCTTTGTAAAATAATAAGCAGCCTTATTGGGTAAAAGTGATAAAATTCCCGCAATATCCTTATCATCAACGACGCCAATCACAAAATGAAGTTTATGATAAGGGATTAACTTTAACTGATTAACAACCTCGCGAATCCCCCCTTCATTATGACCAGTATCACAAATCGTTAACGGATTTTCAGATAAGATCTGCCACCGACCTTTCAACCCTGTATTACCAACAACGTTCTTCAACCCAGCTACAATCGCTTGATCTGAGATTTCAAACCCTTGATCTCGCAATTGCACGACTGCTGACAATACCGTGCTGCAATTTTTCCGTTGATAAATACCCAGTAGATCCAAAGATAGGTTCTTAAACACAACCTTTCCGCTCATCCTGACTTGGAAGTCTTGTGTCTTAAAACTCACATGACCAATCGGGTCGATCTGAAAAATCTGATCTGCAAAAAAGATTGGTGCTGCTTGGCTCTTTGCTAAACCTTTAAAAATGACCTCCGTCTGTGGGTGCGTCTCCCCGATCACCACTGGAATATTCGGCTTTATGATTCCCCCTTTCTCTAAAGCTATCTTACCAAGCGTGTCCCCTAATATTCCCATATGATCAAGACTAATATTCGTGATCACGGATAAAACCGGGCTTATAACATTTGTTGAATCTAGTCTGCCTCCCAGTCCCACTTCAACAAGTGCAACATCAACCTGGCATTTTGCAAAATAATCAAAAGCAAGAATCACGGTTAACTCAAAAAATGAGGGTTCTAAGGTGTTATCGCTGTTTAATTTCAGAAAGTCATTAACAAATTGAACGACAAAATCTGGATCGATTGGTTGACCGTCTACCCTCACCCTTTCGCTAAAATCTTTTAAATGAGGCGAGGTGTAAAGTCCGGTTTTATATCCAGCCTCCATCAAAATACTCGTTAACATATGCGACACAGAACCCTTTCCATTGGTTCCAGCAACGTGAATAGACTTAAAATTATGATGTGGGTGGTTAAATAGCTGATCCAGCACTAAGGTATTGTCCAGACTTCCCTTGTAAGCAGACTGTCCTGACCGCTGATAATAAGGAAGATGATCGTATAAATAAGCTATTACCTCTTCGTAATTCTGCATTGCTGAATCTTTTGTTAACAAAATCGTAAGCAAAGATGATAAATTCCCAAGGGTAAAAAGCCAAAGCGCAACTATTTTTTCTATTTTTATACTGAAATAAAAGTTGTCAAAATGCCAAAGTCAAAAGTGTTCGTTATTGATACCAATGTAATTCTGCATGACCATGAATGCATTTATCATTTCAACGACAACGACGTAGTTCTTCCCATTACGGTGCTCGAAGAGCTAGACCGATTTAAACGAGGAAACGACCAGATCAATTTCCAAGCGAGGCAATTCGTTCGAATACTCGACGAAATCGTTGGTAATGAGCTATTTAACGGAGGAATAGCTTTAGGAACAGACAAAGGGAAGTTAACGATTGAGACTGGAAAGCCTTTTTCAGATAAGCTAAAAGAGTCCTTTAGAGAGGATATTCCTGATCACCGCATTCTGGCTATCACCGAATACCTTAGAGATAAGTACAAAGAAAGGAAGGTCGTTTTAGTCACCAAAGATGTAAATCTTCGGATGAAAGCGAAATCGCTTCACATTGAATCAGAAGACTATAGGAACGACAAAGTTCAGGACATCAACGTACTACACCAAGGAATACGAGAAATAAAAGACTATAGTGACACGTTAATTGCCAAACTATACGAAGACAATTTTTTAACTTTAGAGGAAGCTGGCATCACTCCTGCCCCATTTGCCAACGAATTTTTTATTTTAAAAAGTGCTAAATCAAGTGTACTTGCTCACTATAGTCCTTTTCGACAACGGTTTGAACGGATCGATAAAAAAGTTGCTTACGGTATTAAGCCTCGTAATGCAGAACAGACTTTTTCCATTAATGCACTTTTAGATCCAGAAATAAAACTTGTTAGTCTAACAGGCAAGGCAGGAACGGGCAAGACTCTCTTAGCTTTAGCAGCCGCTATTGCACAACATACCACTTACGAACAGATCATGCTGGCTCGGCCAATCGTAGCTCTAAGCAATCGCGACATTGGCTTTCTTCCAGGTGATGCAGAAGAAAAAGTGCTTCCCTATATGCAACCACTTTTTGACAACCTCGCTGTCATTAAAAGATGCTTTGCACACAACAGTGCTGAATACAAGCAAATTGAAGATCTAAAAAAAGACGAACGTTTAGTGATAAGCCCACTAGCATTTATTAGAGGTCGAAGCTTATCTAATTGCTTTTTTATCATTGATGAAGCGCAAAATCTGACGCCACACGAAGTAAAAACAATCATCACCAGAGCTGGAGAAGGGACGAAGATGATCTTCGCTGGAGACATACAACAAATTGATTCTCCCTATCTGGATATGCAGTCAAATGGCTTAGCCTATCTCACCGACCGGATGAAAGGGCAAGATATTTTTGCACATATCAACTTAGTCAAAGGAGAACGCAGCTACCTTGCTGAGCTTGCAAGCAACCTACTTTAAGTTCAAACACATCAAATAGAATAATTTAAAATCACAAAAAAAGCAACCATGTTAAAAGTAAACGAGTATTTTGGAGGAAGCGTAAAATCAATCGCAGTCGAGAATGAAGAAGGAGTTGCAACCATAGGCGTAATGGAAGCAGGTGAATATGAGTTTGGAACCTCATCGGTGGAGATCATGACGATCACTGGAGGCACCTTAGACGTTATGCTACCGGGCGAAACCCAATGGACGAGTTATCCTAAAGGAGGCGTTTTCGAAGTGGAGAAGGGTGTGAAATTCAACGTTAAGGCTTCTGAACAGGTAGCTTATCATTGTCAATATATTTAATACCTAATCTTTCTATTGCCTAATTTTAGTGCGATAAAAAGCGCCAGGGTTTTCAATTTTAATCAACGAATAATTAATTGGTATCGAGTTATTATTGTTCTTTTTATCAAATTCTATTTCTATGAAAATCCTGGCCCTTTTACTCCTTTTATTTTGCTCATGTAGTAAATCAATTACTACCAATGATGTAGCGTCAAATAGATTGAAATGGGTTTCAACCAAGGCAGTTAACTATGAATTTACGCTTCAGATCAGTTGCTATTGTACTGTTGAGAGGAGAGGTCCACATCTAATTAAAGTTTTAAATGATAAAATCATCTCGGTAAATAACCTCCCTTATGACGTTACTAAAACTGGGCCATTAATGACAATCGATGAACTTATCGCCTACATTAAAACAAGCATAGACAAAAACCCCTACATCAAAAAAGTTGAATATAATTCGGTGCTAGGGTATCCCGAGCATGTGTATTTTGACTTTGTTAAGGAGATAGCCGATGAGGAGGTAGGATTTGAAATCACAAACTTTAAAATAAATTCATAACCCCTGAATTTAAAACCCAACGCAAACATATAATATTCATCTACAAATAGATATCAATTATTTGCAGATTAGAAAGATAAGCCTATTTTCAGAGGTATAAAATCCATCTTATTTCAGTATCTAGGTAAGGTTTTAAAGACATACACACCATCGATTAATTTCACTTCATAGCAGACAGTTAGCCAAACGAGCCAACAGCAATGCATACCGCGACAGAAATACAATCGGTTAAGTTGAATGAGAGGCGAACAAAATAAATCGCTATTTTTGAAAAAAAAACATGGATTTAGAAAAGCTTTGTCAAGAGGTTCAAAATATAGCCAAATTAGCCGGTACTTTTATCGCTGGTGAGCGCAAGAAATTTACCCTTAAAGATATTGAAGTTAAGGGCAAAGCGAATTTCGTATCCTATGTGGATAAACAGGCCGAGATTCAGATCATTGAAAAACTCAGAGAACTGCTACCTGATTCAGGCTTTATTGCAGAGGAGGATACAACTGAAAGAACAGCCGATAACTATCAGTGGATCATTGATCCGCTAGATGGCACAACAAATTTTATTCATGGACTTCCTCCCTACGCTGTAAGCATTGCGCTGATGGAGGGAAAGGAGTTAATCTTAGGTGTCGTTTATGAGATTACCCAGAAAGAATGCTTTTACGCCTGGAAAGGAAGCAAGGCTTATTTAAATGGCGAAGAGATCAAGGTCACCACTGCGGCTACTACAACAGACGCTTTAGTAGGAACTGGATTTCCGTATTCAGCTATGGACACCTTAGATATTTTCATCGCATCGATGCGTTATTTTATGCTTCATTCACATGGACTAAGGCGTTTAGGATCTGCAGCAACCGATTTAGCTTATGTGGCGGCTGGTCGATTTGAAGCTTTTTATGAACACGGTCTAAAACCTTGGGATGTCGCTGCTGGAGCTCTTATCTTAAAGCAAGCTGGCGGTAAGGTTTCTGACTTCAATGGCACGGAGGAGTTCATTTTTAATGGTGAGCTTGTCGCATCAAATGGAGCCTATTACGATGAATTCTATCAAATTATTCATCAATATTTTGTTGAAAATAAAGAACTATAATGACATTAGGCATCAGTAAGTTAGGCTATTTACTCCTCCGAGCTATAACTTGGATCATGCAGCGATTTCCGCTAAAGGTTCATTATGTGGTCTCCGATTTATTTTTTATTGTTGCTTATTATGTGATCAGATATAGGAAGTCAGTAGTCCGAGAAAATTTGGCCAAATCATTTCCACAAAAAACAAAGTACGAGCGATTGCAAATCGAGAAGAAATTCTTTCGTCATTTTTGTGATTCATTTGTTGAAACGTTGTATTTTGATCGTATTGGACTGGAAGAAGCTAGGGGCATTGTACATTACACGAACCCGGAGCTACTAAATAAATACATGGACCAAGGACGTCAAGTGATTTTGATTCTAGGTCATTATAACAACTGGGAGTTGAGTGCAAACTGGGCCTTATACTCTCCACATCGATTCTACCCCATCTATAAAAAGCTTAAAAATAGAAACTTCGAGAAATTTTATTACAATCTAAGAAGTCGGTTTGGAGCTATGCCACTTGAGCGAGCTGACACATTTAGGAAGTTAATTTCCGATCATCAAAATGGTGTTCCATCGATGTCGGCATTTTTATTTGATCAGACACCTCGAATTTATGAGATACAACATTGGGTTAATTTTTTAAATCAAGATACGCCCGTAATATTAGGAGCTGAGAAAGCAGCTCAAAAGATTAATGGAGTGGTCGCTTTTATGCATTCACGTAAAATCAAAAGAGGTCAATACGAATGCGAATATGAGCTCATTACTGACCAAGCTAAAGATTCGCCTAAATTTGAAATTACCGATAAGTGCATGGCCTTATTAGAGGAGCAAATTAATGACCGACCCGAATTTTGGTTATGGTCTCATAAACGGTGGAAGCATATTAGAAAAGACGTTCAATAGAACTATAATATCCTATGAAGTTATCAATTGTCATCTTAAACTGGAACGGAAGTGCACACCTCAAGCATTTCCTCCCCTCAGTTGTAACTCATTCAAATTTCGACTGGGTTGAGATCGTTGTGGCAGACAATGGGTCAACCGATGACAGCTGTGCCTTAATTGAGCGTGAATTTCCAACCATCAAACTAATTCGACTAACTGAAAACTATGGTTTTGCAGCTGGCTATAACTTCGCTTTACAGGATAACAATGCAGATTATATCCTACTTCTCAACTCAGATGTAGAGGTCACCAAAAATTGGCTAAATCCCTTAGTCGCTCTGATGGATCAAGATCCCCAAATTGGTGCTTGTCAACCTAAAATTCTCTCCTTGCAGTCGCCTAATCACTTTGAATATGCAGGTGCCTCAGGTGGTTTCATCGATCGTTTAGGCTATCCATTTTGCAGAGGTCGCATCATTAATCACCAAGAAGAGGATCTTGGACAATACAACGATTCAACAGAAATTTTTTGGGCCAGTGGAGCTGCTCTACTTATACGTGGTAGCCTATGGCATGAAGCGAAGGGGTTCGACCCTAATTTCTGGGCTCACATGGAAGAGATCGATTTTTGCTGGCGGATCAAAAATTTAGGCTATAAAATCAAAATAGAACCGGCCTCTACTGTATATCATTTGGGTGGTGGAAGTCTAGCATACGGCAGCACCCAGAAAATTTTCCTAAACTTTCGCAACAATCTTTTTCTACTCTATAAAAATCTCCCTCCAGGTCAGTTGGTAAAAACATTAACTCCCAGAATGATCCTCGATGGTGTGGCGGCTATTCAATTTTTGTTAACAGGTCAATTCAGAGCAGTATTCAGCGTCCTAAGGGCTCATGCTGGGTTTTACAACAGTCTGAAACGATTAAAAAAACAGCGAAAATCCTTGACTGCAACCTGTGTAAAAACCATTCATCCTGAGATCTATCGTGGAAGTCTGATTTACGACTTTTATATCGCTCGAAAAAGAACTTTTTCAGCCTTGAAATTTCAATCTCTTAGGGCTGCTGAAACGGAAACTAACAACGTTTAAATCAAAAAACTGTTCAAAACAATCCGATTATGCGAATCACGAAAGAAAATACCAGTGCCGTATTTATTGACATTCAAGAGAAGCTTGTTCCGGTGATGAACGAGAAGGAGACGTTGCTTGAGCATATTCAAATTTTACTACAGGGCTTACAGGTTTTAGAGATCCCACTTGTATTCACGCAACAATACACCAAAGGCTTGGGTGAAACTATTGAGCCACTTCAATCCTTGATACCAAATTTCTCGCCAGTAGAGAAATCAGATTTCAGCTGTTATGGATCAACTGAGTTCAAGGAGTTCCTTCGCACCAACAAGAGTAAACAAGTTATACTATGTGGAATTGAGGCTCATGTTTGTGTTTTACAAACAGCTATTGATTTAAAAGAGGCAGGCTTCACCCCTATCGTCATTACAGATTGCATTTCCGCTCGCACATCAGCGAATGTCGAAATAGCACTCGAACGACTTCGCCACGAACAAATCATGACCTCCGGATACGAATCTATACTTTTTGAATTAACCCGAACATCACAATCCGAATCTTTTAAAGCGATCTCAAGACTAGTGAAATAATTCAGTTCAAAATAACTCCATCTAGTTATAAAATAAAAAAACTTCTAGTTCTTCTAATTATATTAACTGTTCAGGTGATCGCGGTGCTCAAAATGATTACGATGAACTCGAACGGTTAGGTGTTTCGGTGAAGGGCAAGATTGTAATTGTGAAGTATGACTTAGTATGGCGTAAAAAAGTTGCCTAGCATACGACAAGCCATCGAGCAACTGAAATGGAAAGAAGCACAGAAAATAGTGAGATCACAAGGCAGACTTTGCAGGCTTATGATTTACAACTTAAGGGTCAATCGCTATTATCAATACAAAACAGCTCCAATACTCATCAAATAACCGTTTTTACCGGGTGATAAAGCCCTGAAAAATTATGTAATATTGCGTCCTTAAACGACTAATAAAAAAAACCAATAGAATTAAACCAATGAAACTACTTTTTCTTCTTCTCCTTCCATTCGGATTAATGGCACAGCCCTCGAATGAATTATCTTCAGGATCTACTAAAGCTATGGCTTTTGTTAAATCGCTAAATGAAGTACAACAGAAAAAGGCTGTTTTTGCCTTCGAAAATATGAATCGTTACGAATGGCATTTTCTTCCAGCTGCCATGGTAGGCAGAACGGGTATTGCGGTAAAGGATTTAGATAGTCTTCAAAAAGAGAACGTGCATCACCTTCTGCAAAGTTATTTAAGCAAAGAAGGATATACGAGAAGCAAGAATATCATGGATTTCGAATATTTATTGAAAGAGATGCAACCTCAAAATGCCAATCGAATTCCTGAAAACTATTCAATCTCGATCTATGGTACTCCTTGTCAGGATAGCATCTGGGGATTTAAGTTCAGCGGTCATCATCTAGCTCTAAACTTTACAATCGTGAAAGACAAAATTGGTTTCGCTCCATTTTTCTTCGGCGCATACCCAGCTGAAGTTAAGGAAGGTGCTAAAAAGGGGACTAGATTACTTAAAGACCAAGAAGATTTTGGCTTTGAGTTGATCCATTCCTTTACACCAGAGCAAAAGGAGAAGGCAATCTTTCAATTAAAAGCATTTACAGAGGTGGTAACAACAAACTCTCAAAAAGTTGGTCCAATGGAGCCTGTTGGTATCTTGGCAAACGCTATGAATCCAGAACAAAAAATTATTTTAAATAAAGTTATTGCTGCCTATCTCCTTTCGATGCCTAATGCGCTTGCAAATGCAAGGATTAAGCGAATTGCAACGGAGGATATGAATGCCATTCGATTTGGTTGGGGTGGAGATACTGAACCTGGCAAGCCACATTATTACCGTATTCAAGGCAAAACATTTCTAATTGAATTTGACAATACGCAAGACAATTCGAACCATGTCCATACGGTATGGCGCGATTTCAATGGCGATTTTGGAGCTGACTTACTGCGTGAGCATTATCACAACTCTAAGCATCACCTATAGTTGAATATTTTAGGTAAATCAAATGATATTTAATACGCCTATACTTAGCATTAAGCCTCTTGGCTTTATGTGGCCTACGACGAATCCATTTCTTTTCTGTGCGCATCATCGTGATCTTTATCCAGCAGGAAATGAGAAGATGGGGCCTGCAGCTTCTCTGTCAGGTCGTGATATCGGACAAGATTTCACACCTAAGGATGGTTGGCGGATGTATCACGGACAAGAAATACCTGGATTTCCAGTTCACCCGCATAGAGGATTCGAAACAATAACGATTGTCAAGGAGGGGTTTGTCGATCATTCGGATTCGCATGGACAAGCCGGTCGGTTTGGACAAGGCGATGTGCAGTGGATGACGGCTGGATCAGGGCTTCAACATTGTGAGATGTTCCCTTTGCTGAACCAAGATGGTCCAAATCCGGCAGAGTTATTTCAAATCTGGCTAAACATGCCAAAAGCCAATAAGTTTGCGGCTCCCTATTATAAGATGTTATGGTCCGAAGAGATACCTAAACAGGTCTTTAAAGATGCCAATGGAAGAACATGTGAGGTTACACAGATTGCCGGTTCTTTGGATGGCCAGGGCGCTTTGCCTAATGCCCCCGATTCATGGGCCTCTAATCCAGACCATGAAGTAGCAGTCTGGACCATCAAACTAGAGCCAGGAGCTGTTTGGGTTTTACCTTCAGCAAGTGAACAGGTCAACAGAACACTCTATTTTCATGTTGGAAATTCATTGGTAATCAATCAAACAAAAGTTGACTCTGGTCATGCCATATCGTTGAAAGCAAATCAGTCCATACAAATTGAGAATGGAGATAGTGAAAGCCACCTTCTTCTTTTACAAGGCAAGCCCATTGATGAGCCAATCGTTCAGCACGGGCCTTTTGTGATGAATTCAAAAGGTGAAATTCAAGAAGCGTTTGAAGAATATAATGCGACTGAATTTGGTGGATGGCCATGGCCTAGCAGAGAGATGGTACACCCGCGTGAGAAAGGGCGATTTGCCAAGTATAACAATGGTGTCGAGGAGACGAGATAAATGCCACACAAATTAAAAAACTCCTATAAAAGGGCTATATCGAATGTTTACGATAGTCTAAAATGATAAATTTTTCAGATAGACTGAAATAGTTCCTAAATGCACTTGTCTATCACCAAGTAAATCTTATTTTTGTTACCCTATATTAAAAACTTCCAAACAAAACAATCAACTAGTATGGATAAAAATTCCCCTAATCGTAGAACATTTCTAAAAGCATCAGCTGCAGCAGCTGCAGGAATGATGATTATTCCACGTCATGCCCTTGGTGGACCAGGGTTTATTGCACCGAGCGACCAGCTAACTAAAGCGATTATTGGTACCGGAGGAATGGGTCGCGGCCATATTCAATATGAAGGAACCAAAGTTGTGGCTATTTGCGATGTCGACAAAAAACATCTTCAACTAGCTAAATCACTAATTCCAAATGACGTAGCTACATTTCATGATTATCGCGAACTATTACTTCGCCCCGAAATAGATATCGTGCATATTGCAACACCACCTCACTGGCATGGTCTAATGGCAATTGAAGCTGCTCGTGCAGGTAAAGATATCTGGTGTGAAAAACCAATGACTCGTACCATTGGCGAAGGACAACGGGTAGTTGAAGAGGTTAACAAACATGGTCGGATGTTCCGTTTAAACACGTGGTTCCGATTTAAAGATAATTTCTATGGTTTAGGAACAGATGTTAAACCATTGAAAAAAGTGATCGAGAGTGGGATATTAGGATGGCCTTTAAAGGTAACAGTAAGTGGAATTACAGGTTTCGACTGGAAATTCTACTGGCGTGGTGAAAACAACCTATCACCAGAACCAATTCCAGAAGAGTTAGACTATGATTTCTGGCTAGGTCCTGCACCTCATCGTCCATATAATGCGAAACGTGTACATACAAACTTCCGTGGATATTGGGATTATGATGGTGGTGGTTTAGGCGATATGGGTCAACACTACCTTGATCCAGTACAATACTTCCTTGGAAAAGACAATACTAGCCCTGTAAAAGTTGAAGTGGACGCTCCACAACAACATGAGGATGCAGTTGGCGTATGGCGCAGAATTGAATACACCTACGCTGATGGCTGCAAGATAATCCTTGATGGCGAAAACAAAGATAAAGATGCTGCTTATATCGAAGGACCTCACGGAAAAATCTTTAAAGGATTTGAATCTACCATTCCAAACATTAAACAGTTTATCGAAACACTCCCAGATCCAGAACCACGAATTACAACGTTCTCTGAATCTGTAAGAACAAGACAAAAATTTGCCTTAAATGAGATGAATGGTCATCGTTCATGTACCTTAGTTAACATGGGTATTTTAGCTATTAGACTAGGACGGACATTGAATTTTGATCCTGACAAACAAGTGTTTATCGACGACGAGGCTGCAAATCGCTTAATCCATCAGCCGATGCGTGGTCCTTGGACAACCATTTAATTTTTCATTAACCATTAATATATCTTAAACGATATCCTAAACCAACAGTTGAAGGATTTAAACCATTAATCTAATGAACAAAATTTTTAATTCTCTTGTAATAGCCTTGACAATAATGCTAGTTTCAACTAGCCTTCAAGCGCAAGAAAACAGAACAATAACGACCAAGATTGCCGATTTGATGGCTCAGATGCCTTCAAGCAATCTTCAACTTCGAGACAAATTAGCAGAAGAAGTTATCGCTCTTGGGAGTGAGGGTTTCCAACAAATGGCTGAAAAAATGACCCCTTCTGGAAAAGGTGATAATTCAGCTCTTGTGTTTGCTATAAACGGTCTAACTCGATATGCAAGTCAACCCGGCAAAGAGGCCGCTCGTAGCTTTGCTGAATCGGCGTTTATTACCGCATTAGGAAAGGCCTCAGATTCTGAAGTTAAAGCCTTTTTTATTCGTCAATTAAAATTAATTGGTAAAGACAAAACGGTAAGAGCTATTACTGGGTATCTTAATCATGTAGAATTATGTGAACCAGCTGCATTTGCATTAACATCTATTGGCACTGAGGATGCCAGAAATAGTCTTTTAAATGCATTACCTAGAGCTGAAGGATCGTGTTTAACGACCATCATAAGATCATTAGGGGTGCTTCAGGTGACTGAAGCCAATGGTGCAATAATCAAAAATATCAATTCTGACAACCAAAATCTTAAGCGTGTTTCATTAGCTGCTTTAGCATCCATCGCTTCTGCCGATTCATATGAACCACTATTAAATGCGGCAAAAGCTGCTGGATTAGTATATGAGCCTTCGAATGCAACATCCGCATTCTTGTCGTATGCAAACCGTTTAGGTGAGACTGGCAATCTGGCTTTATGTGCCAAAGCGTGTGACGAGTTGATCAACAGCTGTCAATCTGTAGCTCAACTTCACACCAAATCTTCTGCGCTAAGTACCTATATGCATTTCTTTGAAAACGATGCGCAAGCTAAACTGCTTAATGTATTCGACAATAACGACAAGCCATTTAGACATTCTGTATTAAACTTAGTTGCAAAAAGTAAAGCTGCATCAGTTAAAGCATGGATCAAAAAGGCAACTAAAGCCAAACCAGAGCAGCAAGCTGAGATTATTGAAATGCTTGGCAAGAAAGGTGATCTTTCTGCTGAATCATTTATCACGAAACATTTCAAAGATAAATCAGCTGTGGTTAGTGAAGCCTCAATATCGGCTTACGGCAAACTTAAAGGCAAAGAGGCTATCGCAGACCTTACAACCTTGTTAAGCAAAGGTATTCAGCCAGCATACACCGCAAAAACTTTGATGTCATTAGTTGACAGTAAAGGGCTTGACCAACTGGCACAAACGCTAGATAAAGCACCTGAAAAATCAAAGAGTGAGATCATCACGATTATTGGGGCTAAATCAGGAAAACAATACTTTGATCAAATTTATAAATATACCCAAAGCACAAATGCTGCGATTCAATCAGCTGCATATGGTGCAATGAAAAACACAGCCTCAGCAAAAAACTACGATCAACTGTTGCAACTTTTGTATGCCACTGATGACAAGGATAAAATTAAAAGCATTCAGGAGGGTATGGTGAATGCCGCTTCGGAAATCCAAGACAAAAATAGTCAGACTGCACCTTTGTTAGCAAAAATAGAATTAACAACAAACATAGTGCGTATTACTGAAATACTACCTAGCCTTGGAGGAGCTAAAGCATTAAAAGCGATGAAGAATTTAATTCGCTCAAAAAATGCAGCAGACAGTGATGCTGCCTTTACTGCTCTGCTCTCTTGGAAAGACGAGGAAGCCTCAAATACACTTTATGAGTTAAGCAAGAAACTTACTGGATCAAAACTTTCAAGTGCCATTACCAGCTATGTGCGTCAGATTAAGAGCTCAAAATTACCGGATGATCAAAAACTTTTGCAATACCGCAAAATCATGCCTTATGCAACAGACAAAAAAGACAAACAACTTTTAGTTGGATCATTAGCTCAAGTAAAAACATTCTTATCCTTAGTAACTGCGGCATCTTATTTAGACAACCCAGATGTTAAAGAAGAGGCTACTTCAGCTGTCATGACTATTGCATTACCTTCTGGAGGCAAAAAAGGGCTTTCAGGTGTAACTGTGCGAAATGCATTAAACAAAGCACTAAGCAGCTTAGGAGGCAATGAAAGCGAATACGACAGAACGAGAATTCAAAACTACCTCGATGAGATGACCTATGAAGATGGTCTGACCCCAATGTTTAATGGCAAAGATTTGACTGGCTGGCAAGCGTTAGTTGGAAATCCAGTGACACGAGGTAAAATGAGTGCTGAAGAGCTTGCCAAGAAACAGGCAGAGGCAAACTCAAAACTAGGTAATAACTGGGTTGTTAAGGATGGAGCAATCACCTTTAATGGTTCGGGCGACAACCTTTGCTCTGTGAAAAAATATGGTGATTTCGAGATGGTCGTTGATTGGAGAATAACAAAAAAAGGAGATAGCGGAATCTATCTACGTGGCACTCCTCAAATACAAATTTGGGATACTTCACGCGTAGAGGTAGGTGCACAAGTGGGTTCAGGTGGATTATACAACAACAAGAAAAATCGTGCTACCCCACTTAAAGTAGCAGACAATCCAGTTGGAGAATGGAACACATTCAGAGTTCGAATGATTGGCGAAAAAGTTACGGTTTACTTAAATGGTGAGTTAGTCGTAGATAATGTTACTCTAGAAAACTATTGGGATCGCGCAAATCCAATCTTCCCTAAAGAAGCCATCGAATTGCAGGCACATGGTACAGATCTAGCTTTTCGCGACATCTATGTTCAAGAATTAAACAATGAAGAATATGTTGTTCCTGCTGATGAAGCAAAAGAAGGATACAAAGCACTCTTCAATGGTAAAAACCTTAATGGATGGACAGGCAATCTAATTGATTACCATGCTGAAAATGGAGAAATAGTGCTTCATGTTGACAATGGCCCATCACATGGCAATATTTTCACAGCCGATGAATATGGAGATTTCAGTATCAGACTAGAATTTCAACTTACACCTGCTGCAAATAACGGATTAGCAATACGTTCACCATTAAAAGGAGATGCTGCTTACCAAGGAATCGAAATCCAAGTTCTAGACAACGAAGATCCTGTTTATGCAAATCTTGCACCTTATCAATATCACGGTTCTGTTTATGGTATACTTCCAGCAAAAAGAGGCTATTTAAAGCCACTTGGACAATGGAATACAGAAGAGGTTATTGCAAAAGGAAACAAGATCAAAGTTATACTTAACGGAACGGTGATCTTAGATGGAGACATTAAAGAAGATGCGAAAAATGGCCCATTAGATCATAAAGAACACCCTGGATTATTTAATGCAAAAGGTCATATTGGCTTCTTAGGTCATGGATCAATTGTGAAGTTCAGAAATATCAGATTGAAAGATTTGACAAAAAAGAAAAAATAAGTCTTACCTAGAATAAAAGATAGGTCATTACAGAAAACCCTATTGCTTAAGCCACTTTTTTAGTTTTTTCACTGAAAAAGTGGCTTAATTTGATTAATTACTAGATAATAAATACAAGATGAGTTCAGAAAATACAACACTTTCGGCACAATCAAGAATTCAGTCAATTGACTTTTTTCGGGGTTTTACCATGTTTATGCTTATTGGAGAATTTTCTGGATTTCTTGGAACTTTGAGTAATCCGTTCTTTGAAGGGACATTTATCAGCGCCATTGGCGAACAACTTGATCATGCCGAATGGATTGGGCTCCATTTTTGGGATTTAATCCAGCCCTTTTTCATGTTTATTGTTGGTGTTGCAATGCCATTTTCGATGACAAAAAGGTGGAACAATGGTGAAACTTGGCCCTCAACCTTGCGACATGCCGCCATTCGATCAATCTCTTTATTGTTTCTTGGATGGGCCCTTTATTGCATTGGACCTGGAAAAATAACTTTCCGATTTACCAATGTCTTAGCACAACTTTCAGTAACCTATTTCATCGCTTTCTTGCTCTTGCGCAAGACTGTAAAATGGCAACTCATAGTCTCGTTTGCATTAATTCTTCTGGCCGATTTGCTTTATCGCTTCTGGCCCGTCGAAGGGTTTAATCAACCATTCACCCCTGACCAGAATTTCGGATCGTGGTTTGACCTTGCCCTTACTGGACATCTAGGTGGTGGCCATTGGGTTTCCTTTAATGCTATCGCCACATCAGCCCATACCATATGGGGGGTGCTTGCAGGATTGATCTTAATGAATGACTGGACACCTAAAAAAAAGATACAGACTTTATTAGCTGCCGGCCTAACAGGTCTTGTTATCGGTTACGCTCTAAGTCCCTTCACTCCTATCATTAAGCATATCTGCACGAGTTCATTTGTATTTGTAAGCGGTGGATGGTGCCTTATCGCCATGGCCTTTTCGTACTGGTTTGTGGATGTAAAGGGCTACAAAAAATTTGCACTATTCTTTGCCATAATCGGCATGAATCCATTGTTTATTTACTTCTTTGCGCATACAAATGGAACCAGTTGGGTTAGCTCGCTTGTTAAGCCCTTTGTAAACTTACTTTTTGGTTCATTCGGAGAGTTGCCGAGCCAAATGGCCCTGTCCATGACCGTCTGGATGGCTATGTGGGGAATATGCTATTTCCTTTACAAGCGAAAAATATTTATTCGATTATAGTTAACACGATTAGATTGTGAAAAGTCAGATTAAGAAAATTACCATCAACTTATTAAAACTAGGAGTTTCAGTAGGTGCAATTTGGTGGGTCCTATCGAAGATATCATTCAAAGAGGTCTTAGGTGTGTTTTCAACAGCTAATTTCTACTACTTGGCTGCAGCTTTTGTATTGCTATTCATCTCTTTTGTTTTTTCGGCATTTCGTCAAAACCTATCCTTTCGAAACACAGGCGCGAACCTCTCGCAGGCCTTGAATATAAAGCTCTTTTGGCTTGGAATGTTCTACAATCTATTTCTTCCAGGAGGTATTGGCGGTGATGGCTATAAAGTTTACCTGGTCAATAAATACCGAAAAAATGGGTTAAAGAAGAATATTGGCACAATGCTCGTTAACCGCATTGCCGGCCTAGTAGCCATTGGCATGATAACCATAGTGCTATATTACCTCTCGGGCTTGCACCTTTCTTATGGCAAGCAAGTTTGGATTTTAATTCCGTTGCTATACCTATTTTATCTTGTAGTCCTGAAATACTTTTTCAAAAGCTTTCTGAATATCCATGCTGGATTGTTCTGGTGGTCTTTAGCTCTTCAAACAATGCAGTTTATTTCGGCTATTTTCATCCTTTATGCCTTCCATCAAACAACCGATATTTTTGATTATTTATTTTTATTTTTCATCTCGGCTATTGCCACAGCATTACCAATTACCATTGGAGGAATTGGAGCCCGCGAAATGGTTTTTCTTGTTGGCGCAAAAATGTTAGGTCTTAATAATGAACTATGTATCGCACTGAGCCTTATGTTTTTTCTTCTCTCTGCAATAATCTCTTTTGGAGGATTATATTGGGTTTTTCTCCCTCCATTTCGGAAAGAGGCTGATCCAACCGTTTCAACGGAGTCAGAAAACTAAGGCATTCAAGAGAACCAGATTAAATCAATCCGTTTGGTTAAATGGATAGTTATGAAGTTAAAATAAATCAAAGTCTATCCGATCTGAACCATGCTAAAATACATCATCATTGCTGTGTACCTTGTTTCAATGCTCATCATTGGAATGATCTCAGCCAGAAAAATAAGGTCTGAAGACGACTATTTTATTGCGGGAAGACGAGGCAACATCTGGCAAATCACCGGCTCATTATTAGCTACAATCCTTGGCAGTTCTGCTATTTTAGGAACAGCTGATTTAGCATTTACTCAGGGTTGGGCAGCCTCATGGCTCCTATTCTGCGCCGCAATTGGCTTATTCTTCCTCGTCCCTCTTTCGAAATACATAAGACGACAAGATAAAATTACATTACCCCAGATGATTGGTGAGTATTATGGCTCAGAGGCCAAGATAGTATCATCAACCATTATTGCAATTGCTTGGATTGGAATTATCGCAGCGCAAATTATTGGGGCTGCTAAAATTATGACTGGCTTTACAGGATTAAACTATAGTCTTGGGGTCTGGGGTGCTGGGGCGATATTTATTTTTTACACGATAATAGGTGGGCAAATTTCAGTCTTAAAAACCGATCTGTACCAATCGATACTCATTATTGGAGGGATTATGCTGACAGCTATCTATCTCCTATTAAAAGAACCGGTATCACCACTTACCCTAACAACACTTAACTTTCCGTTCAATGAAGGATTTCAGCCTTTTGACTTAGTTATACTATTGCTAACCTACTCCACAGCCTTTGTGGTTGGACCTGATATCTACACGAGATTATTTTGTGCAGAAAATGAGTTAATAGCGAAGAAAAGTGTCCTTATCAGCGCCTTAATCCTTATCCCCTTCTCGCTCTGCATAACTTTTTTAGGTGTTTACTCAGCTTATAAATTTCCTGAAATAAGCCAAATCAAAGGATCGGCTCTGATACCCGTTATGTTAGCAAACTTACCGGAATGGGGTATTGGATTACTCGTTGCAGCACTCCTTTCAGCCGTTATGTCAACAGGATCTACAACCTTACTTACAGCATCTACGATCATTAGCGATCCCTTATCAAAAGGGCTAAACCAAAAAGGTGCAGTTACTAAGACGAAGATTATTATGCTATTGATGGGAGTTTTAAGCATCTTTCTAGCCCTTAGTGTTCAGTCCATAATCCAATCGTTACTCATTGCCTTATCCATGTTTTCAGGAGCCTTTATTATCCCAACAATTGCGGGGTTATTTGGCTACAAAACCAGTAAAATAAGAAGCAGCTCAGCCATGATAATTGGAGGAGTTGTTGCCGTTAGTGGAAAAATATATTGTGTAAACCACCTGAGCAACATCGGCAATTGGCTAATAATCATCGGTTTCATCTTGAACGCAGCGATTCTTTTTAGTCCAAAACCAACTAAAAATAATTAATTTCATACCTTTGTATCACAGAAATAATAAATCAAAACAGCAATGAATCTGCGCCCAACCTTAGTAATTCTTGTCACCATCTTGCTTCTATTCTCGTGCAAAGATGCTCCTATAAGGCCAGTCATTCGGATCATTCCACTTCCGGCTCAATCGGCAGATGTTGACGAGATCTACACCCTTGAAAGTAGCACCCGTATAGAGATAAATAATGAAAGTGATCAGCTGCGTAAAATTGCAAAGTACCTAAGTAATCACATTGAAACATATTTCGGATTATCCAATGACATAATCATCTCTGATTCAAAAGATAAGAAAGCGATCTTTTTAAAGCTTGACGAGAATTTAAAAATTGGGAAAGAAGATTATCATCTCAATGTGCAATCCAATGGGATTATCATAGAGGCTTCATCTCCAAATGGTCTTTTTTATGGGGTACAGACGCTAATACAGTTAATGCCAGCAGTACCGAAAAAGCTTACCGCGGTAAACATCCCTGGGGTTGAGATTAATGATACACCGCGCTTTGCTTGGAGAGGACTCCAACTTGATGTCAGTCGGCATTTTATGCCAAAAGATTTCATGCTAAAATACATAGACGCCATGGCGTTGCATAAATTAAACACGCTACAATGGCATTTAACGGATGACCAAGGATGGAGAGTTGAGATCAAAAAATATCCCCGACTTACGGAAATTGGATCCGTGCGAAATAAAACAATTATAGGACACATTAACAATTCATATAGTTCAGATACATTATCAGTAGGTGGCTATTATACTCAAAATGACATACGTGATATCGTCGCCTATGCGAAAGAACGTTATATCACCATTGTGCCTGAAATAGCAATGCCTGGTCATTCCCTTGCTGCTTTGGCAGCCTATCCAGAGTTGGGATGTACAGCATCGAATTACGAGGTAGCATCACGATGGGGACAATTTAGTGATGTCTTTTGCCCCGGAAAAGAGACAACCTTTAGCTTTATAAAAGAGGTTATTCAGGAGATGGCACCCTTATTCCCTGGTAAATATTTTCACGTTGGAGGCGCCGAATGTCCAGAGTCTAGATGGGAGAAATGCTCGCAATGCCAACAAAGGATGCAAAGTGATAGCTTAGAAACTTCCCATGCTCTTCATGGGTACTTTCAAAAAAGAGTGAGCGATATTGTGCATGCTGCCGGAAAAGAAACGGCTGAGTGGGATGATGTATTGCAAGACTCTACTGTTTCGAAAGGAGTTATTATTACTTGGCATGGTGAAGATGGAATTATCAAGGCTACAAAAAGAAATAATCAAACAGTAGTATCTCCAGGAAGATTCTACAATTTCGATCAATATCAAAACAATCCAAAGGAAGAGCCACTGGCTGTTGGCGGCCTTATCACGCTTGAACAGGTCTATAATTTCGAACCGGTCCCAAAAGATTTGTCTTTGCGAGAATCAAGGAATATTATTGGAATTCAAGCTAACTTATGGACTCCATATATGAAAATTCCTATGGTTGTAGAATATATGACCTTTCCGCGTGCCGCCGCTTTAGCAGAAGTTGGATGGTCACCGAAAGAGAGTCGTAACTACCTGTGGTTTATGAAAAGAATGCAATTTCAGGTTAAACGATATGAGGCAGAAAAGATAACCTACAGCAAAGCTGAATTTAAAGTAGCTCTTTAACGAATTAAATCATTTGATAAAAAAGGGCTGCATCAATTTGATGCAGCCCTTTTTTATACTAGCCATATGGTATTTATTTTGCGACTACAACTAAGACTTTAGATGCACTCCAAAACTCTTTAGCATTCAGAATAACAATTTTTTCTACGGAGTTAGTCCCTTCCAACTTATAAGAACCTGTTGGATGAGTAGTTATTATGGTAACTTTCTTTTTCAAAACTGGAATCTCATTTACCTTAGTAATATCAACTCTGGTAAAATCTGATAAATTAAGGTCTGCAAGCACATTTTTCGTACGACCAATACCAATAAAACCACCAGCTCCAGTGATAATTTTCTTCTCTTTTAGCTCACGATTTGTACCAATGACGTAATATGCAGTATTCAATGCTTCCGTCTTAGCCTCAATATCAGCCTGTTTTTTCTGGTTCTCAGCACTTAAATTGCTAACATTCGTCTTTAAGTTAGAAACCTTCACATTTAAGTCCTTAACCTCAATATTCATTTTGCCAAGTTCATCAGATAGTTGTGCAATCTGCGTATTCTTCTCATCGATCGACTTGTTTAAGTTATTGATCATTTTCTGAAGCTCAGCCGCATGACGATTCGACTTGCTTAACTTGGCCGTTAAATCAGCCACCAGCTTACGATTCTTTTGAAGTAAATCATAGATATAAGCGATGTCACTTTTAATCTGTTCTTTACGAGAGCTCTGCACTTCGCCAGACTTGGTAGCCGTGGAGATTACTCGTTCAATACGTTTAATAGAATCTAAATTAGCCTCAACTTCGTTAAAAGTGGCTACAAACTCAGAAATATTGGAATCTTTATCCGATCCAACAGCTCTTAAGCTATCATTCTGCGCTTTAAGACGAGCGACTTCAGCTTTCCGATTATCGCAACTGTAGAACGCAACAAGAAATGGGATCATCAAGATATAGCAAAGCTTTTTCATGTTTTCTGACTTTAAAATTAATTTATATTAAAACTAATGTAAAATGATGGCAAACAGAAATATATTAGCGAATATTAACTGTACAATTTAACTCTGCGTTCTTTTAACTCTTCGCTAGAGATGTATTCGTCATACTCAGTAATCTTATCAATAATACCTTTGGGAGTTAATTCAATCACGCGATTTGCAATCGTCTGAATAAACTCATGGTCATGAGATGACATCAACACATTGCCCTTAAAATTGGTCAACGTATTATTAAATGCTTGAATAGATTCTAGGTCAAGGTGGTTTGTCGGTGCATCAAGAACCATTACATTGGCATTACGAAGCATCATTCTAGAGATCATACAGCGCATTTTCTCACCTCCGGAGAGAACTGAAGTCTTTTTATAAATCTCCTCACCCGAGAACAGCATTTTTCCTAGATAACCTCTGATAAAGTTCTCGGTAGTATCGCTTGAATACTGACCCAGCCACTCAACTAAGTTAAGATCAGACTGGAAAAAATTCGAGTTATCCATCGGGAGGTAGGCATTGGTGATTGTCTGACCCCAGAAAAAGGTTCCAGAATCTGGCTGTTCATGCCCCGTAATAATTTCGAATAGAGCAGTCATGGCCCGAGGGTCTTTTGAAAGGAAGATGATTTTATCCTCTTTCTCTACACTAAAATCAAGATCCTTAAACAATACCTCTCCATTGATACTCTTAGTCAATCCCTTAACTTCTAAAATCCGATTACCTGGATCTCTATCGGGGGTAAATATAATTCCTGGATACTTACGAGTGGAAGGCTGAATATCCTCAATGTTAAGTTTTTCAATCATCTTTTTACGACTCGTTGTCTGTTTCGACTTAGCCACGTTGGCACTAAAACGAGCAATAAACTCAAGAAGCTCTTTCTTTTTCTCTTCAGCCTTTTTATTTTGTGATTGTTGTTGACGAAGTGCTAATTGACTTGAATGGTACCAGAAGCTATAGTTTCCGGCAAATAATTGAACTTTACCAAAATCAATATCTACGGTATGGGTACTAACGGAGTCCAAGAAATGGCGGTCATGCGATACTACCAAAACGGTATTCTCATAGTTTCCAAGGTAATTCTCAAGCCACATAACGGTTTCTAAATCTAAATCGTTAGTAGGCTCATCTAATAATAAATTATCAGGCTTACCGAATAAGGCTTGGGCTAACAAGACTCGAACTTTCTCCTTACCACCAATCTCTTTCATCAAGCGGTGATGAAACTCCTCTTTTATACCTAGTCCGCTTAAAAGCATGGCTGCATCACTTTCAGCATTCCATCCATCAATCTCGGCAAACCGCTCCTCTAACTCAGCAGCTTTCATCCCATCTTTATCCGAAAAATCAACCTTCGCATATAACGTATCTTTCTCTTGCATAATGCTCCAAAGCTCTGAATGGCCCATTAATACCGCATTTAAGACGGTGAATTCTTCATAATCGTAATGATCCTGCTTCAATACCGACAAACGTTCGCCTGGACCTAGCGTAACAGATCCTTTTGTTGAAGACAAGTCTCCAGAAATCAAACGAAGCATCGTTGATTTACCTGCTCCATTAGCCCCAATTATACCATAACAGTTCCCTGGAGTAAACTTAAGGTTAACATCTTGAAACAAAGGCTTTTTGCCAAATTGAATGGCTAAATTTGATACTGTAATCATTAATTTATTTCTTGAAATTCTTAGATAATTCGTATTGAAATTTTAATGCGCAAAGGTAGCCAAAAATAAATTCAAACCTCCTATATTGATTATCAGCAAAATAGAAATCTTCGACTTCTATTTAAAAGACTAGAAATCGACGATAATCTTAGGTAATTAAAAATTGATCGGCATCTTTTTCTACCGGAAACTTAACTCTAAAATCATGAAGATCAGATTTAGACAAGTTATAAAACAAGATTCGAGAGTCGAGGTTCGCAACAGGCTCAGCAACTTCTCCTTTTGCCGTTACCAGTTGACTATCGCCAGTGTAAGAAATACCATTGCCGTCCATTCCAATTCGATTTATGCCAGCGACATAAACTTGATTCTCAATGGCTCTTGCACGAAGCAATATCTTCCAAACTTCTTGTCTAGATTCTGGCCAATTAGCCATAAAAACCATTAGATCGATATCCGACTTATTTCTACACCAAACGGGGAAACGAAGGTCGTAGCAAATAAACGGAGCGATACGCCATCCCAAATAGGAAATAACCACCCGTTTAGCGCCAGACTTTAAAAGATTGGATTCTCCCCCGATTGAAAACAGATGTCGTTTATCGTAAAATGAAAGTTCACCTTCTGGGGTAACAAATACGAAACGGTTAAAATATTCATCAGCTTCCTTAATAAAAAGGCTCCCTCCGATTGCGATATTAGTCCTTTTTGAAAGCTCGGTCAGCCAGCCTAAAGTTGGCCCATCCATATTTTCTGCCAATTGTGGTATAGCGATGGTAAATCCAGTGGTAAATGTTTCGGGAAGAAAAACAACCTCGGACTTACCAATTAATGAAAGGATGATTTGCTCAAAATTCAGTCTATTCTGAATTGGATTTTCCCAGACTAAATCATCTTGAATAAGTGCAACACGAAGGTTATCTAAAGTTTTCATTAGACGAACTAATCAAGGCCATCGCCAAAGACAAAATTCTTGGGGTGCTTACCCACTACTCCCCTTTGCTTGTACCATTTCTTAACCGTTAGCATATCGGCGGCTAAATCATCCGTTAATACCATCTGCTCAACTATGCCAATCTCTTTTCTACCCCAATCAAATACCGCGAAAAAGACTGGAACATTGGCAGCCCTGGCAATGGTATGAAAGCCCCCCTTCCATTTTGTGGTAGGCTTACGAGTTCCCTCAATGGCAATTGCTAAATGCATCACTTCCCGTTTTTCAAATTCAGCAACAATCTGCTTAACCAAACTAATCCCTTTAGACAAATCTAATGGAATAGCTCCCATGTAGTTAAGGAGATATTTTGTTGGAAAGAAAAAGAATTTTTTATTGACAATAATACTAGATTTTCCGCCAATAGAATTGTAAAAAAGCCATGAGATGACAAAATCCCATATCGAAGTATGGGGTACCCCCAGCACGACGCATTTTGGTACTGGAGCAATGCCGCTAATAACCTTCCATCCAGTAATCCACAATATAAATTTTGAAATATACCTCATCACGCTTATCCTTTTAAACAAAAATAGTCACTAACTTCTAAAACTGTTTTCGATACCGAATAAAATCAGACTCTATCCATTAGGTAGAATGGGAAAACAAGGGCAATAACAATAGAATTATAGAAAGCACAACCAAGACAATTACGGCCGACCATCCAATAAGATTATTAAACCAATTGTTGACATATTGGCCCATGATTTTCTTGTTGTTCACCAATAAAATCATACAGATCAACACTACTGGAAGCAACATTCCATTAATAACTTGTGTCCAGAGGGAGATTTTAATTAGAGGTGCATTAGGAATTAAAATTATAGCTGCTCCAATAATTAAAATTCCGGTATATAGAACGTAAAATTCTTTAGCCTCATCCCATTTTTTATCAATACCAGCCTCAAATCCGAAAGCCTCACAGACGTAAAAAGCTGTAGCCAATGGCAATATCGTAGCCGAAAATATAGAGGCAATAAACAATCCAAATGCAAAAAGTTGAGAAGCAAATGCACCAGCAAGTGGCTTTAAAGCTAAAGCTGCATCTTTAGCTTCATTGATTTGAATCCCGTTCTCATGTAAGGTTGAAGCACAAGCCACCATGATAAAGAAAGCCACAACTACGGTTGCAATACAGCCAACAACAATATCAATTAAAGTGTATTTGAATTGTTTCATCTTTAATCCCTTTTCGATCACCGATGACTGCATATAAAATTGCATCCATGGGGCTATCGTTGTACCAATAATCCCAATAATCATAGCCAAGCTTTGCGTATTGAGTTCCATTTGAGGGTGCAATACCGCTTGTCCTATTTCCCCCCAATGCGGTTTACCCATTAAGGCAGAAACAACATACATTAATAAGGAGACGCTAAAGAGCAGAAAAATTCGTTCAGCTATTTTATAGGTCCCTTTAACAACAAGAAACCAAATTAAAAAGCCTACCACTGGAACGGAGATGTACTTATTCACTCCAAAGACCTCCATACTACCAGCAACGCCAGCAAATTCAGTGGTTGTATTGCCAATGTCGGCAATCAGTAAACCAATAAAAATAAAGAAAGTAATTTTAACACCTGCATTCTCGCGAATCAAATCAGCCAATCCTTTACCAGTTACAATACCCATTCGAGCATTCATCTCTTGGATAACGACCAATACAATAAAAGAGGGGATTAATGTCCAGATCAGATTATAGCCATATAGAGCAGCAGCAACCGAATAAGTTGTTATTCCACCAGCATCATTATCCACACTTCCTGTAATGATGCCCGGACCAAGGATTGCCAGAAAGATCCCCAGCCTCTGAAAAAATGACTTCTTATTCTTAAACATGACTAATCCCCTATTTATTTGTCCTACGTTTCTTTATTAAATCTTCAATAACGTCGTCAATAACAACCATTCCTTTGAGGACATTATTTTTATCAACAACCGGGATTGCCAACAAGTTATATTTCGAAACTATCTCAGCAATCTCATTAATCTTTTGATAATCAATTAAATGAACAGGAGATGGCTTCATAATCTGCTTCAACTGCAAATCAGGAGCAGAAACAACAACATCCCGAATGGAGAAGGTTGCGATTAAAACTTCCTGTTCATCAATCACGAAGAAGTTATATAATGTTTCAAATTCAGGCTGATTGGTTCGAAGTTCTGTAAGAACCTCTTCGATGGTCGTATTTTCACTAAAGGAGAGATACTCTGATGACATGATACTTCCCACCGTATGATCAGGATATACCAATAACTCACGTACTTCTTGAGAAGTGTCCTTCTCCATCTCGTTAAGCAACAGCTCTACCTTATCGTCTTCTAAGGAATCCAAGATATCAGCGACCTCATCAGCTGGCATACGATCTAAGACATCAGCTGCTTTTTCAATGGAAAGACTCTCCAGAATGTGAAGCTGAGTTTCCTTATCGAGCTCTTCCATAACATCAGCCGCTTTCTCTTCATCCAATGCAGAGAAAACTTCGGCACTAGCCTTACGACCAAGATCTTCGATAATATCAGCTAGATCAGAAGGATGGAGAGTCTGAAGTTTAGAATAACTCTTAGAAAGTTTAATATTTAAATTGGAGAAATCAATCGTCTCTACATCTTCCCAAAGAATAAACTTAGCAGGTATTGTCCCTCCGAATAGGCTAGCGATAGACATCAAGGGCTTAACGATTCCAATTCTACGCAATAGGCCTTCAATGCCAATATCAACGGCCACGGCAAAGGTCTCACTATTAATCGTCACTAATCTCACGTCGTTTACCCGAACGAGTTTGCGTCCATTCAAATCAACAATCTGATTGTCCAGAACAGCTTCAACTAAATGGAGACTATGGTTTAATTCTTCGGTAGAGAGGTCTAATAATTGGTCGCAGATAATTCTCAACTTTCCATTATCCTTTTCAACATGAAAATTTTGAAAAGAATAAAATGCACCGCCGAGTTTCGTTTTTAATTTAATTCCTTTTAAAACCGGATGACCAGTAGGTGAATTCGATGAATCGGCATCTACCAACAGATCCTTTACCACGCCAAGGAAACTACCATTAGAACCGGTTGCACGTAGACCAATGATGCGGCTTAAATAAAATGTAGTGATTGATGTCATGAGTAGCTCCTTGATTTTGGGATATTACAAGGAGCGTAAACGTAGCTTAACGATCCCTCGATATCAGAGTTAATAAAATTATATCCGTAGGGCCTTCGTCCATTTATGCAATGATTTTGGTTTGCTTGGCAAAAGTAGGTTTTTTGTTTTAACAAAAAAACAATAAAAGAGGTATAAATGTAAACATATCGACAAATGAGTTTCACAACAAGAATTGAATCACTAATAAACAGCGGATCAAAAGCCTAACTAATTGATCCCCAGTTTAAATGATTCTTTCGCAATGCAATTAACTGTTTTCTTAAAATTTCATTTTGCGGTTGATCTAGTGAAGGGTCTGTTGAAAGGATTGATTCGGCAATATCTCGAGCATATTGAAGGATCTGACCATCCTTAGCCAGGTTACTAATTTTCAAATCAAAAGCAATACCACTCTGTTGTGTACCTTCAATATCGCCGGGTCCACGTAACCTCATATCCACTTCAGCGATCTCAAAGCCATCATTGGTAGAAACCATCGTTTCAATACGTTTTCGACTATCAGCGCTTAATTTAAAGCCGCTTAACAGCATGCAATAAGATTGTTCTGCACCTCGACCAACCCGACCTCTAAGCTGATGTAGTTGAGATAATCCAAAACGTTCAGAACTTTCAATAATCATCACTGAGGCATTAGGCACATCGACACCCACCTCGATAACCGTCGTTGCCACAAGGATTTGCGTCTCGCCATTTTTAAATCGTTGCATCTCCTGATCTTTCAGGGCAGGTTTCATCTTCCCATGAACCATGCTTATCGAATAATTAGGAGCAGGAAAAACTTTGGCAACTTGCTCGTAACCAACCTCTAGATTTTTATAATCCAGCTTTTCAGACTCAGAGATCAATGGATAGACAATGTATATTTGACGTCCTTGAGAGATCTCCTGACGGATAAAATCATAGGTCTCGGCCCGTTTATTCTCAAAATAATGAACCGTATGAATCGGCTTCCGACCAGGAGGAAGTTCATCGATTACAGAGACATCTAAGTCTCCATAAACGGTCATCGCTAAGGTCCGAGGAATAGGGGTTGCAGTCATCACTAACACATGAGGAGGAATGTAATTCTTACGCCATAAACGAGCACGCTGCGTGACACCAAAACGATGCTGCTCATCAATAACTACCAATCCAAGCGACTTAAACTGCACAATGTCTTCTAGTAGAGCATGTGTTCCAACCAATATATTTAAATTGCCATTTAATAACTCTTCATGTATAATTGCCCGATCAGATTTCTTTGTCGATCCAGTTAGAAGTTTCAGATTGACCTGCATCTCCCCTAAGAATTTCCGAATAGAGGCAAAATGCTGATTCGCTAATATCTCGGTTGGAGCCATTAAACAACACTGAAAACCATTATCTAAGGCAATGAGCATCGACATCAAGGCCACCATCGTTTTACCACTTCCAACATCACCCTGCAAAAGTCGATTCATCTGCCTTCCAGTCCCCATATCTTTGCGAATCTCTTTTACAACGCGCTTCTGAGCATTGGTAAGTTCAAATGGAAGATGATCGTAAAAAAAATCGTTGAAATTAGACCCAACACTTTCGAAAATATGACCCTTGAATTTCTTATGTCTATCCTCTTTAAGGTGGAGTAATTTTAGCTGAATATAAAACAGCTCTTCAAACTTTAGTCGGTACTCTGCTTGTTTTAACGCTTGCGGAGAACTTGGAAAATGGATATTTATTAGTGCCAATTCTAGACTCATCATCCCGAGCTTTTGGACAAGCCAAGCAGGCATCGATTCCAGTATTGCCCCCTTCACAAGCTGAATAGCTACATATTGAAACTTAAGAATATTACGTGAGTGGATGAAATTCGTTTTAAGCCGCTCAGAGGTATTGTAAAATGCCTGAATAAACCCTGTTTGTTTAGAGGCCTCTGCATTAGACTCATCAATTTCAGGATGAACAATACTAAACTGATTATTAAAAGCTGTTGGTTTTCCAAATACGATATATTCAACTCCAGCTTTTACTGTCTGACTAACAAATTTTATCCCCTGAAACCAGATAAGTTCTAAAATCGCTGTCCCATCCGTAAAATAAGCGACCAACCGTTGATTTCGACCAGCGCCTAAGAGTTCCATTCCAGTGATGCGTCCTTTAACTTGAATATATGGCAAGTCGCCGCTAATCTCTTTAATAAGATAAAACTTAGTGCGATCAACATATTTAAAGGGAAAATAGTAGATTAAATCACCCAAAGTAAAGACCTTCAGCTCCTGATTTAGAATTAAAGCCTTGCGGGGCCCAACTCCAGGTAGAAATTTTATCTCTTGTGAAAGTAATCCAGACATAAAAACAAACTTACATGAAAAATATAGCTTTGCAAACTACTGAATTGAGCTTACTGTTTGTTTACTATTTTTGCAACACCAAAATCAGGTTTATGAACTATCGTTTGCAGAGCTATTGGAATCATTGGAAAAATTCGAAACACCGAGGTGGACACGGCATTCATTCGCCATTTTTATTTCGGCTGATTACCGAAGTGATTGAAAGTAAGACTTCACACCTTGAATACTCCCTTTTAAAACACTTTAATTTAAAAACTAACCTTTTATTAAAAGCCCATTCAACAATTCAACTTCGGGAATCTAATACTGAAAAAGCGAACAAAAAAGAGATAAAAGGGCTTCAGAAAATTGATCTTCCAATGCGCTATCGAAAGTTACTCTTTCGGCTAGTTTCAGAATTCAAACCCAAAGCGGCTATTTATTTTGGATCAACTATGGGTCATGATCTAGTAGCGATGGCACTTGCCAATATGAATATGCCTGTCTACCAATCGGAAAGCCACTCCCCATTTTTCTCATGGTCGGAAAGCACCTTGAAAGAATTAAACATCAACTCAATTTCAAGAATTACAGACAATTCAGAACCTCCCATCAAACCAGATTTCATCCTTATTAATCATCCCAAAGAACCTGAAATAGCATTTAAACGAGTCGAGGAGCACCTTAAAGATCCGGGTAAAAACGATGTGCTAATTCTGGTTGGAATCCATGAATCGAAAGAGATGAACCAAGTTTGGCACACCTTAACTTTAAACCCTAAAGTTCGTGTTACACTGACTCTTTTCAACCTCGGAATTACCTTCCTTCGCGACAAATCACAAAAGGAAAATTTCGAGTTAAAATTCTAGGAAAAACAGCCGCCGTTAACGTACAAGTATGGGATTAATCAATTCTATTCGTATATTTACAACATTAAACAAGGCAACAAATAAACTTAAAATTAACATTGTAAATTAAGGTTTAAGTCATTAGAAATTTTCGTCCTGAACCATTCAGACGTTCATTCAAAAAATATGAGTAGAAAGCAAGTTTTTATCCTAGTAGGAATTTTAATCCTGGCCATATTCTTTTTCTTTACCAAGAGGAACAAGCACTCCGGAGAAGAAGTGATAACCTGTAGTGTTTTGCAAGGGCCTATAGAGGTTAAGATACACACTTCTGGCCAGCTTAAATCGGAAAACTCCTCAAACATCGTTCTGCCCGAAGTGCTTAATAGTCAGAACATTCGTGTTTATGAAATAAAAATTACCGACTTGGTTCAAGAGGGAACTGTTGTCGATTCGGGTCAGTACATTGCCACCCTTGACCACAAGGTTATCGAGGAGGTTTTAACTGCTGCGAGATTAGACTTAGAAACGGCAAACTCTGTTATTGAGGATGCGAAGTTAGACACGAATGTATATTTAAGTAATTACAGGGACCTCATAGTTAACTCTCATGCTGATGTAGAGGAACAAAAAATAGTCTTGGCAGAATCGGTCTATGAATCACCCTCTGTGATTAAAAAGGCTCAGATGGACCTAACGAAGGTAGAGCGAAAGCTTGAGGGGAATATCAAAGGGCTAGAGATGAGGATCCGCCAATTAAGTTCTCAAATGGAACGTCGAAACATCGACCAACGACTTAAGAAGAAACGTGTTGATGATCTCTTAAAACTTTATGATGCCTTGACAATAAAAGCTCCAAAATCAGGGATGGTGCTCTATGCCAAGGATCGATATGGAGTGAAAGTGCAGGTAGGGTCTGTTTTAACACCCTGGAATGCGGTTATTACCACCCTTCCAGACATGACAAAACTAATATCTGAAACCTTTGTCAATGAGATCGATATTGCCAAAATAAAGATAGGACAGAAAGTAACCTTATCGATAGATGCCTTTCCAGAAAAAGAGTTAACAGGAGAGGTAATGTCGGTCGCAAATATAGGACAGCCGATGCCTAGGAGCGATTCAAAAGTATTTGAAGTAAGCATACGCGTATTTGGCAGTGACAGAGATCTTAAACCGGCAATGACCACTGGCAATATGATTCAGACTGGATCCTACGACAATAAGCTTTACATACCATCAGAGGCAGTTTTCGAAACTGATTCAACAAAATTTGTGTATCTCCAGAAAAACAAAATTATCAAACAGATTGTTGATCTAGGCGATGATAACGACAACTATACAATTGTCAATAAAGGATTAGAAAAAGGGCAAACCATCTTATTGGTAGAACCTGAAAAAATAGACGACATTCAAACCATTGGATGGGAAATCTATAAAGAGCAGCTTGAAAAGCAGAAACAGATTAAAGAGCGAGAAAATCTTCCGACTGAAATCACTCGTGCTGATTCATTAAAAAATGGGAACAAGATTTAAAGCTTAAGGTTAAAAAAATCTGTATTCATGAAAATAAAAGCTTATTATAAACGTTATTCCTACAATGTACTTATTGCCGTGGAAGCCATATTTGCAAATAAAGTAAAATCACTTTTAACGGCATTGGGGATTATATTTGGAGTGGCTGCTGTAATAAGTATGTTAGCCATTGGCAATGGTGCAGAGCAAGAGATCCTAGATCAGATTAAAATGGTTGGGGTAAATAATATTATCATTACTCCGATCCAACAGGCCGATCAAGCGAGTACCAATGACACGAAATCCACTGCAGCATCAGAAGCGAACCAAATTAACGGAAGCAAGAAAAAGTTCTCAAAGGGATTAACCATGCTTGATGCAGAAGCCATCAAACAGATTATCCCAACAGTTCAAGATGTTTGTCCAATCATCACATTTAATTACAATGCTATTCTGCATGACATTAGTAGTCCCATAAAACTTGATGGAACCGACAATACTTACTTTAACCTTTTTGATATAAAGTTAGAAAGCGGCACATTATTTCACCAATCACACCTCAATGAAGGACGACCTGTCTGTATCATTGGGAATAATGTAAAAAACGTTTTCTTTAACCAGGAGTCACCTGTAGGGAAATACATCAAATGTGGACAAATCTGGCTTCTTGTTATTGGAGTTATTGAAAGACGAAGCTTTGCGGGTAGCAGCAGTGGAACTATGGCGATCAGCAGCACAGACAATAGCATAATTATTCCAGCAAAAACGATGTTACTGCGATTTAGAAATAGAGGATTAATTCGAAGTGATGAAGTCAAACAGGCAAGCCTAGCAAGTAGTTCAAATAGCCAAGCGGCCAAAACGCTTGACAACAATCAACTTGACAAAATAATCGTTCGAGTTAAGGAGACAAGTCAATTAACGGCAACGGCTAAAATCGCTGGAAACATGCTTATTCGTAAGCACAACAAAATTCAAGATTTTGAAATTAGCATTCCTGAATTATTATTAAAACAGCAGCAAAAAACTAAAAATATATTCAATATCGTATTAGGTGCAATCGCAGGAATCTCACTTATCGTTGGTGGTATTGGAATTATGAATATTATGTTAGCCTCTGTAATGGAGCGCATACGAGAGATTGGTACACGACAAGCTATCGGGGCATCTAGAAAAGATATCGTATTCCAATTTTTATCCGAATCAACACTGATTAGTGTAGCTGGGGGAATTCTAGGTATTATCCTAGGTGTTGCCTTATCGAAGATTATACAAACGATGTTTGACATTAAAACAATCATCTCTATTTTTTCAATTTTTGTTTCTTTTGGAGTATCGGTATTTATCGGGATTATCTTTGGTTATCTGCCGGCTAAAAGAGCTGCAGAAAAAGATCCTGTTGAATCATTAAGACAATAAGTTGCCAATTATGAATCACATATTAATCCTAGTCACAGTTATTTTCTTTTCGTTTACAGCTCTAGCTCAAGAGCAAACAAAAAAGCTGACCTTAACAGACATCATTGATCAAGCTACCAAGCAGTCTATTGATGCCTTTAAACAACAGAACATGTATTTAGCAAGCTATTATGCTTTTAAGTACTATCGCGCTGACAAGCTGCCATTCTTATCCGTTGGAGCAAACCCTTTTTCATACAACAATTCAATCAGGCAGGATTATGTTCCGCAAAATCAGACTTGGCAGTATAGCGAGCAAAAGAATATCACCTCAAGCACCTCTTTAAAATTAAATCAGAATATTGCACTTACAGGAGGTAACCTCTCCCTAAGTTCAGACTTAGGGATGGCCAGAAACTTTTTCGGTTCAAAACTAACCACCTTCTCGGCAAATACTATTGGTATTGGATACACTCAACGGGTAAACGGCTACAATAGTATGCGATGGAAATCTAAAATAGAGCCCTTGAGATTTGACATGGCTAAAAAAGGATTTATTCAATCGAAAGAAGATATTTCGATAAAAGCTACAAGTAAGTTTTTCACCTTAGTGGATGCTCAGATTGAGATTAAAATAGCCAAAACAAATCTCGCGAATTCGGATACACTCTATCAAATTGGGAAAGGAAGATATCAAGTAGGCACTGTTACGCAGGATGAGCTGTTAAATTTTGAGCTTAACTTAATGAATGCCAAACTTGCCTTAATCAAAGCCAATCAAGGGTTAGTTAGAGCTCGATCAGACCTTAACTCTTTTTTAGGGTTTGATAAAAAAACAGTCGTTGAATGTGTGATTCCAACAACGATTTCGAAAAACTTACAAATTGGAACTGACGAAGCGATTCAAAAATCGATGAGCAACAATCCAAACATCATATCTCAAAACGAGCGATTGTTAGAAGAGGACAATAACGTTAGTTTAGTGAAGGCCAAGAATGGACTAAGTGCTGACATAAGTGTTTCTGCAGGTTTAAACCAGACTGGTCTAGCCGTATCAAATGCGTATCAAAATCCCAATAAGTTTCAAAATATTGCCATCGTAGGATTGTCGGTTCCAATCATCGATTGGGGCAAGAGAAGAGGGCAAATCTTGATGGCTAAATCAAATAGGGAGGTTGTGGTGAACAGCATAAAACAGGAGCGCATAGACTTTGAGCAATCTGTCGTTATGAATGTTATGGAGTTTAACCTGCAAGCTAATCAAGTATTAAATTCAGCGCGGGCTGATACGATAGCTCAGTTAGGCTTCGATGTCACGATGCGCCGCTTTAAAATTGGAAAATTAGATGTAACAAAGCTAAATCTGGCCCGCAATGATTTAGAAAATGCCCGAAGAGCTTACATTAGCTCGTTGCGCAAATATTGGATCTCCTATTACCTGATAAGAGAACTAACATTGCATGATTTTGAACGTGGAGTTGATCTAAGTGCTGATTTCGATAAAATCATTAATCAATGAGTTATATCAGACATCACAAGAAAAAAGTTGCCATAGCGAGCATTGGGTTGATCGTCCTAGTTAATCTGGCTGTTTTCTTCCTAAAGGGTAAACCATCTGTAAATTACTATAAGGTTAAGCGTGAAAACTTCGAATCGATCATTGCATGTAAAGGTGAGATTCAAAGTGAAAAATCAACTTTAATAACGATTCCAGATATTTTTGGAGATGCAACCTTAGAACTTTACGAATCACGTATCAAAGACTTAATACCTGAAGGATCGATTGTTAAGCAAGGCGATTATGTCGCACTACTTGACCAAGGAACGATCAAGCAGTATAAGGAGTCAAACGAGGAAATTCTTAAAAAAGAGGCATTTGAACTTACAGACTCTAAGATAGATAGTGCAGTAGACCTTGTCGCACTTCGTCAGGATCTTGAACAATTCACCTTCGATGTGAAAGTAAAGAAAATAGAGCTAGAACAATCTGTATATGAATCGCCTGCCTATCAACGTAAGGCAGCTATGGCCTATGAAAGAACTTCGATGCAGTATGACGAAAAGTATCGCGCCTATCTTATCCTTCAAAAATCACTACGCATACGGATTAAAAGAGACGAAGAGGTTATCCGAAGGTTAAGGTTAAAAGACAAGAATTACGGGATAGCTTTTGAACAAGCCAGGATTAAAGCGCCAAAAGATGGAATGTTAATTTATGGAAGAACATTTGGTCGAAGTGGACCTAGAAAAATAACTATTGAAGCAATGGTAAGTATGCATAGTCCAACCATTGCGACGTTACCTGAATTATCTGTTTTAAATTCGGAAACCTATGTTGAGGAGATTTACATCTCAAAAATTAAAATTGGCGACAGTGCAAGAGTATTTGTAGATGCGCTAAAGAACGAGCAACGTATTGGAGTCATTTCAAGTATATCCAATGTCGGACAGGAGATGGTAGGTTTTGACTCTAAGGTTTTCAAGGTAAATATTCGAATATCTAGTGAGAAAAACAAAATAAAGCCTGCAATGACGACTAACAATGAAATTATTATTGCAAAAGAGTCAAATGTATTAGTCATTCCACGAACAGCATTAATCCTAGAAAATGGAAAGCAATATGTAATCACTAAAAGCTTCGGAGAGAATCGAAAGAAAGAAGTTATTGCAGGAATCAAAAGCGACAAACAGGTGGTGATAAAAAGCGGATTAACTAATGGAGAGTTAATTTTATTGAATAGGCCGGAGCTTTAATTACTTTTCCCATAACGTAGAAGTAAAGATTAGCTAACAAAATAAAGGACATTTTTTTGTAGATTTGTAAAAGCTAGAAACAAAGAATGGAAAAATTAATTGAGCTTCGTGATATCGTAAAAAACTACCAAGTAGGCACACAGGCGGTCTTGGCTTTGCGCTCTATATCTCTAGATATCATCAAAGGAGATTATGTGGCGATCATGGGCACATCAGGATCCGGAAAATCAACACTAATGAATATCATTGGGTGTCTTGACACTCCTACATCTGGCACTTACACACTTAACAGTAAAGATGTAAGCATGTTAAATGATGATCGACTAGCGGAGATCCGAAACACTGAAATCGGCTTTGTTTTTCAGACTTTTAATCTACTCCCTCGATATTCGGCACTTGAAAATGTAATGTTGCCTTTAGTCTATGCAGGAATTGACAAAGGTGAACGGATCAAGCTTGCCACTGAAAAACTGGTCAGCGTTGGCTTAAGCGACCGAATGGAGCATAAACCCAATGAACTATCGGGTGGACAGCGTCAGCGTGTGGCTGTAGCTAGAGCATTGATCAATACACCGTCGATATTATTAGCCGATGAACCTACAGGTAACCTAGATTCTAAGACTTCAGAGGAGATTATGAAACTCTTTGCAGCCATTCATGCAGCGGGGAACACGATAATCTTAGTGACACACGAGGAAGATATTGCGAAGCATGCTCATCGCATCATCAAACTTAAAGATGGTGAAATAGCCACCGACCAAATCAATAAGAATCCAATCTATTAATTTAAATAACTCGAAGGATGCGTGTTTATACTCGTACAGGTGATGATGGAACTACCGGATTAATTGGCGGAACGCGGGTTAAGAAATACGATCTGCGATTAGAAGCCTATGGGACAGTTGACGAATTAAACTCATGGATTGGATTAGTCCGTTCGCAAGACCTAAAAGCGGAAGATACGACAGACTTAATTGAGATACAAAATAATTTATTTGTTATTGGAGCATTGTTAGCCACCGATTCAAGTCAAGTTAAAACCGAACCAAATTACAATTCCATTACCACCCATATTAATGTTCTTGAAAATCGAATGGATCAAATTTTAGATAACTTGCCTCCATTAACGAACTTTCTTCTACCAGGCGGGAACAATGCCGTCTCATACTGTCATCTTGCGCGTACCGTATGTCGAAGGGCTGAAAGAAGGACTTATCAACTTTCGGCAGAGATTATAGTGCCTGAGCCTATCTTAAAATATCTAAATCGACTATCCGATTTCCTTTATGTATTATCGCGTAAAGTAGCTCAAGATAGCGGTATTGAAGAAATTCCGTGGAAATCATAAAAAAAACAACGGTTTAGTTTTTATTTTATAAAAATAAGTGTTAAAATCGCGCTTTGGGAAAAGCATACTAAAATCTTAAAAATTAAATATGTACTGGACATTAGAATTAGCCTCTAAACTAGAAGATGCACCTTGGCCTGCCTCGAAGGATGAGTTAATCGATTTTGCCATTCGATCAGGAGCTCCATTGGAAGTGATTGAAAACCTACAGGAAATGGAAGACGAAGGGGAAATTTATGAATCAATTGAAGATATCTGGCCTGACTATCCAAGTAAAGATGATTTCTTTTTCAACGAAGATGAATACTAGATAATAACTAGTTTTTATTAGACAATGCAGGTTTTTTTATAGAGCCTGCATTTTTTTTGCGCTTCTCATCAATTGGATAGAGGTCATTCGCATTTCTAGGCCTTTCGGTATCGCGCCAGATAAAACCATCCAGACTCTTGTCCTCAGGCTTAATTTCCAACATTGGAATTGTTCGCCCCTCAGGCTTGGGATAAAATCGGATGCTATCAATATGATTATCTGTTAAGTGCAACTTAATTTTACTACTCAACAGTTTATTCATACCTGAATTTCTATTGTTTTCTTTCAAATAATAAAGGGTCTGCGAATTTCCGTTAACATCAGCAACGCGCAGTTTATTATTAAATATCTGCCCTACGATGAGTTTTCCTGAGATCTGGTTAAAAAGCAGCGAATCTTGTGACATCACAATAAAAGCATTACCCTCTAAATTAGCAATACTTGGATCAGGTGTTTTCGAAACAAATTGTATTTTCTCAGCTGTCATTTGATTTTTCTCTGACCAAATAATTGGATCATGGAACATAAACATGGTCGAATCGATCATTCGATAACTCAGCGAATCGCATCTTCCCTGCAAATCCCTCTTATGAAACCGTACATTGTGAAAGGCTAAAAAATACTTTCCATCTTTTTGTTTGGTCGTGGCAGTATCAGGCATAGTTCGAAGGGTATCAGCATGCATATAAAGGGTATCCTTTTTACCATATTGAATAAACATGGCCGAATCCGTAACAAATGCCAGCTTTGAATTTTCGTTGTAGATACCAAACTTGCCCTTAATGACAACATGATTGGTTGTATCTCGAAGAGTCACTCGGTGGCGACCTCTCCCATTTCCTGTTTTACGATCGTAGAATAGGGTATCCCCTTCAAGAACTTGAGATTTGTTGGTGATTTTTGACGAACGATAAAGTTCAGCAAGATTTTTTCGAGTATCATACCAACCTCTTTCCGAATAAAGAACACCATCTTTCTTCGTCCCTTTTATGGTTGTAGGTCCGACTATAAAAGCCTTCTCAGTTTCACTATTGTATTTTAACGTATCGGCGCGTAGCACAAAATCCTTATTGGTTAAAACCACTGAATCCTTAAAGAACATCATGTTCTCATTCGAATAATAGCGTCCAACAACACTGGTAAGTACGTTTGTTGTATCGACAATCTTACCATTATGGTTGTAATACCCCACATTCGAACCCAGATCAAAATCCATCGCTTCCGTGGTTAGTGTAATCGACTTATCAACCAGCTTAACATTGCGAACAAATCGAGCCATCCGAGTATCGCCATTGTAGAACATTTTATCACCATACATATGAAGAGTATCACCTTGAATAATATGTACATGACCAAAGGCGTCAAATCTATTGCTATCATTATAGGAATAAGCACTATCACAAAACATCAGTGCTTGATTGTGTCGAAACCTTACATTACCTAACAGGCGTTGGGCATTGGCAATAATCGACGCGTCATAGGTATACAAGTCAGCATTTTCAATATCAACCTTTTTCTTCTTCCTTCCATCCTGAGGCTGTGTGGCTTGAATAAAAAACAACCCAACAACAAATAAAATTAAAGGATAAGAATTAACGGTAAATGATTGTCTCATTTTGATTGATGCTATAGACTAGATCAGCAATCTATTTTTTCCAAGATTTAAGCTTGAAATTGCAGTTCGCATAAGAATCATCCACATGAATATAAGTCTTTGCTTGCTGTTTATCGATCCACTTACGAAAGGTTTCTTCCTTCTTCTTAGCTAAAAACATCTCAGTAAGTCGTTGATAATCCTCTTGCATATTTGCTTTATGCGGATTCGATTTATTGTTCAGCTTTATAATCTTATACACCTGACGTTGTTTATCATCAAGAGTTAAAAATGGGCGAGAAGTTTCGCCTACATTCATGTTTGCAATCACCTTACTCACATCAGGATCAATCTCTGACATTTCAAATTTAGCGGAACCGTTTCGTTGTGAAGTAACCAATCCCCCATTATTACGTGTCGTTTTATCGGATGAATACAAATAACAAGCCTGTTCCCAAATAAGCTTTCCTTTACGCACAAAATCAGCCACAGTATCAATTTTATTTTTTGCTGACTCCAACTCCTTCGGATCAATCTTAGGTCGAATAAGTATATGACGACATTTAATTTTCTCTCCCTTTCGATCAATTAATTGAATGATGTGATAACCAAATTCACTTCGGACAACTTTTGAAATTTGATTCGGCTTTAAGTTAAAGGCTTCAGTTGCAAAAGTTGCATCAAGCATTGCCCGACCAACATAATCCATCTCACCACCATTTCTAGCTGATCCAGGATCTTCAGAATACATGATTGCAAGGGTAGCAAAATTATCCCCATTATCAATTCGTTTCTTAAACTCTCGAAGCTTAGCTTTAACTTCTAAATCTTGCTTCTCCGTAATATTTGGTAACATCGTAATCTGTGCATATTCAAGCTGAGAGCCAATTTCAGGAATATCTTTTGAGGATAAAGATTTATAATACTGTCGCACTTCAGAGGGCGTTGCAGTAACCTTAGAGATAATTTTAGTCTGCATTTGCTCAGTTTTAAGCTGCTCTTTTATAGTCTCGCTCATCTCCGACTTAAGTTGCATAATTGGCTTACTAAAATATTTCTCAACCTCTTTTTCTGACCCAATATTTTCAATAAAATAGTTCATCCGACGGTCCATTTGCTGATTAATTTGATTGTCGGTCACCACAATTAAAGTATCTAATTCTGCTTCAGCAAGTAACAACTTCTGCTCTAGTAGTTGCTCTAATATGGCACATTTAACATCCCCTTGAAGATTGATCCCCTGTGCTTGATTCTGGATGACTTGAGTCTCGATATCGGACTTTAAGATGGGATTACTTCCAACTACTGCAAGAACCTGATCAATAACCTTATCTTGAGCGTTTAGAATAGCCGGAGTTAAGATTAAGACTCCAAAGACAAGAAAATTTTTAATGCGAACTTTAATCATTTTATATAACTTATAAATCATATTGTAATTTGAAACGGATGGATCATTTTCACTTTTTAATAGCTAATGATATGAAATTGCAATTCAAACTCTATTTTTCAGCCATTCAAAATCAAAGCTTTCATTCGATATTTTAAAAAATAAAACGTTCCCTTTTCACCAATTCATGAGTACTCTTTAATAGCTGCAAGATAGTATTTGTTCTCGTCAGATAATTCAATAAAACTAATTCGTTTTTATATCACGTAATAACAAGTCAAAACCACTGAATTACTGATACTTACAAACACATCGCCAAACAAAAATAGCATTACAAAATGACATTCAAGAGCTAATTGAAAACTAAATTTACACAAATAGATTCGCGATTTATCATCTAAAGCGTTCAATCAGTGATTTAGATGGTCTAATTTATCCCCCAATTTATACAACCCTAAAAGTGACTTGACCCCTTTTTGCACAAAAACCACTTATTTAAAAATTTCTTGCTCAACAACGATTGCAAAAAAATACAAAATCATAGGCTTCCGCTTTATAGAAGCCCCAACCAAAAGGTTAAGAAGGTCAAATTTACCTCGAAAAAGCGAAAAAAGGAAGAAGTGACTAATTTCAATATTTGCTATTAAAACTCTATTTTTTTGTCGAAAACATAGTTGATCCAGGAATCATCCTATCGCTATTTTACAAATAGTAAAATTAAACGAGGCACAAATTATTAAACAACTATTTAACGATTTAGAATAACTTTACGGTGAGATTAAAACCGGCTCTTTGATAAGCACTAATGAGTATATATCAGCAAATACTAAAACAATATTGGGGTTATAGCGAATTCCGACCTCTACAAGAGGAGGTTATCCGATCTGTTGCAGAGCAAAAAGACACGTTAGCTTTAATGCCGACTGGTGGCGGAAAATCGATTACATTTCAAGTATATGGACTTTCTACTGAAGGAATATGCCTTGTTGTTACCCCATTAATTGCGTTGATAAAAGATCAAGTTGAGAATCTAAGAGCCAAAAATATTAAAGCCCTCTCTATTTATTCAGGTATGTCGGCTCGCGAAATCGACATCACCTTAAACAATGCAATTTATGGGGATTATAAATTTTTATATGTTTCGCCTGAACGTTTAGCATCTGATAAATTTCGAGATTTTCTGATCCGGATGAAACTCAACCTTATTGCTGTTGATGAAGCCCATTGTATCTCTCAATGGGGGTATGATTTCAGACCTTCATACCTGGCTATTTCAGACCTAAGAGTACTTTTTCCAACCATACCAATTCTTGCTTTAACAGCTACCGCGACGCAAAAGGTAGTTGAAGACATTCAAGATAAGCTTTTATTTAAATCTAAAAATGTTCTCCAGAAAAGCTTTCAACGCGAAAATCTCACTTACCTCGTACGGCTCAAAGAAGACAAAATCGGTTATCTGATTGAGACCATAAAAAAGGCAAAAGGAACTGGTATCGTTTATGTTAGAAGCAGAAAAAAAACGAAAGAGATTGCGCAACTCCTAACGGCTGAAGGTATTCAAGCAGACTACTATCATGCTGGACTTGCTTCTGAAATTAGAAATCAGAAGCAAGACAATTGGATGAATGGGACCTCTCGTGTGATTGTATCAACCAATGCATTTGGAATGGGCATCGATAAACCAGATGTTAGATTCGTGGTTCATCTTGATCTTCCCGATTCTTTAGAGGCTTATTTTCAAGAAGCGGGACGAGCAGGACGAGATGAGAAAAAAGCTGTAGCTGTATTGCTTTACAACAATTCAGACAAACGGAGACTGCATAAAATGGTTACCGATTGTTTTCCTGAGCAGAAGGTTATTCAATCGATCTATCAAGCACTAGGAAACTACCTTATGGTGGCAATTGGAAGTGGGAAAGGAGCCATCTTTAGTTTTAGAATCGAAGACTTCTCCAAGAAGTTTAAATTCCAAATTAATGCGGTTTACCACAGTCTAAAATTACTTGAACGGCAAGGCTACCTCTCTTATGTGGAGAATGTAGATAGTCGTTCCAGGATTCTTTTCACAATCAGACGAGATGATTTATACAAGGTTCAATTAAACAATAACGACCTCGATTTATTTATAAAGCTAATCCTCCGATCTTACACAGGTGTATTCAATGATTTCACCTACATTGACGAAGCCTTACTAGCACGCAGATCCAATGCAACAAGTGAACTAATCTACGAACAACTTAAATTCCTAGCGCAACAAAAGATCATCGAATATATCCCAGCCAAAAAAGTACCGATGTTAATTTTTGAAACTGAAAGAATTGAACAATTAAGAGTTCATATCAGTCAAGAGAATTATATCCATCGCAAGGTAAAATATCAACAACAGGTCGAAGCGGTTTTAGATTATGCTTCAAAAAGCGACCAGTGTCGAAGTGTTGTTTTATTGGCCTATTTCGGACAATTAAATTCAAAACCGTGTGGAACCTGCGACGTATGCATGGGCAATCACAACTCTGGAATCAAGGTTTCTGATTTCGAAAGAATTTCAAAAGAGATACAGGTGTTACTTGAGTCAAAGCCCTACCCCATTGAGAAAATCATCTATGCGCTAAATGAGACAGAATCAAATATTACAAAAGTCTCGCGATGGCTACTTGACAACGGAAAACTAAAAACAAATTCCGAAGGCCATCTAACGGCCGAGCTAAAAACTCGAGATTTAGACCACATCCTCGACTAATCCGATTTTAATTACCTTTGTACCCTATTGCTTAAGATAATTTATAGATGAGTAAGGATCCATTTTCAGAAGTAGTCTATTCCAAGAATGTAATCGAATTTGCCACTGTTGCCAACGAATATTGCTCGTTTATTGAGAATGTCGACCAATTTGAGCGCAAGAATTTTATCATGAAACTGCAGAAATTACTGCCGTTACTATACCTAAAAGCGCTGTTAATACCGGCTCCTGATCTTGAACTTTCGGATGACACGCCTGAGAAACATGTCAACGAAGAGGATTACAACTACATTCTCAATAAATTAAAACTTAAATTCGCTCAATTCGATGCCTATCAGGAAGTTTTTGATCCTTCCATGCAATACAGTGAAGAAGCACTTGAATCTAGCATCTCAGAAAACATAACAGACATCTATCAAGACCTTAAAGATTTTATTCTTTCCTATCGAATAGGAACACTTGAAGTTATGAATGATGCGCTTGGTGAATGTCGCAACAACTTTGAACAATACTGGGGACAAAGACTTGTCAACGGATTAAGAGCAATACACAATTTAGTTTATGGATTAGCTGATTTGGAAGAGACAACCGACGCAACTGAAACAACCGAATTAGATTTAGAATAAAAAATTAGGAAAGCTAAAATACGATAGTCTAAGAATTATATAGAAGGATTAAGGAAAATGAGGAAAAACATTTCCAATGAAGAGTTAGCCGAGCTGCCTCTTTGTTCATACGAAGGGGTTATTCATGTTATTGAGAAACATGATGAGTTAGAGAATGCCTTGATCTATCTGAGCAAACAGACGATCATCGGATTTGACACAGAGACTAAACCTGCCTTTAAAAAAGGACAAGTCTTTCCTGTTTCGCTGCTTCAATTGTCAACATCAGACCAAGCATTTTTATTTCGAATAAATAAGATTGGATTACCTCGTGAACTAATTAATATACTCTCCTCTCCTAAAATCATAAAAGCTGGGGTAGCCATTCGAGACGATATCAAAATTCTACAAAAAATTACAAACTTCAAACCTGGGGGATTTATTGAGCTTCAGGAATTAGTGAAAGAGTATGGAATTGAAAATTTCAGTCTAAAAAAACTCTCCGCAATCGTTCTTGGATTTAAAATATCAAAATCACAACGACTTACCAATTGGGATGCAGAAATCCTTACAGAGCAACAATTAATCTATGGAGCAACCGATGCCTGGGTCTCTTGCGATATTTACAAAAAACTACTAATCACCCCAAAAGAACCTAGCTTACCAAAGCAAGAAAATACAGAAAACGCTGAAAAATAATACTTAAAAGCTTCAGCACGAATCCTATCTATTATGTCAAAATTCAGTAAAGTAGTCTTAAAAAAGGGGAAAGAGGAGTCAATCCTCCGTTTTCATCCCTGGTTATTCTCAGGTGCCATTGATCGCATTGAAGGAAGTGTTGAAGAAGGTGATATCGTAACCGTTTATGCTAGTGACGACCGTTTTCTCGGAATCGGTCATAGTGCGATTGGATCTATCGCAGTTAGGCTATTTTCATTTCAAGATATTGAGCCTGATCTGAAATTCTGGTGTTCAAAATTTCAATCGGCTTTAGATTTAAGACAAAGAATTGGACTGACAACACGCAAAAAATCCAATGTTTTTCGACTTATACATGGCGAAGGTGATGGAATGCCAGGTCTAATTGTCGATTTCTACAATGGAACAGCGGTCATACAAGCTCACACGGTTGGGATGTGGCTCATACGTGATCTATTAGCTCAAGCCTTAAAAAGCGTATTAGGAGTGCGATTAAAAGCCATCTATGATAAAAGCGCGAAAACATTACCCTTTAAGGCTGCTATAGAACCTCAAGATGGTTATCTATTAGGCAAGCAAGGTAAGACTGAGGTCATGGAAGATGGAAATCGTTTTATTGTTGATTGGGAAGAGGGTCAAAAGACTGGTTTTTTTGTCGATCAGCGCGAAAACAGAAAATTACTCAGCGAATATGCAGCTGGGAAAGATGTATTAAATATGTTCTGTTATACAGGTGGATTTTCCTTCTCTGCCATGCAGGGAGGTGCTAATTTAGTCCATTCGGTGGATTCCTCAGTAAAAGCAATTGAACTAACCAATAAGAATGTGGCCCTTAATTTCCCTGACGATAAGCGTCATGAAGCCTTCACAGCGGATGCATTTGATTTCATGAAGGATATAAATAATAAATACGATCTGATCGTCCTTGACCCCCCTGCATTCGCGAAACATAAAAATGCATTAGGTCAAGCGTTACAAGGGTATAAAAGACTAAATAGTAGAGCATTCCAACAAATTCGCCCAGGGGGCATCTTGTTTACTTTTTCTTGCTCTCAAGTTGTCTCTAAAACTAATTTTCGCGAGGCTATATTTTCAGCCGCTGCCATATCAAAGCGAAATATTCGCATCTTACATCAGTTATCGCAGCCTGCAGACCATCCAATAAACATCTATCATCCTGAAGGAGAATACCTAAAAGGATTAGTAGTCTATGTTGAATAGACAAATAATTTACATTTTTAAAATAGAAAACATTGAAATTTAAAGCCTTTGATTTTGTCCCTGAAATACTAGATGGCCTTGACTCCATGGGATTTGATGAGTGCACTCCCGTACAAGAGTTATCCATGCCCGTTATATGGGAAGGAAAAGATCTTATAGCCTGTGCGCAGACTGGAACAGGGAAAACAGCTGCTTACCTCTTGCCTGTGTTAAACCGAATAGCTGATCATCCAGGTCAAGGGATAAACACGTTAATCATAGCCCCAACAAGAGAATTAGTACTCCAAATAGATCAGCAGATCGAAGGGTTCTCCTATTTTTCAGGGGCTACTTCATTAGCAGTCTATGGCGGCGGAGAAGGTGCCGCTTTTGAGCAACAAAAAGCGGCTCTAGTTCAAGGGGCAGATATCATCGTGGCTACTCCTGGGCGATTACTTTCACATATTAGTTTAAAATACACCGATTTTAGCACCATAAAACACCTGATCTTAGACGAAGCGGATAGAATGCTCGACATGGGATTCTTCGACGATCTAATGCGCATTGTACGCGAATTACCAACATCTCGACAAACGTTAATGTTTTCGGCGACTATGCCTCCAAAGATTCGAAAATTAGCGGAAGGAATTCTTAAAAATCCGGAAAGTATAAATATCGCAATCTCAAAACCTGCTGAAAATATTGTTCAGCAGGCCTATATGGTTTATGAGAATCAGAAAGTAGCCTTAGTAAAATCGTTACTTAAAGGAAAAACGGATTATAAATCGGTCATTATTTTCACATCCCGAAAAATAAACGTTAACGGATTAGTTCGCGATCTCAGGAGAATGGGCTTTAAAGCTGATGGAATGCTCTCTGATCTAGATCAAAAAGAGCGAGAAGAAGTTATGCTTCGGTTTAAAAACCGTGATACGCAGGTTCTTGTTGCTACGGATATTGTTTCGAGAGGAATTGATATCGATGGCATTGATATGGTCATGAACTATGATGTTCCGCGTGATCCTGAAGATTATGTGCATCGCATTGGAAGAACTGCAAGAGCTCAAAGTTCAGGAATTGCCATCACCTTGATCTCCGATCTTGATCAGCACAATTTTAAAAAGATTGAAGATCTAATTGAGCGTGAGATTATAAAAATACCCTTGCCACCAGAGTTCCAAGAGGCACCGGTCTACAATCCAATTAGTGGAAAGATATTTGGGAAAAGAGCTCCTTCAAGATCTAATGACCATCAAAAAACAGCCATTCTTACTAAGAAGAAGATCTTTAGACATCGTGACAGAGGGACTCACCAAGGTCATCAAACAGAATAGAATTGAAAAACTGAGCTTAGAGCTGAATTTTCTCAGCTTTAACTTGACGACCAAGAAATAGACTTGCCCGTGGCTCAAAATTCTGAACCGACTCAGTGGTCAAGAGTTTTAACGAACCTTTCTTTGAGCAAATCTGTTCCATTTCAGGATGTCGATTAAGGTAGTCGCGAAGACTTACTGCAACAATTGGTCCCTGCTCAAGCAACTGAACATGAGACGGCAAGAATTTTTGAATAGTTGGGATAAGCAAAGGATAATGAGTACACCCCAGAATTACCGTATCAATCTGAGGATCCTTTTCAAATAGATTCTGAATATTTCTGGAAACAAAATAATCGGCTGCGACACTCTCCAACTCATCATTTTCGACCAATGGAACCCACATTGGACAGGCCTCTTGAGTAACTAAAATCTCATTATTGGAAACTTTAGCAATCTCCATTGGGTAAGAACCAGAAAGGATTGTCCCTGTGGTACCCAATACCCCAACATGACCATTTGAGGTGTACTGAGGTATTTTCTCTACACTTGGCCGAATAACCCCTAAAACACGTTTTGAGGAATCAATCAAGGGCAAATCATTTTGCTGTATTGTTCGTAAGGCTTTAGCAGAAGCCGTATTGCAAGCGACTATAATCAATTCGCAACCTTGAGAAAAAAGATGGGTGATAGCCTGCAGCGTATATTCATAGACGACATCATAGGAGCGAGAACCGTAGGGAGCCCTCGCATTATCTCCTAGGTAGATATAGTCATACTGTGGCAACTCAGTCATGATCGATTTCAGAATAGTCAAACCACCATAACCTGAATCAAAGACCCCTATAGGTTTATAATCTTGTTGCACAAGTTTCATTTAAATATTGACCTAAAAGTACAAAAACTATCCTAATTGCAAATTTTAAATTTGAGACACCTAAAAAGATAAATCTAAGTGAATGGTCAAAAAAATAGGGCACCTGGTCAGGTGCCCTATTAAAGGATATTATATTGTGACTAATTATTTCTTAGTTATACCCAACTTAGCTTTTACTAAAGGGGCGAGATCAATAGATTGTTCAGAATGAAACAACACTTGGTTTGCTTCAAAAACATAAACTAAACCTTGCTCTTTTGCAACATCGGTAATAGCTTTACGCGCCTTCTCAACAACTGGTTGAAATTGTTTTGCTTCTTCTTTCTGAAGACTTTCTTGAGCTGTTTGTTGGAAAGTTTGAATCCGTTCTTGGATGCTCTGAACTTCATCTTGTTTAGCTTTTACAACTGCCTCATTTGCATCTTTTGCTTGAGCTAAAGCAACGTACTCTTTTCCTTTCTCACCATATTCTTTTTGCATTGCTTGTAATCTGGCCTCTAAATCGGCTTGTGTTTTTTCAAGTGCAGCTTTAGCAGCATCACGCTCAGGCATTGCGGCAAGCAATTGTTGAAAATCGATATGGCCAAATTTCAAGGTTTGTGCAGAAAGACTACCTGCAAAAACTGCAGCACAAATAACTATTACTTTAATAAAATTTTTCATGTTTCTTTTTTGATTTAAAATTTGTTGGCAAATATATACTATTAATTTTTATATCCAAGTTTTTGCAGTATCTGATCACTTAAATCATACTTCGAATTAGCGTAAACCATAGAAAGGCTGCCTGACTTATCAAAGACCATTGCATATCCACCTTGCTCCGAAATTTCCTGAATTACCTTAAAAACATCATCTTGTATAGGTTTGATTAGTGACTGGCGCTTCTGAAACAACTCCCCTTCTGCTCCAAAATATTGACGTTGCAATTTCTTATACTCTTTTTCTTTTGTGATAATTACATCTTCACGTTTACGCTTCATATCATCAGAAAGCAAGACCGCCTCACCCTGAAAATCTTTGTACATCTTATCCAATTCGCCATGGATTGTTTCAAGTTCCTTTTGATATTGCACCGAGAACTTATCCAATTGGTCTTGAGCTGCTTTAAATGAAGGTATGTTGCTCAGAATATATTGCGTATCAACGAATGCATATTTCTGTGCAAAACCAACAAAAGCACTACTAAAAAACAAAACAAGTAGCAATTTTTTCATTTTACTTAAAATTAGCGGATTAAAATCACTCAAGTATAACTTAAATTACTTTTACAATAATCAAGCCAAAGGTTAGAACTGTTGACCCATAATAAAGTGGAACTGACTTCCTCCGGTACCTTTGGTATATCCATCATCAAAACCATAACCCCAATCAAAGCCCATCAACCCAAACATTGGCAAGAAAATTCGAATTCCTAGTCCAGCAGATCGTTTAATACTAAATGGATTATAATTTGTAAAATCAAACCAGGAGTTACCTGCTTCAAAGAAACTTAATGCATAGATCGTAGCAGACTGGCTTAAGGTAATGGGGTAGCGCAATTCCATCGTTAATTTTTCATAAATATTTCCACCGTTTGCAGGAGTTACTGAATTATTTGCGTAACCACGTAGACCGATTATATCACTTCCATACATACTATATCCAGACATACCATCACCTCCAACGCGGAAACTCTCAAAAGGAGATCGAAGGTTTTTGTTATAATAACCTAAGAATCCAGTCTCATATTTAGAGCGTAGCACCAACTTGCTATTGACACTTAGAGGAGTAAATACGTCTCCCTTAAACACCCACTTATGAAACTCTATTAAATTATACCGCTCCTCAGAGGTCAGCATTGGACTACTATAGTCTTTATTTGAAAAGAGCGAATATGGAGGAGTAAATTGAAGCATAAAAGAGAAGTTAGAACCTCTTTTAGTATACAATGGATTATCCGTTGAGTTGCGTCCAAAAACAGTCTTAAAGCTGAAATTATGAGAAGTACCATTCTTAAAGAAGAAATACTGCCAGTTATCAAGCACATAAAGCTGATAAGACATTTCGTGGTACACGGTAAAAAAGTCATCTGGGAATTTCAAACGATAGCCTAATCCAATAGAACCTCCAATAACCCCCATCTTTTGGGTGATCACATAGTTATATGGATTATAGTAACCACCACCACCATAACCACCACCACCATAACCGCCGCCACCATAACCGCCGCCACCATAACCACCGCCGCCATAACCGCCACCACCATAACCACTTCCATAACCGGAGTAATTACCTGTATAATTATACGACTGGTTACCACTGGTTTGTTTCGAATAATAGAGTGAGAACGTAAATGAATTTGGTTTTTTACCACCAAGCCACGGTTCTGTAAACGATAAACTATACGATTGGTAATAACTACCATTGGTTTGTGCCCTTAATGAAACAGCCTGTCCGTCTCCAGTAGGCAACGGTTTCCAAGCTTTTTTATTTGGAATATTCCGAATAGAGAAATTTGAGAATTTTAATCCTACTGTCCCCACGAACATTCCAGCACCCCATCCTCCAGATAATTCAATCTGGTCGTTAGCACGTTCTTCAAGTTCATAATTAATGTCAACTGTACCATCTTCTGGATGAGGAAGCACATCTGGCTTAATTGTTTCTGGATTAAAGTGACCCATCTGAGAAAGTTCTCGTACAGATCGTATAATATTTTCTTTGCTAAATAATTGTCCTGGACGAGTAAATAGTTCACGACGAGCCACATGCTCATTGGTTTTGGTATTCCCACGTATGCCAACCTTATCAATGGTAGCTTGAGTTCCCTCAACCATTCGCATCTCAAAATCGATGGAGTCATTTGCCACATTTACCTCAACTGGAGTAAGGTTAAAGAACAAGTAACCGGTATTTAAATACTCATTAGACACGGCATCGTCATCTTCGGTTAGTCGTTTGTCTAAAAGCTTTTGATCAAAAATATCCCCCTTCTTAATCCCCAACACCCTGTTTAATTGAGGATCTCCTAACACTGTATTTCCAACCCAACGAATATTTCTAAAGTAGTATCTCCGACCTTCATCAATCCAATATTTTAAATGCACCGTATTGTTTGCAGTATCCTTAGTGATCGAATCGGCAATAATCATTGCGTCGCGGTACCCCTTTTCGTTGTATTTCTTGATTAAGTTTATCTTATCTTCCTCAAACTTATCTTCAAGAAATTTCTTAGAAGAGAAGAAATTCCGAAGTTTCTTCGCTTTAGTCTTTTTCATCGAAGCCTCCAACACTTTAGAGCTAAGAGCCTTAACACCAACAAACTGAATCGTGCGAATCTTAACTTTTTCCTTCTTATTAACCTTGATATCTAAAATGACCTGATTCTCTTTTGCTGGGTCATCACGTTGAATAACTTCAACCTCAGTATTGTAAAATCCCTTACCTTGAAACAAGGCTAATATTTGGCGCTTAGCTGTATTTATAAGGTTGTCAGTAACCTGTCCACCAACAAGTAGCATCACCTTCTTCTCAACATCTTCCCGTTCACTTTTCGAGACTCCAGTATAATTTTTCTTGGATAGACGAGGTCGTTCTTGCAAGTAAATATTTAACCAAATCTTAGACCCCACTATTTTTGTCGCAGTAATCTTAACATCAGAAAATAATCCTTGACGCCAATATTTTCGAAGTGCAGAGGTTATTTGGTCTCCAGGAATAGTCAGTTCTTCACCTACCGCAAATCCGGAAAGATTTTTCAGCACCTCTGTATCTAAGAAACGGATACCACTAATTTCAATCCCCCCCAACGTATACTTCTTAGCTGAATCGTAATGAATTGAAAAATTGGTACTATCAGCCACTGTTTGTGCCATAAGACTATAGCTGCCAAACACGAACAGGGAAAAAATTATAATTTTTTTGTACATTTTTAGTTTCTGATTTGTTCACTAGTCTTTCCAAATCTTCTCTCTCTATTTTGGAAATCGACGATGGCTTCAAATAAATTCTCCTTACGAAAATCTGGCCACAATATATTAGAAAAATAAAATTCACTATACGCTATCTGCCAAAGTAAAAAATTGCTTATTCGAAATTCTCCACTTGTTCGGATTAACAATTCTGGGTCTGGTATTCCGGAGGTAGATAAATGATCAACAAAAAACTGTTCATTCACATCGCTAACCTCTATTTGTCCACTTTTAACCTCAAGACTAATTTTCCGCACGGCCTCCAGGATATCCCATCGTCCCGAATAACTCAATCCTAAAATCAAGTTTAATCCAGTATTTTTTGAGGTAGTTTGAATGGCTTCTCTTAGTTTGTTTTCAACCTCTTTTGGGAAACAGCAGAGGTCACCAATGACTAACATCCGTACATTTTTTTCATTCAAATTATCAATCTCCTGAACAATAGCATCGATCAACAGGACCATTAGCGCACTCACCTCTTCTTTTGGTCGATCCCAGTTCTCCGTTGAAAAAGCATAAAGGGTTAGGTATTCAATTCCCAATTCTCCTGCACCTTCAACAATAGACCGAACAGAATTAACTCCTTGTCGATGCCCAAGAATTCGTTCACTTCCATGCTTCTGTGCCCATCTGCCATTACCATCCATGATAACTGCAACATGCCTGGGTATACCACTCTTGCTTACTTGTTCGATATTCATTTTCTATTTTTCAACAAGTGGTATACCGAACAATCGCCAACATCGCTGCCAATCTGGTACGACAATGAAAAGGCAAAAGTGGCAAACCAATCGTTATTATTTAAACCTGACACAGCTGGCGAATAGCTCAGAACTGGAACAGTACCCGAAGAAATTGGATTCTGATATCTCTTAGGGTCGTTTAGGTTATCAATGTTGTCAGAAAATGTTTTACGAACCATCATTTCAACCATTCCACCAAGCCGTTTGGTGAGATTAAATTTAAGCCCAGCACCCACAGGAATGGTTAATGTTAACACATCAAAGCCATTTGTTTTTTTATTATCGCCATCAACAAAAGGCGAATACAAATCAAAAGGCACAGGTGGGGTAGCTAAAGGATTAGCTGAAATAGCAGGATTCGGATCAAGAATAAACGAATTTAACAGAGGAGCTCTAGAATACAAAACACCTACTCCCAAGGCTAAAAAAGGGGTAAAAGCCTCTTTTTTCATATTTCCCAATTTATAATTGCGGAAATTAAATTCAAACAATCCTTCAACCGTCTGAATAGACCGGCTAAAGCTATAGGCATAGGTTAGGTCACGTTGGTAGGTGGGTGGAACTGTTGTGGGTACATAAGATGGTTGATCGATATAACTATTCGAAAACAAACCCTGTGCTTGAAGATTTCCAGTCAAAAGTTGTCCTCTAATAGCTAAACGTTTGTTAAAGTTCCAACGTCCAAATAATCCAAACATTGGAGAAATAGATTTCGAATAATCAACTTTTTGTATATCACCCCAGTAGGTTGCTGCAGCTACCTGAACCCCAATATCCGAAGTCTGCTGCGCATACGCACAACCACTTATAAATAAAAGCATTACAATCACTATCAACTTTCTCATCTTCAAAATATAGACTGGTTTCAGTTCAAAATAAGAATATCTAAAACTATTCTGTTTTTACTAAAGGTTACAAAAGTAATAGATTAACCCAAATTTCCCTTTTTTACAACAAAAATTAACTTATAATAATTTGTTTTATCCCTTAATTCGGGTCGTATTTTTAATTTCGCTTGTCAATTCCCCACATTAATTTATTCCTTAAGGTACTATAAAAAGACTGATTATCAAACTGTAAAACATTAATCGAAAAATCAGCCTTTTTTAGGCTCATCACAATGTCAGAACCAAATGCATCAGACCTTGAATCCAATGAAGCTAAGTATCGCTCACCTCTCCCCTCAATCATCAGTTTTATCTCCTCACTGTCAGGCACAACCACGGGCCTTATAGCCAGATTGTGTGGCGCAATGGGTGCAATAATAAAATTTGCTGCTGTAGGGGTAATGATTGGACCTCCTACACTTAATGAATAAGCTGTTGATCCTGTTGGAGTTGAAACGATTAAGCCATCAGCCCAATACGAATTCAAAAAATCCCCACCAACCTCAACATGAACTGTAATCATTTGAGAAGTATCTTGTTTATGGACCGTAAACTCATTTAAGGCATAGGGAAAATCAGCAAATAAACCCAAGTCGTTTTCAAGTTTGATAAGCGATCTGGACTGTAAATAATATTGACCCGCGAAAAACCGCTCAAGGGCACTCTCAAGCTCAGCCTGTGCTACGTCGGCAAGAAAACCTAAACGACCACTATTGATACCTACCATGGGAATTCCAGAATCCCGAACCAACGATATGGCCTCTAAAAAAGCTCCATCACCACCTATACTAAAGAAAAAATCAACATTTTTCAACTCATTATGACTAGAGAAATCAGTCACATGAGAAGGCTTAAAGGCTAGTTCACGATCCATATAGGCTAAAAACGGACGATAAATAGTCACCTCAACCTTATGCTGAAGAAGTATTTCAAATAACCGTTTTAAACTTTCATAAAAAACCGGCTTGATATCTCGTCCAAAAATTGCTATTCTCATTGAATATTAAGTATTAATATAACGCATCAACAGGTCGTATCGATCATCAAAAAATGATTTATTCTCCGACTGATCTAGGTACGTTGCTTTAATCTGATAATCGTATCGCGTAAAGGTCTGAATAATTGCTGAAAGATCAACTGCACTTACCTTTAGAGTAACTTCCATTTTCTTTGATGCTCCAAGTTGTTTTGAGACATAAAGACTAAGAATTCGGGCATCATTCCCTTCAACAATTTGAGATATCTGTGAAAGCGAATAATCAGATTCTAACAATTCCAAGACTATAATTCCCCCTGGCTCACTAGACGAAAACAACTCCGATAACTTAAGCGCTAAATCATCTCGTGTAATTGATCCTAAATAAGTATTATCTAGAGATAAAACCGGAACAATGGAGACCCCAAAATTTAAAGCCATACTAGCCACCTCAAAAATATGCTGATTGAAATAAACATAGGGCTGAAGTGCTGTTGGACTAATAATTTTATCAATCTTATCTTCAAAATTTTCAGCATCGTAAATAGCTTTATCAGAGATCACCCCAACAAAAAGCTTATCCACAACAACTGGAAGATGAGAGATCCGAAATATCTCCATAAGCGCAAGCACTTTAGAGCCAATCTCATCTGGTGTTACGATTGGAATGGATTCCGATATGAGATTTTTAGCAATCAAAACTCTATTATTTTTAACTTTAAATCGAATCAAAGTTGTAAATTGCACACTCAAATAAGTGATTTAAAACAATGGCCCGATTAAGCGTAAATATAAATAAAATTGCAACACTGCGGAATACCCGAGATGGAAATATACCCAATATATTATTAGCTGCAGTAAATTGTGAGCGATTTGGAGCTCAGGGAATCACCGTCCATCCTCGCCCAGATGAAAGACATATCCGTTATGCTGACGTAAGAAGCTTAAAACCAATTGTAAAAACAGAATTCAATATTGAAGGATTTCCAAATCGTTCATTTCTGGATTTAGTCTTAGAAGTGCGGGCAGACCAGGTAACATTGGTCCCCGATGCCGATGATGCCATCACCTCGAATGCTGGATGGGACACATTAAAGCATAAAAACTCACTTACAGATATCGTTGCAGAGCTTAAAGAAGCTGGAATAAGAGTTTCGCTGTTTGTAGGGGCTAATGAAAAGATGGTGGAAGGGGCGGCTATTATTGGAGCCGACAGAGTCGAACTTTACACCGAGCCTTATGCTACCCAGTATGCACTGGATCGTGATTCAGCTATCGCACCTTTCGTGCTCGCTGCAAAAGCGGCTAAGGCCTTTAATCTCGGAGTCAATGCTGGGCACGATTTAAATCTAGATAATCTAAAATTCTTCAACGATTCGATCCCCAATTTATTAGAAGTCTCAATTGGTCATGCCTTAATTGCGGATGCCTTGTATCTCGGTCTTGAGCAGACGATACTTAAATACAAAGCTTGTCTAAACGGATGAGTGTAACCTTACACTATAGAAAATCAGGGCATGGCGAACCTGTTGTAATTCTACATGGACTCTATGGATCATCAGATAACTGGAGCACCATAGGAAGAGCTCTAGAGGCACGATTTACCGTCTTTATCCCCGACTTACGAAATCACGGTTCTTCACCTCACGCTCCTTCACATACCTACCAAGATCTGGTTGACGATCTGCACCAGTTTTTTGTCGATCATCATCTTTCCAGAGCGATTATCTTAGGTCATAGCATGGGTGGAAAAGCGGCAATGATGTTTGCGGCCGAATACCCAGAACTTATCAAAGGGCTGGTGATAGCCGATATTGCTCCAAAGAGTTATTACTTAATCGACCGACCATTTACTGCTGTACTTCAGCATGAAATAATCTTAGGTCTAATGGAAAACCTCAACCTGACAACTGTTCATTCACGTAAAGAGATCGACCATTATCTTTCTGAAAAATTAAAAGATAGCACCTTACGTCAGTTTCTAATCAAAAATATCCATCGCACAAAAGAGAATCACTTCGAATGGAAAATCAATGTGCCAGTGCTTAAAAAGGCTCTGATTACCATAAGTAGTGGCATGAGCAGCGATTGGTTTGATGATAGGCGACCTATACTTCAATATCCAGTTACTTTTATTCGGGGATTGCAATCTGACTACATCACCAACGATGATATTCCAATGATTAAAGGAATCTATCCCGATGCGCGAATTATCGACATTTCAGATGCTGGTCATTGGCTACACGCCGAACAACCGGAGAAATTCATTGAAGTGTTAAAGTCGGTTATATAGCTCAGTCAAAAACCTTAGATGCTCTCCGCATTCCTTCAGATCAACCTGATCACTTAACTTCCAGCACCAGTTATTTGCAATGGTCCCTGGGGTATTTATCCTTGCATTCGAATCAAGTCCTAAAATATCTTGCAAAGGCAGAATAGCAGTTTGTGCTGAAGATCCCATCACTGAACGAATCATCGACCAGTGATTAAGTGTTGAATTACCCAAATAGGTTTTCAATAAATGACGCTCTTCTCCTTTAACCTTTAGAAGCCAACCTGCCATGGTATCATTATCATGAGTCCCCGTATAAACGATAAAGTCCGACTCATAATTATGGGGCAGATGTTCATTTGTCGAATCTGAAGCAAATGCGAATTGTAGCACCTTCATGCCTGGAAGTTGGAATTTCTTACGCAACTGATGGACCTCCTCGGTAATGGTTCCAAGATCTTCCGCTACAATTGGCAATTGACCTATCTGGCTTTGTAAGATCGACAAAATCGCCTCTCCGTCGGCTTTCAACCATTCACCTGTCACGGCAGTCTTTTCACCGTATGGAATGGCCCAATACGATTCTAACCCTCTGAAATGATCAATGCGAACGAGATCAAACATCCTTAGATTAAAATGCAAACGAGCGATCCACCAATCATAATTCTGATTTTGTAATTCCTGCCAATTATAGAGTGGATTACCCCACAACTGCCCAGTCTCACTAAAATAGTCAGGGGGAACTCCCCCGACAGCGATTGGTTGTTTCTTTTGATCCAATTGAAAAAGTTTCTGATTGGTCCAAACATCAACACTGTCGTATGAGACATAAAGTGGAATATCACCAAATATTTGCACCTCCTTTTTATTCGCATATTGCTTCAGTGCAAACCATTGTTTAAAGAACATAAACTGAATGAATCGCTGGTATTCATTATCGTCTCGATAAGTCCGATAATGGGTATGAAGGGCTTCAGAATTTAAACTCACCAGCGATGCTTCCCAATGACTCCAATCTTTTGCTTTAAGATTCTTACGACAGGCATAAAACATCGACCAAGCTTCCAACCACCAGCTATTTTCATTCCAGAAATAAAGATATTCATCCCATCCAAAACCACCAGTCTCACGAAATCGATTAAAGGCTTTCTGTAAATATGGCTCTCTAAATCTGCGCACCTGATGATAATCGATACTCTCTAAAGGAAAGGCTTTAGTTGGCTTCGCAATTTTGTCAATAAGCAAACCAAGTTTGTCAAGTTCGTCTAAGTCAACAAGGTCAGCATTTCCAGCAAAAGCGGAATAGCACTGATATGGAGAATGGCTAAAGTCAGTAGGGCCCAAAGGGAGAATTTGCCAGATCTGCTGTCCCGAATCAGCAAGCCAATCGACAAAACGATATGCCTCAACGCCTAAGGATCCAATACCATATTTCCCAGGCAATGAGGTAGGATGAAGCAATATTCCGGAGGTGCGATTAGACATAACAATTACAATTAAATAAGCACATTAGAAACCTATGTGTTCTATTGTGTCTATTGTGTTTCTCTTTT
>CAIVGL010000010.1 GCA_903905505.1 uncultured Bacteroidia bacterium | reverse complement strand
GATGGAATAACTTTATGCAAATGAATATCGAGTGTTGGAAGGGTAAAATCTGCGGCTAATAAACGATAGGCTTTAAAGACGATATTCTCCTCATCGGGAATTGACAAGGGGATTCCGGAGCTTGAGAAACGAAGTACCCCGCTATTGTTCTCAACAAATTCGAGACCATCTTTTAATCCAATCGGATAAAAGAGAGTCTCTAATTCGTGATACCCATCCGCACGTTTACGAAGGATATTTAACCCAAGGTTAATTTTTGCATTTGGGAATAAGACCATAATTCGATGTTTAGTTCTTCGAAAAAACAGGACTTAACTAGGCCCACCAAAATAAAAGCAGCTCTTACTTATAGCTCTCTAATGGCTCGCAGGTACAGAAGAGATTTCGATCGCCATAGGCATTATCAACTCTCGCAACAGGAACCCAAAACTTATTCTCACGAAGCCATGCTAATGGGAAAGCAGCTTTTTCGCGCGAATAGGAGTGATTCCATTCGTTAGCGGTTAACATCTCAGCCGTATGAGGCGCATTCATCAGCACATTATCTACTGAATCAGCTACACCCGTCTCCACTTCCTTAATCTCCTCAAAGATCGCATTCATCGTATCGATAAAACGATCAAGCTCTTCTTTCGACTCGCTTTCTGTTGGCTCAATCATCAGCGTCCCATGCACAGGGAACGAGAGTGTTGGCGCATGAAAGCCGTAATCCATCAGACGTTTTGAAATATCAGCCTCAGAAATTCCAGCCGAAGTCTTCAAGTGGCGGCATTCTAAGATCATCTCATGACCAACTCGACCATGCTCACCGGTATATACGATGCCATAATTATCCTTTAATCGAGCGGCAATATAGTTCGCATTTAAGATGGCGACCCGAGTGGCATCAGTAAGTCCATCGGCACCAAGCATTTTGATATAACCATAGGTGATAGTCAGCACCGAAGCGCTTCCCCAGGGTGCACCAGAAACGGCATGAATTCCAACATGACCATTATTCATAACCGAATGTGTGGGTAAAAACTCAACCAAATGTTGAGCCACACACACAGGTCCAACGCCAGGCCCACCGCCTCCATGAGGGATAGCAAAAGTCTTATGTAAGTTAAGATGGCAAACATCCGCACCAATTCGACTTGGATTAGTAAGGCCCACCTGTGCATTCATATTGGCACCATCCATATAAACCTGTCCACCATTTTCATGAATAATACCACACATTTCGGTGATAGATGATTCAAAAACACCGTGTGTTGAAGGATAGGTAACCATAAAGCAAGAAAGATCGTTTTTATATTCAACAGCCTTTTCACGCAAGCTCTCAACATCGATATTTCCATTCTCATCGCAAGGAACGACAACAACTTTCATCCCAGCCATTACAGCGCTCGCCGGATTTGTTCCATGTGCCGAAGATGGGATAAGGGCTATATTACGATGACCTTCTCCCCTACTTTTATGATATTCACGAATCACTAAAAGGCCAGCATATTCACCTGCCGCACCGGAATTTGGCTGAAGAGAAATATCGGCAAATCCAGTGATTTCAGAAAGATCTCTACGCAACTCCTCCATCAACTCGTGATAGCCCATGGCTTGATTTTTAGGGACAAAAGGATGAATGCCGTTAAACTCTATCCAGCTCAAAGGGAGCATCTCGGTAGCCGCATTCAATTTCATGGTACACGATCCCAGAGAGATCATCGAGTGGACCAATGAGATATCTTTCTTCTCCAACCGTTTGATATATCGTGCCATTTCGGTCTCAGAACGATACATTTTAAATACCTGTTGCTTTAAAAATGGTGATTTACGGATAAACGACGGATCAATTGAATGCTCCTCTGTAAGTTCTGTTAAAGCCGGAATAGGCTTGTTGGCAGCTTTAGCAAACACCTCCAAGATCCAGTTCACGTCTTCAATATTTGTTGTCTCATCGATACTTAGTCCAATCTGACCATTTTGGAAGTAACGGAAGTTCATTTCCAGATCGAGTGAAAGCCACTCGATATCTTCACGTTTTACATGTCGTGGCAGTTCGATTCGAATCGTATCAAAGAAATTTGTATTCGCTTGGGTATACCCTAATTTAGTGATCTCTTGGGTTAATAGATTCGCAATTCCGTGTACCCGTTCAGCTATAGCTTTAATCCCTTCAGGACCATGATACGTTGCATACATCCCAGCCATGGTAGCCAGAAGAGCTTGTGCGGTACAGATATTGGAAGTTGCCTTCTCCCGTTTGATATGCTGTTCACGTGTCTGGAGAGCCATTCGAAGGGCGGTATTTCCATTCACATCTTTTGACACCCCAATTATTCGTCCTGGGAGATCACGTTTATATTCATCGCGTGTAGCAAAAAATGCTGCAATTGGGCCTCCATAACCCATCGAAACGCCAAAGCGCTGTGATGAGCCAAAAACGATGTCAGCACCCCATTCACCTGGAGGGGTAAGTAGAGCCAAGGCTAGTAAATCGGTCCCTACAGAGACTTTACATCCTTTAGCCTGAGCATTGGCTGTAAAGCTCGAATAATCTTCAATTGCCCCATTTGAATTTGGATATTGTAAGATAGCCCCGAACCAATTTTCGGCAACATTTGCATTTTTAAAATCACCCACGATAAGCTCAATGCCAAGAGGTTCAGCCCGAGTAATTAAAACATCAAGGGTATGAGGCCATATTAGTTCATCGACAAAGCACACATTGGCTCCAGCTTTTTCTTGAGCTCTTGATCGAAGGGCATACATCATATGCATAGATTCGGCCGCAGCAGTAGCTTCATCAAGTAACGAAGCATTGGCTAATGGCATAGCCGTCATTTCGCATACCATGGTCTGAAAGTTCAACAAAGCTTCAAGACGACCTTGTGAAATCTCAGCTTGATAAGGGGTGTAGGATGAATACCATGCAGGATTCTCAAGAATATTACGCAAGATAACCGATGGCGTAATGGTATCGTACCATCCCATACCAATGTAGGTATTGAAGACCTTATTTTTCTTGGCTATCTTCATGATCTTACGGTAATACTCCCGTTCTGTCAATCCATTTGGAAGATTCAAGGGGCTATCTAAACGGATATTTGCAGGTATTGTCTGGTCAATAAGCTCGTCTAACGACTTCACTCCAATAACCTTTAACATCTCCTGAATATCGCTCTCCCGAGGCCCAATATGACGGCCAACAAATTTATCAATTGCCATTATGCGTGTGATTTATAGTATTAATCTAAAAGTATTTAATATTTACAGTTCTCTATCTTAAGAATGGGTTCTGTTGTAATTCAGCTCCAATAGTCGTTTCTGCCCCATGACCACAATAGACTATGATTTGCGGATCCAGGATCATCAGCTTCTCTTTAATGCCTGCAATCAGCTCTTCGTGATTTCCACGAGGTAAATCTGTTCGGCCCACTGACCCTCGAAACAAAATATCGCCGCCAATTAGAATCTTATCAGCTTCACAGTAGAAAGCCACATGACCAGGGGCATGGCCAGGGACGAAAATAACTTGCAACTTAGTTGATCCGAAAGAGATCAATTCGCCCTCTTCGATGTAACGACCAGGTAGTGGCGGATTTTCCATTGAAATGCCAAAACGTGCCGAACTTGTTGATGCATTTTCAATAAAAAAAAGATCCTCTTGATGAATCTCACTTTTCAATCCCCAGGTGTGTTCCACAAATTCATTCCCCATAACATGGTCGAAATGGCCGTGTGTATTAAGCAAACGAACTGGTTGAAGTTTATTTGATTCAATAAAATCTTTTAGCTTTAATTCTTCCGTGGGATTGGAGCATCCAGGATCAACGATCACGCATTCTAGCGTTTCGTCCCATAAAAGATACGTATTGACCTCAACCGGATTAAAAGTAAATTTCTTAACAAACATAAGGGATCGAATTCAAACAAATAAACAACTGGAATAGAACTGATTACCCCAACAACCTATCAATTGCAATACTAAAAAAGGTAGGATTGATCAGGAACTACGAAGGTAAAAAATGTATCAGGAAGATCAAACAATTCGCTTAAATCAGGCATACTATTTACCAACACTTATCAACAAAATATCAAACCAGGAATAAACAGGTGATTTCTAAATCATTAATACGGATTCAGACCACTATAAACATTTAGCCCACCGCTCCACAACCCATTTTTTTTGAGCTTCACCATCTAGAAAAGTCCAGGCAACAAAACGGCTCTTTTTATTTCCTTGAGCCATTGAAATAGTTTGTTGGTCGGCAACCCCTGAGCTTCTTATTAATCTAACTATTTTCTCGAGATTTGATTCTTTTGAGACTAAGGTGGAGAACCAAAAACAAGAATCACCAAAAGATTTACTTTGAGAAATCATCGAATTTATAAAACTAAGCTCACCCCCCTCGCACCACAATTCGGCTTGTTGGCCACCAAAATTTCGAGTTAAAGTTGGCTTATTTTGTTTTGAAAGATTACCCAATTTCCGAAAAGTGGAAGCTTCAGCATCCGCTTGAGAGGCATGAAATGGAGGATTACAGACCACTAAATCAAATAATTCATCTTTCTGAATGATCGTCTTGAAAATATCTCTTGGCTCAGGTTGCAAGCGTAACTCAAGGCGATTAGTCAGAATTGAATTGCGCACGACTAAAGTTTGTGCTGAACCGATAGCCCCTGCATCGATGTCGCTACCCACAAATGACCAGTCATATTCATGTATTCCAACAATCGGATAGACACAGTTTGCACCTACGCCAATATCTAAACATCTTATTTGATCTCCTTTGGGAATTATCCCTTTATTGCCTTGAGCGAGCAAATCGGCAGCATGATGAATATAATCTGCTCGACCTGGAATGGGCGGACACAAATAGCCTTCAGGGATCGACCAATATTCTATTCCATAATATGATTTCAACAAGGCTTCATTCAGGGAAAATACAGCATCCGGATTAGAAAAATCAAGACTAAGATCGTTGTATTGATTTGGCTTAAGGTAGCTCTCTAACCTCGGTGAACATTTTATTAATTGTTCAAAATCGTATCGCGCGGTATGCCGATTACGCGAATGAAGACCTGGCTTCACTACAGGGTGATTATTTTTTGGTTTATGCATTTGTTAAAGGCAAAGAAAAATAAAACGAACTCCCCTGTCCCACTTCGCTTTCAACCCAAATCGCACCCTTATTTCTTTCCACAAATTCCTTGCACAGCAACAATCCAAAACCACTTCCTATCTCATTTTCAGTTCCGGGCATCTTGAATATTTTAAATAAAGATTTAATTCTCATAACCTTTTTAACACTTGAGATCAGAAAAATCAAGATCTAATCAACAACACCATTTAGTAGGGGGACAAAAACAAAGTCGCCACGTTCCTCTTCTACGAATTCGTTCTCGCTGATACGGGTTACTACAACCATAATCTGATGACCTCCTGCACCAACCGGCACCACTAAAATGCCATTGATCTTCAATTGGAGTTTCAGCTCCTCTGGCACACTTGGTGCACCTGCCGTTACAATGATTTTATCAAATGGGCCATAGCTTGGAAGACCTAAATACCCATCTCCATAAAAGAAGTTAGGACGATACCCCAATTTTGGCAAGGCGATACGCGTTGATTCATAAAGTTTTTTCTGACGTTCGATGGTATAAACCACTGCGCCCATATGACATAATACAGCTGCTTGATAGCCAGATCCAGTGCCAACCTCAAGCACTCGGTCATATTTTTTTATTTGCAATAGCTGAGTCTGAAAAGCTACGGTATACGGTTGTGAAATCGTTTGACCCACAGCAATTGGGAAAGCCTTATCGACATAAGCAAATTGGACAAAAGTGCTATCCATAAATAAATGACGAGGAATGGCACCAATTGCTTCCAAAACTTGCTCATCACAAATGCCCTTTTGCCTTATCGCCTCCACCAGTCTGCGACGCATCCCTTGATGCATCAATGTATCTTCTGACTTAATCATGTAGTATAAAAAACCTTATAACTATTTCGCACCGTTATCGCCAAGAGATCTCCCAAAAGAATCAAAAGCGAGTTAGGTTGGAATACATATCATACTTAATGGGCATAAAATTAGCATAAAATAAGGCCTTTTCAACATTTGTCGGTTGATAAATACCTGCCAATACACTCAAGGGTGCGATAAGTTAGGAGTATATTTGCTCACGATGTTAAGCACAGCTATCATACTTCCGAAAGAACCGAGCAGGTTTCAATTTGATGTTATCCGTAAAATAAAGGAGATCGAATGGGATGGAATGTATTATTCAGGGGAGAGACAACCGCTTAATTGTGATAGTTCCATAATTTTCTCATCACCAGAAATTATCCCATTAGTCTGTGATCTTCTTATCGTTGCAGATCCAAAATACTGCACATTGGAGTATCTTAGCTTTGCCATTCGCAATGGATGTCATCTGTTTATATCGGATCAACATACCCTTACAATGGAAGAGCGGAAGCAGCTTATTCAACTTGCACATGAAGGAGGGACTAACATCCAAATTCAGAATGAATTTCTTTTTCACCCTTTTCAAAAAGAGATCCAACTGGCATTTAAACACACGGCACTGCTAGAGATATCGCAAACCGCACCTCAAAAACATGCCTATTTCAACGAATTACTCTACAATAATCTATTTATGCTTCTTAGAACTTCTGGGGCACTTGTGCATAAAGCAGAGGTATATAGCGGCCAGAAAGAGATGGAAACACCTGAAGTAATTAATATAAATGTTCATTTTAAAAATGGAACTGCAGCAAATCTTACGATGCGTATGATTGACCATCAAGAGATGCATACGCTATCTATTACCGCAAACGGGGAACTAACCATCTTTGATTTTATAAACCATGAAGTTCGTGCTATTCCAGCCCTCGAGAGCAAAAGCTGGCACAAAGATAGAAACGCTCACCCCCTTGAAATTCAGCTAAGCACATACATTCAAGATATCTACGAAAATAGGGATCCAGAGATAAACCTACATGATGACCTAACGACCTCGCTACTTTTAGAGAAAATAAGGGATAAAATTAGGAATGGTTCGCCGACAACCAGTATTCATCACTAGAATTTGTGGAACGTTGGTTCCAATAGTCTGGTGATACGTTTTGACCATCTGGTGTTTTCAGACTCATCTCATACACTGCAATTACAGGATTAAAGACCAAATCGGTAACCCCAATCGTAAATAAGATGGGTGATTCTTCCAACGGGGATTCTTCAGCAACAAGCACCTTAAAACCATTAAACTCGAGTAGTTTTTTCAAAAAATCGACTCGCTCTTTTGTTGCGCCATTCTCTACAATGGTACATCTAGTTTCGGCAATCTCTGCCACACTATGTTTTGCTTTTAAGGTCATACGATCAATTTTAATACACGTAAGAATATTTCTAAGGATTTATCCCTATGGAAGGATCCCATAACTTAAACTGTTGATAATCTCATAAATCTGACTCCAAAACCCGAGAATAAATATCCCGACGCCACTTAAGACTAGTCCTATTCGTGTATAGTTATCACTTCTAAAATAAGCCAATGGAGTTTCACTTTTATTGATAAACATGGCTTTGACAACCAATAGGTAATAGTAGAGTGATATGGTTGCGTTAAGTACTGCAATAAATACCAACCAATAATAGCCTGCTGAGGCCGCTGAGGCGAAAAGAAAAAACTTACCAAAGAATCCAGCAACTGGAGGGATGCCAGCTAAAGAAAACAATGAAAGCATCATCAACAAGCTTAGCTTAGGATTGGTCGCATAGAGCCCATCGTAATCATCCATATTCTCTTTATTTGTTACCGCAGCGATGGCTGAAACAACACCAAAAGCACCTAGATTAGAGAAGATATAGACAAGCACGAAATAGATTACTGAAGTCATGCCCATCGTATTACCTCCTAAAATACCAAGAAGGATAAAGCCAGCTTGAGCGATAGATGAGAACGCTAAGAAACGTTTCATATTTTTCTGCCTAAGGGCAAAGAGATTACCAACAGTCATAGTTAGAATCGCTATCAGATAAAGGATATGATTGTAAATTGGAGCTATCGTCTTAAATACCGTAAACATCAAAATAATTAAAATAAATGCTGCAGCACCTTTGGAGATAACAGACAAATAAGAGGTAATATTGATCGGTGCACCTTCATATACGTCGGCGGTCCACAGGTGGAAAGGCACCAAGGATAATTTAAATGCCATACCCGTAAAGAAAAAGATATAGGCCAGAACTTGAAGCGGCGTATTGCGATAAAGCTGTGTAATGGTATCGAAATAGATCGACCCTGTTGAGCCATAAATCAGCGAGATACCAAATAAGAGTATCCCTGACGAGAGCGCCGAATTAAGCAACAGCTTGATCCCTGCCTCTGCTGATTTTGTTTGATGGTGTGTAAATGCAGCCAAAGCAGCAAGAGGGATTGTCGCCAATTCTAGTCCCAAAAAGAACATCAGAAAATCACCCGAAGAGATCATAAAGTCCATCCCAATCAGGGTTGAGAAAAGCAAGATAAAATACTCACTAATTTTTTCACGATTGGCATCTTGTTTCAACCAAGTTACTGACTGCAACAGAACGATCAGCACCCCCACATTTAGTATATTTTTCATCATCACCAAGAGCGGGTTAGTCTGATACATACCTCCAAACAGCACGCTTTTATCGGCAGGTAGAAATCCCACCAAGGTATAGACGAAGAATAGGGAGATCGAAATAGGGATGATTCGATGTTTATCTCGATTGTGCAGATTAAGGTCTATAATTAAGATTAACAGTGCTAAAACGGATAGCACAATCTCATGTCTCATGGTTAAAAAATCGCTCAGGTTCATATTGCAGATCTTATTAGACTATATCGTTCAGTTAATTCAAGCTTGTTAATTGTATGGAAGAGAGTTTCTGTACAATTGGAACAAGACTAAAGTTTATCATATCGGTTAGCCAATAAGGGGCCGTTCCGATAGCTGTAATGGCAATAACCAACGTAATTGTAGAGATTCGTTCGTACCATTTAGCATCTTCTAAATGAAGGAAATGATCATTCTTTATTGGGCCTAGAAGTAAGGTACCCACCACACGAAGAATATATACAGCTGTGATTACAATTGATGAGGCAGCTATAATGGTGATCACACGATGAAATACGTCGGTATGCTGAAATGATCCAACAAAGATGATCATCTCGGCCACGAATCCGCTAAACCCAGGAAGTCCGAGTGAAGCAAGACCTGCGATCACATAAACAACACCTAAAAAAGGGATTACCTTCATCAGTCCACCCATCTCGTTGATTAAGCGAGTATGTGTTCGACCATAGATCATTCCAATCAAGGCGAAGAAAAGGGCCGTCATTAATCCGTGAGAGATCATTTGGACGATTGCGCCATTCATAGCTGTTTGATTCATCATTAGCACGGCAAATAGTACTAATCCGCAATGGCTTACTGAAGAGTAGGCATTGATATATTTAAGGTCGGTCTGAACGATTGCAGAGAAAGCACCATACACCACGCTAATAGCGGTAAGGATTAGAAATATCCAAGCTTGTTCATGCGCTGCTTCGGGCATCAGAAAGATGGCGACACGAAAAGCCCCATAGCCACCTAATTTCATCAATACGCCAGCATGAAGCATAGACACAGCAGTTGGGGCTGAGGCATGACCATCTGGAGACCAGGTATGAAAAGGGAAGAGTGCGCCAAGAATACCAAAGCCAATAAAGGTAAAAGGAAACAAGAAACGCTGCATCCCAATAGGAATATGAATCTTGGATATCTCAAGAAGATTAAAGGTCAAGGCATGTGGATCGGGAGACGAGAAGAAATAGATTCCCAATAGACCAACTAGCAACATCGCAGAGCCAGCCATTAACATCAGCGTTAGCTTCATCGCCGAATATTCTTTCGGCCCAGATCCCCAGATTCCGATTAATAGGTACATCGGGATCACTGCGAGCTCATAAAAAAGAAACATCGTAAAAAGGTCGAGAGAGATAAAGAAACCAAAGACCCCAGATGCCAAGATGATCAGCGAGATGAAAAATTCGCGCGGAAGAAGTTCCATCTTCCAGGAGGCAAAGATTCCAGCAAACACCACAATACCTGTTAAAGCAATCATAGCGACAGAAATACCATCCACCCCGAGGGCATAATGAATATTTAAGCTCGGAAACCAGAGAACATCATAGGTAAACAGCATAGCAGCTGTGTTTCCAGCATGCCGCTCTTTCAAATAGAGATAGACCAGCACAAAGGACAAAATAAGTTGAAAGCCCATGCCGATGGCAGAAACCAGTCTCGACTGTTTAAGATCTTTGGTCAGCAAAATTCCACCAACCGTTAACATGGGGATAATAATAAATAGATTTAGGATATTCATCTTATACTCAATTTTTTATACCAGATAAACAAAAATCAAAACTAGAATCACGGTACCGCTCACAAAGACAAAGGCATACTGCTGAAGTTTACCAGACTGAAGACCTTTGATTGAATAAGCAGTATATTGGATTATTCCGGCAATCCCATTCATGGTGCCATCGACAATATGACGGTCGAACCATGCGATTGGCGTTGAGATATATCGGAAGATAATTTTGCGGGTCACAAATAGATAAACTTCATCCATATAGAATTTACGATGAGCCCATTTATAGAGGTGCTTAAATGACTGTGCCATCTTATCAGGTATGGCAGTCTCGCTTTTATACATCACCGTAGCGATAGCAATTCCCACTACACCGATTAGAACCGATGGTATAGCAATCATCCAATCGATATGCGATTCAAAACCCTTTCCATCGGAGGTTACTAGGTTATGAAAAGGGAGAAATCCTGCGAATACAGAACCAAAAGCCAAGATAAGCAATGGGATAGTCATCACCTTGGGTGCCTCGTGTGGCGTATGATGATAGTGTGTTTTCTTGCCCCAGAAGATCCCATAGTAAAGTCTAAACATGTAAAAGGCAGTCAGACCAGCCACGATATATTCAATAGCAAAAAGCATTTTATTATCCCTAAAAGCTGCAGCTAAAATCTCATCTTTACTAAAGAATCCAGAGAAAGGTGGAATTCCTGCAATGGTCAGACAAGCAATCAGGAAAGTCATATGGGTAATTGGAAGATACTTACGAAGATTTCCCATGTCACCAATCTCATTGCTATGGACGGCATGAATAACGGCTCCAGCACCAAGAAACAAGAGTGCTTTAAACATCGCATGAGTGAAGAGATGAAAGTTGGAAGCCATAAATCCAAGCCCTTCCTCACCGCCATAACCAGAGACGCCCAATGCGAGCATCATATAGCCGATTTGCGACATGGTTGAATAGGCAAGGACCCTTTTAATATCGGTCTGCGTACAAGCGATCATAGCGGCAAAAATCGAAGAGAAACCACCTATCCAAGCCACCACATGCAGTGCGTCAGGAGCACCTAAGGCAAAAACAGGAAACAGACGGGCCACGAGATAAACACCAGCGACCACCATGGTTGCCGCATGAATCAAGGCAGACACTGGCGTTGGACCTTCCATAGCATCAGGAAGCCAAATATGGAATGGAAACATGGCCGATTTACCAGCACCACCTACAAAAATAAATATCAATGACCAAGTTAGCACCGACATTCCCATAAATGCAACTCCACCAGCCTGTGCAATAGCTGGACCATGAGGATCGGTTAAGGTTTGAAAATCGAATGTCCCCGTATTAAATGAGAGCATTAAGATTCCAATTAAAAAACCTAGGTCGGCAAACCGGGTTACAATAAATGCTTTTTTGGAAGCAGCAACGGCACTAGGTTTCTCATAATAGAATCCGATTAACAAGAAGGATGATACCCCAACCAATTCCCAGAAGATATACATCTGAAAGATATTTGTTGCTAGCACCAACCCAAGCATCGAAAAACTAAACAAAGACAAGAACGAGAAGAACCGATAGAATCCCGGATCTCCTTTCATATATCCGATGCTATAAATATGAACCATCAACGATACGGTTGTGATCACGACCAACATCATAACGGATATGGGATCAATTAAAACACCAAGATGAATCGTTAGCTTCTCGGTTAGATGAAGCCACGGCACTTCAAAACCCTTAATAGACGCGTAGGCTGTCTCTGGCACATGACTGGTCCAGAAATAATTGATGGCCGTGAAATAGGATAATACAGTGGATAAACCAAGACCAAGCGTGCCAATTAATCCAGCGACGATCGGTGGCATCTTATGCCCCATCAAACCCAAGACAAGAAACACGAAAAAAGGAATCAGTGGAATAAATAAGGTGTAAGTATAGTCCATCATAGCAAACGGTTAACTGTCGATTATTAAATTTTCAAAATTTCATTTCATCCACATTTTCAACATCAATGGATTTGAAATTGCGGTAAATATTGATAATTATTGCAATTGCCACCGCGGCCTCAGATGCAGCCACGGCAATAACGATAAGCATAAAAAAATGGCCCTGCAGATGTTGTGGAAATAAGTACTTATTAAATGCCACAAAATTTATATTCACCGAATTAAGGATCAATTCGACTGACATAAGCATGGTGATCAGATTTCGACGAGTCAAAAAGCCATAAATACCAATAAAAAACATGGCAGTGCTAATAACTAAAAAATAACTAAGTGGGATATTCTGTATCATAATCGTTCAATTAAGAATCTATTTGTCAAGTTTAGCCTCTTTATCTTTCAGGGTTGGCTCTTTCTTGGCTACCACAATTGACCCAATCATGGCGGCAAGTAGCAAGATGGAAACAACCTCAAAAGGGAGGGCATAGCCTTCACGGTTATAAGAGACCAAAGCATTACCAACATCGATGATATTAAACTGAGGATCGACTCCTGTATTGGGAATAAAGCTATAGCGCAGAATAGTTACCAATGTTAAAGTTGCACCAGCCAAGGTGGCCAAAGCCGAAAACAGACTTTGTTTAAATGGGGCCATTACAGCACGCTCACTTAAATGGCTAGTGAGCAGGATCGAGAAAATTATCAAGACCACAATACCACCTGCATATACAGTTAATTGGACGGCTGCAAGAAAGTTATAGCTAAGCATAAAATACAATCCAGCTGTTGAGATCAAAACAAACAGCATATAAACAGCCGCTCTTAAAATCTTTCGAGTCAATACGGTAAGGATTGAAAACACCAAGATCATTACCGCGATCAGAATAAACATAAATTCGTTAAGCATAATTCCTATTCTTTATAGTCTTTATCAATTTTCAAGTATGAACGGGTTAATTGACTTCTAAATTGAAAGTCATATTAGCTTATTCTTCTTTTACATTTTCAGCAATGGTTGAGCCTTCTTGGTTTAGCACCTTAGTCAACAAAGAGCGATCCCAAACAGCATGTTCAAAATTCTGTCCCATGGCTAAAGCACCCGACGGACAAGCTTTAACGCATAGATTACAGAATGTGCACATGCCAAGATGATAGATATGCTGATCTATAATCCGTTTCTTTTTCCCATCAGCCGTTAGGATTGACTTGGAGATTATTTCAATTGAACCATTGGGACAGTTGATCTCACAAATACCACAACCGTTACAGCTATGCTCATTGTTTTCGTTGTGCAGCATGATCACCTCACCTCTAAAACGCTCAAACATGACGAGCTTTTCGCGATTTTCAGGATACTGCTGGGTCACATTTTTCCAAGGGGTAAAAAAGTATTTGCCTGTCACCTTCATTCCGATTAGAAGTGTCCATAATCCTTTGAAGATTGAAACGATATATTCGATAAAAGACTTCATAACAACTTATAAATCGGTTAAAAATGAAATTTTGTCAAAACAATTAACGCCATCAACAAAATGTTTATGAGATTGATTGGCAATAGGTATTTCCACTCGAGTGTTAAGATCTGGTCAACTCGAAGTCGAGGGAATGTCCATTTAAACCACATGATGATAAAAATGACCCCAAAGACCTTCAAGAAAAACCAAACAAGTGGAGGAATAACATCCATGGCATGGTTAAAAGCTTCGAGATGGCCAAAATGCAATGGCATCCAGCCGCCAAGAAATACGGTTGCCGCCACAGCCGAGATAATAAATAGGTTGATGTATTCGGCTAAGAAAAAGAAGGCGAATTTAATTCCTGAATATTCGGTATGGAAACCTGCTGTAAGTTCTGATTCGGCCTCAGCTAAGTCAAAAGGTCCGCGATTTGTTTCTGCCGTTCCTGCAATTAAAAAGACGATAAATGCCACCAAGGAAGGGATATGACCAGTAAATAAATACCACCCATCACGCTGCCCTTCCACGATAGTTGAAAATTGCATCGAACCCGCAAATATGATCATGGTAAGTAGTGACAAGGATACTGAAAGCTCATAACTTAAAATTTGAGCACCACTACGCATAGCTCCAATCAAGGAGTATTTATTGTTACTTGACCAACCAGCGAGAAGGATCCCAATAACACCTACGGAGGAGACTGAGGTCAAATAAAACAGTCCAATATCAAAATCCAGAGATTGCAAACCGGGTGCGAATGGGATAACGGCAATAGCTAAAAACGAAGCGATGATAACAATAAATGGCGCTAGGTTATATAAAAATCGGTCGGCTTTACGCGGCATGATAAGCTCTTTCATAAGCAGCTTAATAAAGTCGGCAATAGTTTGTAATAATCCCCAATAGCCCACACGCATTGGACCTAATCGTTGTTGAAATGCGGCACAAACCTTTCGCTCGGCGTATACGAGCAACAACCCGAATAGTGCGACAAACAATAAATAGGCTGTTCCCACAATCACCCATTCAAGAGTTGTGGCCATAAAAGGTGAAAAACCTTCGACAAGTCCCACATGTATGTTGTGGGTAAGTGCTGTAAAATCATAGAAATTAAAACCCATATAGCTAACTATTAAGCGTCAATGAATGGTATTAAACTACCTGTCGATGTCAGGTATGACTAAATCGAGCGTAGACATTATAGCCACAAGGTCTGCTATTTTATGACCTTTAGCCATTTTATTCAAGGCAAAAAGATTTGAAAAACCGGGAGATCTAAATTTTACGCGATAAGGATTTTTCTTTCCATCGCTTACGATATAAACGCCAAACTCACCTCTAGCTGTCTCAACGCGTTGATAAAACTCACCTTCGGGTAATTTAATCACGCTTTTCATCTTCACGGCGTAGTCCCCTTCTGGAATGTTGTCGATCAACTGCTCAATAATCGATAATGACTCATGCATCTCCTTCATACGCACCTCATAGCGAGCTAAGGTATCACATCGGTGATCTATGATCTCGTTGAATTTTACAAGAGGATATGCACTGTATGGTTGATGTTTACGAAGGTCATTTGAGAATCCCGATGCACGGCCCGATGGACCAGTAACGCCATAAGCTATCGCGTCGGATAAAGATAGATGGCCAATCCCTTCGGTACGCTCTCTAAAGATTACATTGCCCGATAGCAATTGATCGTATTCCGGAAGTTTGGTGCGGAAATAGGTGATAAAATCCTTAACCCGTTTTTGGAAGTTAGGGTGGATATCGAACATTAACCCTCCTGGAAGATTATAATTGACGGTAAGTCGAGCACCACAGGTCTCTTCAAAAATATCAAGGATCATTTCACGATCACGAAGACCATAAAAGAAAGTCGTTAAGGCCCCTAGGTCCATCCCCATCACGCACCACCACAATTGATGAGAAGCCAATCGAGCCAACTCATCCATGATCGTACGAATATATTTTACACGATCGGGCACTTCAACCTGAAGGGCATTCTCGACACATAAAGCTACCGCTTCGTTATTCATATGCGCCGATAAATAATCCATACGATCGGTAAGATGAATGATCTGTGGATAGCTGATAGCCTCGCACATCTTTTCAATTCCGCTATGAATATAGCCGATATGTGGTTGTATATTTAAAACCTTCTCTCCTTCTAATTTAACAAGCATCCGGAGCACACCATGTGTTGATGGGTGCTGCGGTCCCATATTAACTAGATATTCGTCGGTAGCGAGTCTATCGCTGTTGATCATGACCTCTTTGATTTCAGACATAATGCTATCGTTCTACAATTCGTATTTCGTCCACATAATCTTTCCGTAAAGGAAATCCCCAACCATCCTCTAGAAAAAGTCGTCTTAGATCCGTATGGTTATTAAAATGAACACCTAACAGATCATAAACCTCACGCTCATGATATTTAGCGCCTATCCAGATATCGCTAACGGTATCAATGGCCGGGTTTAGTCTATCAGATGTGCGTACTTTTAATACCATCACATGATGAAGATCCACCGATTCGAGGTGGTAGACAACCTCCATATATTCGGGGTAGTCAACACCTGATAAACAAATAAGGTAATCAAAAGAAGTATCTTTTGAATTCTTCAGCGAGGCAGCAGTCTGGTGAAGATCCACCGAACTAACAATCATCTGAACATATTGAGCTCCGAGCGCTATCTCTGCGCTTGGAAACTTATCAATTAGGTAAGTTTTTAATTCATCGTGTGTCATGGGATCGAAGATTACAGAGGAGGTTTACCGGTTAAAATAGGTTTGGCTTCTTGATACTTGACCTTTCCAAAGTTCTTGGTCTTTTTTATTTTCTTTTGAAGCTGCATGATACCAAACAATAAGGCTTCTGGTCGTGGAGGGCAACCTGGAATATAAACATCAACGGGAATCACATGATCGGCTCCTTTAACGATTGCATACGAATTGTAATAGAATGGTCCGCCAGAGACCGCGCAAGCTCCCATGGCAATCACATATTTAGGATCGGCCATTTGGTCGTATAGACGACGTAAGACTGGGGCCATTTTATAATTAATCGATCCGGAGATGATAATCATGTCAGCCTGCCTAGGGGTAGCGCGTGCAACCTCAGCACCAAATCGAGCAAAATCATGACGCGAAGCACCGGCAGCCATCATCTCAATAGCACAACAACGGGTTCCAAATGTTAAAGGCCACAATGAACTAGCTCGCGCCCAGTTAACCAATGCATCAAGTTGTGCTAAGATTATTCCACCACCCTCATATTCAGCAATGATTGGATAATCATTTTTTTCAAACTCTTTTTTGCTACTTATTCCCATCTTAAAGCATGTTTTTTCCATCCATAAAGTAACCCTAATCCCAATATTGCAAAGAAGATAAGGATCTCAACAAAGCCGGTCATACCAGCCGAGCGCATAACCACTGCCCAAGGAAACAGAAATATAGTCTCCACATCAAAAATGAGAAACAATATGGCGAATAGGTAGTAACCAACGGTATATTGAAGCCATGTATCTCCTATGGTTTCGATACCACATTCGTAAGGCTCAAACTTAACAGCGTTGGTGGAAGTAGGGGGAATATAACTGGAAAAAACCATGGCTGCACCCACAAGGGTTACTGCGGCCAAGAAGAATAATAAAAGTGAACTGCTTTCCATATTAAAAGTATTTAGTCACGAGAACAACTTATTATATGCTGGAAATGATGTTCAAAAGTATAACTTAAAACAATCCGACACCCTCTTTTTAGGACAAATCACACCATACAGGCTCTATTTATAGTTAGTATAAATCTAAACAACGACTAAAGCTTATCGAATAAAAACCGATATCTAAAGTCAACATAATGTTTGTCAAATCAGTAGGGAATTCTAATTACAGATACTGTAGAAATCGAGTTGTGAGTTTACGCACATCACCGATAAATCATGAGAATTACGAATTACTTTAAGTTCGGTCAGACCAAGAAGGGAATCCAAAAATGTAGTATGGTAACTGCCAGCAATAATAAGCAATGCGTTGGTCTCTGAGAAGGCATAAGCGAGGGAGGCTTTCTGCAGTTTCCAGGTTGGCGAAGCGCTCTGGATGACTTGAGAAGGAAAATTAAATTTATTGTAGAAACGTTGAATGGAGAAAAGGTTATTCTTGACCGTTATTTGATCATTTCCTTTACCATCATCCGACACATACAGATTGATCTGTGCTGAATTATGTCGACCTAAATAGCTCGCCCAAAGGGCAAGGTCTTTACATTTCTTCATATAGCCCACTGGAACAACTATATTTTTATAGATCGGCTCGATATTTGTTTTGGCTGAAACAAATAGGAATGGGAAGGCCGCAAATTGCAAATATGGCAATAGAACTGGAGCAATGTCTTTATGAGCGACTAAAGCCAAGCATTCATAAAGTTCAGCCAGGTCAACAAGAGTTGTTATTAAATCTTGCTTAACCACTAAATACCGAATAATAACTGGATCAGATAATAAACCAAGTTCAGATACAATCTTTTTTAATCGATTAGAATAGCTCTGAGCAAGATTTTCATCGTCAACTTCAAGTAAATGGATTAAGCAGAGCTCCTTCTTTAGGATAGACGCGATTAGAAAGCCGTGTAGAATAGCCTCCTCGATCCCTTGAGTAAAATCGCACCAAACAAAAATCTTCTGTTCACCATTTTCCATCTCTCAAAAATAAGAAATTCTTATGACGACTTAACCATGAGGCTTCAAATCCTTATTATTAAGAAGAATCTAGCCAAATCTTGACCCTTTGTAGGCTGTTGATCCTCTCTTTGACAAAATAAAAAAAGGGAGCCCTAAAGCTCCCTTTTAAATATACTTAAGAAATAAATGTTCTTATTTCAATAATGCTTTGAAATTCTGATCGTCAGCAAATTTTGCAAATTCAAGATCAGTTTTTGCTAACTCTTTGTAAGCTGCATCTTTCTTGATGGCATTACCAAGGTTTTCAACCACCGTTGAAGATTTAGCTGCACGAGCTGCAACAACCGCTTTAAGATAAGCGATACGTGCAGTTTCTGATTTAGCTGCAGACAATGTGCGTGAAGCACCATTGTTATCATTGTTTAGCAATTGAGCTAAAGCATGATTTGCAACGTTCTGAGAATCATCAGAAAGATATTTAACAGCAGTTTCATATTGACCTTGAATGATCTTTACGATTCCAAGATTGTCATGAACTTCGTTACCTGCACCAGTTGCTCCACCAAAAAGTTCTTCAGCTTTAGCTAAGTTAACTTTGTTAAGTTCAATACAACCTAAGTTATTCTGAACGATAGGATTTTTAGGATCTAGCTTGTCAGCTTTCTCAAATTGCGCATAAGCAGCACCAAAGTTACCTAAACCAAATTCAACACTACCTAAGTTATTGTAACCTCTCCAGTCGTCAGCATAAATTCTAATAAAGCTAGTGAAGATCGTTTTTTGCACTTGTGGATTAGTGGTAAGTGTCGCAGCATAAAGTAATTCAGCTTGATTTAATTTAGCTGGATCGCTAAGTGCAAGAGCACTAATTTCTGCATCTGTACGTCCGATTAAATCAACAGAAGCGGTGATTTTAGCACGACGAAGCTTAGGTAAAATATCACTTGCTACTGCAGTGAAAGAAGAAGCCAAGTTTTTAATTTCACGCTCACGAACTTCAGGATCAGCATACATTGATAGCACACGAAGAATTAGTTCCTTATCTTGAATCGATGATTTACTCATCAATTCTTTAAAGCCATCCCAATCTTCTGGAGTATATTTTGTAGAAACGGCAGTCTTAACTTTGCTCTTAGCAAGATTTTTTTGAATAACCTTAGAAGAAGTACCTTGACGTTTTTGAGAAAGACCAGTATTGAAATCTAACTTACCATCTGGAGAAGCATAAGCCGAAACTTCTACCCCTTTTAACTCTTTACGATCAGCTTTGTATGCATCAGCAACATAAGCGCTCAATTCTTTAAGCTCTTTTTTGCTTAACTCTTTGCCACGTACTTCAGAGCTATTGATCAAATAGATCAGGTCAGCAACAAATTTATCTGGCACAACACGTTGATATTTATCGATCGTTGGATCATAGATACCAGTTGTATTTTTTCTTTTTTGAAAACCTAAAATAGATAATGGGCTATTGTCAACCAATGTGCTTGTTGCATTAACACCTGTCGCAATTTTAATTGGATCAAAATCTAACGATCTTTTTCCTTTGGTTGCATGTATCTTTAAGATAAGGTCTGATTTGCGCATGTCACTAGTAAATGGAACAGATCCTTTATAAGAAACACTTCCACCTGTAGAATAGCTAATCACCTTGTTGTTAGCCTTAACAGACTCCCCTTGTAGGGTATACGACTCATATACTTTCTCGCCAGTTGCAGTTTTCAAAACTGGAGTTGCAACGATAGTTGCTTTTTTCAAGAAGTATTTAGCAGGAATTCGTCCTTGCAATGCAACATCAACATTGTTGTTACGAACCTCAAGAACTTCAGGAACTACAGAATAACCAACTTTTCCGGCATTCTTTTTCATTTTTTTCAGGGAAGCACAGCTCATTATGACCGCAGTGCTAAAAATGAATAAAACCAAATAACTAAATTTAAAATTTCTCATTACAATAATTGATTGGTAAATGAACTGTTAGTTTTTTTTTATTGCTTTAGCTGCAAAAATACAACCTTTTAGTGTTATAAAAAATATTTTGTTGCAATTTTTCAATAAAAAATAATCACAAACCCTAAACACCAGAATAACTCACCAAAAGACAGATTTAAAACCTTGAATTTCAATTTTTTAAATTCAATTTTTAACACATCAAAATATCATTAATCAGGAGAATAAATAAAACCTAAAAAACATAATGTGTAGAAAAATAAACACTCCAAACTATTCAATAAATTGGTTTAAAGTTTTCGTTCAACTTCATTATCAGTAGAAAATTATTTCGAGAAGGGAAAGTGCGAACTAAGGAGTTAGTATAAAGGATTCTGATAAGAAGAATAAAAAAAAATGCTCGGAATTTCCGAGCATTTTTTTTTATTCTTGATTTGGTTTCTTGAGCGAATGCGTATGGCTTGGCTCTCTATCACCACGATCGGGACGAGGAGCACGATCTCCACCCTCGCTATATCCTTCAGGTTTTGGAAGCAACACCTTACGCGATAATTTAAGTTTACCAGAGCGTTGATCAACTTCTAGAAGTTTAACCTCGATAATATCACCAACTTTTAAGACGCTTTCAGGGTTTTCGATTCTCTTCCAATCAATTTCTGAGACATGGAGTAAACCCTCTTTCCCAGGCATGATTTCAATAAATGCACCAAACTGAACAATTGATTTAACCTTTCCACTATAGGTCTCGCCTACTTCTGGAAGTGCTACAATAGCGCGAATCCGTGCAATCGCAGCATCAATAGCATCCTTATCCGGAGCACTGATTTCGATCTTACCTTGATCATCAATCTCCTCGATAGAGATGGTTGCTTTAGTATCGGCTTGTATTTGTTGAATGATTTTCCCACCAGGACCGATCACAGGACCAATCATATCTTTAGGAATCATCATGGTAACGATTCTAGGAACATTCGGTTTGTAATCTTCACGCGGCGCGCTAATCACTTCAAGAAGTTTATCCAAGATATGAGCTCTGCCCTCTTTGGCTTGTTGAAGAGCTTTAGACATCACTTCGTAAGATAACCCATCCACTTTTATATCCATCTGTGTTGCAGTAATCCCTTTTGAGGTACCTGTAACTTTAAAGTCCATATCACCTAAATGATCTTCATCACCTAAGATATCAGAAAGAACAGCAAACTTATCAGAACCCTTGTCGGTGATAAGACCCATTGCAATACCTGAAACAGGTCTTTTTAATTGAATGCCAGCATCAAGCATAGCCATAGTTCCAGCACAAACAGTTGCCATTGAAGACGAACCATTTGATTCTAGAATATCAGATACTACACGTATAATATAGGGAAAACCTTCTGGGATCATCTTTTTCAATCCACGATGAGCTAAGTTACCATGACCAATCTCGCGACGAGAAAGTCCACGTGAAACTTTTGCTTCTCCAGTACTAAACGAAGGGAAATTGTAATGTAGCAAGAAGCGCTCTCTACCTTTAAAGGTCACATTATCAATGATTTTCTCATCCATTTTCGTTCCCAGCGTAACACTGGTAAGTGACTGAGTTTCACCACGTGTAAAGATGGCAGAACCATGAGAACCTGGAAGGTAAGATACCTCTCCCCAGATTGGTCTGATTTGAGTGGTTGTACGACCATCCAAACGGATGCCGTCATCCAAAATCATGCGTCTCATCGCCTCTTTCTCAACATCATGATAATATCTACTTATCAAGTTTTTATTGATCTCTGACGACTCTTTACCTTCACTATAGGCAGTAACAAAATCTGCTTTGATATTTTTAAAGGAGCTAACGCGAAGATGTTTGTCATCAATTAAAGAACGGGCAGTATCATATGCTTTCTGATAAGTCTCTTTCCAGATTAGTTCACGAAGAACTTCATCATTTTGCTCATGGCAATATTCACGTTTCTTAACACCAACAGCAGCAGCAAGCTCTTCTTGAACTTTGCAATGAACTTTGATATTATCGTGTGCAAATTTGATCGCAGCTAACATCTCTTCTTCAGAAACTTCATCCATCTCCCCTTCAACCATCATAATATTGTCGAAAGAAGCACCAACCATGATGTCAATATCTGCTTTTGCTAATTGCTCTGCAGAAGGGTTGATCATAAACTCGCCATCGATCCGACAAACACGAACTTCAGAGATTGGACCATTAAATGGAATATCTGATACCGCGATAGCGGCAGATGCAGCTAAACCAGCTAAACAGTCAGGCATTTCATTTTTTCCTGAGGAGATCAACGCGATCATCACCACCGTCTCGGCATGGTAATTATCAGGGAAAAGTGGACGCAAAACACGGTCCACTAAACGTGCAGTTAGAATTTCATCATCCGAAGGACGACTCTCTCTTTTTAGAAATCCGCCTGGAAATCTTCCAGCAGCAGAATACTTTTCACGATAGTCAACAGAAAGGGGCATGAAATCAATGTTCTCAGCGGCTTCATGTGCAGAAACAACTGTAGCTAATAACATGGTATCACCCATCTTTACAACAACTGAACCATCGGCTTGTTTGGCCAACTTCCCAGTTTCGATACTAATCGTACGTCCATCGCCTAGATCAATTGTCTTATTAACAGCTTTGTACATAATTTAAAAAAATAATTTCATTAATACTAGAAACAAATGGGTGGGGCTTTAAATAGTTAAAAAAAGGCAATTCGAAAATTGCCTTTTTAAGATCTTTATTTACGAAGATTAAGTTCTTTAATGATAGCACGATAACGATCAATATGCTTTCTTTTAAGATAATCTAGTAATGAACGGCGTTTACCAACTAAGCTAATCAATGCACGTTGGGTGCCATAATCCTTCTTGTTAAGTTTCAAATGCTCCGTAAGGTGGCTAATACGGAAAGAGAAAAGTGCAATCTGTCCTTCTGCTGAACCAGTGTTAGTAGCAACAGCGCCATGCTGAGCAAAAATCTCTTGTTTTTTTTCTGTAGTTAAATACATTTTCTATAAAATTAAAATAATACAATTATTGCGCCGTAGTATTCGAGTTCGATAAAAACGGATCAACATTAATTAAAAATTCGCCACAAAGGTAAGAAATAATCTTTTAAATACCACGCTGACATTGATTTAATTACTAGCGCAATCCATTATCCATAATTAAGATTGACCAACTCCATTCCAGCGAATCCCCTGCGAGGGGTACGACTCATTTGCAACGTTGAATATTCATTGATTTATTTCGTGTTTTAGGTTGGTTCGTGAAGGACTATTTTATGTCCTATCGTACATTCCAAACACCTACGCTGCTCGCAATAGCTATGCTGAAGCTGGAGTAAGGCCTGTGACTCTAAGGCGCTTGAGGCAGTTACTCCTACTGAAGCCCACTTTCTAATCCATTGATTTTTCTCTGCAGGCATATTTTCTAATATATCAAGGGCTCTGTCTTTTAAAAACAACTGCTGTTGTCGCTCGCCATAAAGAAAATAAAAAGGAACTAACACATTAATCACCACAAGATGAAATATCTGAGATCCAAAGACCTTCTTCTTATAGGTGGACAACACATTAAAACGATAATGGGTATTCCAATATGGGGATGCACTCAAGGAAAACAGCCTGCGCAAATCAACATAATTAGCCGTATCAACTACAGTAGAAAATAGCCCTTGGGTAAGATAGATCAGTGAGGCAAATTGGGCAATTCGAAGAGTCGGAAAATTCATTGGATGCATTCGCATAAATTTCCATAAATGCCCTGCAATAGGTTTTAGATGATATTTTAAAGCTAAGAATTCATACTCTTTTTTTAGCTCAATCACATATTCATCTAAAAAAAGGCCATCCTCCAACATCCCAGCCTGACCAAATAGCAGCGCTTCCAACTGGAAAACCGAATGGATATGGTGTGCTAGAATGCGCTGAGGCAATGACCGAATCAGCATTTCAAACGGAAGCGAATTCTGACTTAATCCAAATCCTCGAGCGAGTAAAACATAAAATGTTTCATTCCAATCATCCTTGGTCTCATCAAGAATCTTTGTAACATCTTCCACTTTCTCCGTCAGCCGTTCAATCAAGATCCCATTCAGAAAAAACTTGATCCGAAAGGGATCCACCTGATATAGCTTAGAGGCACATCCAATCCAATCGTGACTTTTTGTGAGCATTTCATAATTGTGCGCAATCCACTCAGGCCATTTAATCAGAAAAACTGGAACAACAGCCCCTAAATCGGTCATTACCGATATATCGTCAAGTGCAACTACGTGCAGGATGGTGTTGCGATAACTGGGGTCACTCTGATGGCCATGTTTATTCCAATCGGAAGCTTTCAGGTGAATCTCAACGTTACCAGCCCAGAAGGTGATCCCAATGCGAATCCGGGCATCAAAAAAATCTGGTCCTGCATCCGTATTGTGACGACCAGGATGGATGATCTGAATAGGTTCACCCTCTTGAGTCCAAAGAGTATCGGTCTGAAATAATTTATTTTCCCATATAAAATGAAGAAAATCCTCTTTCATGCGTTGATGCTGCGTATACTGAAATATACACTTTAAAAAGGAGAAAAAAGAGAAGTGGAATCAGTCAATAGCGAATGCCGCTACTCCGAAATCTTGCGTAATACCGTAATCCCATCGCGTACTGGGATCATAAAGGTCTCAACCCGAGGATCGTCTTTAACGAAATCATTAAAAAGCATAATCCCGATGGTCTGTTCATCAGTCGGAAGAACTTCTTGAACAACTTTCCCAGCCCAAAGGGTGTTGTCGGCCAATATTACCCCACCAACTCTGACCTTTTGAAATACTAGGTTATAGTGCTCGAGGTATTTCCGTTTATCAGCGTCGATAAAAACAAGGTCAAAAGATTCATTCAGTGTTGGAATTACATCGGTGGCATCGCCAATATGCTGAATAATTTGCTTGCGTAAGCCAGACTCTTCAAAAAACGACGATGCTAATCCTTCAAGTTCATCGTTTAATTCAATGGTATGCAAGAGGCCATCCTTGGTTAAACCGGCAGCTAGACACAAAGCCGAATAGCCAGTGTATGTACCTATTTCCAAAATCCGATTCGGAGTAATCAATTTGCTTAACATGGCCAACAAGGAACCTTGCAAATGACCTGAGCACATACGGCCATTAACCATGCTCAACTGCGTTTGTCGATAAAGCCGAGCCATCATTGGGGTCTCTTCAACGATATGCGACAGCAGGTACTGCTCTAAAGCCTTATCAATTTTCATCACTCTATTTATAAATCAGCATCGACAACTTCTCGAAGTCTAATATTTCATTGGCAATATCACGAACCAAAGCAGGAGTAATAGCCTCAATTTTTTTATAGATCACATCCAATCCATCCATTTTATTGTAAACCAAAAAGCTTTTACCGAGTGTCAGCATCAGATCTTCATGATTCTCTTGCGACATCGCTAGCTGACCAATCAGCTGTCTTTTGGCCTTTCCAATCTGAAGTCCACCCAAGAGCTTCTCTTGCAAGATCCTGATCTCTTTTTTAATCAACGAGAGGGCTTTCCCCATGTTGACTTTGTCGGTTCCAAAATAGATCGTTATCGTGCCTGTATCGGAATAAGCGGCATAGGCCGACTCGAGGTTATAGGCAATACCATTGCGCTCCCGCAGAGCAAGGTTAAGACGAGAATTTCCAGACTGGCCTGCCAGAATACTATTCAAAAGAACTAGGCCAATTCGATTTTCATGCAATACATCGTAGGCGAGTCCACCAATAATGCAATGCGATTGAAAGGTATCTTTCTCAACCGACTTAATCTTTGCCGCATTGCTTGTAAACGTATCGCGTGAAAAAGATCGAGTATTTTGAGGCAAAACACTAAAATAGCGGCTTACCAGCTGATGAAATCGCTTCCCAGTGATCTTACCTACTGAGCAAATAACGATTTGGTCGGTATTGTAATTGCGAAGCATAAACCGCTGGATATCTTCCCGAGAAAACGACTTAACCAATTCGGGAGTACCTAAAATATTACGACCGATGGCATGACCTTCAAAGATTAGCTCTTCGAACTCATCAAAAATTAGCTCAGAGGGTGAGTCGTTATAGGAATTAATCTCATCGATGATTACATCCTTTTCCTTTTTTAATTCCGATTCAGGAAAGGTGCTATTGATCAAGATATCACTAAATAGCTCGATGGTTCTTTGGTAATATTCCGATAAGAAACTTGCATGTATAGCGGTTTCCTCTTTCGTGGTATAAGCATTCAGCTCACCACCGATATCTTCAAGCCGGCTTAAGATATGAAACGATTTTCGTTTCTGGGTTCCTTTAAAGATGGTATGCTCAATAAAATGCGCCAAACCCTGCTCCGATGACTGCTCGTCTCTTGAACCCGTATTGATGATTACCCCACAGTGAGCCACAGGCGAATCAATCGATTGATGCACTAGACGTATTCCGTTAGGTAATTGAGCAGAAAAATATTCCATTAATCCGTTTTGAACAAGGTGTAAAAGTATTCAAAAATACCTTCTGATCCGTAGTTTGAATCTCAATTTATTTGGAGTGCGTTGAAATCAGATGAATAGAAGTTTATTCTATTTTTTTTCAGTCTTTGCTTGGAGAGAACTAAAATTTGATTAGTTTTGCCACGCGTTCGAAAACAAGGTGCCATAGCTCAGTTGGTAGAGCAATGGACTGAAAATCCATGTGTCCCTGGTTCAATTCCAGGTGGCACCACATCTTAAGAAAGCACATAATTCAGAAAAGGCTGATTTTCAATTGAAAATCAGCCTTTTTTTTAGGTCTATACTTTTGAATAAGGACTATTGAGCTTTAGGCAGCGCAATTTTGAGTTTCTTAAAGACTTCGATTCCCTGTGCGTCCGTAGGATCAATCAATAAGATCTTACGGAAATAATCAATAGACGAACTTTTAAATGCTGCTGCCTTTTCCTTATCTGACTTCAAATTTTTCTCGCTATTTAGATAATAATAGGAAGCCAAGAACCGACAGCATTCGATAATAGATCGGCGATTTTTCACCACGTCACCAGCCTCATAGATTGCAAGTGCTTTTTCGTAAGACTCTTTGGCCAAGGTTCCTTCGGCCTCTGGATCAAGGAATGAATTCATTCGACCTCTCCAAATAAAGCCACCAGCATATTTGTCGTTTAACGTTGTCACTACAGCAAAAGCACTATCTGCCTTCTGATAATAAGTACGTTTCAAGGCATTTACAGCCACGCTATCAGCAAATGGAACTTTACTTACTGTCTGAAGCTTCATCAATGAGTCGTATTGTGAATGATAGACTTCTGCTTGGAAATAATATTCTTTACCGATTAAGAATGTTGTAGCTAGTTTATCCGATCCATTTTCGATCATCTTTAAATAAACCGAAATGGCATGATTGTGCATTTTATTAGCGATATACAATTTTGATAGCTCATCATATAACTCAGTCTTTGTAGAATCTAATGCTAAAGCTTTATTAAAACTTGATATAGCCAAAGAATCTTTGCCAACTTTCTGAAGCAAGCGTCCATAGTAGATATAATCCGAAGGGATATTTTTCTCCGGATCGTGAATTTTAAAGAACTTATCCAAGTAAGCTACACCTTCAGGATATTTCTGAGTCTCATAAGCGATATAACCTCTGACCCGCAAAAGAACAGACTCGTTCTTACTAAGCTGCATAACCTCTTCCAGCAACTTAACAGATTCGTCGTAATTCTTATTAAAGAATAAGATAATAGCAAATCTCTCTTTATCTTCAGGGGACACTTCTGCCCGACTGATAAAGATCCGGTAATTCTTTTCTGCCTCTGGATATTTTCCAATCATGTAATACAGATCGCCCAGATTTTTGTAGACTAATATCTGATCGGTATTCAGTTCAATACATTTCGCAAAAGCGGTTAACGCATCGCGGTTCGCGCGAGCCAGTGTATGAATCACACCAAGTTTTCGGTATGCTAAGGCATAACCAGGTTCAAAATAGATCGCTCTGTCATAGGCATTTGAAGCAGCACCATACCGATGGCGAATTAGCTCATAATCACCGGCAACAATATGAAATGGAGCATATTTAGAGTTCAATTCCATACCTTGAGTCAGAAAGCGATTTCCTGTAGCGGTATCTTTTTTCACGTGATCGAAACACCCTTTTGCGATCGTACAATAAACCTCAGGATTCTTTTTATCCATTTTACGAGCCTTCTCAAAATAATCCAGCTCTGCCGTTTTATCGCCATTCCATAGGGCTATTTTACCAAGGCCGATCAACGGAAATGGTGATTTAGGATCCGAAGTTAGCGCATTTTGATAGGCTATCTTTGCACTATCAGGTTGCTGCAAATAGAGATAGGTGTCACCTAAAGAACAGTTTGCTCGAACGTCTCCTGGGGTTGACTTCAATCGATTAAGGAAAAAACTCCGTGCTTGATGAAACTGAAAATCATCAAGAAAATACTGTCCTTGGTTGGTATTAGGCTGTGCTTCAATGTTCGCAATTGCGAGTACAGATCCTAAAAATAAAAGTGCGAATCGTTTCATTGTTCTTATTTGGATATTAATTTTAAGCTTTGCCAAAGCTACTAAAAATCTTTTCTTGTTTTAACAACTCGAGTTGGGGCAATTGCGGGGAGGATACCCGACTTCAAAATAATGCGTTGTCCCTTATCGCTTGCGAGGAAGGCAGAAAATCCTGTTGCTAATCCATTTCGAGGTTCAGCATTGATAATATAAATGTCGCGCGTAAGCGGATAGATTCCCTCCGCCATGTAAGCCTGATAAGGTTTATAACTATTCTCAACGTTAGGCCGTGAATTGTTACTTACGGAGCACACTTTAATTTTTTTGTGAAATGAAAGATGTAAAGAGTCGTTGTCATTACTAATCCAGCTTGCCCCAATAAATCCCAAAACACCTGGATGAGAACTGGTATATTCGATAACATCTTTATTATAGTCGAGAGCAAAAACATTCGTTTTAACCAACTTACCACCACAAATTGAATCGACTAAATAATTAATAATACTTGACTTTTGGTTATCAAATACAGCACTTATCTTTCCTGACTTCGAGGTTGGATTAATCTGATTCCAGGAAGTTAATTTACCGGTCAAGAGATCTTTAATCTGGCTAATAGTCACCACTGTATCGGAACTTTGTTTTGATACAATTAAAGCAATTGCATCGGTTGCAACTTTAGTCTGACGTGGATAAATCTTTTTTTTATGAAAGAACGCGACCTCGTCCTTGCTAAGTGGTCGAGAGGCAATGATTAGCTGAACATCTCCGTTAAGTAGTTGAGCAAAAGCATCTATTTCGGGAAGGTAGCTTGATTTAAATTCGGTATAGCCATAGATTGCTTTGAACACCTCAAGCTCGGCCTCGATGATGGGCATAAAAGTCTCATCCGTAGCAATTATAGCATGCCCAGTTGTTGGAGTATTACGGTAAGGATCACCTCTAAAGAAGCCACAGCTAGAACAGACAACAGCTAAGAAAAGGATTAGACTAATTCGCTTCATCATTCTTAGTTTTAGCTAGCAAGGTGTATATCCTAAAACTACCATATACAACAAGTAATAGACCCAAACAGACTCGTGTAAAACTATTCACTGGGAGCGGTATAATGTTAGAAAACAGTATAACTACTCCCAGTGAAATATAGGCAACGGACATAAATGACTTAAAGACAAGAAAAACTGGCTTTTTTAGTCTCATTAGATGTCCTATTGCAGTACATATTTAATTGGAACAGTGTAACTTACCAATACAGCTTTACCACCCTGTCTTCCAGGGCTCCAAGCTGGCATCTTAGCTAACACACGGATGGCTTCTTCATCGCAACCGCCACCGATACCACGAACCACTTTAATACGTGTTATTTTGCCATCTTTATCAACTACGAAGTTTACGATTACCGTGCCCTGAATGCCATTTTCAGCAGCCATTGAAGGGTAGCGCAAGTTCGAATGAATAAATTTCATCATCTCCTTCTCTCCTCCAGGAAACTGAGGCATCTGCTCAACGATTACAAAAGGTTGATCTGACTCTTCTGTAATTTTTTGCGTGGCAATTGGAGCGGCTACATCGTCAGTACCTTTATCGAATGCCACATTACTTACAGCTGCTTTAGTCTCGATTACTTCCTTCTGAAGTTTAATCTCTTCTTCTGGGACAAGCTCATCGGGTTTAATAACAGGCGGAGTAAATTTAATAGTATTACGAAGAGGTGGTGGCGGAGGTGGAATCTCCTTCAGGATATTCTCCTTCGGTTTTTCCAACTCTATTTTAGAGAGTGTACGTACTGTAACATCCTTATCCGCACTTTTCGGAAAGATCTGTTTCAGTAAGATTGGTGCTGAGACTATAAGAATAAAAACTAGGGCTGCGGTAAGTAAGGCACGGAAATGTCTCTGTGAGGAGTTCTTCCTAAGCTCATACGCACCGTACGCCTGGTTTTTGGATTCAAAAACTAGATCGCACCATTCGTTCGAAAAAATATCATTATTTGCTGCCATGTAGGATACAATTTTTATCCGTAAATAAATTTAAAACCAAGATTGAGCAGTTAACAGATATATTACTTACGCAAGTAAATAATAGCTACAAACTATCAATCTATAAATAAGACTTAGGAGAAGTTTCGAAGATTATAATTTCTTCGCTAATAATTCCAAGTCAAACGGTGTAATATCAACAATTGCATAACGACCAATATTGCAAATCGCCATTTCATCTAATGCATCGATCAAATTCTTATATGAACTATCAATAGTTCCTTTGATCAGTACAATTGGGGCTTTTTTATCGGCAATAACCTCGTTTTTCTGTTTTTCAAAATCTGTAGGCGAAAGCTTTTCAGCATCCTTAAGGGCTTTAAGCTGACGAACTTGAACCATGATATCATAATTCTTTTTGATCAAAAACTGACGCATTCCTTTCGGAGAGAAATCAGTCTGATTCAAAACAGGATCGATGTTATTTTCACGAGTTCCTTCGTAATAAAAGACTTTGTTCTCTTTTCCTAGTAATATGGTGACTGCTCGAGAAGCTTTGATCTTTGTCTGATCTTCCTCTGTAACCTTCTCTTTAGAAGGCATTGCAATCTCCATAGTCTGAGGCTTGTTCAATGTTGTTGCCAACATAAAAAACGTAATCAACAAGAAACCTAAGTCTACCATCGGCGTGAAATCGACGTGGGTAGACATCTTTTTGGTCTTGCCTTTTTTCTTTCCTTGATTATTATCTTGAGCTACTTCAGACATGAATTTAAGATTTACAGTTATTCGTAATCAGGTGCATTTTTAAGACTAGTAAGTAGGTTGTACCTATTCTCATTAATATCTTGAAGGGTACCCATTAACTTTTTAATCACTGGATAAGTAGTAGCCTGGTCAGCTTTAATTGCGATTCGATACTCAGCATTAACGGTCTTAGCAACACTCACCCATGATTTAAACTGATTGTCTAATGAATCACAAGGTATGCCAAGGACATTTTGAGGTAAATCACGCTCTTCGGTTTTCAAAGCCAAGTACGATTTC
>CAIVGL010000009.1 GCA_903905505.1 uncultured Bacteroidia bacterium | reverse complement strand
GCGCACATGGATGTTGAAGGCGATTTTTTCTTTTTTCCGGAACACAAACTGGAATTTATCAAACCTTTTTTGAATAACAGAAATAACTAATATGAAGAATTTTGCATTAATGGGTGCGGCAGGATATATTGCGCCAAGGCACATGAAGGCTATTAAAGAAACTGGTAATAAGCTTGTTGCAGCTTACGATCCTTATGATGGCGTTGGAGTCATTGATAGCTATTCTCCAGATACTAAATTCTTTGTCGAGTTTGAACGATTTGATCGGTATCTCGAGAAGTTGAAATACGAACAAGGGGTGAATATTGATTTCATCAGTATAACATCGCCCAATTATCTTCACGATGCGCATATCAGGGTGGCTCTGCGACGTGGTGCTCACGCCATCTGCGAAAAACCATTGGTTCTGAATCCTTGGAATATCGATCCATTGAAAAAGGTGGCTCAAGATACCGGCAAGAAAATTTATACGATTTTGCAGCTGCGACTTCATCCAGTTATCATCGCCTTAAAAGAGCGGATAAAAGGGTCTCCTAAAGATAAGATTTATGATATCGACCTCACCTATATCACTTCACGTGGTAACTGGTATTATACCTCATGGAAAGGGGACATTTCAAAATCTGGTGGTATAGCAACGAATATCGGAATTCATTTCTTCGATATGCTAACCTGGATCTTTGGCGATGTGAAGGAGAATATGGTGAATTTACATACTCACGATAGAGCTGCGGGAGTCTTAGTTCTTGAGAAAGCTAGAATTCGTTGGTTCTTAAGTATTAATAGTGATACCTTGCCTTCAGAGGTAAAAGATCAAGGCAAAACAACTTATCGTTCTATCACCGTTGAAGGCGAAGAGATTGAGTTTAGCGAAGGATTCACCGATCTGCATACACGCAGTTACGAAGAGATTTTAAATGGGAATGGATTCGAAATTGAGGAGGCCAGAAAATCAATTGAACTGGCATATGAAATTCGAAACCAATCCCCAATTGGCATCACCAATGATTGTCATCCATTTGCGTTAAAACCGCTTTCTAATCATCCATTTACGCGGATTGAGTAATATTTAGACTAGAGATGCGCAAGAAAAAATTGCTCTTTGTTTATGTCGACTACTCCACTTTTGTAAAAACGGATTACGAAATCTTGGCCTCTTCAGCCGAGGTGGTTCGGTATCAATTTGCCCCAGGGAAAGGAGTTTTTAGTACCGGACTTAAACTGCTTAAACAATTTTTCTTCTTGCTTTTAAACAGCTGGCGCTTTGATACGATCTATGTATGGTTCGCCGATTATCATTCTCTATTGCCTGTAATCTTTGCTAAGCTACTTCGAAAAAAATCGTTGGTTGTTATTGGTGGTTATGATATTTGCCGTGATCGGTCGTTGAAATATGGATCATTTTGTTCTTCAATAAGAGGTTTCTTTACCGCACAAACAATTCGAAATAGCTCTCTTAATTTAACGGTTTCAAAATATGTCGACCGAAAGGTAGGCTTTGTTTTCCCAGCGGTAAAACATCACCTAATTTATAATTGCATTGCCATTGAGGCACCTCAAAATCAAATTGTTGAGAAGGAGAAATTGGTTCTTTGCGTGGCGCTTCTGGATTCGAAAAAAACCTATTTGCGCAAAGGGCTTGACACCTTTTTGACCCTCTCTTCACTTTTACCCGATTATCAGTTTATCCTCGTCGGTCCTTCTAAGTCGGCGATGACTCTGTTCCCAGCAGTTCTTCCTGCTAATGTTTTAATTCTTGAGCGGGTGCCGCATCCTCACTTAATCGACTATTTTCAGAAAGCTAGCTATTATTGTCAGTTGTCTCGCATCGAGATTTTTGGAGTGGCCATTGGTGAGTCGATGCTCCATCGGTGCATCCCATTTGTAACGAACGAAGGTGGAATGCCTGAAGTTGTTGGTAAAGAAGGTGAGATTGTTCCACGAAATGCAGAGGCTATTGCGAATCGAATGCGACAATTAGAGGCTGAGGAGACTACACAAAAAAGGGAAGATTGCCGGCAGCGTGTGCTCACTTATTTTAGTGTCGCCAATCGACAAGAGGCAATAAATCAAGTTCTTTAATCCTTTGTTGAATCGGATTATTTGTAAGACTCATTGCCAATTAGCTTGGCAAGCCACTCGATATCCATCCTAAAGAAGCTAAAGAATATCCCTACTGCAGATCTTAGTTTCCAAACCGGCTGAGTCCATCCATAATGGGTGATGGAATGGATATAATCTTTGCGTGCACCTTTAAAATCTTTTCGAATTAGCTTATACCTCCCCGATCGAGAATAGCTTATGACCAGTCTATTCCGGAAATGGTCTGCCATAATTTCTGGTGTTAGTCCTTGCGATGCAAAAAGCTCGGGGAACCGTTGCATAATCGATTGGATAAGGGCATAATAGCTGGTGGTCATCTGTCCAGTATAGGTCTTGGTAGCTTGATTTGGGTAGATTCTCCAACTTCCTAAAGGCTCATCGATATACGCAAATGGACCTCTCATCAGCAATTCAAGGGTTGTTGGGATATCGATT
>CAIVGL010000008.1 GCA_903905505.1 uncultured Bacteroidia bacterium | reverse complement strand
GCGCACATGGATGTTGAAGGCGATTTTTTCTTTTTTCCGGAACACAAACTGGAATTTATCAAACCTTTTTTGAATAACAGAAATAACTAATATGAAGAATTTTGCATTAATGGGTGCGGCAGGATATATTGCGCCAAGGCATATGAAGGCCATTAAAGATACTGGTAATAAGCTAATTGCAGCTTATGACCCTTATGATGGCGTTGGAGTCATTGATAGCTATTCTCCAGACACTAAATTCTTTGTTGAGTTTGAGCGATTCGATCGGTATCTCGAGAAGTTAAAATACGAACAAGGGGTGAACATTGATTTCATCAGCATCACATCGCCAAATTATCTTCACGATGCGCATATTCGGGTGGCTTTGCGTCGGGGAGCTCATGCGATCTGCGAAAAGCCATTGGTTCTAAATCCTTGGAATATTGATCCCTTAAAAAAGGTGGCGCAAGAGACGGGCAAAAAGATTTATACGATTCTACAGCTGAGGCTTCATCCTGTTATTATTGCTTTAAAAGAGCGGATAAAAGGGTCTCCGAATGATAAGATTTATGATATTGACCTCACCTATATCACCTCCCGTGGCAATTGGTACTATACCTCCTGGAAAGGTGATATTTCGAAATCTGGGGGTATTGCCACGAATATCGGAATTCATTTCTTCGATATGCTAACCTGGATTTTTGGAGATGTGAAGGAGAATATGGTGAATTTACATACTCATGATCGGGCAGCAGGTGTTTTGGTGCTTGAGAGAGCTCGAATTCGATGGTTTTTAAGTATCAATAGTGAGACCTTGCCTCCCGAGGTCAAAGATCAAGGCAAAACAACCTATCGTTCTATCACCGTTGAAGGCGAAGAGATAGAGTTTAGCGAAGGGTTCACCGATTTGCATACACGCAGTTACGAAGAGATCTTAAATGGAAATGGGTTCGAAATTGAGGAGGCCAGAAAATCAATTGAATTGGCGTATGAAATTCGAAACCAAGCCCCTATTGGAATCACCAATGATTGTCATCCATTTGCGTTAAAGCCGCTTTCTAGTCATCCGTTTACGCGAATTGAGTAATACTTAGACTAGAGATGCGCAAGAAAAAATTGCTCTTTGTTTATGTCGACTACTCCACTTTTGTAAAAACGGATTACGAAATCTTGGCCTCTTCAGCCGAGGTGATTAGGTATCAGTTTACCCCTGGGAAAGGAGTTTTTAATACGGGACTTAAACTGCTTAAACAATTTTTCTTCTTGCTTTTAAACAGCTGGCGCTTCGATACGGTATATGTCTGGTTTGCCGATTATCATTCTCTATTGCCTGTCATCTTTGCTAAGCTACTTCGAAAAAAATCGTTGGTTGTTATTGGTGGTTATGATATTTGCCGTGATCGGTCGTTGAAATATGGATCATTTTGTTCTTCAATAAGAGGTTTCTTTACAGCACAAACCATTCGGAATAGCTCTCTTAATTTAACGGTTTCAAAGTATGTCGACCGAAAGGTAGGGTTTGTCTTCCCATCTGTAAAACATCAACTGATCTATAATTGCATTGCCATTGAATCGTCTCAAAATCAAATTATTGAGAAGGAAAAATTAATTTTATGTGTGGCGCTTCTTGATTCGAAGAAAACCTATTTGCGCAAAGGGGTGGACACCTTTTTAAGCCTCTCTTCAATTTTGCCCGATTATCAGTTTATCCTCGTCGGTCCTTCTAAGTCGGCGATGGCTCTTTTCCCGGCGAACCTACCTGCCAATGTTTTAATTCTTGAACGTATCCCGCATCCTCAGTTAGTCGACTACTTTCAGAAAGCAACCTATTATTGTCAATTATCACGTATCGAGATTTTTGGAGTGGCCATTGGTGAGTCGATGCTCCATCGGTGCATTCCATTTGTAACCAACGAAGGTGGAATGCCTGAAGTTGTTGGCAAAGATGGTGAGATTGTTCCAAGAAATGCCGAGGTTATTGCTAATCGAATGCGTCAATTAGAGGCTGAGAATACCACTCAAAAACGGGAAGATTGCCGGCAGCGTGTGCTCACTTATTTTAGTGTCGCGAATCGACAAGAGGCCATAATTCAGGTGCTTTGATCCGCTATTGAATCGAATTATTTGTACGACTCATTGCCAATTAGCTTAGCCAGCCACTCGATGTCCATCCTAAAGAGGCTAAAGAATATCCCTACTGCAGATCGAAGTTTCCAAACCGGCTGAGTCCATCCATAATGGGTTATGGAGTGGATATAATCTTTACGAGCTCCTTTAAAATCTTTACGTATGAGTTTATATCTCCCCGATCGCGAATAGCTTATGACCAGTCTATTCCGGAAATGATCAGCCATAATTTCTGGCGTTAGTCCTTGCGATGCGAAGAGTTCGGGGAACCGTTGCATGATCGATTGGATGAGGGCATAATAGCTGGTGGTCATCTGTCCAGTATAGGTCTTGGTAGCTTGATTTGGGTAGATTCTCCAACTTCCTAAAGGCTCATCGATATACGCAAATGGACCTCTCATCAGCAATTCAAGGGTTGTTGGGATATCGATT
>CAIVGL010000007.1 GCA_903905505.1 uncultured Bacteroidia bacterium | reverse complement strand
TAGCTATCCCAGATCCTTCAGGTGATTAGGCAGTCTTTCCAGTAATGTTCCTGGTTCAATATGTAGCACATGGAGTCCTACTGATTGAGCTCCTTCTGTATTTTGTAGAATGTCGTCAATGAAAAGTGTTTCTGAAACATCCAATTCTGTTAGACGCAATACCTCTTGGTAGATATCTGCATTAGGTTTACGCAAGCCCATCGTGTGAGAATAGAACGACTGCTCGAATAATTCGCCTAAAGCGTAACCAAACTTTGTCATGAAGTCGCTTTCGAACTTCGACTCATGAATCTCATTGGTATTGCTTAGAAGGAAAAGACGATACTCTTTTTTTAATTCATGAATGTATTCAATGCGAGCTGTTGGAAAGTCGAGAATCATTGCATTCCATGCTTCATCAATCTGGTTGTCTGTTAAGGCTAGCTGACTACTTTCTCGAACCAACTCTCTGAATTCTGCGGAAGAAGAGTTTCCTTTTTCAAATAGTTTGAATAACTGTTGATTAAACGATTTAGTCTCTTCGTTGTAGAAATCAGACCACCCTAATTTTCTAAATCCATCAACTGTGAGTTGTGGATTTAGGTTTACGATTACTCCGCCAAGGTCAAAAATAATATTTCGAATTTTTCCTTTTGTCATTGCCATTCATTAAGACTGTAAAGATATTGGTTTGTCTTCATTAATTATGCTAAGCCAGATTACGAAATTGGGTTTCTTGCAACACCGCTTCAGATATTCGTAAATAATAGTTTTTGACTTGCTGCTTATTCTCCTTTTTATAGCTTTGTGAATGTATTAAAGAGTCGTAATTCTGATTTAAACCTAAGGATAAATGAGTAACGAGCACTACCATCACCACCATCAGCACGGCCATCACCACGGTCATCATCACCATGATGCACATGGCAAGAGCCTCGTTATTTCGATTGTTCTTAATGTCGCCATTACCATAGCCCAAATTATTGGGGGTCTAATCTCAGGGAGTATTGCCCTTTTATCTGATGCAGCGCATAATTTCAGCGACGTTCTTGCCTTGCTGTTTAGTTATATTGCCGGAAAGTTATCTAAACGGGAACGAACGTTAGAACAGACATTTGGCTATAAGCGTGCCGGAATATTCGCGGCCTTTTTTAATTCTGCAACCCTGATGATTGTGGCCACCATATTAGCTCGTGAAGCTATCGGTCGTTTAATGAACCCACAACCGATCGAAGGGAATATCGTGATTTGGCTAGCTGCCCTTGGGATTGTGTTTAATGGATTCAGTGCGATCTTGGTTAAGAAGGGTGCTGAGACGGATATCAATATGCGTTCGGCTTACTTGCACTTATTTACCGATATGCTAACCTCCGTCGGTGTTTTGATTGGCGGCTTTGCAATGACTTTCCTAGGTTGGTATTGGGTTGATGGTGTTTTGACACTTTTGATTTCTACCTATCTTATTTACAGTAGCTGGTCGATTTTTTATGCCTCATTACGTATATTTATGCAGTTCACCCCGGAGCATCTGAGCATTGAAGAGATTGCAGCTGCCATAGGTAAGTTGGATGGAGTAAAAAATATTCACCATGTTCATTTGTGGACTCTTGATGATCATGAGCTAATGTTTGAAGCACATCTTGATCTGGATGAAGATTATAAAATTTCACAATTTGAAGCCATATTGGAGCAGATTGATGTCGTACTTGACAGCTTCGAGATTCATCATTTCAATATTCAACCCGAATGGGAAAGAGCTGATGAGAAGTCGTTGATTAATAATCAGGATCACTAAATCTAAAATTGCCCCTGTTTCTTCTGTTTTTATAAGTATTTACTGCAACGCCTTGTTGTAGATTATATTACTGCGCATATCGTTTTATTTCTCGAGTTCATCGTATTTCCCGATATACCTATTTAGGGTTAGATTATATACATAATTTGAGGTATTGCTGCTCTTTTAAGATCTCCTTATTTTTGTGAATATATTAAAGCGTAACTAATCGATTTTAGTTACGCTTTTAACTGTCTAATAATAGAAATAAACAGTATGGTTCGTAAATTAGCGATGTTGTCCTTGATCCTTACTCTTTGCACTGGGCTTAGTTTTGGTCAGCCTTCTCCCAAGTCTAAACTAGAAGGACGAATCTCTTTATCGGGTGCGTTTGCCCTCTATCCGATGGCCGTTAAATGGGCTGAGGAGTTTAAAAAGTTAAACCCAGGTGTTAAAATTGATATTTCTGCTGGTGGCGCAGGAAAAGGGATAACCGATGTTTTAAATAATATGGTTGATCTAGGGATGGTATCTCGGGACATCAATCCAGAAGAGGTAAAAAATGGGGCATTTGAATTTGCGGTTACCAAAGATGCCGTGGTGGCAGTGGTTAGTGAGCAAAACCCTGATCTTAAAACTATCTTGGCAGTTGGTTTAACGCCTAATTCTGGCGATGACATTTGGATCACCGGAAAATCAAAAACTTGGAGTGCCGCATTTGGATCAAAGCTGAAAGCGCCAATGCATGTATATACGCGTTCAGATGCTTGTGGTGCAGCTGAAGTGTGGGCCAAATATTTTGGTAAAAAACAAGAGGACTTGCTCGGAAGTGGTGTTTTTGGGGATCCAGGATTGGCCCTAGCTGTAAAAAAAGATCGGATAGGAATAGGTTACAATAACGTTGGTTATGCCTATGATTTTAATACTAAAAAACAGATTCCAGGTATTCGGGTGGTTCCCATTGACTTAAATAAAAATGGAAAGATCGATCCTGATGAAGACTTTTATGGTTCGATGAACGATTTAATCGATGCGATTGCTTTGGGGAAATACCCTTCACCGCCAGCTCGTGATCTTTATTTTGTGACTCATGGCAAACCAAAGAACCAGGTTGTTATTGCATTCCTTAAATGGGTGCTTGCCGATGGTCAGAAATTTGTCAATAAGATAGGATACATTAACTTATCAAAAGAGATTATTGATAAGGGGATGAAAAATTTAAATTAGTATGTTAAAAGGGAGATTACGTAAAGACCGAATTGCCCGGCATTACATGTTGACCGTAACGATTTTATCCATGTTCGTGCTTGTGCTTATTGGCGTAGGCCTATTGGTAAAATCACTACCCATTATTCAGGAGAAGGGATTATGGACCTTAGTATCAACATCAAATTGGCGACCGTTCAAGGGGGATTTTGGTTTTGCATCCTATATTGTGAGTACATTATATGTCACAGGCATCGCGATTAGTATCGCATTGCCTTTGTCGTTGCTGACTTCAATCTATATTATCGAATACGCATCTCCTAAGATCTTGCGGGCTTTTAGTTCAGTCGTGGACTTGCTGTCTGGTATTCCTCCGGTAATTTATGGGGTGTGGGGAACTCTAACCATAGTTCCATTTATATCCGAAACCCTGGCGCCTCATTTTGTGGAGTTCTCAACTGGTTATAGTGCCCTTGCAGGGGGCGTGGTATTGGCAATTATGATCATTCCATTGATCATAAGTATTCTAATGGAGGTTTTTGGCGCCGTTCCTAAAGAGATGCGTGAAGCTTCCATGTCCTTGGGTGCGACCAAATGGCAAACGGTAAAAAAGGTCGTAGTTCGGAAATCTATTCCTGGTATTGTTGCTGCTGTGGTTTTAGCTATTTCACGCGCCTTTGGGGAGACGATAGCCGTGTTGATGGTTTGTGGAAATTTTACCGATCTCCCTAAATCTATTTTTGACGCCTGTTATCCTTTGCCCGCTCTAATTGCGAATAACTATGGGGAGATGATGTCGGTCCCTAAATATGAGTCGGCCTTAATGTTCGCTGCATTCTTGCTCTTTTTTATTATCGTGGTATTTAATGTCATCTCACGGATCGTCCTTATTCAAATTGATAAAAGATACCAGTTATGAAGAAGTTAGAAGAGAGAATTTTTAAATTTCTGATGATTGGGTCAACAGCTTTAATCTTAAGTCTGTTGCTTTATATCTTGTACATCATTTTAATGAAAGGATTGCCATCGTTATCTTGGGAAATGATTTCTCAGATTCCTAGTGGGGGGTTTTATCTGGGCAAGGAGGGTGGTATCCTGAATGCAATCATGGGTTCATTATACTTGATCTTTTTCTCTGTTCTGATCAGTCTTTGCATTAGTGTGCCAGTTGTGATGTACCTCAATTTTACCCTTCGTAGAAAGTCTAAACTTGCTGCCATTGCACGACTAACTTTCGATGTCCTTTTTGGTATTCCATCGATCGTTTATGGGGCCTTTGGCTTCACGGTGATGATCTATTTTGGCTTGCAAGCGTCTCTTTTTGGGGGGATTATTGCGATTACCTTGTTGATTATACCTGTGATGATTCGGTCGATTGATGAAGTGGCCATTTTGATACCCAATGAACTAATTGAAGCTACAAAATCTTTAGGTGCTACGAACTATGAGACCATAAAAGTTGTTACACGGCAGTTATTACCAGGCATCTCTACGGCAGTGCTTCTTTCTATCGGTAGGGGAATTGGAGATGCAGCAACAGTATTGTTTACCGCAGGCTATACCGATAGCATCCCTTCGTCATTATTACAGCCTACGGCATCACTCCCTTTGGCTATATTCTTTCAGTTAAGTAGTCCGATTGAGGAGGTTCAAAACAGAGCTTACTCAGCGGCCTTGGTTTTGACTATTATCATACTAATCCTAAGTTTTTCGGCCCGATATTTTAGCCGAAGACTCTCAAAAAATAAAATTTAAGTAGCATGGAAATTTTGACCGAAACCTTAATTAAGGTGCAGCCAAAGCAGACAAGAAGCAGCAAGCCTGGTTGTGATAAGCCCCATATTGAGGTTGAAAAGCTGAATCTATATATTCAGGATAATCACATCTTAAAAAATATTAGCTTGTCAATTCCAGATAAGAGCATTACCTGTATTATTGGACCATCTGGTTGCGGAAAAACAACACTCTTACGAACGTTTAATCGTCTTCACGACGACAATGTGGATGTTCGGATAACGGGAAAGCTATTTGTGGACTGTGAGGATATTTATGCGAAGGATGCTGAGGTAACTCACATCCGAAAGAAGATGGGATTGTTAGCACAGCGACCATGCTCCTTGCCGATGTCTATTCTTGATAATGTTGTCTACGGTCCGCGTCTTCATGGCATTCGTGGAAAGCACAAATTGCATGAGATTGCGTACCATCAGCTCTCTGCTGTTGGACTTTGGGATGAAGTTAAAGATCGGCTAAAGTCACCTGCATCAAAACTTTCAATCGGCCAGCAGCAAAGGCTATGCTTGGCACGTGGATTGGCTGTTGAACCAGATATTATTTTGGGCGATGAGGCTACCTCAGCCTTAGATCCAATCTCGTCTAAAACGATTGAAGAACTCTTCGTTTCGTTGAAAGATAAATACACCATCGTGCTAGTCACTCACACCCTAAGACAAGCAAAGCGAATTGCTGATTATGTGGCATTTATGTATATGGGTGAGCTTATTGAATTTGGCACTGCAGATCAGGTGTTCAATAACCCTAAACATAAATTAACGCAAGAGTATATCAGTGGTGGCTTTAGTTAAGTGAGATAAGGGCTTCCTTTGCTTGATTGAAAAAATGCTGGGTTCCCAATTGTACGGAATTTCATATCTTTGTCGTCTATGCAGATCCAGTTAAGAGTTATCGTAATCTTGCCACTTCTATTGTTGAGCCTCTTTGTTAATGCTCAGCGAAATAATTTTAGCGGAGGTCCCTCAGGGCAAGCCAGTGGAGGTTCGTCGAGCACTTCGAAGGGTGGAAAATCAGATGCTAAAAAGGATACCATTGTTTTTAAACTAAAAGCATACCAATTTGAAGGTGATTATTCTCGGTTGAAAGAGACTAAACTGGATACTGTTTTTGCAGATTTTCAGACCTATAATCCAGTGTTAAAAAAATCAGTCTCTGCACAGACGCTCGGTAATATTGGGTCGTCAGCCCAGAGTAACGACTATTTTCAACGATCAATAGATTCCAAGGATTTTTTATTCTTGAAGAACTACCAGGGTTATCAAACCTACCCCAAGGAGATCCATTTTTACAATACGACCAAGCCCTTTACTTTATTGGAATATGGGCAATGGTTTAATAATAAACCAAGTGGCGAGTCCTGGTTGCGGGTTTTTCAAACTCAAAATATCAATAAGAACTTAAATGTTGGATTTAACTATAATTCCATTACCTCTCAAGGTAAATACCTAAGTCAAGAGGCTAAGAATAATTCGTTGAATCTTTTTACAAGTTACAATGCTGATCGATATGACCTTTGGTTTATTCTAGGAAAAAACAAATCTAAGAATCAGGAAAATGGAGGGTTATTGCTGCCGACCGACATCGAAAATCCAGATCTAAAGCCTGAAAATATTCCAGTGTGGTTTAATGGAACGATGGCCGAAACAAATAATACTTTTGCCGTACTTTCGCACCAATATAAATTTGGGAAATGGGTGAAGCAGCAAGAGCAAAAGATCATTTTTCAAAAGTTCGTCACTCGCTTTACCTTGATGCATACCCTTGAATATAGTAATAATTCACGCTATTTTCACGAGATAGACCCGAATCCAACATTTACTTATGACGATTCAAGAGGGAAGGTTTATTTTTATGGCACTAGTCATGCGCCATATATTTATGGATCTTTAGGAACAAAGGCGATGCCTGCAACACAAGACAATACGGGTATGACAAGGGTCACAAACCTTTTCTATTTAAAGGGTGTTGAGGCTTCAGACCGTAAGTATACCTTTGGAAAACAGGCCTATATAGGTAACGATCTTATTAATCTATACCTGCCTCGACAAGAGCTGATTTATACCCCTGGAATAATGAGGCCACCAATAGGATTAACTCAATCAAAGAATTTGACCAATACCTTTGCCGGTGGTTCCATCTACCGAACGAATGCAAAGTTTCTAAATTGGAATGCAAATGGTCGGATTTATGTCCAAGGCTATCGTTCTGGTGATTTTGACCTGTCGGGAAATATAGAGAAGCCGATACGGACTTCTAAAGATACCTCTTTTGTCCGTTTAACTGGAAATATGACCAATACCACTGCAGACTATTTCTACAACCATTATTATTCGAATCATTTTAAATGGGAGAATAATTTTGATAAAACATATGAATTAAAAGTTGGTGCAGTATACGAAAAGCCTTATCGGAGACTGAAAGTTGGAGTTAAATATTCTATTGTAAATCGATACCTGTATTGGGATGAATCGTCTATGCCAGCTCAAGCGAATTCGGAGTTTTCAGTCGCTCAGATCTTTGCAAGTAAGGATTTTAAATTTGGACCGTTGAATCTCCTTAATTCGGTCGTGTATCAAAAGTCAACGACCGAGAAGTATTTGCATATACCAGAGTTGTCCACCCACAATACAATATTTCTCTCAGGTGTGTTGGCCAAGGTTATGGCTGTTCAGGTTGGAGTAGATCTGCGTTATGATGCAAGTTATTATGCCGACTATTATAGCCCTGCTTTGGGTATGTTTTATGTTCAACACAACCAAAAAATCGGGGATTATCCCTGGTTAGACGCCTTTGTGAATCTGAAATTAAAGCGAACGCGTTTCTATGTCAAGTATGCTAATTTAGGGACGAAATTTATTAAGAAGGGCTATTATACAACTCCTAACTATGCCTCGCAGATCGCGACCCTCGCCTTTGGACTTTCGTGGAGTTTCTATAATTAAGTCGTTGCCTTCTCTTCGATGATATTGCTGTAGATCGCTAAAAATTCAGTAAGTATCATTCCTGTTGCACCCCAGATAAAGGATTGTTCTACACTATACCCTGGAGCTTCTAGATAACCCAATGCCGTTTTTACGGTCTTGAAAGACTTGGTATTTTTGTCTTGAAGTTTTGATAAAGGGACAATAAATAATTGGTCAACTTCTGAGTCGTCAACCTTAAATACGGGCTTTTCGGTGCACCACCCAACAAATGGGGAAATGGTGAAATTGCTTACTTGCACATGAACGGGGGTAAGTGCCCCTAGAATCTCTATAATACTTGCGCTGATTCCAATCTCTTCATGTGTTTCTCGTAAAGCTGTTTGGATTAGATCTGCATCTTTTTGTTCAAATTTACCCCCCGGAAATGCCATCTGTCCGCCATGGTTTTTCATCGTTGATGGACGTTTGATAAAGCAAGTGCTTATGGAAGCTCCATCCTGGAACAAGACCAGCAAAACACTACTTTGTTTGGTCGGTTTCTGATCGAATTCTGATCTGTTTTGATGACCTTTGGGAAGCATTTCTCGATGAGCCTCTTCACCAGGCAAGAGATTGGTAAGTGCCTTTTGAAGTTTGGACTTTATCGATGTGGTATCTGTTGTGGACACGTGTAAATCTTATTCAGAATCACTGTCATCGTCTCTGTATTGAATGTCGCGAACGGTTAATTGCAACTTGGTTTTGCCGCGGTATTCATTTTCAGAAACCGAATAACAGATATTAAATGGCAGCGACCTTTTAATCACATCTAAATGCTCAGCCTGCGAAAAGGCAATGCCCGAAAATACGGTTGATGATCGATTGGCTTCCATCAAATCAAGTTTGATGTGCTCATTATTCTTTCCAACTAATCTGCTTGTGCCATAGTCGAGTACATTCTTAGTAAGAAATACCGGAGCCATATTGTGAGGCCCGAAAGGCTCAAACTGATTTAGCAATCTGATAAATTTAGGAGATAAATCAGATAGCGATATTTTTGCATCGATTTCGATAGTCTGCTTTTGTTGCTCAGCAGAAATGGAATCTCTGACAACTTGCTCGAAGCGTCGAGAGAATTCTGCTATATTTTCAAGTTTCATCGATAGTCCAGCGGCATACATATGACCGCCATATGATTCTAGCAGATCGGAGCAGGCGCTAATGGCCTCGTAGAGGTCGAATTCGCCAACTGATCTTGCCGACCCAGTAGCTAACCCATTTGACTCTGTAAGCACTACCGTTGGTCTATAGTAATGTTCTGTTAAACGCGATGCGACAATCCCAACAACCCCCTTGTGCCAATCTCGATTGTAAATTACGGTTGTTACGCGACCTTCATAAAACTCGCTTTTTTCAATGATATCTAAGGCTTCAAGAGTTATTTCACGATCTAACGTTTTTCTGATCTCATTGTAAGAATTAATCTCAATACCCAGTTCTTCCAATTCAGTTGCATCTTTTGCCAACAAAATAGCTACCGATTTCTTCCCATGTTCAATTCTACCTGAGGCATTTAGACGAGGTCCAATCTTAAACACAATATCACTAATCTTAAATTCGCCATCCATTCCGGCATATTTAATGAGTGTTTTAAGACCAATGGAAGGATCTGTATTTAGTTTTTTAAGTCCATAATAGGCTAGGACTCTGTTCTCACCGTTTAAGGGGACAATATCTGAGGCGATGCTGACCACAACCAAGTCGAGTAGCTCCAAGGCTTCCTCCTCAGGTATTCCTTGATCGATGCAAAAGGCTTGAACGAGTTTAAATCCAACGCCACATCCTGAAAGCTCTTTGTAGGGGTAGTTGCAATCTAGTTGCTTGGGATCGAGTACAGCTAC
>CAIVGL010000006.1 GCA_903905505.1 uncultured Bacteroidia bacterium | reverse complement strand
CATATCTTCAAAGATGGTGGCCATGGATTTGGAGTGAAGAAAAAAGGTAAGCCGCACGATCAATGGCCTAACCTTTTAGTCGATTGGATGAAGGCTTCGCAGCTATTGAATGCACCCATAGTAAATAAATAATCACATAAATCAGAGCTTTTCCAGTGCTAAATCATCAAAAAACACACCCAAAAGAGGTAATTAAGCACTGTTTGCGGTGTGGATGTAACAACTTCAATACCAAGGATCAAGGAAGATCGTTTAGGTGCGAAGAGTGTAACTTTCTTTATTATATAAATAGTTCGGCAGCTGTGGCTTGTCTGATTTTTAATCCAGCGGGAAAACTTCTTTTAACACGCCGTGCCATCGATCCGGGACGAGGAATGCTAGATCTGCCAGGTGGATTTGTAGAGCCCATGGAGAGGGTAGAGGATGCTCTGGTTCGGGAAATTAAGGAAGAATTGGGTGTGGAGGTCAAAGAAGCAAAATTCATCTGCTCATTTCCTAATTCATATGCCTTCTCTGGATTTACAGTTTTTACCCTTGATATGACCTTTATCGTTCAGATTGATGACCTAGACGCTATTGTCCCAGCAGACGATGTGGCTGCAGTAACCTATCTTTTCCCAGATGAAATAAAGGAAGATGATCTGGCATTTAAGAGTATGTTTAATATTATTCAATATTATATAAATAATAATAGATGAGTGCCTTAGATAATGTTAACTCATTAAAAAGTGCAATCAAGAAAGCCCCTATAAATGCGGTAATCTTATATGGTACTGATCCCCATTTAAGCGAATATATACCTGATCATTGGCAGGTTATTAAATGGTTAAGTGGATTTACCGGTTCGTATGCCAAGATGGTTGTGACTCAAGATAAAGCTTTGCTTTGGACCGACTCAAGATATTTTATCCAGGCCGAAGATCAACTTAAAAATAGTGGAATCATCCTGATGAGAGATCGTCAGATCGATTCGATTTCGATTGAAAATTGGTTGATCAATGAGCTTGGATCTGGAGATGTTGTGGCACTAGATGGACTCACCATTTCTGCTTCGGAATACAGCCAATTGAAGTCAAATTTTGCTGCGAATGGCACCTCTATAGTTGAAGAAGAGGGACTGCTCTATTCAAATTGGTCTAAAAGGCCATTGGTTCAATATTCAGAAATCAGCTCTTATCCTCCGTCTTTATCAGGCAAAAAGAGGACTGCAAAGCTCGAAACGATCCGTCAATTATTAGCCGATCGTGGGGCAGAGGCTACCCTAATTTCAGCACTTGACGAGCTAGCTTGGACCTTCAATCTTCGGGGCGAGATGCATAATTTCTCCCCATTATTTGCTGGATATGGTTATGTAGATCAAAAAAGGGCGATTCTTTTTGTTTCACAGGGGCAAATATCAAAATCATTAGCGCTTGAATTGGCAAAAGATGGGGTCGAAGTCATGGCCTATGAAACGCTATTCACGTTTCTATCTGCGAACATTCCTAAGTCTATCTATTTGGATTCCAGTCGAATAAACTCCAAGCTGATGAATCTATTTCTGGGTAATAGCTTTGTTGTAGAGGGTGTATCGTTAATCGCGAAATTAAAGTCAGTCAAGAATAAGGTTGAAATCTCGGGCATGAAAGCTGCTCACCGCAGGGACGGAGTCGCTATGGTGAAT
>CAIVGL010000005.1 GCA_903905505.1 uncultured Bacteroidia bacterium | reverse complement strand
CTATTCACTTAAGGGTATCGGTTACCAAACAGGGACTGGCGTGATGATCGGTCTTCCTGGACAAACATTAGATGACCTAGCTGACGACCTTCTCTTTTTTGAGGAGTTTGGAATTGATATGGTCGGCATGGGCCCTTATCTCGAACACTCACAAACCCCTCTTTATGATTTGCGGAATGAACTGCTTCCTATTGAACACCGATTTGATCTGGCACTGAAGATGATTGCAATATTGCGAATTCTTATGAAAGATATCAATATCGCTGCCACTACAGCACTTCAGACGATGGATCCATTTGGTCGTGAGAAAGGAATCATGGCCGGAGCAAACGTGATTATGCCAAATATTACGCCGAGGCTCTATCGAAATGACTATCTATTATACGAAAATAAACCTTGCACTGATGATGATCCCGCTCAATGTAGAGGCTGTCTCGATGCACGAGTTGCAATGGCCGGCTCAGAGATAGCCTATGGAGAGAGTGGAACCTCAGCCTATTTTGAAAGTCGTAAGCAATTCGAATTAAATTGTTGAAAAAGTCCACGGAATTTTCTTGTCGTTTCCTTCGGATAAATCTTACATTTTAAAGATTTATGTTTAACTTTAGGGGAATTAGTGGCGCTTGGTTTTTAAGTTATTTACCTAATAAATTCTAGTCATGAATGCAATTTTCTCTCTCGTAGCAATCGTTTTAGTTTTATTTTTTCTCGCTGGTATCCGTATTGTTCGTCCTACTCATCGGGCTTTAGTGGAACGCTTTGGTAAATATCACCGTTTTGCGGGCTATGGCTTTAACTGGATCATCCCATTTATCGATATCATGTATAAGATAAATATTACGGAGCAAATGATCAATGCTGAACCTCAGGAGATCATTACCAATGATAATTTGAATGCCAAGGTCGACGCTCAAGTTTATTTTAAGATTAAGTCGGATGAGGAGAGCGCAAAGAATTCGCAATACAATGTCAATAGCATCGAATATCAAATTGTGAATCTCGCCAGAACAACCTTGCGAAATATTATTGGCACGATGACGTTGAAATCAGCCAATAGTGAACGTGGCAAGATCAATAAGGAGCTACATAGTACCTTACTCGAAGAGACCATGAACTGGGGGATCGAAATTGTGCGTACGGAACTTAAAGAGATCGATCCTCCTAAGGATGTGCAGGAGACCATGAATAAAATTGTGAAGGCAGAGAATGAAAAGATTGCAGCGATAGACTTTGCAACTGCTACTGAGACCAAAGCAGATGGCGAGAAACGGGCGGAAATACGACGCGCCGAAGGGATCAAGCAAGGAGCTATCTTGCGTGCAGAGGGTGAAGCGCAAGCAATTCAACTCGTTAATGAGTCTGCCGAGAAATATTTCGTTGGGAATGCTCAGCTGTTACGTCGTATTCAGGCGATGGAGACATCCTTGAAAGACAATTCAAAGATCGTGGTGCCAACAGGTTCCGACCTCGTGAATGTGATGGGCGAGATGGGAGGCGTATTGCCAATTAATACCAAGAAAAATAACACGGACCCCGATTCAGCGAAAAGCTAATTGGCTATTGACTGCTAAAGTATCCATACTTTAAATTCGATGGATCTCCATTGGCCGAAAGTTGGAATTGAATATCCACCGATCCGCCGTGCTCTGTGGTAAAGTGGCGCGACTGGCTCTCTTCATTGTCTGCTATCTGAAGGTTGCCGAGGCTTTGTTTTGACCTCGCGTCAACGACTATTGCATTCGAACAATAGCGATTTAGTGATATATAATCGGGTCTGTGTTTGCCCGTAAGGATGATTAAATCAGCCGATGGTAAACTTTTCCAAGTCGCTTCTGTCAACACTTGATCGTTATAAATCCAAATTTTTAATCCACTTAGATTTATAAAATCACCGTGATGGCTTAATGAGCCACTCCGATTTATCAAGGTATCAGAGAGATTTAGCATTGCCGATTTTAATATTCCTCGATATCCCTCATAAGGCTTGCTATAAGGTTTTAATTTGGCTTGATTGATGCTGTTGTCGATACTGAGCCAATAGGTCGTTCTATTGGTTGTAAATGCAATCAGCGATCGTTGGGGTAGATTGAATACAACAACTTCCTTCCGTATTTGCTGGTTTATTTGGGTTGATAATCCCATGCAAAGTGCCATGATTATGAAAATTAAACTTAAACGCAGTCTGTTTATTCTCTTCGTGACAACAAATAAAGCGGCTGACATAAGCGCGAGTATCATTAGCAACATAGTACTATCCGAGGGATACAACCCTTCGATGATCGAATAGGGTAGATGCTCCACAAAATGAACTGAAAGTAACATCCCTTGTCCAGCTAAAGCTAAGACTTGAGTAAGCCATATTCCTAAAATGGGGAGTATCGGTGCTATAGCAAACACGACAAAAGAGAGGTATAAGATCACTGTTACAAGGGGAATCACCAGAAGATTGGCGAGCAAGAACCAGGTTGGAAATTGATGGAAATAGTGAAGTAGAAATGGTAAAGTGCCTATCTGCGCAGCCAACGAAACCGTTAACATAATCCATATCTGATCAACTACCCAATATTTACAATAAACAAGACCATAGAGATACGGGTGAAAATACACAATTGATAAAACTGCCAGGTATGAAAGCTGAAATCCAACATCATAAATAAGGGAGGGATTAAAACACAACAACACAAAGGCTGAAGCAGCAAGCGTGTTGTAAATATTCGCATTTCGATTTAAGCTCTTTCCAATAACAATAAACGAGAACATTACTGCAGCTCTCAGCACAGAAGCGGATAATCCGGTGATTAAGGCATAACCCCAGACTGCAACGAGGATAAAAAGTGTTTGCAGAAAGATTCCCCATCTTCTGCGATTCAAAAACCTAAGAAGCAATTCAAGCACCACATAGATAATCGCTACATTCATCCCCGACACAGCTAACACATGAGTCACACCAGTCTTGGAGAAACTTTGTGTTGTCTCGGGCTCTAATTCCTCACGCGCCCCCAAGGCCACGGCTGAGACCAAATGTAACACTTCACCTTTTAGTCCGCAGTTTTCTAAAATATGGATTAGTCTAGCTCGGATGACTAACGAATACTCTGCCAGGTTAGGGCGACTCTTTGCTTTTAAAACGCGATAATCAGTTGATTTGATGAATAATTTATAGCCTAAATTGTTCCGAAGGGCATAGGTCTGATAATCAAATTCAAAAGGGTTGCCAGTTTTTCGGATCACTTCAGGCTTTCCCCTGAACCAAACAATCGCTCCTGGTTCAAGCTTCGGTATGCTGTCTGATTTGCCAAAATAAGCTAGCACTCTCTGGTTGGAATCAACAAGACGCACAATTGCTCTAAACGACTTCTCTCTTTCGAGCGGATATTCATCAACTATGGCAAAGTATTGGCCATTTGCGAGCGGCTGAGGTTGATACCGTAAGGCCGTATTCGTGAAAAGTCCAAAAAAGACAAGCGCTATAAACGCAACCAGGCCGAAAAAAGTTTTCTGCTTGAAATTGGAAATTATTAAAAGTGGAAGGGTGATGATAGATGTTGCACATAGAATTAGAAATATCCATTTCCAGTCAGATTGGCAGTTTTCGCCAGCTAATATTCCAATACAAAATGGGATTAGGACTCTGATAAATGGCGCACTTTTCAACTTCTCTTCAACGGAATTCATACCTGGGATAAGTGGTTGAATAAAGTTACAGGATTTAAATTAAGAAGTTGAGAAAAACCATTTCCGATTTTAGTTGTTGTTAGGTTATGAGAAAGCAAAATAGGTTATCGATGGCGAGTAGCCCTTATTTAAAGCAACATGCAGATAATCCTGTAGATTGGTTTGAATGGGGTGAAGAGGCTTTGTCAAAGGCAAAGAATGAGAATAAACCATTGATTATTAGCATTGGGTATGCTGCCTGTCATTGGTGTCATGTGATGGCCAATGAGTCGTTTATGAACGAAGAGATCGCAACTTGGATGAACACGCACTTCGTATGCATCAAAATAGATCGAGAAGAACGGCCCGATATTGATCGGATCTATATGGAAGCAGCACAGCTCTTGTCAGGTCGTGGCGGATGGCCCCTAAACGCTTTTGCCCTTCCTGATGGCCGACCTTTTTATGCGGCAACCTATTTTCCTCCTAACCAGTGGCTCGACGCTCTAAACCAATTAAGCCATCTCTATACGAATGACTACCCGCGTATCGAACAGGCAGCCGAAGGACTAACTGAAGGTATTCGAAATCACTCGTTTGCCGAACTAGATGATTTAAAGCCTTTTGAAAGATCGGAATATCAGGCCTCTTTCCAGGCTCATATTCGTAAAATCGATTTTGAATTAGGAGGTTATTTAGGAGCTCCCAAATTTATGATGCCCACAGGGTTAGAATTCTTGCTCCAATACCATCATCTTACTAATGATCAGAAAGCATTAGATGCTGTTTTGATCTCTTTAGATGCGATGGCTCAAGGGGGAATTTATGATCAAATTGGAGGTGGCTTCGCTCGCTATTCAACAGATGAAAATTGGCTAGTTCCACATTTTGAGAAGATGCTTTATGATAATGCACAGTTAGTTAGCCTCTATTCACATGCTTATCAAGTCACTCAGAACCCTTTGTATGCTGAGATTTTAATTCAGACGATATCTTTCTTAGAACGTGAGATGAGGCACTCCAACGGCGGATTTTACGCTTCTATTGATGCCGATAGTGAGCATGAAGAGGGGAAGTTTTATGTCTGGACAAAGGAGGAGATAGAGTCTATAGTTGATCCTCAAAATCTCTCCTTGATCCTTCGATTTTATCAGATCTCAGCTTCTGGAAATTGGGAGCACCACAAAAATATTCTTCATTACAAAGAATCGAAAGCCGATTTTGGTGCTTTCAACAACCTCTCATTGGAGTCGTTTGAGGCGATTCTGAATGAAGCAAATCAGGCCTTGTTGAAGAGCCGAAACTTACGTGTTCGTCCAGCCACAGACGATAAGATACTTACCTCTTGGAATGCGTTGATGATTACAGGATATGTCAATGCATACAAGGCACTTTCAGAGTCATCCTATCTAGCTGAGGCTATGAAAACAGCACGTTTTCTAGAAGCTAAAATGCTCACCTCTGATGGCATACTTTATCGAGTTTATAAAGATGAAAAAGTCACGGTTGAGGCATTTTTAGATGATTATACCTTGTTTTCGGAGGCTTGCCTGAATCTCTATGAGGTAACTTTTGATTTGCATTGGCTGTCGCTAAGTGAAAAACTTATTCAGCAGGTATGGGATCATTTTAGAGACTCTAAAAATCAGCTCTTTTATTACACTTCCGATCAGTCGGAAGAGCTTATTGCCCGTAAACACGAGACCTCCGACAATGTAATTCCTGCCTCTAACTCTGTTGCTGCTCATGTTTTACATCGACTAGGAACATTAACTGAGCAGATAGAGTATACCCAGATGGCTTTGCAGATGGGACTAAATTTGAAGAGTGAGATTTTGCAGCATGGAGCTTATTATGCGAATTGGGCCATGCTCCTTGGGCAACTGACTTATCCAAATATCGAGGTTGCAATTTTGGGTCGAGAATCACTGTCAATAGCCCAAGAATTACAACGCAATTACCTTCCTAATGTATCCTTTGCAGGCGGACAGCACGAAGATCTGCCTATCCTTAAACACCGTCTTGTAATGGATTCTACCCTTGTCTATGTTTGCAAAGACAACGTATGTAATTTGCCTGTGTCGAGTGTCGATAAGGCTCTTGCACTTTTAAATGCGGAATAACTAATCTGAATGCCTTCCGAACAATGTTTTTTTAGTCGATTTAATGACCCTTGTCAAGGGTTTTTTATCTTTGTATGTCGACGCTTTCTAAAACCTGGAACCGTACTGTATACAAAAACCTAAGACTAGATTTAAGATGAGAAAAATATATTCTGTCATTTGTACGCTCTTTTTGCTGGCGTTTTTTTGTTCCACAATTCCTGTTCGTGCGGAATCAAAACCTTCACGAATTGTAATCCTTGCTCGTCCTATGGTTGAGGGTGCAAACATAAACTACATTGGTAATCGCAAGCCTCTTCAGCCTCTGCACTTCATTAAACTTCCTGTTACTGCAATAAAACCTGATGGTTGGCTGAAGAAAACATTGGAATTACAGCGTGACGGTTTGACAGGCCATCTTGGCGAGATTAGTGCTTGGCTGAATAAGAAAAATAATGCTTGGCTCAATGCTGGTGGCCAATATGGATGGGAAGAGCTTCCTTACTGGCTAAAGGGATATGGTAATTTGGCCTATATTCTTAACGATTCATCCATGATTGCTGAGACAAAGATATGGATAGAGGCTGTTTTAAATAGTGCTCAGCCTGATGGTTATTTTGGTCCGACAACAATCCGTAAAGGCAAAAAAGATCTCTGGGCTAATATGATCATGCTTTGGGCGCTTCAGTCTTACTATGAGTTTTCAGGTGATAAAAGAGTTCTCACGTTAATGACCAACTATTTTAAATGGCAGTTAACTGTTCCCGATCCTATTTTCTTAAAAGATTATTGGGAGAACAGTCGCGCAGGAGATAATTTACTTAGCGTTTATTGGTTGTACAATATTACTGGTGACCCCTTTTTAGTGGAGCTTGGCACTAAAATTCATCGAAACACGGCAAACTGGATGGATAAATCGTGGCTTCCAAATTGGCATAATGTAAATGTGGCGCAATGTTTCAGAGAACCTGCCACCTATTCGATGCAAACAGGTGACCCCAATATGATGCAGGCATCTTACACTGCTTTTCATTTAATCCGACGAATCTTTGGACAAGTGCCTGGTGGTATGTTTGGCTCTGATGAGAATGCACGAATGGGATATATCGATCCACGTCAAGGGACAGAAACATGCGGATTTGTTGAGCAGATGTCTTCTGATGAGATAATGCTCCGAATTTCGGGTGATCCATTTTGGGCAGAAAATGCTGAAAATGTGGCATTTAATTCGTATCCTGCTGCTTTAATGCCTGACTTTAAAGCGCTTCGTTACATAACCTGTCCAAACGAAGTTATTAGCGACTCTAAAGATCACAGCCCAGGGATTCAAAACGCTGGTCCGTTTTTGGCGATGAATCCATTTAGTAGTAGATGTTGTCAACATAATCATTCACAGGGGTGGCCTTATTATGTCGAACACCTAGCATTGGCAACACCAGATAATGGGGTGGCTGTGGCGTTATATGGCGCTTGTAGTATAGCTGTTCTTGTAGGTAATCATATTCCTGTCACCATAAAAGAGGAGACAAATTATCCTTTTGAAGAGGCCGTGAAATTCACGCTAAGTGCCGCTAGCGATGTTGAATTCCCACTTTATTTAAGGATTCCAACTTGGTGTAAAAATGGTTCTGTCAAAATTAATGGAGCAGTTCAATCTGCGAAGTTCGAGTCGGGTAAATATGCCATGATTCAGCGTAAATGGAAAAACAGCGATGTCGTTACCCTAGACCTTCCGATGGAGCTTTCGCTTACAACGTGGCAGTTAAATAAAAATAGCGTTTCTGTTAATTACGGACCACTCACCATGTCGCTTAAGATTAAAGAGCGCTATGATAAGCAGGATAGTAAAGCTGCTGTTATTGGTGATTCGAAATGGCAGGATGGGGCTGACGCCTCTAAGTGGCCTACTTTTGAAATCTATCCTGAGTCTCCCTGGAATTATGCACTTCGGTTAGATAAAAACTTTCCCCTTAAAGGACTTACCGTGGTTAAAAAGCCATGGGTAAAGAATTCATTCCCATTTACTGTTGGATCAGTGCCCATTGAAGTTCATGCGAAGGGTCAACGAATCCCATCATGGGGTATTGATGAGTATGGATTATGCGGCATATTGCCAGATGCAAATGCACCTAAGGATGAAAAAGTAGATGATATTGTATTAATTCCAATGGGCGCTGCACGACTCCGGATATCCGCTTTTCCCACTGTAGAGGGAAAGTAATCGGGCGATATTTTAAACTTCTAACTTCTTACTTTAGATTCTCTTTAAGGAAATTCTCGAACATGGTATAGAGGTGCATGGAGGTATTTCCTCCTCGGATGCTATGGTTGCGATTGGCATACGACATACTCTGGAATTGCACACCTGCCTGAACCATCGCCTCTTGAAATTCAACTGCATTCTGATAATGAACATTATCATCAGCCATGCCGTGCACGATAAGCAGTTTCCCTTTTATCCCCTTGGCTAAGGTAATCGGTGAGTTTTCGTCATAGCCTTCTGGATTCTGACTCGGTAAACCTAGATAACGTTCGGTGTATATGGTGTCGTAAAATCTAAAATTTGTTACCGCAGCAACTGCTATTCCTGCTTTAAAGAGATCGCCTCCTTTCGCAAGGCATAAGTCTACAACCGTTGCTCCAAAACTCCAACCCCAGATGGCGATATTCTTACCATCTGCAAATGGAAGTGTGGCAACATATTTAGCCGCATCTATCTGATCGTCTGACTCATATTTGCCAAGTTGACCATAGGTGCATTTCCTAAATTCTTCACCCCGAGCACCGGTTCCGCGACCATCAAAGCACACCACTAAATACCCATTCTCGGCTAGGTAGTTTTCCCATCCAATGCTATAGCTATCTAATACTTGTTGATGGTTTGGACCACTATATTGAGTCATTAAGACTGGATATCTTTTAGAAGGATCAAAATCAGATGGTTTAATCATCCACCCATTAAGTACTTCCCCTGTTGAATTGTTAAACGTAATAAACTCTTTAGCCGGGATCTTTCGATCGGTTTCAATTGCTTTTAACGCATTGTTTTCTTTTAAGACTCTCAGTTGCTTGCCTGTGATATCGTGCAAGGTCGACATCAAAGGGGTTGTTAGAGAGGAATAGTCGTTGATGTAAAATTTATAGGTGTTACTAAATAAAACTGAGTTAGTCCCTTTCTTGGGTGTTAACTGAATTCTTTTCTTCAAATCTATGCTTACCCCATAAACCTCACGTTGAAGTGGAGATGCTGCAGCTGCCTGATAATAGAAAATTTTGCTTGTGTTATCAAATCCGTAATATTTTAAAACATCAAACTTTCCTTTGGTAAGCTGACTGATTTTAACGCCACTGGTATCATAGAGGTATAGGTGCTTATAGCCATCTTGTTCGCTCAGGATGATAAAGCTTTTGTCGTCAGAGAGGAACGCGAAATTGTCAAAAAAATCGATCTCGATGTAACGTTTGTTTTTTTCAGTGTAAATCAATCGTGCGTCGCCGCTATGTGAGTTTGCGAAAAATAATTCGGCCTTATTTTGAAGTCTGTTAACCTTGAATATGCCTAAGTTTTTTCCAGAGTACGTCCAGCGAATCTTAGGTACATAATAATCTTTATCGTTTCCAAGATCCATCTCTATGTTTTGGCCCGCTTTGATGTCGTAAACCCAGACCGATACAGTTGCATTTCTCTCGCCAGCTTTGGGATATTTATACCTGAATTCACCAGGATAAAGTCCGTTTTCTGGTTTTGTAGGAGTTGAACCTTTATAGAGCGTAAATCCAAACGAGGGCACTTCCGATTCATCAAATTTTAAGTACGCCACTTGTTTGCTGTCTGGCGACCATTCAAAGCCTCGAATAAATTCAAATTCCTCTTCATAAACCCAGTCTGGAACACCATTGATTATTTTATTCACTTCGCCATCCATGGATATCTGACGCTCGGTCCCAAAGCGTAAACTCTTAACAAATAAATTATTGTTTCGTGCAAATGCAACTCGTTCCCCATCTGGAGATAAGGTTGCTACTTGTTGTCTTCCTGGCGATAGACGGGTGAGCTCTTTGGTGGTGAAATTATAAACGAAATAGATCGCGGTAAACGATCTGCGGTAGATTGATTTTCTGTTGCTTAGTAAAAGTACTTTTGTTTCGTCTTCACTAAAGGTGTATTCACTTATCGTGGTAAGGGAGTCGTTTTTTAGCGCTTTAATATCGAGTAATACAGATACTTTAAGACCTGTTTTGTAACTGTATTTGACAATTTCTTTTCCCCCATTCTCAAGAGTGGTATAGTTTAATCCATCTTTTGTGGAGGCCAATCCAGTAACGGCTGATTGCCTGAATGTCCCTTTTGACAATAGTTCTTCTAAGGATATTTTTTGAGCATAAAGTGTGCTGCAGCCGATGACAATAAAGGATAAAAGGATGGTGATTCTGCGCATAATAGAGGTTGTTAATGCTGTTTTACAGCTCAAAAATATTAAAATTTGGGGAGTCTAACGTCACAGATTGCTAAGATTCCGAAAAAAGGGTGATTAAACTTTGCCGTAATTTTGAAGAACCAGCGGATAATCGTTAAATTTGCACCTCGAAAAAAATTGTAGCGATGATAAAAATTACATTTCCAGATGGCTCGGTTCGCGAGTTTGAGAAAGGAATAACAGGTTTAGGCATTGCTGAAGCCATTAGCACCCGCTTAGCTCAGGATGTACTCTCAATAGGTGTCGATGGAGAGGTCAGAGACCTTTTACGTCCAATCGAAACGGATGCTTCCATCAAGTTATTCCTATGGGATGACTTGCAAGGACGGGAGACCTTCTGGCACTCTTCGGCACATATCATGGCTGAAGCGATAGAGTTTTTCCATCCAGGCACTAAGTTTGGTATTGGTCCAACTGTGGAGAATGGCTTTTATTACGATATCGACCTTCCCGATGGCAAGATGCTTACCGATAAAGATCTCGCTAGTATTGAGCAAAAAATTCTAGAGCTTTCTCGATTGAAATCTGCTATCGTGCGCAGTGAGATCTCCAAAGCCGATGCGCTAAAAATGTTCACGGCCAAAGGTGATCCGTATAAGGTTGAATTGATTACCGATCTTGTGGATGGCACCATAACCTTATATAACCAGGGTAATTTTACCGATCTCTGTAGAGGTCCTCACTTGCCACATACTGGTTTTATCAAGGCGGTTAAATTGACCAATATCGCTGGTGCATACTGGCGTGGCAACGATAAAAACAAGATGCTTACGCGTGTCTATGGCATTACCTTCCCAAAACAAAAACTTCTTGAGGAGTATATGGTTTTGGTTGAGGAGGCTAAAAAGCGCGACCATCGTAAAATCGGCAAGGAGATGGAGTTGTTCCATTTCTCTCCAAACGTAGGTCTGGGACTTCCCTTGTGGCTTCCTAAAGGGGCTATGCTTCGTGAACAACTGGAGAAATTCCTGAAGAAAGTTCAAAAGAAATTCGGTTATGAGCAGGTGATAACCCCTCATATTGGCGATGTTTCTTTGTATAAAACTTCAGGCCATTATCAGAAATATGGAAAAGATTCCTTCCAGCCTATCCGAACACCTAACGAAGGCGAGGAGTATTTGCTCAAACCAATGAACTGCCCTCATCATTGCGAGATCTATAAGTTTAAGCCACGTTCATACAAAGATCTGCCAGTTCGAATGGCAGAATTTGGAACCGTTTATCGATATGAGCAGAGTGGTGAGCTTCATGGATTGACACGTGTCCGTAGCTTTACGCAAGATGATGCGCATATCTTCTGTCGTCCCGATCAGTTAAAAGAGGAGTTCCTAAAAGTTATCGATATCATCTTTATTATTTTTAAGGCATTAGACTTTAAAGATTATAAGGCTCAGATCTCTTTGCGTGATCCAAAAAATAAAGAGAAATACATTGGATCGGATGAAAACTGGGAAAAAGCGGAAAGTGCCATTATTGAGGCATGCGAAGAAAAAGGGTTGAATACGATCACCGAATTAGGTGAAGCGGCATTTTACGGACCGAAGCTCGACTTTATGATCAAGGATGCTTTGGGAAGAAGCTGGCAGTTGGGAACTATCCAGGTTGACTATAACTTACCTGAACGTTTTGAACTTGAGTATGTTGGTGCTGATGATAAACGTCACAGACCGGTGATGATACACCGTGCACCGTTTGGATCGATGGAGCGTTTTTGTGCTGTTTTGATCGAACATACGGCTGGTAAATTTCCGTTATGGTTAACTCCAGAGCAGGTTGTGGTGTTGCCAATCAGCGAAAAGTACAACGAATATGCGCAAAAAGTTTCAAATCAATTAAATATTTCCGATATTCGCGCCGGAATTGACGACCGTAACGAAAAAATCGGCAGAAAAATTCGAGACAATGAGATGAAGCGTATTCCATACCTTTTGATCGTTGGGGAGAAAGAGTTTGAAGATAATACGGTAGCAGTTCGACGCCAAGGTGAAGGTGATCAAGGAACCATGACAATCGATGAATTCGCGTTGTTTATTGGGAATGAGGTTACTGCAGCGTTGGCAGATGCATATAAATAGTTTAATAAATTAATAAATAGGAGGATAAAGCCATAGCAGTAATTAGAGGCAATGGACCAAGAGGTCCCAAAGAGGAAGAAAAATCACCATTTCGGGTTAATCATCAGATTCGTGTTGCTGAGGTAAGATTGGTTGGAGAGAATATTGAAACCCCTGGGGTTTTCAGAATTCAAGACGCCCTTCGTCGCGCCGATGAGTTGGAGCTTGATCTTGTTGAGATCTCTCCAAATGCGGAGCCACCTGTTTGCCGAATTGCTGACTTTCAGAAATTTCTTTACGAACAGAAGAAAAAGCAGAAAGAGCTTAAAGCCAAAGCATCGAAGATCATTGTTAAAGAGATTCGATTTGGTCCAAATACGGATGATCACGATTATAACTTTAAATTAAAGCATGCTGAGAAGTTCCTTCAAGAAGGGGCTAAAGTTAAGGCATACGTATTTTTTAAAGGACGGTCGATATTATATAATGAGCAAGGAGAGATCTTGCTGCTTCGTTTTGCCAATGCCTTGGAAGAGGTCGGTAAGGTTGAACAGCTTCCAAAGCTCGAAGGAAAAAGAATGACAATATTTATTTCGCCTAAAAAGAAAAAATAACAAGATGCCTAAAATGAAAACGAATGCCGGGGCTAAGAAACGTTTCATTCTGACCGGCTCAGGAAAAATCAAAAGGAAACACGCTTATAAAAGTCATATTTTGACCAAAAAAAGCACTAAACGCAAGAGAAACCTAACCAAATGGGCTCTAGTTGCCGATGTTGACACGAATCATGTCAAACGGTTATTAGCCATGAGGTAATCATTTCTATTGACGAGTTATAGTTAAGTTTAACCGGTCAGTGAGCACCAAAAGATTCCTTTAACTAGGAACGCCATTGTCCTAAAACAAAAAAAAATGCCAAGATCAGTAAATCATGTAGCATCAAAAGCGCGAAGAAAAAAGTTGCTGCTACTTACCAGAGGTTACTTTGGATCGCGTAAAAATGTCTGGACGGTTGCCAAAAACACATACGAAAAAGGATTAGGGTATGCGTACCGTGACAGAAAAACTAAGAAAAGATTATTCCGTGCTTTGTGGATTCAACGTATTAACGCTGCTGTTCGCACCGAAGGGTTATCTTACTCCGTATTTATGGGGAAATTGAAAAGTGCGAACATCGAAATCAACCGTAAGGTTTTGGCCGATCTAGCTATGAACAATCCCGCTGCTTTCAGCGCTATTGTTAAAAAAGTTAAGTAATTTGAAAAATTAGGCGAAATAAATTTTCAGATAAAAAGAGGAGCTCATTGAGCTCCTCTTTTAGTTCCAACTATTTCTTTTTATTTCTTTATATTTAGTAGAAAATAAAAAGATGAGCTACGAAGATCAGACCGCCCGCATTGAAAGACTTGTTGTTTTAATCTCCCTTACGAACACCGGAACGGCGGAGGAGCTGGCTCGAAAACTCGGTGTCTCACGCCGAACAGTCTTTAATGATCTCGACTTTTTAAAGGGGAGAGGCTGTCAAATTGTATTCCACCACTCCGCTTCAAGTTATCATTTTGAAGTCAAACAGGGTAAACCTTTACTCTTTTAATCTCCTTTCGGAATTCTTTCGTTTTTAGCTCAAATCTTTTTGACTAGTGCATCCGTAGTGCACTCCTCTGTTTTATCTTTCGTCCTTAATCCCTAAAATAGAGAACCTATGAAATCAATTTTTAAAGCCAGTTTGTTTTGTTTGTTAGCTCTTGCCATGTCTGCAAACACGCTGTGCGCGCAAACCGATTCTTTTAGTGCGGATCTAAGTAAGATGTTAGTAGTTAATGGTTCGGCAGCCACCACCGATGGTCTTTACGCTCAAGTGGTCGCTCAGCTTAAACCCTCTAAGCCCGATGTTACAGAGAGTCAATGGACAGCTTTAAAGCTCGAAGTGTTCGATGTTGAGGTGGCTGCCTTAAATGAGCAGCTTATTCCAATCTACAAGAAGTTTTATACCCATGAGGATGTCAAAGCGATTATTGCCTTTTACGAGACCTCCGTTGGCAAGAAGATGGCTTCGGTGTTACCTCAGCTGAATCTAGAACAGATTCGCATCTCTCAAACCTGGGGGATGGGTCTGATGGGCAAGATTCAAGCCTTTCTGGACAAGCCAGTAAAAGCCGGTCCACCTATCGGAATAAAGAGTGGGGAGTAGATAGGTTATCTCGGAGTTAAGGAGAATGAATTGCGCCTTATTTTTTCATAGCAATTATAAACTTACATGACGTGAAAATTTTCTTATTGCTCGTTTTCCTGATATTATTTATAATTCTAATTCTCGAATTTTTTGAAATAATGTCAAATCCTTATGTATTTACCCTTAGCTTTTTAGTGTTGACTATTGTTATGTATTTTTTAGTATTCAAAAAAAAGGATGGATAAAGAATAATTATTTAAGTGTAGATTTTCAATGAGAACTCAACTTTAAAGGATGGTTTTGTTTAGATATTTTTTGAGCTCGAAGCTATCATTACTTATAAAAATGTATAAAATGAATTTTTCTGAACGAATGATAATGCATTTTAGGTTAAAGGGTTTATCTGAAAACGACATTAATCTTAGACTATTAAAGTATTATTCTTATTCTAAGTTGGCACTTCTAATATTTGTAATGGCATTTATTGTTCTAATTATCAACAATAGGCTCAAGATTGAAAATCTTTCTGCTTTATTCTTGTACTTTATCTGGTTTGCAGTTAGTATTATGATGTTTATCCAGTTGAGAAACCATACTAAAAGAAAAAGATTTGACAACGGAAATTAGTTTTATACTATAAATAAGTGTTCTCAAATTACTAGATCTTAGGCCTCAAGAATTGTAACATGATTTTAATTTAAAAAATATTTGCCATGAGAATTTTTCTAAAGTCTGATTGGGCACATAATAAGTTTGTTTAAAAAGCTGCACCGGGTTACTTCATCCTTCTGTCTCGAAAACTTTAAAGGTATTACAGCTCGCCGGTGCAGCCAAAAGGTGGAACTTCCCATCTTCTAGTGGGCTGCTCCTATACAGTAAGCACGATGCTGTATATCAGATCAAGGAATACGTGTAATTAGGTTTTCAAATTCTTAAAAATAAATTATCATGAAAGGATTATCTTTAATTATTAGTATACTATTACTAGGAAGTGCCATTTTCATAGCATGCTCTAAAAAGGATCGGGTCACAATTGTTGAGAACCAAGACCCAGTAATTAGCAGTTTTCTTAAATCAAAAACATTTTTAGGATCTAAAGATAAAATTGAAATTTACGGTAAAATTTCCTATAATGACATTAAATCTAAATTAATTAGTAATGGTTCTGATCAAATATCAGTATTAGAAATTCCTATTCTAAAAGGAGGTAAAAAAGTAGGAATTGTTGAAGTTGTCGATTTAAAAACTACAAGTTTTTTGCCACACGGATATTCTTATGCACTAAACTTTGTAAATTTGGTTGATTTTGATTTGAATACTTTAACAGGCAACGTAGAAATGATCGATTTAAATTATGATAATTTTTCACACTCTAAAATCGAAATTAGTAATAATCTCATAAAGTCTTGGAAATGCCAAAGTCCACCAGTAGAATTAATTATTAAATATCAATCAATCAGAAAGTCTAATAAACTAAAGTCTTTACAGAGCCAAAACGCATGCGATGGCAATAGGAATGGGAATGTAAGTTTTATGGAATGTTATACGTGTTTCTCGAATGCAATTGATGCAAATGGCTTATCTAAATTTATTTGTGATGTCCCTATTGTAGGTTGGGCAAGTTGTTTTACATCAAAAACAGCGGCGTGTGTTTATATTTCTGCAGTATATTAATTTTATCATACCATGGAAGACATAATTATCTACTTAATTTTATTATTCATGTTGACTTTTGTCATACTTACAGTAATTGATATTTTAAAAAGTAGAGTGTTTACAAGAAGGATAAAAACAAACTATTTATTTTTAGTATGTATCATACCATTTGTTGGTTCTTTAATTTATTATATATACTTAAAGAATAAATTGTAACCAAGGAGACAAGGAGTGCACATAGGTTCGCTGGGCAAAATATTACTCTGCGTACCTCTGTGTACTCATTATCTCCGCGGTTAAAAAAATAAATTGTCAACCAAAACAAATTTCAAAATACAAAACAAGATTTCTTTTGCAATCACTAAAGAGGAAAAGCCTAATATTTTAAAGGTAATTGCAAGGAATAGGTAGGACCTGTTTAAGTTAATCTTTCCCACTTCAGCCATGGATCGAAATATGGAGAATCTGGTTCTTGGCTTTCTTACCTCCACAAAGGCTTTGAGGTGTGTGATCCTAGTTACCCATCGCGTAAAAATCGCTCGCCTTTGCGATACCATCTATGTCCTTGAAAATGGCCGAATTCAAGCGAGCGGAACCCCTGCTCAACTGATGAAATCCGACAATCTCTATAGTCTGTCGATGGCGGATCAGATCTACTAACGATCCCCCTAAATGGCTTCTGGAATTTAGACGTTCGTGGAGTCTGTTTCTCACCAAATTAATTTGTATTTTTATATGTTAATCCGATTAAACCTTTTGGGTGGAGATGTGTCCAAAGATCAATTAAAATCAGAACTTTACCTAAGCTTATAATACGTCTGAAGTTTGAAAATCGAAATCAACGAACTGAATAAGGTCTATCCCAATGGGAACCATGCACTGAAAGATGTTACCATGACCATCGAGAATGGGATGTTCGGTCTCTTAGGCCCGAATGGAGCTGGGAAATCAAGCCTCATGCGGATTTTGGTAACACTAGCAAAACCTTCTTCCGGTCAGATACTCGTAAATGGCCTCGATTTGCAGAAGAATAGAAAAGAGGTGCGTACCATGCTTGGATACCTCCCTCAGGATTTCCGTTTCTTTGCCAAACTACGTACGTATGAGTTTCTAGACTATATTGCCCGTCTATCGGGTATGAATCAGAGCTCTGTGCGTAAAGATGCCATTGAGAAAATGCTCGAAGAAGTGGGGCTTTACGAAGCTCGTAATCGCTTTGCTAACGATCTCTCTGGAGGTATGAAACGTCGATTGGGTATCGCTCAAGCACTAATCGGTGAGCCTCAAATCATTATTGTCGATGAACCAACAACAGGCCTCGATCCTGAAGAACGTATTCGATTTAGAAACCTATTGACCCGGATTAGCGAGCGTGATGTGGTGATTATCCTATCGACTCACATCGTGGGTGATATCTCCAGCACATGCACCGATATGGCACTTATGAATAAAGGCGTTTTAGCCTTTAAAGGATCACCAGAACTATTGATCAATCAAGCGAAGGGGAACGTATGGCGCATAAGCGCTACTGCGACAGAATATTACGATATACAAGATAAGTTCCCGATTATCTCATCTATCCCATCAGAAGAGGGCTGGGAAGTTCAAGTTGTAGCCAAAACTATCGATGGCTATAAAGGGGAACAGATTGAGCCGAACCTTGAGCATGCCTACGTAAATTTTATGGAACATGAACTTAATCAGCACTGGCATGAGATCTAATCAACTAGCTCAGCAGCTTCTTTTTTCCTGTTTGTCTGAACCTTTAATCGCCTCGCTATGAAAGCAATTCATAATATTTTAACGGTATCGAAGTACGAATCAAAGACACTCTTTAGAAGTTGGTTCTTTCGAATCTTCTCTATCCTGGCCCTGATCTTTGTCTTTGTTTTTAACTTGTTTACACAGACAAGCATCGGATGGCCGATGGGCGACATGGTTGCTCTGCCTGCGATGGTTCCGTTTGTAAATCTCTATATCATCAATATCGCACAAGCTATTATTGCGGTCTTCTTAGCTTCAGACTTCTTGAAACGAGATAAGAAGTTAGATACCACAGAGGTGATTTACATGCGTTCGATGACCAATGCGGACTACGTTATTGGTAAAACAATTGGGAATGTCTGGGTGTTTTTTATGCTCAATTTTGTGGCCTTAGGCATGGTAGCTATTTTTAATATAAGCTCTATTTTTACTCAATTTTCACCAGCACCCTACCTCTATTATTTCTTGCTGATAAGCTTGCCAACGCTGATCTTTATTCTTGGATTTTCATTTTTCTTGATGTCGGTGATTAAAAATCAGGCAGTTACTTTTGTTATTCTGCTTGGGTATATTGCTGCCACACTATTCTACCTGCAAAACGTATATCATTACTTGTTTGATTATATGGCATTCCATTTGCCAATGACCTTTTCCGATTTTGTTGGTTTTGGATCACTTAGTGAGATTTTAATTCATCGTGGAATATACTTATTCTTGGGATTAGGATTTATTAGTCTGACGATCCTACTGCTGCAGCGTCTGCCTCAGTCGACATTTGTTCGCAAGGTTACCATGGTCGCCAGTGTGGTATTTCTTTCGCTCGGTATTGGTTTAGGGGTGAAATATATCACCAAGATAAACAACTACGATGCTCATCGTGCTCAGATGTTGTCCTTAAACAACAACTATGCAACTAGCGCGAATGCAGAAATTAAAAAGTGCGATATTGTTCTTGAACATAAGGGTGAACAAATTGTCGGAGAAGCGACGATTACCTTGACAAATCCATCTGCAGATCCTTTAACAAGCTTTGTTCTTTCCTTAAATCCTGGATTGTCGATTACTGCACTTAGTGGAGCGAATTATACCAGAGATCTTCAGATTATAAAAGTCACACCCAATGCACCCTTGCAAAAAGGTTCAGAGCTGACGTTGAAAATTTCCTACCAAGGGGATATTGATGAGTCGTTGTGTTATTTAGATATGAATCGTGAGCGTCTCGATCTATGGCTGCAACGTGGGAATGGCATTGCCGACAAAAAACACGCTTTTGTAAGATCCGATTACTTATTGCTCACCCCTGAAACACGTTGGTATCCAATGGCCGGCATAACCTATTCCTCTGTTGGTTTAAAATGGCAAACTATGCAATTCATTGATTTTCATCTTCGCGTGAAAACTAGTACTGGTCTTAAAGCAATCTCGCAAGGAAAAGTTACAGATGATGGCAATGGATCCTTCGAATTTGCCCCTGAACATAAATTGCCACAGATATCCTTGGCTGTCGGAAAATATGAATCACGTTCAATCGTTGTGGATAAGGTGAATTACAGCCTTAATTTCCTAAAAGGTCATAATACATTTGATCCATTTTTCAAGATCTTAAAAGATTCTATTAAGCCTGTGATTCGCGATTTGCGTAAGTCTTGGGAAGCTAAAGTTCGTTTTACCTATCCATACGAACGCTTAAATCTTGTAGAGATACCCGTGCAATTTTGTTCCTTTAGTCATGTTTGGACTGGTGCTGGAGAGCAGGTTCAGCCTGAGACGGTCTATCTACCTGAAGGTGGATTTAAACTGTCAAGTACGAATTTCGCCGAACAGAAAAGGATTTCTGAACGTTATGGAGGTTACGACAATCAGACGATTAGTCCTAAGGAGACTGAAGAGAACTACTTTAAACGCTTTGTAAATGATGTACTTTTAAGCAGTAAGACCTCACCATCAAGAATGGGTATGGGAGGTCCGATGATGCATATTGGCTCCTATTCTCCACCTCAGGAGGAACTTAATCCGTATTTCATTTTTCCCAATTATTACACGTATCTGACGTATCTCAAATCAGATCAATATCCGATTGTCAATAGGGCCATTGAATCGTATTTATCTAAAGCAGCCACCGAGACAGGTAGCTCATTTATGCGCAGTTTTACTGGTCTTTCGGAGATTGAAAAGGGAAATATAGCCTTGCAGGATGCTTCATTTGCCGAGATTTTAGATAAGCAAGCCGATCCCGATATCATCAACAATGTAATTTTAACGAAGAGTGGTTTCTTATTCGCTTTAATGAAAGGTGCTGTTGGGCCTGATAAATTCGATGAGTTTATCCATCGTTATATTGATCAGAAGAAGTTTGAATCGAGCTCTGTAGATGTTTTGAACGAACAGCTTAAAAGCTCATTTAGTCTTGACCTGAATCAATATCTACCTACCTGGTATAGCTCAAAGTCATTGCCAGGCTATGTTGTTACGCATATCACCACTGCCAAGCTCAAGAAGGATGATCAGATTAAAACCATGGTCTCGTTTGTAATAACCAATACGGAGAACGATCCAGGGGCTGTCTCGGTGACATTTCGAATGGGTAGCAGCGGTAGAGGAGGGTTCAGAAGACGTGGCGGTGCTGGAAGTCCAGATGACAACATAGAAAAGACAGTTCTTATTGGTGGAAAAGTATCAAGAAAGATTACCTATTTGTTTAACCGTGAACCTCGTTCTATTACAATCAACACCTTTGCTTCTCATAATATACCTTCAAGTATTACACAGCAGTTTGGAAAAATTGATATCGATGAGACCTTACAGGCGGTGGATGATGACCAGGTAGTCGCTTATACAGAAGGTGTTGAAGCCAACGAAATAATCTTAGATAATGAAGATCGCGGATTTAAACTTAGTCAGCCAAAATCGAATAGTTTAATTCAGAGATTATTGATCCCTTCTGAAGCTGATGGTTCTGGAGTGCTTCGTTCATCTGGAGCGAACGGAAAAAGTGGACAAGAGATTAAGTATAAAGGTTTGTTGTTCTGGAATCCGCCAGTAGAATGGACTCTGACCACAAATGAGCAATTTTATGGGAAACAAATTCGGTCGGCTTATTACCTCAAGGGTGGAATAGGTGATCGAAAGGCGATCTGGAACGTACCCGTTAAAGTTCCAGGGTATTATAAAGTCTCGGCTTATCTTCCTAAGATTAAGTCTGGATGGGGTCGTGAAGAGCTTTCGAATGAAGATTATCATTTTACCATCTTCCATGACGATGGAAAGGATAATCAGATTGTGGAGATGAAAAATAACGATTCTGGTTGGATAGAGATTGGATCATATCATTTATCTCCCGATTCCATTAAAATTGAATTGTCTAATCTCACGAAGGCTCGCGCGATCTATGCCGATGCAGTTAAACTGGTTAAAATAAATTAATAGAATACATCATACTATGAAGAATCATAAATTCATTCTCCTCTGCTTATTGACCTTCGTGTTAAATCAGGTCAGTGCACAGTCGATTATTACTCTTGAGCAAGCTTTAGATTTGGCAGGCCAGAGCAGCCCAAGTTTACAAAGTTCAATTTATAATCTTGAACGTACGACTGAATCATTAAACGCCCAGCGCGCTGCTTTGAAATCTCAGTTCTCCTTGAATGTTAATCCATTGGATTATAGCAATAGTCGTAAATTCGATACGCGACTCTCACAATGGTTTACCAATAAGAGCACTACGTCTGCAGGTACATTTAGAGTTGATCAGCCTATCTTATTGACAGATGGAAAGATTTCGCTTATGAACCAATTGGGCTGGCAGTCAAATTCCTCTGAAATTTTTGGTGTTACGAATGAGAACAAGGCCTTTTTTAATAACCTAAATCTAAGTCTAACACAGCCTTTGTTTACCTATAACAGGACAAAGATGGGCATTAAGAATCTTGAGTTGGATAATGAAAATGCGATGCTTAGCTATGCAATGCAGCGTTTGACGCTAGAGAAAAATGTCTCTCAATTCTTCTATAATGTTTACCTCGCACAAATGAGCTTAACGATCAAGCAAGAAGAGCTTGTTAATACAGAAAAGAGTCATGAGATCATAAAAAATAAGGTAGAAGCTGGCCTTTCAGCAAAAGAACAACTCTATCAGTCGGAAGTTAACTTATCGACATCGAAGTCTGGTGTTGAATCGGCTAGGGTTAATTTGGAGAATGCCAAGGATCAGTTTAAACAATATATTGGAATGGATATTATTAAAGAGATCTCGGTGATGACCGACGTGGCCGTAACTCCAATCGTGGTGGATGGAAAGAAAGCGTTGGCGCATGGTTTAGCCTCACGTATGGAACTTCGCCAGCGTCAGATCAATGTGGAGACTTCTCAATTCGATCTGATTACGGTAAAAGCATCCAATGAGTTTAGAGGTGATATGGTGCTGTCGATGGGTCTCTTTGGGGACGATCCAACCCTGACAAATATTTTTGATCGTTCGACAAAAAGTCCTCGTATTAGTCTTGGTTTTAATATTCCAATTTTTGATTGGGGTCAACGTAAGGCAAGGATCAGAGCTCAGGAGGCTGTAATCAATTCGCAGAAATTGAATCTTACGAGCCAACAGACTCAAATACAAATTGATATCAGACAAGTAGTTCGAAATCTAACGAATCTAAAAAATCAAATTGAGATTGCGCTTCAAAATCAGAAAAATTCTCAGCTTACTTATGATATCAACTTGGAGCGATATAAAAATGGTGATTTGACAAGTATGGATCTAAATCTTTTCCAGGTCCAATTATCCGATAAAAAGATGGCTTATGCACAATCTTTAATCAATTATAAAGTTGAACTGTTAAACCTAAAGATTCAATCTTTGTTTGATTTTACAACTAACGAGGCCGTTGTGCCAGAGAAATTTATACGTGATTTTCAGTCAGGAATTATAAAATAGTCAATTAAAAAATATAAGATTATGAATTTCAATTTAACAATAAGCAACAAATGGATCTTAGCAGCATTGATTCCAGTGCTAGCTTCATGTGCCAATCAAGGAAGTCAAGTGAGTAATGAATTGGCGATACCTGTCTCTGTAGCCGATGTGGTGAAGAAGCCGATTGTGCAATTTATTAGTACGACTGGAACTGCGACTGCAGCAAGCCAGACAACCTTGAATACCGAAATGGCAGGCATCTATTTACTTGGAAAAAATCCTCGTACTGGGGCAGACTTTAAACTTGGTGATATCGTCGAAAAAGGGCAAGTTATTATTCGGTTAGAGAACCTAGAGACCGCAAATTCAATTGCTATCAAGACGAAGAAATTAAATCTTGATATCTCTGAATTAGAGAACCAGAAGCAAAAATCACTTTACGAAAAAGGTGGAGTAACCTTACGTGAGATGAAAAATTCAGAAGTGGCGTTGGCTCAGGCGACCACCGATTTCGAAAATGCGAGAATCCAATTGGCTAAAATGGAGATCATCGCACCTTTTAAGGGGGCTATAGTTGATTTGCCTCAGGTTACCAATGGAACTCGTGTCGTTTCAAACGCGCCTGCAGTAACACTCATGGATTATAGCAAGCTATACATGGAGATTAATCTTCCAGAGAAAAATATTGCATCTGTGCATGCTGGTCAAGATGTTGCCATCACTAATTATACCTTGCCAAAAGATACTCTAAAGGCTAAGATTAATGAATTGTCTCCTGTGGTAAGTACGGAAACTCGCACGTTTAAAGGAAAGTTGATTATTGAAAATTCAGAACTTAAGCTGCGTCCAGGTATGTTCGTTAAGGCAGATATTGAAGTGGCTCGTCGCGATAGCGCTATTGTTATCTCTAAGGATATTATTATTTCGGGTAACCGCGGGAAAACAGTTTATGTGGTTGAGAAGGGCGCTGTAAGAGAACGTATCCTAACCGTCGGATTAGAAAATGAGACTTCCGTTGAAGTCATTGAAGGACTAAAAGTTAATGAACGTGTGGTTACCAAAGGTTTCGAGACGTTACGGAGCAATTCTAAGGTTAAGATTATTAATTAATCAAAACCCATTATAACCAGTACATTATAATATATTACTAAATTTTTTCGAGTGAAAAAACTGACCTCTTTTGCAGTTAATTACCCCGTAACCGTACTAATGGCGATCATGGGGATCTTACTCCTCGGAGTGATCTCCTATCAGAAATTAGGGATCGATCTTTTTCCTGACCTGACCTCTCCTCGTATTTTTGTCGAGATAAAATCGGGTGAGAGACCACCTGAAGAGATGGAGAAAATGTTTATCGAGAAAATTGAGGCGGTGGCGATTCGTCAAAGTAACGTGCTGGAAGTCTCCTCGATCTCTCGCACCGGATCTGCACAGATCACCGTTGAATATGCCTGGAATAAGGATATGAATGAAGCATTTCTAGATCTTCAAAAAGCTTTAACATCTTTCTCTCAGAACACCCTTATCGATGCTTTAACTATCACTCAGCTTGATCCAAATACACAGCCAGTTCTTATTGTGGGCCTTTCGCATGAGACCATAACAGATATGAATGAACTTCGCAAGGTGTCAACGAACTATATCCGTAATGAGCTGGTTCGTCTGGAAGGTATAGCCGATGTGGAGCTTTCAGGTATCGAAGAGAGTGAAGTGCGAATCGATACTGATCCCTATAAATTAGAGGCATTTAATATTACTGTCGATCAGCTTTCACAAAAGATTCAAGCTTACAATAGAAGCATCTCAGGTGGGACAATAACAGAAACAGGATTGCAATATGTCGTTAAAGGTGTAAGCCTGCTTCAGCAAAAATCCGATTTTGAAAATTTAATCATCGGTTATCAGTCTCCGGTCTTAGGTAGTACCACTGCTCAGAAGACGGCAACTTTTCTGCGCGATGTGGCGACTGTTAGCTTTGCCAATAAGGAGCCCGTAAATATCGTTCGAATTAATGGTGTAAGATGTTTGGCTTTGGCCATTTACAAAGAGACACGTTACAATACCGTAAAAGCTGTTGATGATATCCAAAAAGCACTCGTTAATATAACTAAAGCTCTTCCTGGGTACAGATTTACCGTTGTTACCAATCAAGGTACATTTATTCGGACAGCTATCGATGAGGTTCAAAATACGATGGTTATTGGGGTTATTTTGGCTATCCTAGTCTTGTTTATCTTCCTTCGCAAAATTGGAACGACCCTAATTGTGAGTCTCGCCATACCAATCTCGATTATTGCAACATTTAACTTGATGTATTTCAATGATTTGACATTAAACATCATGACACTTGGCGGACTTGCTTTGGGTGCTGGGATGTTAGTCGATAATGCGATTGTCGTGATGGAGAATATTTTCAGAAATCATGAATTAGGTATGTCTGCCAAGGAGGCGGCAATCGTTGGAACAGCTGAAGTGGGTGGAGCAATTACCTCCTCTACATTAACCTCCATTGTGGTTTTCTTACCTATTGTATACATTCATGGGGCCTCTGGAGAACTTTTTAAAGACCAAGCGTGGACAGTTGCTTTTTCACATTTATCTTCCTTATTTGTGGCCATGTTCTTAATCCCGATGTTGTATCATCAATTCTTTAAGAATAAAGGGGTACAGGCGCCTAAAGGATCGAAATTTGCTGGTTATGGTAATTTCATTACACGAATACTTCCTCATCGTTGGGTTATCACGATCATATCTCTTGTTCTAATGGGCTTATCCTTCTTATTGATCCCTTATATTGGATCAGAATTTATGCCTAAGACCGATAGTAAAGAGTTTACCATTAACGTTAAGATGTCTGAGGGGACTTCGCTTCAGCGCACTTCTACCGCAATTGGATCGGTTGAGAATATGATTAAAGAGCTTTTAGGAGACGATATCCAGGCTGTTTATTCGAAAATTGGACCTTCTACTGGAACAACAACTTCTGCATCATCAGTTTATGAAGGGGAAAATACAGCCCAGATCAAGGTGATCCTCAAGCCGACTGGAAAATATGTAGCATCTCAGGTTACTGAAGCCATTGCAAAATGGTATGCGGCAAACCCACAGTTTCAAGTCACCTTTTCACAAGACGAAACGGCCTTGCAAAGTATCTTAGGTACGCAGGAGGCTCCTATGGTTATTGAGGTCAAAGGGACTGACCTAAATGAAATAAAGAAAGTTGTGAAACAGGTGGAGGCTTCGGTCAAAGAGATCCCTGGTTTGTACAACATTCAAACGAATATGGAGGGTGGTTATCCGGAGATTAACGTTCAAGTAGATCGATTTAGAGCAGGTTCATACAATCTGGCAGTAACGGATGTCGTTAGTCAGGTTTCTGCCAAATTAAAGGGTGTCACAGCTGGGCAGCTGGATAAGAATGGTGAATTGCAAGATATCACCATTCATGTTCCAAAAATTGGCGTAGCAGCATTGGGTGATATGATCATTAAAAATGGCACATCTGTGATTCGTCTTTACGAGGTGGCTAAATTAAATGAATCCCTAGCACCAACAGAGATCTATAGGAAAAATCAAACTCGTATAGGTAAGGTGATGGCTGAGCTCGATAACGGGAAGGCCCTTGATAAGGTTGTTGCTGAAGTGCAAGCTAAAATAGCTCCAATCCCTTTGCCTGCCGACTATTCCATTAAGGTAGCTGGAGAAGAGCAAAAACGACAAGAGTCGATGTCGAATCTTAAATTTGCGCTGCTTCTTTCTATCGTGTTGGTATATATGGTTTTAGCTAGTCAGTTTGAATCGCTAATTCATCCGTTAGTCGTCTTGCTTACTATTCCATTTGCTATTGTGGGTACAATTATTTTGTTCTTTATTATGGGACAGACCTTTAATATGATGGCTTTGATTGGAATTATTATGCTCGGCGGGATCGCGGTCAACGACTCCATCATTCTCATCGATCGGATCAATCAGCTTCGTATGACAGGTATGGATAAGAAACTAGCTATTGCTTTAGGTAGCCAGCAGCGACTTCGTCCCATATTAATGACCAGTATCATTACGGTTATTGCATTATTGCCTTTGACTTTTGGATTCGGAGCTAGTGCATCATTGCGTTCTCCAATGGCTTATGCCGTTATCGGAGGTATGATAACAAGTACACTGATGACATTGCTCGTGATCCCATGTGTATATGATCTTATGACATCTAATAAACCACTCAAACAAGAGGATTAGTCTAGAACTAGAATGGCAAAAATAGGATACAATTTAATGGTAATACTCGGAAAAGATAGCTTATGAATTCTATAATTAATAGAAAAGTTCTGATCAGCATGCTCTTTTTCGGATTAAGCATGATGGGTTATTTTTCCTGGAAAAATCTTTCCATGGAGTTATTCCCGAATGCGGAACTTCCAATGCTCTATGTCCAGGTATCTAGTCAGCTAGAAGTTGATCCAAAATACATGGAGAGCCAAGCTATTGTGCCGCTCGAAGGTGCTATTGGTGCGCTTCAAGGGATTGAAAATATGGAGTCGACAGCCCAGTCCAGACAGGGTTCTATCATGGTCGAATTCAATAAAAACATCAATTTCAAATATACTTACCTTAAAGTTCAAGAGAAGGTTGATGAGATAAAAGCATCATTGCCTGAGCAATTTCGGGTGACCGTGGTCAAGGTTGACCTTAATCAGATGAAAAACCAGTTTATGCAGCTTCAGGTACTGGGAAGTGGAGGCGTCGACCGGGTGCGTAATATTACCGATCTGAAGATCAAGAATGAGCTCGAGAATGTCAATGGAATAGCAGGGGTGAACGTATTTGGAGGTCGAGAAAAATCTGTGGAGATACAGCTTGATATGAATGTTTGTGAAGCTTATCATATTACTGCTGCAACGATTCGGAATAAGATCACTCAGAACTACAAAGCACGAGCATTTGCAGGTAATGTTTATGAGTCAAATCGGCAGTATTTTGTTCAGGTAACATCAGAATATGACGATCTAAAAGATATTAGTAACCTCGTCATTGCTCCTGGTCCAATCCTCCTGAAAGATGTGGCGAAGGTCTATTTCGGAACGAAAGAAGAAACTTCCTACTCGCGTGTAAACGGTAAGAATTCAGTCTCTATAACGTTGGTCAATGATGCCCAGTCTAATCTTATTGAGCTTTCACATAATACATTGGCCACAATTGCTCGGCTTAACAAAGATCTAGCTTCGAAAGATGTTCAGATTAAAGTTCAGAACAATGCGGCTGACACGATGGAGAAAAATCTGAACCAGATTGGGGAGTTAGCCCTAGTGGGTGGGATTCTTGCCATTCTTGTCCTATGGATCTTTTTGAAGAATTTTCAGCTGGTGTCGATTATTGCTTTGGCAATACCCATCTCTGTCCTGACAGCGTTTAATGTGTTCTTCGGAGCCGATATCTCAATTAACAGCCTAACCCTAGTTGGAATGGCTCTCGCAGTTGGTATGCTGCTCGATAATAGCGTGGTGGTCCTGGAGAATATTTATCGACTCAGAGGGATAGGTCTGTCCCCACGTGACTCTGTTATTCAGGGAACTACCGAGGTTTGGCGCTCGGTCTTTGCCTCTACCTTAACGACAATAACTGTTTTCTTGCCGTTTATTTTTTCGGATAATTTCTTGATTACCCTGATTGGAAAAAATGTTGGCGTATCAATTATTTCGACCCTTACCATCTCCCTGTTTGTGGCCATGCTTCTGGTGCCTATGATGGCCTACTCATTCCTCCGAAAGGAGAATAGTAAGAAGCTAAGCTTTAATGTCGTCTCCACTCGAAATAAGCTGGTGCAGGCTTATGTTATGCTGATGAAGTATTCGTTGCGCAAACCAGCTCAGACGATTGTAGGGGTATTGCTCTTCTTCTTTGTCTCGATCTTCCTCTGTCTTGCCGTTAGTATGAATAATCTGACACAGGTTGAGACAAAAGCTTTTCGGATTAGCGTGACAATGCCTGTTGGATCGACTATCGAAGCTACCGACAAAATTGTTTCTCAGATCGAAACTCGAATCGATTCATTGAAAGAAAAAGATGATGTTACCAGTAATATTCAATTGGAAAATGCAACTGTTAATGTGTTGCTCAAGGAAGATTACCAAAAAATAAGCAAAAGGACTATCGCCCAAATTCGTGATGATGTTCGGGCTCGAGTGGAGGATGTCTCTGGCGCTGTTATTGATATCTCTGATGCATCTGAGACAACTGCCAGCGCTGGATCAGGTGGCGGCGGAGGCGGTGGTGGCCGTCAGACTAGCACCGGCACTGGGAATATGATGAAGTTGCTAGGTGTAGGGGATAATCAAGAGCGGATCCTAATTAAAGGACAAGATTTTGATGTGATGAAAAATGTGGCTGGTGATCTCCAATATTACCTCGAATCATTGGAGTCGATGAGGCGAGTAAGAGTTAGCTATTCCGATAATAGACCTGAAGTCCATTTGCGTTTTCACCCATTGAAAATGAGCGAAAATGATATTGCGTTGGGGAATATCTCGGGAGAACTAAGCTCCTTTAATAAAGAGACGAATACGAATATTAAGTTTAAGCAGGGGACTGATGAATATGATATCTTGATTAAAGAGATGCCAATGATGGGCACCACACTTGAACAGCAGAAAAAACCACGTACCATTTATGAACTTCGAAATCTGCCCATTCCTGATTCGAAAGGAACTATGCACGAACTTCAGAGTATTAGTGAAATAATCTACTCGTCTGGGGCAGCAAATATTACACGGGTAAATCGTGAAAAACAAATTGAAGTTTCCTACTCTTTTGTTACCGCTGCTCAAGATTCAAAAGATCTCTTGACTACCTATAGAGCGGATGTCGATAAGATCGTTGAAGGTTATAAACTGCCTGCTGGCGTCGCCGTACAAGTACTTCATGAGGAAGATCCATTGAAGGATTTCTATTTCCTTATCCTGGCTGCCTTTATCCTTATTTTTATGATTCTGGCCTCCGTCTTTGAATCGATCTCCACCCCATTCGTGCTGATGTTCTCTATTCCCTTGGCTGCTATTGGATCTTTTGTTGCACTAATTGTAACCCACAACTCGCTATTTAGCGCAAATACGTTAATTGGATTTATCATTTTAATCGGAATTGTAGTCAACAATGGAATTATCCTGATTGACTATACCAATATTTTACGAAAAAGAGGTTTCCGGACCGAGCGAGCCTTGATCTTGGCTGGTATGTCTCGAATTCGTCCGATCTTAATTACTGCTATTGTTACCGTGATTGCTATGTTCCCATTGGCTATGGGTGATAATGAATATGTAGGTGCCATTGGGGCTCCCTTTGCAATTACTGTTATTGGCGGGTTGAGCATGAGTACATTACTAACCCTTATATTTATTCCAACCTTCTATTTCGGTCTTGAAAATGCCATTATATGGATGAAAGGTCTATCGCTGAGAACACAAATTATTCAAGGAGTTGTTCTGTTGTTGGGTGTTTATTTAATTTATGCGCATGTTGACGCATTCCTATGGCAGATGCTCGATATGATTGCCTTGGTTCTTGTTATCCCTGGTACCACTTGGTTTGTTAACAATAGTTTGCGTAAAGCGAAGGAATCTATTGTCGATCCGAATGAACCCATTCAGATTCGAATACAAAATTTGGTGAAGATCTATAATTGGGGAGGTCGTTTTAAACGGGAGTGGATTGGTAACACTCGTATCCGCGAAAGAGCTGGTCAGGTGAAATATTACAAGAGCTGGCGCGATTTTGATGATTTCGTATGGGAACTGCCAATCTTAGGTTTCTTGTTCTATTTTACATTCGGTTATCTTCAGAATGGATTGTTTATGTTTCTTCTGTCGCATATCATTTTCTTCTTCTCCTTATACTTGTGGGGACCTATTCGCGAATACCTTGATTATAAAGGTGAACGAGATGGTTTAACATGGCCATCCAGGATGGGGAAAATTGGACTGGGATTTATCTATTGGATTCTACCTTCGATTATGCTGGTTCTTCTTTATCTGGCTTGGTCTTCGATCGGTTCTGTAGTTCTAATTGGTATCCTGTGGTACTTCGCACTGTCTGTTAATCGGACTGCTGAGATGCTTTATGTTCAGAATGTCAATATTGAAAGGCTTCAAGGGCGCTTTGCTGGTTCGCGACGGGTGTTCTTTAAACTGGTCGAACAGATGCCTATTATCGGTCGTAAACGCGATGCCTTTAAAGCTTTAAAAGGCGTTTCACTTCAGATTGATACCGGAATGATTGGTCTGTTAGGACCGAATGGTGCAGGAAAATCAACCATGATGCGCATAATCTGTGGTATTTATGAGCAGAGCTATGGTAAGGTCTGGATCAATGGGATCGATACACAAGAAAAACGGGAAGAGCTTCAAGGACTTATTGGATATCTCCCTCAGGAGTTTGGGTCGTATGAGAATATGTCTGCTTTTGAATATTTAGATTACCAAGCTTTGCTAAAAGGGCTTACCAATCCTGTTGAGCGCGCTACTCGAATAGAATATGTTCTTTCATCTGTCCATCTTTGGGATCGCAAAGACGATAAGATTGGGGGGTTCTCAGGTGGGATGAAGCAGCGAATAGGGATTGCTCAGATCTTACTTCATCTTCCACGGATATTAGTCGTGGATGAGCCAACGGCAGGTCTAGATCCTCGAGAACGTATTCGATTTAGAAATCTACTCGTTGAGCTAAGTCGTGAACGTGTAGTGATCTTCTCGACCCATATTATTGAAGATATCTCTAGCTCATGTAATCAGGTTGCTGTGGTAAATAGAGGTCAGTTGCATTACGCTGGAAACCCTGGCGACATGGTTAAGCTAGCTGAGGGTCTCGTATGGCAATATACGATCCCAGCTAAGGAATTTGATTCTTTCCCAGCTAAAGATCGGGTTGTTCATCATTCCAGAGAGGGTGATTTGATCAAATTACGCTTCTTAGCTGCTGAAAAACCTTCCGCTGAAGCTATTCAAGTGAAGCCTGTACTTGAGGAAGCTTATTTGTGCTTGCTTAAGGGGATTAAAGTGACTAATTAATAGTTAATAGACGAATGAATAAATCATCTCAAATCATAGCAAAGGAAAGCAAATCATATTTCTGGATCGACCTGATCCGGAAGATGGCTAAATACAATCTGAAAATTATTTTTGCCGGTCGGTTTATCTGGTTTGTAATAGCCGCGCTATTCTTCTTTTTGCTTTTGTCTGTCAATTTAGTGTTTAATGTGCAGGGGTACGACTCTTCGAATGTTTATGGGATCTTAATTTTTCCCGGAATTCTGCTGGTTTTTTATCCCACGGTATTTGGAATACAGAGTGATGCCGACAATCGGATTTTGGAGATCTTGTTTGGTATTCCGAACTACCGTTATAAAGTATGGCTTGTAAGACTGGTGATGATCTTTTTACTCACCTGGTTTTTCCTATACCTCTTTTGTTGGGTCGGCTACTATGGATTAATTCCTTTCCCGGTCTTCGAGATGTCGTGGCAGCTGATGTTTCCCGTGTTATTCTTAGGCTCCTGTGCATTTTTAATCTCCACCATGGTGAAGAATGGCAATGGTACTGCGGTGGTCATGATTATTATCGGCGTTTTGCTCTTGATGTTTAGCGATTCGCTGAACCGAACACAATGGAATGTGTTTCATAATCCATACACAATTCCAGGTAATATGAATGAGATGATCTGGTCGCAGATATCTCAGAAAAGCAGACTCTTCCTCGCTATCTCAAGTGTGGTGTTCTTCTTAGGTGGATTGACTAATCTACAACAACGGGAGAAATTTCTGAAATAATATTTGGAAGGGACTTAGAGACGGAGATATTCAAAATATCAAATCAATTTTCTAAAGAGGAGAAGTATTCCTTAACTGATCAAGCCAGGAGATCATCAAGATCCGTCTGTTCCAATTTAGCAGAAGCATTCAGAAAACGGAAATATCCCAAAGGATTTGTGTCAAAACTCTCTGATTCAGAAGGTGAGGCAGCGGAAACACAAACATGGCTTGATTTTGCTCTGGAATGTCAATACTTTGAAATTGAAAAATACAAAAACCTATTTGAGAAATATGATAATATTATTGGCACGTTAGTCCATATGTCCCTGCATCCGGAAAATTGGTCTTTTTAGGATTTTTTCTCTCTCCATCCCTCTATCTCCCCGTCCCTTCCAAAACAAGGTATCCCCAAGGTTCTAAGTAACAGTCCCTGTTGTCGGCATCAAGGATGATCTTGTTTTTATTGAAGATGTTGACATAGGTTCCATCTGCAGTCGTCCCATTAATCGTTGCACTAACAGGGTCGGCACTTAAATTGATCAAGACAAAAACTTGAGCTTTCCCTTTAGACCGCACAAATGCGATTAGCTTTTCTGGTGCAGTGGTCGCTACCGGTTGAATGGTGCCGCCATAAGGAGGGTTCCATATCGCCTCGTTTCTATGCTTAAGCGAAATTAAGGTTTTATAGAATGCATACTTATCCTTATTGCTCCAATCGATGGTGTCCTTGGTGAAGAAACTAAGCCTTTTCGTTAGCGATACCTCTTGTCCATTGTAAACCAGCGGCATTCCAGGAAGTGTGAACGTTAAAACGGCACAGCCATCTTCTCCATTTCCAAACTTCTCCTTGGCAGTTCCATTCCATGAGTTTTCATCATGATTGGTGATGAAATTTAATTTAAATGCCCTGGATGGCATGGTGGAATCTACCTTGGCTTGCAAGCGGAGGATTTCAGTAACCTTCTTTTTCCCTTGGGTCACATCAGCCATCAGATGATGCATCTCCCATCCGTAATTCGAGTCAAAAGCGTATTTGCCCAATTCCGGTTTATCTTCATTCTCAGCCAAGAAATAAATAAGTTTAATCTTTTGTAACTCAGTCCTTGCCTCTTCCCAGAAATCGGTAGGGACTAATCCAGCCATGTCGCATCGAAAGCCGTCGATATCGTAATTTATAATCCAAAATTTCATGGCCTCAACCATAGTCTGACGCATGGCCTGATTTGTATAGTCTAGCTGGGCACAATCTGTCCAGTCGAAAGGAGTAGCAATAGTCCCGTTTTTATCTTTTTTATACCATCCAGGGTGGTCGGTGATCCATGAATTGTCTCGGGAAGTGTGATTGGCGACCCAATCGATCATAATCTTAATTCCCATAGCATGTGCTTTGTTGACCAATTGCTTGAAATCTTCACCGTTGCCGAACTCCGGATTGATGGCTTTGTAATCTCTTATAGAATAGTAACTTCCAAGACTTGTTGTAGCTCCTGCTGGAACTTTGCGATCTTTTATTCCAATGGGATAAATAGGCATCAACCAAAGGATATCGATCCCAAGGTCTTTTATGCGAGGCAGATCTTTTTGTAAGGCTTTGAATGTTCCTTCAGGTGAATATTGTCGAACATTCGTCTCGTAAATTATTGAGTTTCGAACCCATTCAGGATAGGGCACTGCATGAGGAGCTTTGGGGGCAGATGAATTACAACCTAGAAATATCAGGGCCGTAATTGTTGCAATTAGAACTCTGGGTAAGGATGATCTCATAGGTTGAAGGGGTTCGTTTTGGTAAAGATACAGAAAATTGGTATCAGCGAATAGGAATTTTCATCCCTTAATCGTAGACTTGTTCTCCAGATGTCAATTTACAAAACAACTTATCCGCCTAATTGATAGGCTGTAGGCCGATTAGTAGAACTTCCTAAATCCAATAATCTCTCTAACTTCTTGAAGCGTTTTCGAGGCTGAGGCGCGGGCTTTTTCGGCACCATTTCGGGCAACTTTTGAGAGATATTCTTGGTCTTTAACAATCTCTTCGATCCTCGTCCGAATAGGGGTTGTGAATGTGATGATGTCTTCTGCAAGTTGCTTTTTTAAGTCACCATAACGGATAGAGCAGTTGTTGTAGGTCGTTTCAAAGTGAGCAACAGTATCAGGCGTCGATACAACTTCCATCAAGGTAAATAGGTTTTGGATAACCTCAGGCTTTTTCTGATTGTCTTCCGTCGGTCCTGTGTCGGTTACTGCACGCATAACTTTCTTGCGGATGCTCTCAGGTGATTCTGCTAAGGCAATGGCATTCCCTTCTGATTTCCCCATCTTGCCTGAACCATCCAGACCTGGAATCTTCACCATGTCTTTTCCTTCAAATGTATAGGGTCGAGGAATTGGGAATGTTTCTACGTTATACATTCGATTAAAACGACGAGCAAACGTGCGGGCCATCTCAAGATTTTGCTCTTGGTCTTTTCCTACAGGAACTAGATTTGCTTTGTGGATTAGAATATCTGCAGCCATTAGCACAGGATAAGTTAGGAGGCCAGCGTTGACATTGTCGGGTTGCTGCCGCGCTTTATCCTTAAATGAGGTGGTGCGTTCTAATTCGCCTAAATAGGCGTTCATATTTAACAAAAGATATAGTTCTAGAATCTCAGGGACATCACTTTGAACAAAGATTGTTGCTTTGTCAGGATCAATGCCACAGGCTAAATATTCAGCCATGACCTGCTTCACGTTGATGTGAAGATCGGCTGGAGTAGGATGTGTTGTTAAGGAATGAAAATCTGCAATAAAGAAATAGGCGTTGTGCTCATTCTGCATCTCGATGAAATTCTTCACCGCTCCAAAATAGTTTCCTAAATGTAGATTTCCTGTCGAACGTATTCCACTTACAACTGTTGGCATGTGCTTGGCTTTATATTTTATGGGTACAAAAATATAAAAACCATTGCAATTGTTTGACCTATTCTTCGTTTACCACAATTTCGTAGTTCTCTTGACTGATAATCTCTTCTCCTTTAAATCGAAGGAGTAGCTGGGCTATGGCTAAAGTATCCTTCTCGCAGTATCGTGCAATTCGTTGGATATCTCCCTCTTGGTAGTAGATGTCTCCAACTTGACTGCCGTCGATATCGTCTTTAGGTGTGGGGACATTGAAAATTGCACACAATAGTTCTAGGGAGGTATAATGTTTATAGTCACCAAACTTCCAAAGTTGTAAGGTGTCAATCATGATCTCTTTGAGTTCCCAAGGCTTGGCCCCAGCAATATCTAAGACTGGAGGGAGCGTAAGTCCGTTGATAAGCATACGCCGTGCTATATATGGAAAGTCAAACTCTTGACCATTGTGCGCACAGATTTTATGGGAGGGATTGCTCATAAATGCAACAAGCATAGCGGAGAATTCCTCCAGAAGCACCTTCTCATCTGATCCGCAATACGATTTTACCCGATAGGCACGTTCTTTTCCTTTTCGGAAAATTTTTCCAGCCGAGATGCAAATAATTTTTCCAAATTCGGCATAGATGGCAGCTCGGCCATATAGCTCTTCAGCGGTTTCTCCCTCTTTGCTTATCTGTGCTGCCTTTTTTGTCCAGAGTTTTTGGATGTTCTCTGGAGCCTCCCCGAGATGCTTGTGTTGAGAGACGGTCTCAATATCAATAAATAAAACATGTTCGGGTAATAGTCTTGGTAGCATTTGGGCGGTTGTAAAATGTTAGCAGTTAAATGATGTAAGTTATGCTCTGTAAATTAAATTAGTGTTCGTGTTCCTGGTTTTTGATGCACCTAATCAAATTTAAGGAATTATTCTGTTATTCTAATCACTCATTTGAAAGTTGTTTTAAACTAGATTGACTTTAAAAGTGTTAGTTTTGCAATCAATAAATTTAATTTGTCATGATTAACCACGTTGTCCTCTTTAAACTTAAGTCGTTTGAGACTGAAGCTCAAAAAATAGAAGCAAAAAATAAGGTCATTGGGTCTTTGTTGGCGCTTAAAGATAAAATATCAGAGATTCGCCATATCGAAGTTGGCGGTCATCACAAACTGGGTGATGGCTCATTTGATATCTGCTTAATATCTCATTTCGATTCCTTTGAGGGACTGCAGGCTTATCAGGTTCATCCTGAGCATCTTAAGGTGGTGGATATTGTTCGTGCAAATGCCTCGGATAGAGCTGTTGTTGATTTCCAATTCTAAAATTTCGAATGAATAATCTATATCCACTGAAATTCTCCCCTATTTGCAAAGACAAAATCTGGGGCGGGAATAAGTTAAATAAACTTTTAAATAAACAGTTTTCTCAATTGCCTAATTGTGGAGAATCATGGGAGTTGTCAGGAATACAAGATGATATTTCAGTGGTTTCTAATGGTTTCTTGGAAGGCAATGATCTGGAGGAATTGATTGAAGTGTATATGGGCGATTTAGTGGGGGAGAAGGTGTACGAGAAGTTTGGCACCGAATTTCCACTTTTAATCAAGTTTATTGATGCCAATGATTATCTCTCCATACAAGTTCATCCTAATGATGCGTTGGCTTTGGAGAGGCACGATGCGTTTGGAAAAACGGAGATGTGGGTTGTTATTCAGGCGGATCCTGGCTCTAAGCTCATTACTGGCTTTAATCGAAAAATTACAAAGGAAGAGTATCTGGATCATCTGAATAAAGGGACAATTGAAGATGTTTTGAATTATGAGGTGGCAAAAGCTGGCGATGTTTTCTTTATGCCAGCTGGAAGAATCCATGCCATTGGAAAGGGAATAGTGGTAGCAGAGATTCAGCAGACCTCCGATGTGACCTATCGAATATTTGATTTTAATCGGGTCGATGACGAAGGAAATACGCGTGAGTTGCATAATGATCTTGCACTCGATGCTATTGATTTTAGCTTTGCCTCATCCTATAGAACCGAATATAAGGCAATCGATAATCAACCTGTCCGTTTAGTCGAATGTGCCTATTTTACCACAAATATCTTACCTTTAACCGCGGCAGTAGATCGCGATTTTACCGATCAGGATACGTTTGTAATCTACATGTGCATTGAAGGACAGGGTCAACTGGAGTGGGATGGTCAAAAGACGGAGTTTGTCCTAGGCGATACCTTGCTAGTTCCTGCTCAACTTGGAAGTTTTTCGCTTTCAGTACCTAAGGGGACTAAGGCCAAATTAATTGAAATATACATCGCATAGTTTTTCGTGACGGATAGTGCTGAATCATACCTTTCGGCCAATTATTTATAACACAATCAAATGATCATAAAGAAAGCAGAGTTTATAATAAGTAATTCGGATCCAAAATTGTGTCCTCCAACTGATTTACCTGAGTTTGCATTCGTTGGCAGATCGAACGTTGGAAAGTCTTCACTTATTAATATGCTTACTGGATTTGGTGACCTCGCCAAGGTGTCAGCAGCACCAGGGAAAACAAGACTGATCAACCATTTCAACATTAATGACGAGTGGTTTTTGGTCGATCTTCCAGGTTATGGCTTTGCTAAAATTGGGCGCTCTTCGCGTCTTCAATGGCTCTCTTTTATCCGGGAGTATTTAGCTATCCGGGAGAATTTATACTGTGTTTTTGCATTGATCGATTCTCGTCATAAGCCACAAGCAAACGATTTAGAGTTTATGACCTACATGGGTTATCATGAAATTCCCTTTTCGATTGTTTTCACTAAGGCTGACAAGTTGTCGAAACGGCAATTAGACAAGAATATTACAGATTATAAAAATGAGTTGCTGAAGACTTGGGAGGAGCTTCCATCGATCTTTATCACCTCTTCAGGCACGAAGCTTGGTCGCGACGAGATTCTTGGATTTATAGATCAGGTTGTTAAACCCGTCAAAAAGTGATGGAGTTACGTTATTAACTATTGGGTGATAAAATCAGAAAAAAAAGATTGTTATTCTCCAATGTTCTTTTCTCAATATTTTTACTTTTGTCCACACAAGGTTGCTCGTTATAAATTCATATCAGAAAATCATTATCTATGTCTACAGGCTTTATTAAAATCTTTGCCGGTACTGAATCCAAATATCTTGCAGAAAAAATAGCAGAAAATGCTGGAATAGAGTTGGGTAGATCTTCTTGCCCTCGTTTCTCTGATGGTGAGTTTGAGCCCTGTTATGAAGAGACTATTCGGGGTTCTTTTACGTTTATTGTTCAGTCGACTTTCCCCCCTGCAGATAATTTATTGGAGTTGTTATTTATGATCGATGCCGCTAAACGGGCCTCTTCCTATAAGGTTATTGCTGTAATGCCTTATTTCGGTTTTGCTCGTCAAGACCGTAAAGATAGACCTCGGGTTTCAATCGGGGCTAAGGTTGTCGCAGATATGCTCTCGGTGGCGGGTATTGACCGTCTGATTACGATGGATCTACATGCGGATCAGATTCAAGGATTTTTTGATGTGCCCGTAGATCACTTAAGTGCGGTTGCCTTGTTTGTCCCTTATATTCAACAAATGGGCTTAAAAGATATTATGGTCGCCTCCCCTGATGTGGGTGGGACAAAAAGAGCCAATGTTTTTGCGAAACACCTAAAAACAGACCTAGTTATCTGTCATAAATCACGAAGCAAAGCTAATCAAATTGATTCGATGACTTTAATT
>CAIVGL010000004.1 GCA_903905505.1 uncultured Bacteroidia bacterium | reverse complement strand
TTTCTATTCTTCCTAGTGGCAGACTCGTTAAACCTGCCGGCTCTTCACTTTTAATCACAGATGGTCCTTATGGCTTGGCTCTCTCACCTGATGGAACAAAGGTCGTCACCCTGCACAATGGTGTTTTTACGATTATTGATGTCAAGTCGATGGCTGCCACCCGAGTTCCTAGCTATGATAAGAAACTTAAATCTCCTTTGTCAAAGGGGTCATTTTTAGGTGTTGCCTTTGCAAAGGATTCAAAAACTATTTACCTTAGTGGGGGCGATAATGGAGCGGTCATAAGTTATGATATTCAAAAGCTAACGCGACTTGATTCAATCTCATTAAATGGAGTTGTTTCAGGCAAGGAGTACGTCGATAGTTTTACTTCTGATCTGATTTTAAATGAATCCAATAATGAACTTCTGGTTTTAGATAGAGGCAATTTCAGGATGGTTCGCATCGATTTAACGACAAAAAAAATCACAGCGTCCATACCTGTGGGTCGCCAGCCATTCGGTCTTGCTTTAAGTCCAGATCATCAAACTGCTTTTGTGGCTAATGTGGGGATGTATTCCTATCCGCTAATCACTGGCACCACGCCTGCAAATTTTGACTCAATCATGATTTCCCAATATCCGTATGGCGATAATACCAAAGAGTCGATTAATGGAACAGTTGTTGAAGGTCGTAAAATTCCCGGTGTGGGCAGTCCACTCCATCCAGATGCGATGAGCGTATTCACTATCGACTTGAAGAAAAATCGAGTGGTCGACAAGTTTAAGACTGGTCATCAAATTGGGCATATGGTAGAGGATGCCGAAGTTGTGGGTGGCGCAAGTCCGAATTCGATCGCTGTAGGTGCTGAGTATGCCTACGTCTCAAATGCCACCAACGATAATATTTCTATTCTTGATTATAAAAATCATAAGATCATCGGTCATATTCCGATTAAAGTTGATGCCCGGATTGACCATTATCGTGGATTATTGCCTTTTGGATTAACACTTAGCAGAGATGAAAGGACGTTGTATGTCGCACTTCTAGGTTTTAATGCAGTAGCTGTTATTGATGTTAAAAGTCAAACGACTAAAGGGCTGATTCCATCTGGATGGGGGCCAACTCGTGTGCTACTATCTAATGACGAAAGCGAATTGTACATCACCACTTGTCGAGGATTAGGTGCTGGGCCGAATGGTGGAAAAGGGTTTATTACTCCACCGCAGGGGAGTTTTATCAGCGATATTCAGCTTGGTAGTTTTCATAAGGTGATTATTCCAAGTGTCGCTCAGCTGGCTGATTATACCAAACAATCTATTGACAATACGTTCGTTCAAAAGTCTGTTGTCGATGATAAAAATCCATTGCCTCCATTGCCAGGAATTCGAAAATCGCCCATTAAATATGTGGTCTATATCACCAAAGAAAATCGCACGTACGATGAAGTATTTGGACAATTGAAAAATGCGGCAGGTGACAGCACGTTATCTCGATTTGGCATGAACTGTGAATATACTTTCCCTGACACCGCAAGAAAAAGGCTAGCGAACCTCCGAATTAGTCCAAACCATATTAAGGCTGCCAAGCAGTTTGCCTTTTCAGATAATTATTACTGCGACAGCGATGCTTCAATTCATGGTCACCATTGGATGGTGGGTGTGTTGCCCAATGAGTGGGTCGAAGCAAATGCCGCAACAACCAAGACCGCAAAGCTATTTTCTTCAGCTCCCGGTCGTCGCTGGCCTGGTACTGGTGGCGCCGTCGATCCAGAAGATTTTGGTGAGATAGGTGGATTGTGGGAAGCGTTGGAGCGATCGAAAGTCTCGTTTTATAATTTCGGTGAAGCGAATGAAACGGCGCATGTTAGGGACGAATGGTATGATACCAAAACTGGTGCTTCTCATGTGGTTATGGTGCCGATGCAAAAAGCACTTTTCAAACGAACTAGTCTTAACTACGCTGGCTTCAATATGAATATTCCAGATCAATATCGGATGGATCAGTTTGAGAAAGAATTTACCGACAGATGGATTAAAGGGAGAGAAAAACTACCTTCATTCTTGGCCATGCAAGTGCCTAACGATCACTGCGCTGGAAAGAGGCCTGCAGATGGCTATTTCTATCCGCACTCCTTTATGGCGGACAACGACCTTGCTGTTGGTCGGATCTTACACTTCCTCTCTCGGACAAAATATTGGAAACAGATGCTCGTAATTATCACGGAGGATGATCCACAAGGTGGCAGTGATCATATCGATGCGCATCGGTCAATCTTAATGATGGAAGGCCCTTATGTCAAAAAAGGCTATGTTTCACACAATCACGCGAACTTTGGATCTATCTTAAAGACGATATACAATATTTTAAATGTTAAGTATGTGAATCAGTTTGATGTCACCGCTTCCTTGCTTCAAGATTTTTTCACCGACAAACCTGACTATACCCCTTTTACGTTAGAAAAGCATGATTCTCGTATGTTCGATGCTGATTTAGCGATGAAGAGATATAATAAAACCATCGACTGGAAAAAGATTGAAAAAGGACCAGATATGGACGATGAGGAAAATGAACGCTTAGAGCATGATAAAAAATAAACGAACTAAATTAAACCCGATGAACTATAAACTTTTGCTTGGATTTTTGGTGCTTGCTGCATGTGCCAAACCTGTAATTCTTAAAACAGAAATTCAACTTACGAATGACTCTTCTAAGAACCATGACCTTGACAACAACGACAATTTTTCGCCTGATGGAAAGTGGCTTGTCTATGATACTCGCACGGGTATTGGCGGTATCGGAGGGAGTCCATCGGTGGAGCGTATAAACATTGAGACAGGAGAGAACCAAGTATTGTTTGGCGTGAAAGACAACCACGACTTTGGTCCAGGAGCTGGAGCGGCAAGTTATAGTCCCACAGAAAATAGGGTCATCTTTATTCATGGGTTAGAGGTCTGCTCGGCAGAAAATCCTTATCAACAATGGCGTCGTACGGGTGTGATGGTGGATGATAACAATCCCAATGTTCCGATTCTAATGGATGCTCGCGACATCACTTTCCCTTATTCTCCTGGAGCTTTGCGCGGTGGAACACACCGTCACGAATGGAGTAGAGATGGCAAATGGGTAGGCTATACCTACAACGATGCCATCATGAAGAAATTTGAAGACTCAACAGGCATTAAATGGAACTTACGTACCATTGCCGTATCCAATAATCGTCACCGGGTAACAGTACATCCTGGTCACCCCGATGAGAATGTTGCTGGAACTTGGTATAGCGCTGTCGTGGTTCGTGTTGTTCCCGATCCTAAGCCTGGAAGCGATGAGATCAGCAATGCTGCTTCTGATAGCTGGATTGGAACTTCTGGATATACAAAACCCGATGGCACACTTCAGGTAGCTCGTGCTTTTATAGGAAAGGTTAATAATAAAGATGGAAAGCCAGTTGATGAACTTTTTGTGGTCGATATTCCTGACTCACTGAATGTCCCTGGTGAATTTGGTCCATTAGAAGGGACTCGCACAACATTTCCTATGCCTCCTAAAGGGACAGTTCAGCGCCGATTAACACATACGGCAGATACGAAGTTTCCAGGATGCGGAGGTGTTGTTCGATCATCACCCGATGGCAAGCTAATCTCTTTTATCGCAGCTGATCAGAAGGGTGTCAAACAGGTATTTGGAATCTCTCCTGCCGGAGGAAGCCCAATTCAACTTACTAATCATCCAACTGATGTCCAGGGAGTAGTCCGCTGGTCGAAAGACAACCAACATATTTTATACATTTGGGATAATAGTATTGTGCTTACAGAGGTCTCTGATCGTCCTTTTGATCAGCGAGTTAAGCAGATTACTGCCAAGAGCGAAAAGCCTTTGTCTAATCTCGTTTGGTCAAATGATGAAAAGACATTAGCCTATAATCGATTGATTCCTGTAGAGGGAAAAAAAGAGACAAGGCAGCAAATTTTTATTGTGAAATTGGATTAACTATTTAACGAATGAGATTATTTTCAACCATTTTATTTTCAGCTCTTCTCTTCCTTTTGTCAGAAAAGAGCTATTCCCAAAAACCAGTTGAAATCTTAGCCGTGCCTGCAGCGAATAAGTTTGCGGTCATCAATGAGAAGGGGACAACGATCTTGCCTAGTGGGAGGTTTCTGACTCCCGCTGGCGATTTTATTCGAATCACCAACGATCCTTACGGCCTTGCGATATCTCCCGATGGGACGAAATCAGTAGCCTTGCATAATGGGGTATTTACGATCGTTGATTTACCTTCTTTGGCGACGATCCGTGTTCCAAGTTATGACAATAAAATTAAATCCCCCTTGTCAAATGGGTCTTGCTTGGGTGTGGCTTTTGCCAAAGATTCAAAGACTATTTATCTCAGTGGGGGCGATAATGGTGCAGTCATCCTTTACGACATTCAAAAACTCGAAAGACTCGATTCAATCTCCTTGAATGGCTCAGTCGCAAATAAAGATTACGTCGACAGCTTTACCTCCGATTTAGTTCTCAATGAGGAGAACAATGAATTGCTTGTGCTTGATCGTGCTAACTTTAGAATGGTTCGAATTGATTTGGCAACTAAAAAAATAACCGCTTCTATTCCTGTCGGTCGCCAGCCATTCGGACTCTCGTTAAGTCCTGATCACAAGACTGCCTTTGTCGCGAATGTGGGTGTGTATTCTTATCCTTTAATCACAGGTGCAACGCCCAAGAATCTCGATTCATTGTTGATCTCTCATCATCCATATGGGGACAACACGAAGGAATCTATTCATGGAACGGTTGTCGAGGGGCGTCAGATTCCTGGGTTAGGAAGTCCACTCCATCCTGATGCTATGAGTGTATTTACCATCGATCTAAAGACCAATCAGGTGATGGATAAGTTTAAAACTGGCCATCAGATTGGGCATATGGTGGAAGGTGCGGAGGTTGTTGGAGGGGCTAGTCCGAATTCGATCGCAGTTGGGACTAATCTGGCCTACGTTACAAATGCCTCTAACGACAATATCTCTGTTCTGGATTATAAGAATCACAAGATCTTAGGCCATATTTCTATTAAAGTGGATGCACGTATTGATCATTATCGAGGCTTATTGCCATTTGGTTTAACACTCAGTAGGGATGAGAAAACATTGTATGTGGCGCTTCTTGGTTTTAATGCGGTGGCTGTTATTGATGTTCAGAGCAGAACAACTAAAGGTCTTATTCCATCGGGATGGGGCCCAACGCGGGTCTTGTTGTCAAAAGATGAGAAGGAACTATATGCGACCACTTGTCGAGGATTAGGTGCTGGTCCTAATGGAGGAAAGGGCTTTATCGAACCAATTCAAGGGGATTACGTTGGGGATATACAGCTTGGGAGTTTTCAGAAAATTGCTGTTCCTACTGCTACTCAGCTAAAAGTCCTTACACAGCAATCCATAGATAATACATTTGTTCAGAAATCGGTAGTTGATGATAAAAATCCATTGCCTCCATTGCCAGGTATTCGTAAGTCGCCAATCAAGTATATTGTTTATATCACGAAGGAAAATCGCACCTATGACGAGATCTTTGGTCAGTTGACCAATGCTACGGGTGACAGTACCTTGGCTCGATTTGGTATTAACTGTGAATATACGCTTCCGGATACGTTGCGCAAGAAATTTCCAAATCTCAGGATAAGTCCAAACCATATTAAAGCTGCAAAGCAATTTGCATTCTCAGATAATTACTATTGCGATAGTGATGCCTCGATTCATGGTCATCATTGGCTCGCAGGTGTTATCCCTAATGAGTGGGTTGAGGTGAATTCAAGTGTTTCAAAAACGACAAAGCTTTTCTCTTCGGCTCCTGGACGGAGACATCCAGGAACGACAGGAAGTATGGATCCTGAAGATTATGCTGAAATTGGGGGATTGTGGGAGGCCCTAGAGCGAGCTAAAGTTTCCTTTTATAATTTTGGGCAGGCAAATGAAACGGCCCATGTTCGCGAAGAGTGGAGCGATGTGAATACCGGCGCGGCCCATCGGGTGATGGTTCCGATGCAAAAAGCTCTTTTCACCAGGACTAGTCATAATTATGCTGGGTTTAATACCAATATCCCTGATCAATATCGAATGGATCAGTTTGAAAAGGAGTTTACAGAGAAGTGGATCAAAGGAAAAGAAAAACTCCCATCGCTCTTAACGATGCAGGTTCCAAATGATCATGGGGCAGGGGTGCGACCTCAAGATGGTTACTTCTATCCACACTCTTTTATGGTTGATAATGACCTTGCCGTAGGTCGAATCTTGCATTTCTTGTCTCGGACAAAATACTGGAAGAATATGCTGGTGATCATTACCGAAGACGATCCACAAGGGGGTAGTGATCACATCGATGCTCATCGTTCAGTTTTGATGATGGAAGGTCCTTATGTGAAAAAGGGCTATGTCTCGCATACTCACGCGAACTTTGGATCGATCCTGAAAACTATTTACAACATTTTAAACGTCAACTATGTTAATCAGTTTGATGTGACGGCCTCGTTATTGCAAGATTTCTTTACCGACAAGCCTGACTTCACACCTTACACCCTAGAGAAGCACGATTCTCGTATATTTGATGCCGATCTAGCGATGAAGAAATACAATCGGACAATTGACTGGCGCAAGATTGAGAAAGGACCAGATATGGATGATGAAGAAGTTGAGCGAGCTGTTCATTATGCAAAATAAGCCTTTAAACATAAATTAGACTTTAATAATTACACGTATGAAAACATTTTTTAAAGGCTTAGGGATACTTGTTTTGGTGTTTCTGGTTGGTTTGATTGGTTGGATGTACTCTAACCTAAAAGATAGAAATCCGGGCTATTCAGTGGATATGAAAATCCTAGATCAGAAACCTGCTGGATTAAAGGCTGGCTTTGCTGCTTTCCCAATTACGCCAGAAGTGCCAGATCGGTGGGTTGATAAGAATAAAGACGCAGAGTATCATCCTGAAGATGGCGATACGTTTACCGATGGGAATGGCAATGGCGTCTTTGATGGCGTGTGGATTGCTGGATTTGGAAACTCCCGCGCAGCTAATGGTATACATGATGACGTGTGGGCTCGTACCATGGTTATCGACGATGGCAAGACCCGAGTGGGAATTGTTGTTCTAGATGCCATTGGGTTTATGAATGATGATATTATCGACATCCGTAAACGGATCCCTGCCGAAGCGGGAATGACCTATACAATTATCTCCTCTACCCATACCCATGAAGGCGAAGACCTTTTAGGACTATGGGGAGATTCGCATTTCCGGAGTGGGATTAACAAGAAATACCTTGAATACGTAAAATCACAAGTTGTAAAATCCGTATTAACTGCGGTTAAGAATATTCGTCCAGCGAAACTAGAAGTATCTCAAGATCTTACTGGAGCTAGTGACTTATTGCTAGACTCGCGGTTGCCTGAAGTTTTCGATTCAGGTCTAAGATTGATAAAGGCAATCGATAAAGAGAATGGTGCTGTCTTAGGTTCTTTGGTGGCTTGGGCCGATCATCCAGAGACGCTTTGGAGCGATAATCTTTTGATCTCCTCCGACTTTCCTCACTATGTGCGAGAAGGGGTTGAAAAGGGTGTATTCAATAAAGATAGCCTAATGAAAAAGGGTATTGGTGGAGTTGCCGTATATATTAATGGGGCAGTTGGAGGGTTGATGACCACCCATCCTCGCATGTCCATTAAGGATCCATTTACATCTCAAGAATATAAAGAGCCCACTTTTGAGAAGACTGAAGCACAAGGAAAGAAGTTAGCGCTATTAGCCTTGAATGCAATGGATAAGCCAACGGATACTATTGATACCGCTGCTATCTCTTTAATCACAAAAACGATCTATCTGCCTATCTATAATGTTAACTTTAAACTTGGCACCGCATTAGGTGTTCTTGATCGTGGGACTACAGGGTGGATGAAAATGCGTTCTGAAGTCTCGGTGTTTAAAATCGGACCACTCTCTTTTGCAACTGTCCCAGGAGAGATTTATCCTGAAATTCTGAATGGTGGGGTAGAAGCTCCTGAAGGTCAGGATTACAAGATCGCTCCAGCAGAAGTCCCTGCTGTTCGGGAACTGATGAAAGGTAAATATAAATTTGTGTTCGGTCTGGCCAATGATGAGATTGGCTATATTGTGCCAAAGAGTCAATGGGATGAGAAGAAACCATTTACCTACAAAAGAGATGGCGCCCCTTATGGTGAGGTTAATTCATTAGGTCCTGAAACGGCTCCTGCACTGCATCAGCATTTGAAAGAGTTGTTGAATGAATTAAATCAGCACGAATAGATGATTGTTCGGATTCTTAAAAACATCGCACTTGGCCTTTTAGCCATTTTGATTCTTTGTGGGTTACTTCTAGTGACTCCGCGTCTCTGGTCAGCGGCTAATTCCGATAAGGCACCAGTGGGCTATGGCTCCTTGGTGTCCACCTATGTGGCAATTAAAGTCGGGATTGAGACTATGATTAATAGACAGCCTCCAGTGTCTTCAGATATCCAAGAATTTAAAAATGTGGAGTATAAGAATATCAACGGCAAATCGTTGCAGTTCGATATTTATAAACAAAAATCGCTTAAGTCTACTGCTCCACTAATTGTGTTTATTCATGGCGGTGGATGGAAAAGTGGCGATCGTGCTGATTACTTGTTTTACCTTTTGGCATTTGCAAAAAAAGGGTATGTCACAGCAACAGTATCTTATCGTCTTTTAAATCTGGCTCCTTATCCTGCTTGTGCCGAAGATATTACCGATGCTGTGGCTTGGTTGTTTCAGCATGGAGATCAATATGGGTATGATCCAGATCGGATTGCCCTTGTTGGCGGCTCGGCAGGAGCTCATCTAGCTATGTTGGCTGCCTACGATTGGAAAAAGAGTGGTTCTTTGCCAGATACGTCAACCGTTGTTAAGCATAAGCTGAAGGCAGTGGTCGACATCTATGGCCCAACCGATTTCACCACGGATTTCTCGCGCACAAATCCTACTGTTACTGGATTTATTGGGAAATCATATGCTGAAGCACCTCAGTTATATGTCGAAGCTTCGCCAATTCATTATGTCAATCGGAATAATCCTCCGACGATGATCTTACATGGCACTGCTGACCAGATTGTCCCAATTAGTCAGTCAGACTTATTGAAATCAAAATTGGATAGTTTAGGAGTTCCAGCTGTTTATTATAAAGTTCCGGGTTGGCCTCATACCATGGATGCGATAGAGCGAGTGAATAAATATTCGGAGGCTAAGATGACCGATTTTTTTGATCGATTTTTAAAATAGGACTTGGTCTGATCTAATTTAATATAAAAACTTGTTGAGATGAGAATTGTAAAACGCATAGGGTATGGATTATTGATTTTTCTAGGTAGTTGCCTAGTAGTTTTGTCCGTTCCGCGAATTTGGTCTGCTATTAATTCGAAAAATCCGCCAGTTGGGTATCATTTTGTTATCCCTGGTTATCTTGCAGTGGGTTTAGGATTAGAAAAATTAATCGATATGAATCCAGCTGTACCTGATGATATTGAGGTGATTAAAGATATTGAGTATAAAAATGTCAATGGCAAATCGCTTCAACTCGATATCTATAAGCCGAAGGTTAAGACTAAGCCAGGACTCTTAGTTTTTATTCACGGCGGTGGATGGCGCACGGGTAAACGTTCCGATTATAAAGTCTATACCGTTGCGTTTGCAAAAAAAGGGTATATGACGGCTACGGTATCTTACCGTCTGCTTAAAGACAGTCCATATCCTGCTTGTGCAGAGGATATTTCAGATGCGATACAATGGTTTTATAAACATGGGGAGCAATATGGGTACGATCCAGATCGTATCGCTCTAATTGGAGGATCTGCAGGAGCACACTTGGCTTTACTTGGGGCATACGACTGGAAGAAGTCGCAGCCGGTTAAGGATAGTTCGGCGGTTCAGAATAGCCCACGCCATATCAAAGCGGTAGTAGACATCTACGGACCGATTGATTTAACCACCTCGTATGCTCAAAACCAAATTTTGGTTACCTCATTTATGGCACATCCCTATAGCGAGGCTCCGCACATCTATAAAGAGGCTTCTCCAATACAATATGCAACGAGGAATGTACCACCTACGATGATTCTGCATGGGACTTCAGATGATTTAGTGCCAGTAAGTCAGTCGGATATTCTAAAGGCAAAACTGGATAGTTTAGGTGTACCTAACGTCTATTACCGAGTGCCGGGTTGGCCACATGCCATGGATGCTGTTCTTCGTGTGAATGCATTTTCTCAAGAAAAAATGAGCAGCTTTTTTGAAAAATACTTGAATTAAACCAAATTTTTAAACTTATTAAGTCTTATTTTTTTACTAACCAATGGCTTTCTGAAGGGACTTATGCTTCTTAATTACTTTTGAAAGTCGTGTTCTTATAACTAAACTCTATGCAAGAAAAAAAATGGTACCCTTGGTTTGTGGTAGGCCTATTGTGGTTTGTCGCATTGTTAAATTACATCGACAGGCAGATGCTCTCAACGATGAAGCCTTCTATGATGGTTGATATTGCGGAATTAGAAACTGCGGCCAATTTTGGTCGATTGATGGCTATATTTCTTTGGATCTATGCGTTGATGAGTCCAATCTCTGGGATCATTGCTGATCGGCTGAATCGTAAATGGATGATTGTCGGTAGTTTATTCGTTTGGTCAGCTGTGACTTTATTGATGGGCTTTGCCACAACATTTGATCAATTGTATGTCTTGCGGGCCTTAATGGGTGTGAGTGAGGCTTTTTATGTTCCTGCCGGTTTATCCTTAATTGCCGACTATCATCAAGGGAAGAATAGATCTTTGGCTATTGGCTTTCATATGACAGGGATCTATCTTGGTCAAGCCTTAGGTGGCTTTGGTGCAACTATTGCGCATAATTTTTCTTGGCAGACCACTTTCCATTCATTTGGTTTAGTGGGTATGCTTTATAGCATTGTCCTTATCTTTTTCTTGAAAGAGAAGAAAGCTTACACCATTGATACATCTAAGATTATTTCACTCTGGGATGATTTTAAGGGAGCTTTCAAAGGGGTTGGAATCTTACTTGGGAACATCTCATTTTGGGTAATTCTATTCTATTTCTCAGCTCCAAGCTTACCGGGATGGGCGACCAAAAGTTGGCTCCCTACCCTCTTTGCAAATAATCTACATATCGACATGTCGCAAGCAGGCCCTTTAGCTACCGTTACCATGGCCATGTCGTCCTTGATTGGAGTTTTAGTTGGAGGTTTTTTCTCAGATAAGTGGATTCAACATAGTTTGCGCGGGCGTATTTATACGGGAGCCCTTGGCTTAGGATTAACTATTCCAGCTGTCTTGCTTATTGGTTTTGGTCATGATTTCTTGCCAATTATGTTAGGTGCTTCGATATTCGGTTTTGGTTTTGGTGTTTTTGATGTCAACTGTATGCCTATTCTTTGTCAGTTTGCTTCTCCACGCTATCGGGCTACGGGATATGGACTGATGAATTTGGCCGGTATTTCAACTGGAGCTTTAATAACCACCTTTTTAGGGAAGTCTGCTGACTCTGGTAATCTTAGTCGCGACATTGCTCTTCTAGCTATTTTTGTCGTTATGGCATTAGTGTTGCAGCTAACCATGCTGCATCCTAAAACTGCAAATATGACTGAATAATTGGATTATTAGGGATTAACGACCCAATAGATTCATTGTTCAGGAAACACACTGGAAAAACGAAACTGAAATCGTATTATTTTGAATCTAAAAAGGAGGTCAAAAACGCATTTTTTTAACTTGTTTTTACAATTAAAGATACATATTTTAACATATTTAAACATATTTAAACGAATATTTTTTAGTTTTCAGTTCTTAATTAGTTTATAATTAACGGTTTGCCATTGTTAAATATAAATTAATAATATTCTATTTAATTTATGGATTTTTATCATTTTATCTTTAGATTTGTAACCTAAATTATATCAAAATTAATTTTTAAACTTTTGTTTATGAAAAAGTATTTTAATCTCGTTATCCTATTATTTGTTGCGCTTATATTTGTTGTAGGTTGTAAAAAAGATGCCCCTGTACCAACTGCCACTTTTACAGCAACTGTTAACGATGGTGTTGTATCATTTGCGGCAACCGTAACGAATGACACGAAATATGAGTGGGATTTTGGTGATGGTAGCTATATCAATACGATTAAGGCTCCAGTTCATACCTATTCTCAACTTTCAACTCCTCAAAATATTAATGTCTCCTTGACGATTAAAGGTCCAGGTGGCGAGGTAACTGTTAAACAAGTAGTCGTTGTTCCTGCTAAGACTAAAATGCAATATCTTACTGGTGGAAAAGATGCTTCAAAATCTAGAAAATGGAGATTAAGCAGTACTGCAGCAGTTTTCGCAATCGCCTATGCTAATGCTAACTTCAATCAACTTGGTAGTTATCCTGGAAATATTCTTGGAGCGGTCGGACTTGCTAAAGCATACGGTGATGAATTCGTCTTTAAGGGAGATGGCACTATGACTGTCGTTTCAAAAGGTGGTGGAATTTTTGCAAGTATGGCTTATTGTATGGGTACTGGTACTGCAATGGCGGTTAATTACAGTGGTGGTGGAATCGCTTATACTTCAGCTTTCACTGCACCAACAGGCGCTACCTTTACAATTAATGAAAATAAAAACTACGTGCTTCCAACTCCAATTGGAGATGTAACATATTCTGGTGTTATGACGTTAAGCTTTACAAACGGTGGTTTTCTTGGGATAAAAGATTTTACCAGCGAGTGTATCATCAAGAAAATAACAGATACTTCGATGGACGCAGTTATATTTTATGCTCATCCATCTTATGGTGTTAAACCAATGCTTTGTTTGCTTGCAACTTTTGAGGCAATTTAGTTATCCCTTATTATCCGATTTTTAATCGGAACGAAAAAGGCCGTTTCATTCGAAGCGGCCTTTTTTTTGTCTTCGTGTGAAACTATTGTACGTGGGGTATAACTATAATTTATACTTTAGCCAACAGAAATTAGTCGTTCAATATTGCGTAAAATTGAACTGCATATTCCAATAAGCAAGGTGAACATCGATTGATGAAAAAGAAATTAGTAATTTTTTGTGTGCTCTTTCAGCTGGTGATTATTTCGCTCTTTTCACAGCCACGCATTACGATTAGCGGACAAATAAAAGCGGCTTCCACCGGAGAGGATCTTATTGGTGCCGTGGTATCGGTCAAGGAATTTCCGTCGCTTAGCGTTGCGACCAATGCCTATGGTTTCTATTCGCTTTCCCTCCCTCTAGGATCGTATGAGTTAACTGCTCAGTATACAGGTTATAAATCCCAGACTTCTCCACTCAATCTCGATAAATCGATTAAGATTAACTTCTCGTTATTCGAACAATCACGCGAATTGGAAGAAGTGGTGGTTTACAGCAAGCGCCGTGATGAAAATGTGGCTTCTACCAAGATGGGAATGGTAAAGTTGGATCCTACAGAGATTAAAAATATTCCAGTTCTCTTTGGAGAAAAAGATTTGTTGAAGACGATTCAACTTCTTCCTGGAATAATTCCTGTTGGTGAAGGGAGAAGTGGGTTTAATGTGCGCGGCGGAGGTTCTGATCAAAACCTAATCTTACTGGATGAGGCTACTGTCTATAATGCTTCTCATCTCATGGGATTCTTCTCCGTTTTTAACTCCGATGCGATAAAAGATATCTCTGTGTTTAAAGGAAATGAGCCTGCTGAATATGGGGGTCGTCTCTCGTCTGTTATTGATTTGAAGATGAACGATGGAAATGATAAGAAGTTTGGCGTTAGCGGAGGTATTGGTCTGATCTCTTCCCGACTTTTAGTTGAAGGGCCTATTGTGAAAGATAAGGGCTCATTTATTATCTCGGCACGACGCACCTATGCGGATCTGTTTTTAAAGGCCTCCCCAGACACGTCTTTAAATAAGGCCGTACTCTATTTTTATGATCTAAATGCGAAAGCAAACTATCGGATAAATGCCAAGAATCGGATTTATCTCTCTGGTTATTTTGGAAAAGATGTCCTTGGATTTGGGAATACATTCGGTCTTAATTGGGGTAATACGACGGCAACTTTTCGGTGGAATCATCTCTATTCCGATCGTCTATTTTCTAATTCATCGTTGATATTTAGCGATTATAATTATCAGATTAATATTAATAGTGGCGTTAAGATGAATATCATCTCACGAATTCAGGATTATAGTCTGAAGCAGGATTTTCAGTATTTCGGGGATAACAAGAACACCTTAAAATTCGGGTTTAATGAGATCTACCACCAGATCATTCCGGGTGCTATTACAGCGATAACGAATGTGAGTTTGAAAAGCTTGACAAATAAGTATGCACTCGAACATGCAGGTTATTTTACGCAACTGATCAACTTAACTGACAAGTTTAGCGCGGAGTATGGTACCCGTGTAAGTCTTTTTAATTTAATGGGGCCAGGCTCGTTTTATACTTATGATACCACAGGCAATATTGCATCTACAAACGAGTATAGCTCTGGCAAATTTGTAAAGTCGTATTTGAACCTTGAACCGCGTTTATCGATTAATTATATCTTGAATGCTGAGAATTCGATCAAGACGTCCTATGCGCGAAACGTGCAAAACTTGCACCTTCTGTCTAATTCTACCTCTGGCAATCCAACTGATTTATGGATTCCTTCCAGCAACAATGTAAGGCCTGAATTGGCTGATCAGTTCTCGACCGGATATTATCGTAATTTCAAGGAGAACCTATATGAGTTTTCTGCGGAGGTTTACTACAAGAAATTAATGAATCAGATCGACTATAAAAATGGGGCAGAGCTTAATTTTAATGAGAATGTTGAATCGCAGATTCTCTTTGGGAATGGTCGTGCCTATGGATTGGAACTTTATCTTAAGAAAAAACAAGGACGATTAAATGGCTGGATTAGCTATACCCTTTCTCGCACCGAACGCAAATTCGATGGGGTTAACCGAGGAGCTTATTATCCCGCTAAGCAAGATCGTACGCATGATATCTCCATTGTTGGTCTTTATGAACTCAATAAGCGTTGGTCGCTATCTGCTACTTGGGTCTATTATACGGGAAATGCCGTTACATTTCCAAGTGGGAAATATGTATTAGATGGGAAGACGATGTTTTACTATAAAGATCGAAATGCCAATCGGATGCCAAATTATCATCGCTTAGACCTAGGGGCAACCTGGATCAGAAAACGAACTGCAACGTTTGAGTCCAGCTGGACCTTCTCGCTTTATAATGCTTATGGGCACGACAACCCGTATACGATTACTTTCCAGGACAGCAAGACTGATCCAACGAAAACGGAGGTTGTCCAGACCACATTATTTAAGTTTGTCCCTTCCTTTACTTATAATTTTAAATTCTAAGCGAATGAGAAACGGAAGTATATTGGTTCTGATCCTTGTTGCATCTTTCTTCACCTCCTGCAAGAAAATAATCCATCTTGATCTAAATACCTCTTCTCCACAACTCTTTATTGAGGGAAATATCTACGACCACTCCGGACCATTTACCGTTAAGCTATATTATTCTGTGAATTTTGACCAATCGAATAATTATCCACCGGCAGTTGGAGCAATAGTCTCAATTGCAGATGATGTAGGAAATTCAGAGCAGTTAACAGAGAAGTCTCCAGGTATGTTCTATTCCTCCTCTTGGAGAGGCATTTCAGGTCGAACTTATACTTTAAGGGTTAACCTCTCAGGCAAGATATATTCGGCTACCTCGACTATGCCTCCTGCAACACAAATCGCATCTATATTTTTTCAAAAGAGTTTATTTGGGAATGAGCTGTTTACAGGCATTGATTTCTCCGATAATGGAAACTCATCGAATTATTACCGGTTAGTCTACTTTGTAAATAATGTTCAGCAGTCAGAAATTCACGTGACCGATAATCGACTGAGTCAAGGGAAAACGATTAGCTACCTTATCCGGCCATCAGATTCTGCGCCGAAATTGAAATCTGGCGATAAAGTTACCATTCGATTGGAAGCTATTGATCAGCGGGTATTTGAATATCTCCGAACAGCTAGTCAAATGAGAGGTCAGTCAGCTTCGCCAGCCAATCCAATATCGAATATTACCAATGGGGCTTTAGGCTATTTTAATGCTAGTGCGACACGATCACTCTCCGCAATTGTTCCGCAGTAATCTCTAGAAGAGTAGTATTTCGTATCGTCTCTTGCTATTTAATTACCAGGCAGTGGACTTTCATTAACTAGCTTGATGGCCTCTTCTTCAAGGATTGTTCCAGTCATCTCACCCAATGAGGTGCGACTAACATAGTTGTATCGTTCAAATCCGCCAAAATCTTCTTTGGTAAGCATATATCCAAAGGCATCGTTTGTCAATCCAAAAAGAAAAGGTTGTTTACTTTTCATCTTCCGTTTGATGTAGAAACCAATATTTGGCAAGGCCTCACCAGGTATAGTCACCACTTGGGCAGAACCAATATTTAAGAGGTTCATGCGAGTCGTAACTTTTGAATAGTCGGCATCTTTTCCTGCGGCAGCGGCTAACGGTGAGTGTTTGAAAACATAGCGCATCATCTCCGAATCAATTGGGAAAGTAATTGGTTTAGAAACACAGTAAAGTGTTGGGTTCTCTGATGCTGTTGAGGGCTCAATAATGCGAAGCGCTTCATCGGCTAATAAGTTGCCAATACGGAGACATTCCTCCCAGTTATTCGCTTCTTTCCCATTCTCGAGTCTGACATCAGCAGTCACCATGCCACCTTGTGCGCTATTCATAAAGATGGCCATTCCGCCCACTTTCGATTCGATACGGTCGTAAAGGGGTCCGCACAGATCAGGACTAATTAATTTGCGACCCGTGCCTAAGATTTCAGGATGAACAGCGTAATTAACTAGTGTGCCAATGGCTTTTCCTTTGTTCGCACCAGCTAAGGCGATCGCTTGTATCACACCGCACCGTGGATCATACAATTGAGGCGCATAATAATTAAATGCTATTTTCCCTTTTGCTTCACCCACTGAAGTGCGGAGTGAAGCTGGCTCCAATTTCGCCACTGCTTCATTTACTGCATCAGCAATTTGTTTAACACACCAGTCGAGGTATTTTAAATCAGCACCAGTATTCCCTTTCTCGTCAGTAAAGCCATATGCATCGGGACAACTATGAGCATGGGTAGCACCAATAAGGATATTTTCCGGTGCAATCCCGTTGATGAGTTTGCGTGAACGATCACCCAGATAGGCTGGCCATCCCAAGTTGTCGACACCAACAATGGCAATTCTGGTGGTCCCCTTTTCAAGCACAAAGGCGCGCACAGTAAGGTCACCCTTAAACCCAATTGGCATTTCTGGTGTTCCCATTCCACCCGAGATAGGAATTAAATGATCAGGGGTGATTTTACGCATGGCGGCACCAGCCCTAAACTCTTGAGAATAGCCACTTATAATTAGAAAAAGGAATAGATTAAGGAGGGTGATTTTTTTCATTTTAGTTGATGTTATATGATGTTTAATAGATATAAATTGGATTGGTATAGACCCATGGAATTAACTTACCTTGCAGATTTAAACTCATTTCGATCCGGTAAGTTCCTTTTTCAATGGGTTCTGAAAAAGTTAATTGATACGCATTTTCAGCCGAAGTGTTTATGGTCTTACCGTTGTGAACTAACCTAAACTGGCCCGGCAGTGGGGAAATTGCTTTTAGATTTTTTAGCTGATCTATTTTAATCGAATCACCAAGGATCCCTGTGATGCTATCCTTGCTGTTTGTGCCATAAAATTGAAAACCTTTGGCATCACCTAAACTTTTAAAGGCAATAAACAGATGCCCTTGCTTCATCCCTTTGCTCAATGAAGGGGTGCTTAGACTATCTGACATAACATAATTGGTTACGTAATTAAATCCTGTCTGGTAGGTATCGACAAGTAATTTAAATACCCATCCACTTTTGTCGGGAGCGCTAAAAAGCCATTTGTTCCAGAATTTTACCTCCATCGTATCGAGATTATGCGCATTATTCCCAACCCATTGAACTCTTCCATCGGGCAGATAATGAGCACGAAGATTTTGATTCTCATGCGCATCAATCGCTGAGAAGCCAACAATTTTGCGGCTGTTATTTAACGAATCCCAATGCGCCAGAATCGGTGTTTGAGGATCAAAAAACTGTCGTAATACCCAATGGCGATAGGTGCCTCCATTGACTAACACATCAAACAAGATAGGGACAGGTGACTGATCTTTCGTGTCGGTATGGAAGTTGTAGATCTCCATCCCTTGGTAATCAGGGTTGGCCCAGTTGTGTGGTTCTTCGGTATGGGCGTAAAAAACAATCCCTCCACTTGATACGATCTTTTTGGCAATTGAATCTCTATTGGCATTCCATTGTATGATTGCTGGCTTTAGTGGCCAAGCACAAAAACCTTGCTTCTCAGTCCCAGGCTCAATTAGCACTCCGTCATGAAATCCTCTAAATCCTTTAGGGAGCGTGTCGATATCGCCGTGTGGATGATCGGTCAGAAAGATAAAATCAATTCCATCTTTTTTCGCTGCTGGGATTAGATCGTCAAGGGTTCCTCGACTATCGTGAGAGAGGTAGCTATGCACATGCATGACACCTCGGTAGGTATTTAAATTGATTTGAGAGGTTGGCTCCTTGCGAAGTTTTGCCAATTCATTTACCTCTTTTTCATAGCTTGGGTAGGTGACCCAATGGTGCCAAATGCCAGGCGTGAATAGGATAAGTAGTAAAAGCCCAAATAAACCTAAGATTCCAAGAAGCAGGTATTTAATAATTCGTTTAACAATCTTCATAACTTAGTTCTTAGCTGGTTCAGTGATAATATCAGTCAGGTGGCGGAATAATTCAAACGTGTATTCTCCCATGTTTGGACCAAACCATCCCATTGTCTTAGGCTCATAAGCATCGAAATAAAAGTATTTCCCCGGGATTACATACCCGACATAACTCCCATTAAAGCTGGTTACGTTTGCGTTATAGCCTTTTGAGGCCAGCGAATTTTTCAGTTGAAGTGCAAACTCCCCGCTAAAATCGCAAGGTGCAGTAAGCCAAATTAAGTTGCCTATTTTTATCGTTTGCAGGTATACATTTTCAGGTAATGGCATCAATTTATTACTCAGCCACGTTGTGAAATTAATTTTAGTTGTTAATCGGATGTTGTAAGGAGGCAAGGTCACTTTTAAGGTCATCGAAGATAGATCGATCTTCTCCTTTAGCTCAACTTTTGGCAAGTAAATTTTAAGACTGTCGGCAAGTGATTCTCCAATCTTTTTTGGTCTTTCAAAGCCGTTACCTTCTCCAGAAGGACTTTGACTACCCACAGATCCTCCGCAGAAAATGGCAAGATCGACGGAACCTTGTTCCATCTTCTGTTGCCAATAGCCAGGATAGTCACCACTAAATTCCATATTGTCAGCACCCATTGTGGTGGAATGAGCTCCAAAGGAACCAATCACTGCTTTACGACCACCAATTTGTTCGATAGAGATAAAACTGAAATCGCCATTTTTTGTCCCAGACTCTCCAACGATTCGATTTCGGGTATAGCGCGAAGCATTAAAACTTCCATTTCCAACCCTAGCCGGATGAAGATCGGCAATAGCCGAAGTTACAGCTTTAGAAATTTGAAGAATCAACCATTTGTTGATATTTGGATTCGCTTTACCTGCAAATTGTTCTCCAATAAATCCTGGTCCCCAGCCTCCAATACTTGAATGGGTGTGCGAGGCCGAATAAAAGACTTGACTGCGGTGAATGCCTTGTTTCTCCAATAAAATTGTTGTCTCATCGATAATATTTGGAGGCATAATTAAGATGTCGGCACCAACAATAACCACTAACTGAGTGCCAACTTTAATTGCCGCTGCTTTTACATAAACGCTATCGTGCGCGCCAGTGGCGTTTTTCCCTTTACGCGCACCGTATCCGGCCAAAGGAGCCTCTTTGAATTTTCCCGCCTCTACATTATCTTCTGCATGACCGACACTCGGGGTAATACTGACTTTAGAAAATCCCGCTTTAACAGAATCATGACTTAGCACTAGATTCGTTTTTAGACTATCGATTCGAGCCTCAGTTTTTTTATAATAATCGGCTTCAAAATAAGGCGTACTGTCAATAGACGTTGTGATCAGAAAAAACACCACCAATAGAATCCCGATGAGTGTGCCTAGAATAGCACCAATAATGATTCCAATTTTTTTTATCATAATAGGGTAAAGTTTAATCGCTGAAATTGTTTCAATGTTACGATAGAAAATAGAACTAAACCAATTGTATTTTAGTCAATATCTATCCTTTATTAACACTAACGGATAAATTTATTCTTGACGTAATTTTTTTGAATTGTTAAACTGCTAAATTTCTCCTTTTTGAGGGAGGTCCTAAGGTATAACTTAATTTATACTTTAATAAACGTCCCCTTCTTATACAAATAATAAAGAACTCCGTATTCAATTCCTAGCCGTCCTATCGACTTAAAGGAGAGATAGTAATCGCCCATGAATTGCTCCAAGCCAGCGAACAGTTTATGCGAAATTTGTGTGAAGTCAATAAAGTGTACGGCCATATAAATGGCGATGCTGTTCATTCCAATCACTTTAAGCCAGAAGGCCCAGCGCTGATACCCTTTCACATCAATGATATAATAAAATATCCCCATCAACAAGAAACTTAGCCCCGAGGAGTAAATCACAAACGTTGGATTCCATATGGCTTTAATAATAGGAAACCAGGTGCTGATAATCTGACCACTTAGCAAAAGTACAAGACCTGTTCCAAGTAATACAAACGTTTTCTGGATTTGCAGGTTAGATGATTTTATCCAGCCTAATTTTAATTCTTGCGTTCGCAGTATGGTGCTTGCAAAGACGCCGCTCATCACGGTGGCGACAAAACCGAGTGATCCAAGGAACCAAGTATAAGGCGAAGGTGCATCGTCAAAGCGACCAAAAACGAGTTGCTCGACATATTTTGCAATGTTTGACTCGCGCGTTAGCACTCCGGCTTCGTGTCCTGGAACGGCAATAAATTGTAAGATGGCCCAATAAGCAAGCAAGAGTCCCGCAGTAACTCCAAGCTGAGACTTTAGGCTTAGTCGGGTATAGATGATCACACTAAAAAAATAGCCTATCGCAATAGATTGCAACGTGTCGTGAATGATAAACATTTTCGAAGGATCCAGCGTAAGTAAGTTACATTGTGAGATCATTCCCAAGATAAAGAGTATTCCAGCCCGTTTGGCCACATGAGTATAGATTTGGCTCATCGAATCACCCAGAGATAGACGTTTGCTAAGTGAAAAGGGGATCGACATCCCTACCATAAATAAAAATAGCGGCATGATCAGATCATAAAAATGAAATCCGTCCCATTGCTGATGCTCCATCTGCACGGCCAGCGCATTGAAAAATGAGCTATTGCTAGCTTTAGCGAAATCTTCAACAACGTGACTTCCCCCAATAATCCATAGCATATCAAACCCTCGCAAGGCGTCTAATGAGGCTAAACGGGTAGGTTTCTCCATAACTATTTTTTCAGTTTTTTTGGTGTATGTAGTATCTTTCGAATCTTCTTTTCATACGCATCGGCATAGGCGCGCATTCCATAATCGGTCGAATGAATTCCATCAACGGTGCCATCCATTGGCATGTTGATCTCTTCATACGAAAGATAGTATAGATCGTGAATGCCATCAGCTTTAAGCTTTTCAAATGCCGCTTTTGACGCCTGATTTGCCTTCGTATAAGACTCTAGCTTTTTCTTGTCGACAAAGCTATCGTTATACCCAGGATGCTCCACCAGCAAAATTGGAGCCTTATGAAGTGTTCTAATCTGATGAACAGCTTGACGGGTAGCGTTCTCAATCTCTTTCGCTGACCGACCAACTAGATTGGGAAGACAATCTAAGATATAAAGTTTAGCGTCTAGCTCATTGATGAAATCGAGCACCTCTTTCTCGAGTAACCCATTGCCTGAAAAGGCAAGGTTGATAAGAGGGTAGGGGAGCTCACGGTTTAGAATGCCCGTCCAGGCCATGCCAGGTCTTGAGGCACATCCTCCTTGAGCAATGGATGTTCCGTAGACGACCAATGGCTTCTCCGTCGATGGAGTCATCCAAGTGAGTTCTGCCTCTTTTGGCACCCCAATCTCCATCCATTTAACATGGTTATATAGTGGAAGGAATAACTGATATTCGCGATTCGTAGGGTCACTAGTAAACGAGTTGAGATTCTTAAACGTATATTTTATCGTATCTCCAAATGAGTAGGCTCCTGAACTCCAAACGGCTTTCCCTTGACTATCTGAGGTGTAGAGGTCAAGACCACTAATCCCCGTGTTTGGCATATGTGGAAATACTTGAGGACCCGACACCTGATAAACAACTTTGATCTCCGAGGCATTGGTCTTAAATCGAATCGTGATGCCCGCACAGTTTTCTGATAGCCCCCACACATCCGGTCGCACCTTTGCTTTCGCACGAAGTGGAAGTCTGCCAAAGGTACCTTTCAACTCTTCATTCCAGCCGACTCCTTGTAAGATAGGACTCGACTGCTTCTGAACATCGTACCAATTAGTGTTTTGTTTGGCATCTGTTAATATTGGGTTTTGACCTCCTCCCTCACTTTTTTGCTGCGCACCAACGGAGCTCGCAAGTAAGATAAGCGTAATTATCAGGTGCAATTTTTTCATTTTCAAGTTCTATTTCTTAGTAAGTTCCGATCTGATCAACGGGAATGGAATGCCACGGAACGAGATAGGGTGTGTAATCGGCAGGGGTTGAAGGATGGTTATCTGTTTTTAAAAGCCGATTATTTAAAATCTCAAACCGTTTTGAAGTTCGTATGGTTAAGGATTGCGCATTGATGGCGAGGTTGTCGGATGCAAAGTTGATATCGGCATTGGTAAGTAAGTTTTTTAATGCCGGATACCGTTTTTGCCATAAGTCACTCTGCCATTCAGTCGCATGCATTGCTAGATACATCGGATGAACGGTGTCATTAATAGACTCGGTCCATCTTTTGTCACCCCATAATGATTGGCTTATCGCAGCATGACAATCGGCGAAAATATTTCCTTCGATGAAATTATCTTTCCCTCCATGAATCTGAACTCCTCCAAAAAGATTGTTAGATGATCGCAAGAATAAGTTTTCGTAGATCCCAAAACCGCAAATGGCATCATCAAGACGCACACCAGCTGCCATCCGAAGATTAGGAACGCCAATATCTTTGAAAAAATTCCAACGGATAACATTGCCTTGAAATAGCGGATTGCCCCACACATCGATCGCCCCTTGGTCATCTGACTCACTCACACAGTTCTCAAATTCATTTAGTTCGACAAGCATATCGTTCCCTTCAAGACGAATCCCACTGCTTGGAATATCTTTGAATTTACAGTTCCGAACTTTAATTCCAACTCCATCAAGGACAATGGCGGGGGTGTAAGTCCTGTCAATTCGCGAGAGATTGCTAATGCTGCAGTTTTCGATTATACTTCCAGATGGGATGAGTTTTAGTTGATCGCCAACATTGATATCTATACCTCCCCGTCCCATACTTTTGATGCTACAGGAGTGGATTAATTGATCAATTCCACCTTTAATTCTTATTCCCAACCCAGAGCTATTGCTGATGGAACAATTGGCAAGTGTAAGATGATTGCAATCTTGAAATAACATCCCATCACCTCTAACGTATTGAATATTAAGTCCTTTTATGGTTAGGTAATCGCAATTTTCAGCTTGCAGCGCAGGCCCCTGAAGACTTAAAACCATCTGGTTCAGTTTGTCTTTGGCTTTCGGGAAATACCAAATCTTTTTTTCTTGAAGAGAGATACACCATTCTCCAGGGGTATCGAGTTCCGATAATGCATTAACGACATGCCATTTGCTTTTTGCAAATCCATAAAAATTGGTGGGTGGTACTAGCTCTATGATAGAATCTTTCGAAGAATAGCCTTTGACCTTCTCGTAGGCGTCGGCCCAAAGATGGAACCAATATCCGTGAAGCCAAACATCTTGATCGGCAGCCCAACGCAACGTGCGCTCACTCTTGAAATCTTTTAATGCCACTAGCGTGTCCCGATCATTTGGCCATCGCGCCATTTTCTGTGGGATGCCATCGTTAAATAGCTCGGGTACCGGAAATGTTGTGAAATTAGGTCCCGATTTTGCTGATCTGGAACTTGAGAATCCACCAAAGGTCAAACTGTCCAGTCCACTGATCTGATTGTCTTCAAAGCTGGCCACTCTCACTTTTGATTTTGCATTTTGCGATAACCGTGCTAAAACTTGAGGATCAGATTCTCGCTTCCAGTTTTTTAAGTTTCGACCCCCATTGAGCGTAACTTGCTCAGTTGCCACTGAAGAGCGAATTAATAGTGGATTCCTCTTCGTTCCTGAATTTTTTGCGTTAAGCTTAATCGGCTTAGTTAATTCGTAGCTCTTTCCTTCGATAATGATTTCAATACTCCCTTCAGGTAGGTGTTTGTTGTTCCTGAGCTGTGATGCTGCTTCGAGGGCTAAATTTAAGTTGGCATACACAATCTTCTTTAGACCTGACTTTTTACCATTTTCTGGCGTGGCTGAAACGTAGATGGTTGCAGCGGATTTTGGTGCTGTTGGTATTAGGGTATGTTTGATTTGATTTATGCCATCAATTTTCTGTTCTAATTCAGTAACCATTAATTGATGATGGGCCGGAAGGACAGCAAGGCTTTTCGCTTTCGCTAAAGTTGCTTTACAGTCCGTATTCAGGTGAGCTGCGAACTGGGCTTTTGCCAATCTAAGATAGATTAACGACTTCCACTCCTCGGGCACCGAATCGGTTGAGAGAATCGATTGGTATTGGCTTATTGATTCACTTAATTGTTTTTTTTTCCAGTAGTCATCGGCCTTGCGCAAGTTGTTTTCAAGGGTTTTACTTTGTGCAAAACAAGTTGAAATACCCAAAAGGAAGGTGAAATAGAAAGGGAGTTGAGTCGGTTTCATCATTGGAGCTGTTTAGGATTATTCACGAATTGTTAATGGGTTATAAATATAGAATTTTAATCGATCATTTAAAATTTGATTCTACTGATTCTGTGGTTTTAAAAGTCATAATTTATATTGCGTAGTATGTTGATTAGTTGTACTTTTCATTTTCTATTTAAGGCCATCTCACTAAACTGTATTTTATTTGCATTAGATGTCCTTGCTTGTCATTCTAAACTTCGAATAATTCGTCCTATTATTAATTAAGGTAAACTCAGGTGTCAACCATGATCGCTTAGAGCCTTTAAATATCCATAAGAGAATCAACCCATGAGACGTATTTCTTTATTTTTTATTCTGTTCATTATTTCGTTTTCACTAATGGCTCAGCTTCGTGATGGGACATTGATGCGCAGCGAGTCGCCACAAGAGTTTAATTCGTTGAAGGTAAAGGGTGATTTTTATGTTTCCACGAAGGGTAATGATACTTGGTCGGGAAAGCTTGCCGAGCCTAATGCTGCGGGTACAGATGGCCCTTTCGCAACGATAAAAAGAGCTCAGCAGGGAGTGCTTGACCTTAAGGCGCAAGTCTATCAAGCCAAAGGGATCTCCCATATTCCAAGGTATATAGGGAGTAATCATCCTTATGGCAAGGGTAAGGATATCGTGATCTTCATACGGGAAGGACTTTATACCTTATCTACAGCATTAGAATTTAAGCCCAAAGATGGAGGCGAACGTGTGGAAACGACTCTTCCGACCGGAGCTTTTGAGTTCAATCATTTAAGAGATCACTATGTCACTTATGCTGCTTTCCCTGGGGAGAAGCCGATTATTTCTGGTGGAATTGAGGTTGTTAATTGGAAAAAAAATGGCAATGCTTGGGTCGCACCTTTTACCCAAGAAAATGCACCTGTACTAATTGCGAATGGGACGAAACAGGTCTCGGCCCGAACTCCAGATACAGGCTACTTTACGGTTGATAAGCTAACGAACACATCAGAGCTTAATTTTAGAAAGGGAGATTTGAAAAATTGGAAGGAGATGATCTATAACCGGGTGATCTTACTTATGCGATGGAATATAACTGAAAATACGATTGCTCGAGTCGACGAGAAAACGCAAACTGCGACTTTGGGTCATCCTGAACCTCGTCTTCTTTTAGTCCCTCCACGTTATTATATCGAAAATGTTAAGGAGGCGATGAATTTACCGGGGGAATGGTATTTCGATAAGGGTAGACGGGAGATCTCCTATATTCCAATGATAGGTATTACTGATCCGAACGAAGCGAAGATGTGCGTTCCAAGATATAATCAACTTATCCATGTTGCAGGTGAGGAGGGACGACCAGTTCGGAACTTGCGTTTTTATGGATTGACTTTCGATGGCGTGAGTGCTGGCGGAACAATGCTTTCATTAGAATATACGCATGCTATTGAAATTCAGAACTCAACGTTAAGCAATAGCGAAAGTAGAGCAGTTAAATTAGGGTATGGCTGCAACGGAACACGCATCACGAACAATATTTTCAATCAACTTAAAAGGGGTGCTATTCAAGGAATAGGGCCTAAAGAGTCGGGAAATATAAAGCAGCTGGTCAAACAAACGTTAATTTCGAGAAATAAATTTGTAGAGTGTGGTGGCGACGTAGTCCATTTTCTGTATGTTAACTTCACAACTATCTCACATAACTATTTCTATAAAAGCTATTGGCCTAATTGCATCTCTTGTCAATGGGGCAATATGGAGGAGGAAGCTGAAGGGAGCTACGTAATCGAATATAATCACTTTTACGACATGCAAAATGATGCAGATGATACAGGTGTCATTAAGCTGGCTGGCTTAACCCTGAATTCATACGTTAGGAATAATCTCATTCATAAAGTTCGTCGTGGATTTACAAATGAAAATGTACCTATATGGTTCGACTGTCTTGCCAAAGATTGGGTTGTAGAAAAAAACATATTTTATGATATTGAGCAACGAACAATGAAGTTAAATGGGGCTTATCTATCGGATAATATTTATAAAAACAATGAACTTATTGAAGCACCTGCGAATGAACCCGAGGAGATTATTGATGGTGAGCCATCATTTTCTGCATCGAATTTAAAAGTTTCTTGTGGGGCAATGTCTTCAAAAAATACAATCCCTGCGGGCTCTGTGGTTAAAGTCTCTGCCGATATTTTCAATGCTGGTTCAACAGGATTCGCTCCAGTTTATCTATATCTTAACGGCAAGATTTTCCTTTCGAAAGAGTTTCCGGTTGTGAAAAATAATAGTCGTAGAATTGAGTTAGAGTTTCGATTACTCGATAGCGGAAAGCAAGCGATTGCCATTGGTGAGACCGAGGCGCAGACATTCGTCGTGGAAGGCGAAAGGCCTCCGATCGTTATTAATGAGATCCATACTTCCGAAGTTAGATTGCTGGCAGGTGAGACTGTGACGGTAAGCGCCAAAGCAAAAAATGTGCAGAAGGTAAGTTCTAAATCAACCATCCGGTTATTTGCCAATGGAAAGGAGACGAGCAGTCAGATGATCTCTTTTCAACCAAATGAAGAGAAGGATGTTCAGTTTACGATCGCGCCAGAAATAGGATCCTATCCGGTGAGGATTGAGAATAGCGCTGAGGTGCTTTTATCCGTATTTAAGAGCAAAGAACTGGATGTAAAGAAGGAGAAACTTTACACCTATATTTCGGCAAAAGCTAAACCTGCTTCAGTGGAGATCGACCAGCAAAAGGAGAACTATAAAATCACCGCTGCAGGGAGTGATTTCTTTCATGCAGAGGATGCTTACGGGTCTGTCTATTTAAAGCAAATTAAAGGTGATTTTGTTTCTGTTGTTAAGGTTCTAGCTTTTGGCGATAAAACGGAAGCCTGGTTTCGCTCTGGTCTTTATGCCCGAAACGACATCGGAAAAAGTTTCGATGTGGCCAAAGGGTCTCTAGGCTCGGTCCTTATGTTTACAACACCCAATCGTGCCGGGATTGAATATGATGAATTTGGCGATGGTAGTATGCACAAGGCTGCAAGCGAAAATCTACCAGAGAATTCAGTTCTTCCTCTTTGGATAAAGTTGGAAAGGCATGGCGAAACCTATAGTGGATCTATAAGTCTCGATGGTAAAACCTGGATAATTCAACGAAAATCAACCCCACTTAAGGGGCTTACAGACGCTGTCGATATTGGCCTTGCTGCGGGATCATCGAATAATAAAGTATATTCCGTGACCTTTGCAGATTGGAAAATTAAAGTGCAAGATTAATCGGATTCGCAATTATCCACTCAGCCATTACTGGCAGGTTACGATAATTTTTTGGCTCTCTAATCCAAGTGATTTAGCTTTTAAGGTAACGGCTCCTTTATCTCCGGTGCTTTGAATAATCACCTGGCACAGTCCACTAAAGGCTTTTCGCTCATTGCTTTTTGCCGACTCTTGACTCATGGCATTGCCATTGCCAACACCCACAATCTTGCCGGCCCCTTCTAGCTCAAATTGAACTAGGTTGTCGGCATCTGGCACTGCAATACCATTGGCATCGGTAATTTTCACGGTGATAAAAGAGAGATCTTTGCCGTCTGCAGTGATATTTTTTCGGTCGGCGGTGAGTTCGATCTTCGCAGCTTCACCTGCCGTTTTAACTTCGTCTGTGGCAACTAATTTCCCATTTTTATACCCTTCGGCTTTTAGATTTCCAGCAGTGAATGGAACTTTCCAACGCAGAATTAAACGATCGGAATTTTTAAAGTCTTTGGCGCCGATCAGTTTATTATTTAGGTATAGTTTAACCTCGTCACAGTTCGTATAGCCAACCACATCAATTTGCTGACCTTCTTTCCAATTCCAATGAGGCAGTATATGTACCATCGGCTCAGCTGTCCATTGGCTCTTGTAAAAATAATAGGCATCCTTTGGAAATCCACAGAGGTCGAAGATGCCGAAATAGGAGCTGACAGCTAAATCACCGTAGGGTGCTGGTTCTCCAATGTAATCGAAGCCAGTCCATATAAACATTCCTGACATGTACGATCGATCTTTCACCGCTTTCCATGCTTCCTCATGCGTCGTTCCTCCACCAGCATCATCAAAAGCAGAGGCTTGGCAATCCTTAAAGGTTTTCACTAAGGTGTCTAAGGTAAAATGGTAAACCCCACGACTATCAAACTGGGATGTTGTCTCGCTAGCGATATACAACCAGTTTGGATGATTTTTCTTAAATTCATCATAGGCATCAATGGTATAGTTAAAACCTACCACATCGACGGCTGCTGTCATCCCTTTCTTCTCGGCGTCGCGTGAGAAATTAAAGGCTGAGGTGGTGAAGCGTGTCGTATCCAGTTCTTTGATTAGTCCAACAAGTTCTCGTGCAATCTCACCTCCGTTGGTGCTTTTAGGAAACCATTGTTCCTTAATCTCATTTCCGATACTCCATAATATGATAGATGGATGGTTCCGATCTCGCACAACCATATCGGTAATCTCACGGGCATGCCAATCCTTGAAATAATTTTGAAATCCAAAGGGTGCCGCATCTTTACCAATATACCACGAGTCGAAAGTCTCATCCATAACCAAGAAGCCCATTTTGTCGCAAAGGGCTAACAATTCGGGTGCCATTAAATTATGACTACACCGAATGGCATTGCAACCCATTGATTTCAAGAGTTCCAATTGGCGTTGCAAGGCACGGTCGTTAAGGGCTGCACCTAAGCTGCCTAAGTCGTGGTGGTTACATACCCCAAGAACTTTTACATTCTTCCCATTTAAGAAAAATCCGCTATCTGCTTTAAAGGCAATGGTGCGAACGCCAAATGTTGTTTTGTAGGTGTCCTTTAGCTCTTTCCCTTTGTAGATCGTTGTGACTAATTCGTACAAATTAGGATTTTCGATGTCCCAAAGTGCAGGAGAATTGATTAACAGATTTGTGTTTAGGGTGATTTTTGAATTCGGAGCTGCCAATTGTGTTTGCGCTTTAGTCGCAATTTGTTTTCCCGATTGGTCAACAATAGTTGACACTATGCGTAGTGAACTTCGCTCTTTTGTGTCGTTTTTAATCGTAGTTGCCACATTTACAGTGGCCTCTTTTGACGATACTTTGGGTGTTGTCACGAAAGTCCCCCATTGTGCGACATAGATTGGCGAAGTGGTATCTAACCAAACATGGCGGTAGATTCCAGCGCCGGTGTACCATCTTGAATCAGGCTGCTTCGAATTGTCAACTTTAACCGCGATTACATTATTCCCTTCCTGAAGATAGGGTGTTAGATCATATTGAAATGTGGCATAGCCGTATGGTCTAGTTCCCAAAAGATGACCATTCATATATACGCTGCTATTTTTATATGCCCCATCAAGTACGATAAAATACTTCTTGCCGCTCGTTCCTGAGAGATTCATACCTTTCCGATACCAGCCGATACCACCTGGCAATAATCCACCTTGATGTCCGGAAGGGTTGTCTGGTCGAAAGGTCCCCTCTATACTCCAGTCGTGCGGAAGATCGAGCTGCCGCCAATTCTGATCGTTAAACGTAGGTTGCTCTGCTCCCGCTAAATCTCCTAAATGAAATTTCCAGTTAGCATCAAAATTTACTCTGCCTGAAGGCTGTGCTAGCAGTTGTGTGAATGCTGAACAGCAAACGAACAATAGGATAAAAAGTGATTTTTTCATGTTGTATTAGAGGTTTAAATTACTTGCTTGTTAGTATAATTTTCTCATTCGATAATCCCACGGATGAAGCGCTCAGAACAATGTTCCCAGCTTTGTGAGTGCTTTGCACCACCGCCTGACATAGGCCACTAAATGCGCTTCTTTCACTCCCTTTTGCCGACTCCAAACTGATCGGATTACCATTCCCAACGCCCACGATTTTACCTTCTCCTTCAATAGAAAAATGAACTAGATTATCGGCATTTGGAACGACAACTCCATTTTTATCGGTTATCTTAACTTTAATATAGCTTAAGTCGACGCCGTCGGCTGAAATAGCAGAACGATCAGCGCTAAGCTCAATCTTCGCGGGATCACCGGCTGTAACAACTTTATCGGTGGCTATTAATTTGCCATTCTTATACCCTTCCGCTCTTAAGGTCCCTGGGGCAAATGGTATCTTCCAAACCAGTGACAACCGTTTATCAACTCCTAAGCTAATTACTTTATCCCATTGACTGGTGATATAATCCATGCTGGTATTCGCAAACGATTGCGCACTAATTAATTTGTCATTCAGGAATAACTTGACCTCATCACAGTTGGTGTATGCCACCACATCGATTAGCTTACCTGGTTCCCAATTCCAATGAGGCAGCAGGTGAAGAACGGGTTCAGCTGTCCATTGTGATTGATAAAAATAGAAAACATCTTTCGGGAATCCGCAAAGGTCGACTGCTCCATAACTTGCCGATATGCAAGGATAGGGGTAGGCAGGTTCTCCATAATAATCGAAGCCTGTCCATATAAATAGTCCAGCTACGTAGGGTGTATTTTTGACTTCACGCCAGGTTGTTTGGGTAATATTTGTCCAAGGTCGATCGTAAGAGGTCGAATGATTATCGAATGATGAGCACTGTAAATCTGGATGCTTAACAATCGCTGAGTCGGCAGGGAAGTGGTAGATCCCTCTGCTGCTTAATGAGGATGTTGTCTCGCTGGCGATGAAATATCCTTTCGGATGTTTTGCTTTCTCTTCCGGATAGCGCTCAACGGTATAGTTGATTCCAATGACATCAACTTTATCGGACATAAAGGTGGTGTCGGCACGCCAAACACCAGCGAAGGCGGAGGTCGTAAAGCGAGTCTTGTCGTATTTTTTTATGATGCCATCCAGTTCTTTTGCTATGGCAGCTCCCCCATATTTGGTGTGATTTTTCTCGGGTATCTCATTCCCGATACTATACAAAAAGATCGAGGGATGGTTTCGATCGCGCAGGACCATATCGGCTAAGTCGCGCTCGTGCCACTCTTTAAAATAGATGTGATAATCGTACTTCATCTTTTCGAGGTACCAAACATCAAAGGCTTCATCCATCACTACAAATCCCATTTTATCGCAAAGATCTAAAAGTTCGGGTGCTGGTGGATTATGACTGGTTCGTATCCCATTGCAGCCCATACTTTTGAGGATCTCCAATTGACGAGTCAACGCACGGGTATTTACGGCTGCTCCGATGCTTCCTAAGTCGTGATGCTGACAGGCCCCTAAGACCTTAACGCATTTGTTATTCAAGAAAAACCCACTATCCGAACGGAAAGCAATGGTGCGCACGCCAAAAGTTGTAAGGTATTTATCTTTAAGCTCCTTGCCTTGGTAGATCTCGCTAACCAACTGATAAAGATTGGGATTTTCGATGCTCCAAAGGGATGGATTCGTTAGGTTAAGCGTGGTGTTGATTTTAAGTTGACCATTTGGACCAATTTTTTGGTTCTGCGTCTGACTGGTGATCTTTTTCCCATTACGATCAACAATAGACGAGACGATCCGCAGGTCTGCTTTTCCCGATTTTTCATTGGTAATGGAGGTCTCCACTTGTACTTGTGCCTCTTTACCATTTATTTTAGGGGTTGTAACAAATGTTCCCCATTGATTGACGTGAATCGGTGAAGTGGTCGATAGCCACACATGTCGATAGATTCCTGAACCGGAGTACCATCTTGAATTGGGCTGCAGTGAATTATCTACTTTCACCGCAATCACATTATCTCCATCTGTCAAGAATGGAGTCATATCGTACTGAAATGTTGAATATCCATAAGGTCTATTCCCTAATAGATGACCATTTACCCATACGGTACTATTCTGATAGACTCCATCAAACATGATAAAGCGATGCTTGGTTTGAGCATTGTTGACTTTGAATGTTTTCCGGTACCATCCAATGCCACCTGGCAACGAGCCTCCAGCATTGGTAGCTGGGTTGTCGGGCTTAAAACTCCCTTCAATACTCCAGTCGTGAGGCAGATCAAGTCCTCTCCAATTCCAATCGGAATATCCAGGAATTTGTGCTCCAGAAACATCCCCGAGGTGAAATTTCCAGTCTGCATCGAAATTTTCACGTCCTGCTGGCTGGGCCATTAATTCTATTGCTGAGAGGCAAATAAGGATAATTAAATATTTTATTCTTTTCATAATAATTTGTTCAGTACACTGTTGGTTGTATTCAACTGTAAAACTAATAATTTTAAAACCCTATGTGTCCTATTGTGTTTCTTTTTTTCTTTCACCACATAGGCACATAGATCACATTAGAAACCCTATTGTGTCTACTGTGTTTTTCCTACTGTGTCCTATTGTGTTTCTTTTTTTCTTTCACCACATAGGCACATAGATCACATTAGAAAGCACATTAGAACCTATTGTGTCTACTGTGTTTTTCCTACTGTGCCTATTGTGTTTATTTTTTTCTTTCACCACATAGGCACATAGTTCACATTAGAAACCCTATTGTGTCTACTGTGTTTTTCCTACTGTGCCTATTGTGTTTATTTTTTTCTTTCACCACATTAGGCACATAGTTCACATTAGAAACCCTATTGTGTCTACTGTGTTTTTCCTACTGTGCCTATTGTGTTTATTTTTTTCTTTCACCACATTAGGCACATAGATCACATTAGAAACCCTATTGTGTCTACTGTGTTTTTCCTACTGTGTCCTATTGTGTTTATTTTTTTTCTTTTCACCACATAGGCACATAGATCACATTAGAATCTATTGTGTTTAATTTTTCACCACATTAGGCACATTAGAACAAGGATGCTGGTGAGTGTCTTTCTCAAAGGTTCCATTTTTTAGTTTTTATTCAAGTTTAGAATCCGAACAGCATTATCATGAAGGATTAGCTGCGCAATCTTTAATGCTTCTTGTTCGGTAAAATAGCCATCTCGTACTTTTTCTGCCAACACTTTTGTGACGATCTGTTTGGCAAACAAGAGATGTCCATATACATTTTCTACATTCCGGAAGTCGCCACCAAAAGCCATAATCTTACTGGCTGGCACGGTTTCGAGCCACTCGTGTAGGTAACGGATGCTATAGGATGGTGAAATGATATACAGCCAGCACATATCGATATATACATTTTTAAATCCTTTGGCGACAGCAGCTAACTCGCCTCCGAATGGATATCCTCCATGAAACAGAATAAATTTTACGTCTCGGTATTTTAAAAATAGATTGGTGAGGTGCGTTGGATTTGAGTTATCGATATAGTTCCCATCACCCGCCTGAAGCCCAGTATGAAATTGAATCGGCGTATTCGTTTCTCTAGCAAGATCTAAGATCCGATGAACCATATAATCCTGCAATGGTTTTATCTCCGGCCCATTGTATTTGAGTATTTGTCCTGCAGGTAATGCCATGATTTTACGAAACACCTCTTCCGCCTTCTCCTTGCTGACATCTTCAAAATAGAGGTCGCGTTCGTAGGCAACACCAATCTTAATGGCAACATTATTATGCGCTAAAGCTTTGTGGAACGTCACCCCTAAAGCCGTTACAAAATCATCAAGATTACGGATGGAGGTATTTTGCTCTTTGGCTATCCCTTCAATTTTTTGCGCTGATACGGCAAAAATAAACTCTCCCAAACGCTTTACATGTTTAAACGTTTTGGGGTCAGAAAGCATGGTTTTGTCTTCATCAACAAGAAAGTAATCAATGTTACACTTTTCATTTAAAACGGTATTGTACCAATCGGTCTGATAGGCTTGTTTTATCTTAGCAGATAATGGTTCAACGGTATTTTCGTTCAAATCTTTAATGCCAAATAGCTTATCGGCTGTCAGCAATGCCGCACGACAATAGGCGGTGTTAAATGTTTGTTGCCAATAGGGTTTTAAGATATTCCATTTCTCCATCACCGTTAGAGAGTCGGTCAGCAAGGTGTTGAATGTTTGTTTGGGCATCCCTGCTGAGCGGATATCGTCGTAGGCGTAGTGCTGTAATAACAACATAAAGTCTAATTTGCCAGGTCTTATCCAGCCCGCCTGATCCTCAAGGTGCTCATGGGTATCGACGACTTTCATCTTGTCGACATACGATTTTATTCGTTGCTCAAAACCTGCAGCTGGTGCAGCCTTAACTTGGACCTGCGCCTTCAAAGAAAGTCCGAAGGCCACAAAAAGTACGATGAATAAGATTGGTTTTTTCATGATAATTCGTTTAGCACAAGGTTGTTTAGTACAAAGTTTAAAGCTAATAATTTAAAAACATATGTGGCCTACTGTGTCTATTGTGTTTTTCCTATTGTGCCCTACTGTGTTTTTTCTTTTTTTCACCACATTAGGCACATAGATCACATTAGAAACCGCATTAGAACCTATTGTGTCTATTGTGTTTTTCCTATTGTGCCCTACTGTGTTTTTTCTTTTTTTCACCACATTAGGCACATAGGCCACATTAGAAAGCACATTAGAACCTACTGTGTCTATGTGTTTTTCCTATTGTGTTTCTTTTCACCACATTAGGCACATAGTTCACATTAGAAACCGCATTAGAACCTATTGTGTCTATTGTGTTTCTTTTTTCTTCACCACATTAGGCACATAGGCCACATTAGAAGTCCTATTGTGTTTCTCTTTTTTATTTTCTATTTAATTTATATACCGTACTTCTAATCTCTGCAAGGGTTCCTATGATCACATCATAATCGTATTCATACACGCAGTTTTTCGTAAGCATAGCTTTTTTTGTCGGTGCAATATAGGATGTGGAAGAACTTAAAGCCTCTCCATCAATTTTTCCTGATAGTCCAGCATAAAACTTTTCGCACTTCGCATTGTAAATACCCATACCCCAAAGATTATCATCGACAAAGGCCATCCAATGTTCAGAGACTGTTGGATACTTACCCCAGAAGCCACTTGCTAGATTGATAACCGTAGGGTTGTCCAGTTTATCATTTGTAAAAGGGGCTTTGCCCATATAGGCATAGAGATTTTTTAAAGCTGAAATGGGATAGACAGCCGGCAGCTCTTGGTCACAAAGAATACTATCGCGATAGATTTGATCCGTTCGGTGGCAGGTAATCTTATTGTGCACCCTTAAGATCGACCCTTCCAAGGTTGTCCATTGCTCCATCTCTGCCTCTGCTGGACGGTTATCCATATCCCAAAGCATTGGAACACATTTCACATATAGCTGATTTCCATTTTTTTTGTAGTCTAGTATCTGGGCTCGATGACGATTGTAGTCTCCAACTTGAATGGGGTTCCAAGGCCATGGTGACCAAGCTTTAGACTGACCTTCAGCTTGCCTGTTTAGTCCATTTCCTGCATAATACGATTGCTGAATATATCTCCCTTCGTCTGAAATATTGACAATATTCCGCGTTGAGCCTGTTAACGAGAGATAGGATATGGCACCACCTCTGGTTAAGTCAAGCTTAAGTGTCAGAATCCCATTGTCGACAACTGCCACGGTATCTTGCATTTTAAATGCGGATGTCTGGCAATATACTGTTTGCGAGATACTTGCGACTAAGACTAGACAAAGTTGAATAATCTTATTTATCGACTGTATATTTATACAATGATCTATTTTCATTCTTTGGCTGTTTCAACTGATTTGTGAAATGCCTGTCTGTGAGGCTCTCCAGCTTCAGCATAATATGTCACCCCTTCTCGTTTAGCGATCTCGCAGAACTTCGCATAAGTGCCATCGTATTTAGCAAGGGCAGGAGTTCTTTTGCATTTTAAATATAAGATTGGCAGATAGGATAATTCAACACGCTTTACCACCTCATCGTTATCCGCAACTTTTATCGCTCGATTAAATAGATCACATGACTGGCGGATAAATTCATCCGAGAATAGGGGATCTTCAGGTGCGGTTCCTAGGTGAATATGGGTGTCAGGAGTAACACGATTTTGCACCAGATCGAAATATTCCCGAATCAGCTTTCCTGAACGACCATAATAGCCAAACATAAAGTCATTGATTACGCTTTCAGTATTGCATTTGGGGTCCCATAACAAGCGGGAGATAAGGTAGGCTTTAAGCTCCGAAAACTCACCACCTCGAGCTTGGTAGGAGGCTTGCTCCATAATTCCAATGGCATTATTCTCACTTAGTGTTTGGATGTTCGGTTGTAGTACTCTAAAGTTTGGATAGGGCATGACATAATGACTAAAATTAACCACGTAATCCCAAATGTATAGATGAGGAGCCAATGCTGACCACTTTTTTAAGTCGTTGATAAATGATTTGTTCTCAGGACACGATTTAAAGTCATGAGCAAAGCAACATTCAATGCTGCAAAGTCGCACAACTACGTTTTGACGTGGATGGATGCTCGTTGGAGGCGTACGAGTATATTGATAGGCCAGCGTACCGATAAACTTATCGGGAAACTCCTTCTCAACAGCCTCTGCTACTTGATTTACGAACCAGATCATCAAACCAGATTCGGAGCCTTCTCTTTTAACAATCGCTTGGCATTTATCACATTGGCATGGATTATGCCAGTCGTTTTGTGATACATCATAGATCAAGTATTCTGGACTTTCGCGCATCCGCTTTTTGATTCGCTCAATGATTATTTTTAGTACATCGGCATTGGTGATACACAATTGTGCCCGCTCAAAGATTCGCTTTCCATCTATTAGGCTGTAATATTCAGGGTGTTTTTTGTAAAATTCTTCTGGTGGCATGAGTGGATAAAAGGTATGCACAGCCCAGTAATTCTCGGTTCCACCAATTTGTGGGTTTGACTTATCAAATCCCAAGGTGCCATTCATCCTATTTCTAGCGGCCCAGGTTGGATTGAAAGCTTCAAAATAAAAATCATTTCGTACCCGGATACCTGGTTTTTCTGAATGGTCAATCCAGTCAAAAGAAGATTCTGCTCTTTTGGGAATCACACTAACGGTAGGAGTATACCAGCGACAACCCAACTCATTTTCTAAGTAAGCCATTACGCCATACATGGTACCGCGTGCTTTGCCACCATAGATTAAGATATCGGAACCTGAATTGAAATAACGGAACGATTCATCCAATTCTGCCGGTTTATTTATTCCTGTTTTTTGCTGAACAATCGCGTTATAGCCAATCACAAATTGTGAGCCATTGTGAGGTGCATCAAGTTGTTCGATTGGAAGTTCTGCGCCACCAATCTCTTTGATCCAATGCTGAAGTTCTTTAGCTGCCCACTGCTCTGATTCTGAGGCATCCTTGCTAAGTGCAATGCGATAATCGGATTTTCCATTTGCAAATAAGGTGTGAATTTGTCGTTTGCCAGCATAAAATGGAATAGCTTGTGTAAGCAGTTCTCCATTTTTTAAGCCCAATTTTATGGAGGCAGAGTAGGCTTGATAATCGTTTGACTTAAGCTCTAAAGCTCTGGTATAGTCAGTTGAAAATTCGGTGCTTTGAACGATCTTTTTCTGACTGTTTTGAACTTCAATGCTTAGTTTGGCTACTATTTGTTGCAGCACTGAAGTCATGAATTTAGAGGTTAGCTTAGCTTTCCCATCTTCTCCCGCCGAGATGTTGAATATCTCCCCTTTTTTTAATAATTCAGCTGTTGAGAAGGGCTTGAATCGAACACAGTATCCCCATTGATTAGCTCGTTGCTCAATTTTAAATAAAATAGTGTTCTTCCCTTTATTCAGTGCCACAGGAATCATATCATCGTCAACAAACATGCCACGTCGAGGAGGATAGTCCCATACTTGCATCCCATTGACCCATAATGAGCCGCCATCATTGGTGCCAAAACTGATCAGCATAATTTGTGCTTCCGTCGATTCAACTTCGGTATAAGCATAGGCCACTAAATTTGGATCTCTAGATAAAATCTTGTCTAAACGGATGGTCGAATCTGGAGAATTGTAAAGTTTCCACTTTACCGATCCTTTGGGCAGCTTGATTTGGTCACCTGACTTCGCATGCAGGTTTCTCTCACCACCAGATTTTAACAAATAGTCAAGGGTATAATTATTGAGATGACCCCAAGAATCTGCAGGATCAGCAGGCTCTTTTAGAGGAATTGGCCCACAGATAAGCCACGATTTAATCCACTGATTAGGCAATGCTTGTTGAGGCGTTAACGACTGACCAAAGCTCAAGGAGTTCAGCAGGATTAGGCATAAAATAGACAGAATTGCAAATTTTTTCATGGTTGATTTTATTAAGGTTTTTGTTCTTCAATGGCTCGGTGAAAGGATAACCGATGGGGCTCACCTGACTCGGAATAGTGCGTGATCTTTTCACGTTCTGTAATCTTGCAAAACTTGGCATAAGTGCCATCGACTTTTGCTAAGGCGGGCGTCTGTTTGCACTTGAGATAAAGAATAGGGACTGAGGCCATCTCAACGTGACGTAAGATCTCCGCATTATCGGCAACCAATTCAGCTTGAGCAAAAATCTCAAGGCAGCTGTGAATAAAGGCATCGGTGAAATGTTTCTCCTCCGTAGATAAGCAATGGATATGTACATCTTTGGTTACTAAGGCTTGTAGTTGATCGAAATATTTTCGGATAATTTTGCCCGATCGACCATAATAGCCACTCATAAAATCATTAATGACACCATCGGCATCACAGTCGGGATTCCAGAGTAATTTTGAGATTAGATAGGCTCTTAACTCGGCAAATTCTCCTCCTCTGCTTTGGTAGGCAGCTTGCTCCATGATGCCAATGGTATGGTTGTCTCGAAAAGTTTGAATGTTAGGCTGTAAAACTGAAAAGTTAGGATATGGCATCAGGTAGTGGTTGAAATTAACGACATAGTCCCAAATGTAAAGATGAGGTGCAAGTGATGACCATCCTTGTAAATCGGCTAAGAAAGTTTTATTCTCCGAACACGATTTGAAATCATGCGAGAAACAACATTCAATGCTGCAGAATCGAACCACAACATTTTCCTTTGGCTTAATATTTACTGGCGGTTTACGCGTATACTGATACGATAGTGTTCCAATATATTTTGTCGGAAATTCTTGTTTGACTGCATCGGCTACCTGATTGACAAACCAAGTCAGAATTCCCGATTCTCCACCATATTGGCTCGCTATAAATTGACAATTCACACACTGACAGGGGTTGTGCCAGTCGTTTTGTGAAACATCATAGATCAAATATTCGGGGCTCTCGCGCATCCGTTTTTTGATCCGGTCGATCATCATTTCTAAAACATCTGAATTTGAGAGGCAAAGTTGTGCATGGTCGGCCACGCGTTTTCCTTCAATATAACTATAGTATTCTGGATGTTTGGCGAATAGTTCGGCGGGTGGCATCAATTGAAAGAACGTATGCACATTCCAATAGCTCTCAACACCACCGGGCTGTACTCGATATCCCATGGCTCCGTTCACCTTATTATGAGCGGCCCAGGTTGGATCGAAAGCTTCATAGTAAAAATCATTTCTCACCCTTAATCCGGGAGCTTCTGAATGACTATACCACGTAAAGGTTAGCGCATCTCTTGAAGGTATGCTCGAGAAAGATGGCGTATACCACCGACAGCCTAACTCATTCTCTAAGAAGCTGAGCACGCCATACATCGTGCCACGTTGCTTTCCTCCAGAAATATAGATGCTCTCTCCAATGTTGCAGTATCGATAGGTTTCGTCAGTCTCTTCTGGTGCAGCAAGATTAGCTTGCTTGGCCATTGTCTCGTTGTATCCAATTACGATCTGAGCTCCACGATACATTGGATCGAAATTCTGAATCTCAAAGGTGGCTTTTGAGATCTCTTTTAGCCAATGCTGCAATTCTTTGGCTGCCCACTGTTCTGATTCAGAGGCGTGTGGGTCAACAGATATACGGTAGTTTGTTTTGCCATTTGAGAAGAGTGAGTACTCCACTCGTTTGCCAACCGTAAACTGTGTCTGCTGTGAGAATTTCTCACCAGAGCTTAATTCATACTCTATTTTGGCGGTGAAAGGTTTAAAGGCACTCGCATCAACTTGAAAACTCTTGAGGTAATCAGTTGTTCTTTTATCCTCCAAGACAGTCTTTTCTCTGTCATTAACAACCGTTAGTTTTTGATTTTTAATCAACTGAGATAGGACTAAGTCTGATAGGGAAGAGGCTAGCCTAGTCTCCCCTTTTTCATCTGATGTGACCGTAAATAGATCTCCTTTTGCCGTTAGCTGACTTGGTTTAAAGGGGAGAAATCGGAAACAGTATCCCCAGGCATTGCCATGTTGTTCAACTTTCAAGAGAATTTTATTTATCCCTTTTTTGAGTACAACGGGTATTAGATCTTCATCCGGAAGGACGGGGCGTTTTACTTTGTAGTCCCAGACCAATAAATTATTGACCCACAATCGAGATCCGTCATTGGTCCCCATCGCTACGGTCCACACTTTATCTTCATCCGCAATAACCTCGGTGTAGGCATAGGCACATAGCGGTGATTCACGGGAGAGAATTTTCCGAAGGTCGACAATTGAATCGGGTGTGCTATAACTACTCCATTTTAGAGTCCCTTTTTTTAGTTTGACAAGGGCACCATCCTTCACCTTTAAATTGGCTTCTCCTCCTAGGCTATTCAGATAGTCATCGGTAAAGCCTTGGATATGGCCCCATGCTTTGACTGGATCATTCCAAAACTTTAAAGGTATTGGTCCGCATAATAGCCACGATTTCACCCATTGACCAGCAACAACAGGCTGAGGGGCAAGGGGTGTTGCAAAGGCAGTCGATTTTATAGCCAAGGCTAAAAATACGACTGCGAAAATTGATTTTCCCATAGTCAAAAGTTTAAGGTTTAAACTTAGGCACATAAGTAGTTAGTGTCTTATGTGCCTAAGAATTAGAGGCAATAGTGGTATGGTTAGTTTTTTATGATCCAGATCTCAGCAACTTGTGATCCACGTTCTCCTTCTCCTTTATCCTCATCGCCGCACGACCAAGTAAAGGTGACTTTCCCATCTTGCGAAACTTGTTTTGGAATTGGGAATTCAAACATTGGCTTAGTTCCCATCCGAATATAGTCATGAATCTTTACTCCGTCGGCTATAAGTTTCATTTTTGAACGGAAGCGACCCGTATAGGCAATGCGTAGGGTGTAGGTTGCATTTGGATCTAGATTATCATACTCCATTTGTAATGGGGTGTCGTAAAGCGTGTTGATCTGATTCATCCACGCCAGCGGTGTTGTCTGACCCTCAAAGCCTTTTGCAACAATCTCATGCACCCAGTCGACCCCTGATAATCCAACCCCGAAACTTACTCGAGGAGACTCTAGGCTACCTGGATCCTCGGCCCATGTTTTCTTCGCTTTTATTCGTTTCCAAGCTGAGGGTGATCCGAAGTTATCGTAAAATCCACCAGGTCCTGGATCGGTGCGGTGAAGCATTTTTTCAATCGCAGCAATCTTATCATTCTCTGTACTTAGTTTTTCAATCCGCTTTAATTGATCAAGCATCCATAGGGCATCATTCAATGGGATGTCGATGTTATCGATAAAATTTCCTCGTCCACTCATTGCATGGTGTTTTGAAATTGTTAGCTGAGATCCAAAGCTCCGAAATAAAGAGTCTGCGAGAGCATAACAGCTAGCTTTTAACTCTGGCGAAATTGGCTTCTCATTTGCTAAAGATAAAGTGGCACGCGCTTGAGAGATCGCCTCTTTTGATCCCAGTTTCTTTGACTGTTCTAAGATATTTCTTGCTTCGCGTTCAAGTGAGGCTTCATAGATAAGTCTTCGTTGCGTGTAACCATCAAAATAGGCTCTGATCAATCCACTTTGGAAACGAGGACTACTTAGCACGCTTTGTGGCGCAGTTTTTTCCATGGCTTGCCACTGCTGAAGGGTCAGCTGTACCTGGTCGTTAGATAATAAGGGACCTCTTAGGTTTTTCTCTAATGATAGCAGTCCTTGAGCTACACCTTCCGAGTAGTCGTAACCGACAAAGAATCGTGCATATTCGCGAAGAGTTTCGAGTACAGGGGTAGACGGATTCCAGTCTTGATCACTCCAAACAAATTTATTGACGTCGTCATTCGTCCCTTCGGAGTAGCTAATACTTCCGCTGGCATAGTTTGCATAGTAGTTATGGATGTATTTTTCATCTTCGGGTCTTGGATTGATGCATTCGCGACCTAAAGTCATGGCATAGGCAATATCCCAATTTGGAATAGGGAACTGCGAGCTGTAGCTATGCGTAATATCAGGATATAAGCGTATTGGAATCGAAGGATCGATTAGTTTCTTTACTTCAGGAAGCGGTGTTTTAATCCATGGACCATAAACAACGCCGCCAAACCAGTCATATTTCTTGTTCACATGACCATAAAACTTGCTATACCACTCTTTGCTCGGCTTGAATACTTGTGGCGACACCCAGATCTTCGCGTTTGGATGATATTTCTTTAAGACTACAGCCTCTTTTTGCAACCAGTTAAATAGGATGTCTGGTTCAAGGTCGCCTGGATCGCCAGCTGGGACGAATAACGCATCTAGTTTAGGCAGGCTACTAAAGACTTTTTCGCGCTCAGCGATCTCAACTTTTAGGGAGTCTTGATTGGTGTAATCAGACCCCATATTTGGATACCACATCCAAACATCTAAACCATAAGTCTGGCAAATGCGTGATTGCTCAACAATCATTTTGCTTGCCGGGTATTTCATGTTTAAACTGGTTGCATCGTCATCTGTGCGAGGAGGCATAATCTCAATGCTGTTCACCCCAAAGATGGCAAGATCACGAATATAACGGTCGTAATTTGCGATCGTCCAAGCATCGTAAGCATTGGTTTTTGGACGGTAGCCCAGTTGGTGCCCACGGATTGGATATACGGGCGTAGAAGAGATATTCAAGTTTTCAGGAATTAAAATCTTCCCCTCTCTAAGCTCGATCTTACGTAGCAATTTACCTACCCCAAATAGAGTGCCTCGCTCATCGTATCCAGCAATGACAACGGTGTTTTTATCGACCAATGAAATTTTAAATCCATCCTTGCCAGTTGCAGTAAGTTTATGGATCGCAGCTTTATATTTGGGCTCAAGTTTGTCCATTCTAGATTCAACTCCGACGATGATTGTTGGGGTCGCAGGAGCAGCTTTAGAGATTGATGGAAGCAAGATCTGGCTTCGTATCTGAATCTCTTCAGTAAGTACCTGAACGGCCTTTTGAAGTTGTAGATTTTTTTTCTCAGAGAGCAAAACTTTTGCTTTGGAGAAATCTGCATTCTGGGCAATTCCAATCTGCGAAATAAATAAGCAAATCAGGAGTAGTTGAGCGAAATTTCTGTAGTTCATATTGGTTTGTATAAGTTATAGGGATGTGTGGTTTAGTTTTAATGAAAAAGCAGTTCAGATTTTAGGGGGTCCCAATCTTCGGCATCTCCCTTTTTTAGATATAGCCGTAATCGTTGAGGTCCAACTTTTTCTAAATACTCAATTTTTAAATTGTGAAATCCTTGCTGCAGAGCTGCAGTTCCAGTCTCGGTCCCTTTTGGGGAACCATGATCGGTAACAACGACGCGATTGTCTATTGTAATCCGACAGGCATCATCGGCTTTTGACATAAACTGATAGAAACCATCCTCGGGAATTTTAATAAACCCAGTGTAAAGAACTCCCCAATGATCTTCTCTTTGAGCTAAATCCTGCACAGCAAAATTGGTCGCTAGGCCTTTTGTTTTTGCAACAAGTGTAGTGAAATCAGGAATGGCATTCCATTCTCCTTCAAAATAGCTGTAATTTAAACCAGTTGTTAAGTTGTTTACTTGGGTTGCTTTCTGAAAATCCGTTTTTTCGAAATCTTCAGACTCTATTGCCGAATATTCATCTTTGTCGTTTTTCAGATAACCTGATAATTTAGAGGTTTCTTTTAGCTCGATTGGTTTAAGGTATGGTGCTTCTTGGTTGTTAAGTTTAGTTATAATTGAGAGTTTCTTTGAAAAAGGATGAGCTAACTCAATGGTCGTTTGATCGATAAATAGGGGAGACGTATGATTTATTATGGCAGGTATGGTTGGACTTACCTCAATTTGTTGTTTCCCTTGAAGCGAGAATCCAGGATAATCAGGCCCGCTATACTTCATCTCCCAGAAAAATTGCAATAAATCGCTCGTCCCTTTGGTGATTGGTTTAATCGCATGAAATGGAATCTCAATAGACTGACTTGCTCCCGCAGAAAGTTGGATCGCTATTTCTGGATTTTCAATCTGCAACTGATGGTGATGCAAGAAATTCAATTTAATATCCAGTGGTGTATCGGATGGGTTTTTAAAGGTAAAATAGAGCGTGCCATGAGTTAATAATTCCCCTTTGTTACATAGCACAAGATTTTTAAACATCGTGTTTTCGAGCAATGGCTTAGCCATCTTCGCTGTTTTTTCATTGCTGATATCGTGGGCTAAAATTCCATCTAACCTTAAGTTTGCGATTATTGGACCCTCGTCTGTCATGGAGACCCATGAGATATGATCAAATTCGCCGATATAGGTTCCTCTTAAAGCACTGCTTCCGCCAGTGGTCGATAAGATGTAATAATTCGAATTATTTCGTTTTGAATAATTGTAGTTGTGTTCATGACCAGCTATTACGGTATACTTCCGACTTGCTAATGCTTGTTCGATTTTATCAAAACGACCATTGGTTTTATACTTCCAAATTGGGTGGTGCATAAATATAAAGGTCCATCGGACATCTGAATTTTTCTTTAAGGCATTTATCACAAAATCTGTCTGTTCTGTGGTAAGGTTGTAATTTTCATCGTCGTTTGTGTCGAGGGTGATGAACAGTGTGTTTTTATAAACAAAGCTGTAGTAGCGTCTGCCATATAGCTTCTCCCACTCTGCTGCCATGGTTTTATTGGTGATGTCATGGTTTCCTGGCAGGTAGAAGAAAGGCATTTTTAATCCTGAGATTACACCGTTTACCGTTGTCCAGTCTTTTTTGATTACTGCGGTGTCTGTGGTATATCCCGTTATTAAATCACCCACACACATCACAAATTCCGGCATCATCATATTCAGTTTCTTGACGCCATCCTCAAAGACTCCAGGTCTATTCCCACCTGTACGATCACTAATAATTCCAAATTGAAAGTTCTTCGGGTCGTTGTAGAAATTAAGATTTGTCCAAGGCTTTTTCACAGTCTTAACATCAGACTTAAACCGCGTAGGAGTTTTGCAGTCGGCAAAGAGAAGGATCAATAAGCTACTTAATAAGATCAATCTAGATTTCATAACAGTCAAGGAGTTACTTCGTTTATGCTTTGGACTTAATTGCATTTCTAACCTCTGTTGTTCCTCCCCCTTTAAGGGTCAGTTCAACTGGCGCATTTGTTTTCCAATTGCCATTCGTAAAGTCAGGTATGTCAACGGAGTTAGAACGGTTGGTAACAGATTTCTCACTTAATGGTGCAATAGAACTCCAGAGAGCTGCATCGTAAACATTTTCATCAAGCGGAAGACCATTTCTTAGACAATCTATTAGACGCCAGTCCATCATAAAATCCATCCCCCCATGACCACCAATTCTTTTTGCCATTTCGCCAATACGCGTAACGATCTCAGGGGTGTATTTTTCTTTTACTGCTTTCATCTCGATCTCTGTGAGCCACCCATGGCCATTGGAGATGCGAGCTGGCTCAGGCCATTTGCTTGCCATCCCTTTTGTCCCACTAATCAGATGAATACGGGAATAAGGCCGTGGACTTGTGACGTCGTGCTGAACCATAATGGTCCGTCCTTTAATCGTTCGAATGGTTGTGGTGTTCATATTGCCGCGGAATTGCTTCCCGACAAATTCGCTGTAGAAATTATCCGTTGAAGCCATTTCACTAGCTTTCGCACTCATTTGAAAATCTTTTGACGATACAGAAGTGAGAAAATCCATCTGATCCCCTCTGTTGATATTCATAATCTGACAAATAGGACCGAGACCATGAGTTGGATAGATATTGCCCTCGCGGTAATTCTCTTTTAGTCGCCACATGTCTGAATATTTTGACTTACTAAAATTACCTTCCAGAAGGTCGTGAATGTAGGCTCCTTCGCCGTGAATGATCTCGCCAAAGTATCCCTGTCGAGCCATGTTAAGGGTTAGCAGTTCAAAGAAATCGTAACAGCAATTCTCTAGCATCATAAAATGCTTTCTGGTTCTTTCAGAAGTCTCTACCAATTGCCAGCACTCGTCAATAGTTTTGGCTGCTGGAACTTCAGATACTGCATGTTTTCCGCTCTCCATGGCGTAAACAGCCATTGGTGTGTGCCATGCCCATGGTGTGGTAATGTAGATTAGGTCCAGATCTACACTCTGGCACATCTCCTTCCAGATCTCTTTCGTTCCGCTATAGGATCTTGCTTTAGGCAGTCCGTGCTTCTCAAGTATGGCTTGACATTTATCGACTCTTTCGCTTTGTATGTCACACAGCGCAACAATCTCAACACCCTCAATATTCGACATCCGCTCAACAGCTCCTGGTCCACGATTCCCTAAGCCAATGAAGCCAATGCGCACTTTATCAAGCTTTGGTGCAGCGTATCCGCTCATGTTAAAGCGTGACTTAGTTGTCGTTCTATTTGTTTCTGCCGGTGAGGCATGGTTAACTTCATTTGCACGAGTAGAAAGTCCAGCGGCAAGTACACCAGTGCCTAGAATTGTCTTTTTGAGAAAATTTCTGCGATCGGTAGTCATGGTTTACAGTTTAGTTCTGAAATGTAAATTTAAAATTATCTGCGATCTTTGGGCCAGTTTTAAAAATAATAGCTTCAGAAAGATAAATAGTTGATCCTTCGGCCTCTGCTCGCTTTTCATTTTTGACCACAACTTTAAGAATGTGTTTGCCTTGAGGTAGTTGAGTAATCATGAAAATGCTTGTATTTCCCGGAGATTGATGGGAGAAGTTAAAGTAGCAGTCGATTGTTCTTTTGAATTGACCATCGACATAAATATCGGCCTTGCCGCAGTTGCGATCCCAATTTCCTGCCAGGGAGACTCCTGTCCCTTCAAAGGTAAATGTAGCTTCATCACCTGCATTGGCGCTAAATCGAGATTGTGGAATCGTATCTGATTTGAATTTCGTTTCCCATTTACCCTTAAATTCCCATCCTTCTTTTTCAAATGGAGTCACTCTGCGATCAAAAAGAAGGTTAGGGAAGGAGGATTCAACAACTCCAGCTTTAGGTGCTTGCGGATTGATGCTAACAAGGTTCTCGGTAACTAAACCTCCTTCTTGGACCGCAATCTGCTTCACGTAATCCACCGTTTTTGCAATGGTTTTTTTAAATGAGTAATCGGTATTGATAAAAAGAGAATCACCCAAATATTCAACTTGTTCGCGATACTCTTTTGGAAAGGCGCTAAATCCTTTTAAAACTCCAAGTACACCTAGCGCACTTGATGGATTACAATCTGAATCTTGACCACATCGAGTGGAGATCTCCATCGTTTTTAATGGGTCACCCTCTCCATAAAGCAATCCAAATACGATATAGGCTCCATTAAGTTTTGCATCGATATTATAGCTTGATCCTGCGCCGCAGATATCAATGGTTGCCCATTTCTTTTCTAGTTCTTTCCAGGCAGCGCGCCAATCTTTGGGATAGTGGCCGTGAAGAAGGATGGCGTCACTAATAATTTTTGCGTATTCGCTCTCTTGCGGAAGCGATTTTAGAGCATGCTCAACGACTTTTAAGATGTCGTTTTCAAAATAGGCTTCTGAATAGAGTGCAGCGACAAAATTGCCGCCATAAACACCATCGCCATAATTCATGATATGGCCAATCTTCTGCGCCATTTTCGTGGCTGTCTGTGGCATGCCTGGACACATCAATCCAATATAGTCAGCTTCGATTTGAAAATCAATATCGTCCGCATGAGCATTGTATTCAGGACTTCCAGATTGGGGAGGGAAGATGCTGTCGAAATAATTTTTTCTGGCCTGTACATTGGCATGCCAAAGTTTATAGCCCGATTTTGCAAATAATTCTTGGAATTTCTTCGCTGGTGCATCCATGCCAAATTGATCCATGGTCATCATAAACGTTAACTGCACATAGATGTCATCCTCTAAAAGGGCCAGATTTGTTTGCGAAGGAGTCCATTTGATCGTATCTTCTAAGGTAAATCCATGCGCCACAAATTCGGTCGGTACGCCATAGCTTACACCAATCATTTTTCCTGCCCAGCCTCCTGCAATTTTATCTTTGAGCACCTCGATGGGGATAGTGCGCTGTATTTTATTCTTGTTTTCTTGGCATGAAGTTAGGTTTAAGCAAAGAAGCAGGATCAGACTGGAGAAGAGATTTAGTTTCATTATCGTTGTGATGAATTATTTTGGATTTAAGATCCTCTGCAATTAGTAGTAAAAAAGGCAGCCATTGATAATAGATGGCTGCCTTTAAAATTTTATTTTGGATTAGTTCCGAAGTAATAATTTACGATCGTTGGTGACAAACATACGCGTGCTTTGTGTATAGTCTGCTCCAAATGGTGATTTGTAATTCAAATCGACATAAAACGCTTTGTAACCAGATTCAGGGATCTGAACGGTTACCGTAATGTCTTTCTGGTGTGCTGCATTTAAGCTTATCCCAGACCAGTGTTCGTCTCTGAAATCTTGATCTTTTGAATCGGCACTCCAGATCGAGGCATCAACAAGTATTTCAGGTGTTGACTGAATCTTTAGTGTTAATGTTCTATTGTCTTGTGAAATGGTATAGTTGCAGATTGCATATTTCCCGTTGGTTACTGTGGTGCCAACGAAGGCACTCAGTGTTGCAAAGGCTTTCTTCTTGTCGCCTAGGTCATGAGCTGCATTGGGGGTATAACAGATATGGTTGTCACCCGGAATGCTGTCGATGTAATTCTTAACTGCATCTGCTGGCCAGTATGGGTCATTCGTTCCCATAAAGATCATTTTTGGCATCGTCAATAATTTGCGATACGAATATGGGTCAACCATTTTTACTAAATCGCTTCCACCTGGAGTATTAAACTGCTGAGCAATTCCAAGATTAACGTAGTCTTGGATTTCAACACTATAATCGCCCCATACCTTTTTTTGGTAATCTACATTGACAGGCATATTAAGAACATCAATAACCATTGGTCCAATTGCTTTTACACGTTTATCATTTGCTCCAGTCAACCAAGTTGTCCAGCCTCTTTTTGACGCCCCAGAAACAATAAAATGACCTACGTTTTTCTTGATCTCTTTAGTGGCAAATTTTTGAACTACATCCATCGCCCGAACGGCACTCTTTGTCATAGCAAAAAGCAATGGCCAGGTGAAATCATGATCTTGCAGATAGCTATGAAGGGTAAATGAGATTAGTGCATCTTCAGTACGGTCGCCATAAAGGGGCTGATTAGGCACCTGCCAAATCAAGGATACAATGGATTTATTGGTCTTGGCAAGATTGCTCAAATTAACGACTAAATCTTCATCCCATTTATGCGTGCTTGGAACAGTTTTGTCGTTGTGACCACCAGTAATAAATAGAAGGGCATCGTTGTATTTTAGAACTTCAGGAACCATGATAAACATCTCATGTTTCCAGGTAATTCCGCGCCACACCTGGGAGGTGTATTCTAGACGATAAAGCATGACTCCATCACCCTTCATTTTCTCTTTGACCTCCCATTTAAAGGAGTTGTCGTTATTATGAAGATATGCCTGAAGAGCGGTCTCCGGGGTGATTGCTTTTGGTGTTGCTGCTGAGCTAGTTAAAAAAGAACAGCATAGAAATAATAGTCCAAAAATTAATTTTCTCATTTTTAAAAATTTATATAATACATGGTTTAAAAGTAATTATTTTTTTAAATATCTTCAAGACGAAGCAGGATTAAGCTGCTTATTCCAATGGCAAATTGTGGCTTAAGAAGTGTGCTCCTATTTGGAGATGCTCCCTGACCTTTTAATTTAAATTTATGACTGCCAGACGAGAGGTTAAAGGTGCCAAAAACATATTCCGACCAGTCGCCTCCTTTACTTAGCATGTTCAGAGCTGCTCCAGCAGGCTGGTTGTCTAGCATCGGCTGATATTGACTTCCGAAAAGGTCGTCGACAAGAACGGCTGAGAATTTATATCGGCCTGGCAGTTTTAATTCAAAGGTAAATTCAATCTCTCCAGCTGGTGTCTCGGGTGCAAAGCGAATTCCTTCGGGTTCCTTCGTAAACTTATTCGGTGTTGCTGTCATCGGCAATGCTGAGGCAAGCAAAATCTGATAAGGAGGTGTCCTTTGGGCTAATGGTGCAATTTTAGAATCTGAATATACCGCTGGTGTCTGGTACCAGAATGCCACAGAGCTAATCCAATCGGCTCGTTCATTGGAACTAGAATGTTTGGTGCCATCATCATCAACCACGCTACCGCGATGCTCAATGTCGAATTTTAGTGACTTGCTAAATCGAATAGGATCTTTCAAATGCCAGCGATAAGCCGATACTCGATCCCCAACTAGTGGTCCTTCATAGAGCGATACGCCATGATAGGCGCTTGAAAACTCTCGAAAACCCCAGGAATCGCCAAAGTAATCTTCTGTTCCAGTGCCTTGGATAGAAGGATGTTTTTCACCATCAGTATAAAAGCGATCGTCACCTTCACCGAACCATCCATTGACCACTTGAAGGACAGAGTAGACAGTTCCAACATAATTTCCTTTGCCGGTAGTGTTGAGAATCGTATGATCGCCTGAAGCGGCTCTATTTTGTTGGTTGTATCTTGCGTGGAAGTACAATATATCTTTTGGGAGAGATTCAACTTTTTCCCAGTCTACATAATAGTAAAGTTCAAATGGACCGAATCCTTGCATTTCATTGGTCAAGGTAATTTTGGCATGCTTTTTAAAGGGCATGTCCCAGAAGCAACTGCGCGACCTGCCCAAAGATGACACACTTATCGGTAATGATTCAAGATCTTTGTTTTTGCCATGACCAACACCGAAGAAATCACCAAGTGGGACTTCGATACTTGGTTTTTCAGCATTGTCCCAATAAATTCGAAGTATTACGGCATTCGAAGAGAATGGATTCAGTGAGGCTGTGGTATTCCAGATGTGCTTTATAATTCCAGGTCCTTCAAGGTCGGCGAGGATCAATGTTTCACCAGGCATGATCTCTTTGGAGTCGCCATTCCCATTGAAATTAAGATCGCTACTCGACACTCTTCTGCTTTGTGCCGATGACGCATGTGTAAGTTGATCAAGAACCGAAAGACCAGCTGATCCAGCTTGTTGTGCGTTTAGATTATTAAAAGACGCGATGGAAAAACAAATCATTAAAATTTTCGCGAAAAAAATCTTCATTTCAAGTTTTAGTTACAATTTTATTTAAAAAGTAAGCAGGGGTATTGTAAAAATACCACCTGCTTATTTTTATACTTCGAAAGGTTTACCAGGGTTTCCCTGTCCCTTGTTGCAGCCAGTTTTTCGACCAGTTGCTGTTTTGTCCATCTGTGGAAAAGGTTGTAGATTGAAGTTTTCCGATTGCTGTATTTGAATTTTCGGGATTGTATAACTTCTCGTTATTCCCGTAAGTAAACCTTACAGGTAATACTGATCTTTTTGCTGAAGGGCCAGATTGAATTGCGGGTAATCCTGTTCTGATATAATCCATCCAAGCTTCAGTTGCTGCAGTCCAGCTAGCAATCCATTTTTGTTCCATAATCCGCGCAAGCGTGCCGTTGTATGCAACACCAGAATTTGCAATATAGCTGTCGTAAGAACTACCTACACTCCATGTTTGCAAGGATGCTTGAACACCTGCGTTATAATGAGCTGTTGCAGTCCCACCAGCATTCCATCCTTTAAGGGCAATTTCTGCAAGGCTAAAACGAATTTCTGCGGCAGATAGTAATCTAACCTTAAGCAACGGCCCAGAGGCTGCCTTATAAATATCGTTGAGCTGAGAAGCATGCGGATTGGCACTACCTTGTTGAAGGGATGGATTTAAATTATAGAAAAACTCAAATGTCGACCATGCTGGTGGATAACCTACATAATCAGGATCAAGATTTAGCGTCACATGATAATTTGACTGAAACTCATTCGCAATTTCTTTTGAAATGATTCGCTTGCCGTCCACAATTTCATCATAATCGGCAGGTTTACTCTGGTCAACGACAAGAGGCGTTTTTACTTTTGCTGCCCAGATGTTTAGACGAGGGTCATTTAAAGCTTGCAATTTAGTAACCAAGGTAGCACAAGGCTTAACTCGAGTAAAATTTGAGAGATCGTTGCTAAACTGCGTAGCTGTTGGCCATGAATCGGATGGGCTTAATCCAATAAAGCTATAGCTAGCATCGTCTGCGGCATCAAGGATAAGTGGATATTTACTTGGATCACCTGTTATTTTCTCAATCCCGGCCTTAGCAATTATTGGCTCTTTTGTTGAGATTCTTAAATAATATCTCAATGCTAACGAATTAGAGAATTTCTGCCATTGACGAACATTCCCGTTGTAAAGCACATCTTGAGCAGGGTCAATTTTGTAGGTGCTTTGCTCTTTTGAAAATAGGGTGTTCGCACTGTCAAGCATCGCAATTACGCCTAGATAGATGCTTTTCTGTGCATCAAATGCCGGCTTGAAATACGCGGCGCCTTCCTCACCTTTAAGCGCTTGGCTGTAAGGGGCATCTCCCCATAAATCGGCGATCATGCCAAAATTATAGGCTTTAAACAGCATGGCAACACCGGCCTGAAAGTCTAGATTTGAAGCTTTCGATTTTTTAAGCATCTCCTCTGCATTTCTAAGTATTCCATAATATCCGGCCCAGCTCTGGTCACTCCAGTCGTATCTGTTGTGGCCACTAGCCCAGCCATCTTTTTGGGTGTGTTGCATAACTCCTGCGATATCTCCGTAACCCATATTTATAACCGATCCGCCTGTTGCCGTAATAACAGTGGCCATCAGGAAGTTCGGCGAAGTATTTGCTGGGTCAACACCGTTCGGATTAATATTCATTTCGGCCAAGTTTTTACATGAAAAGGTAAATATGGCGAGCAGCAACAAGGCTGCGTATGATGTGTTTTTTATAATATTCATAATATAGATTTTTTAAAGGTTACTAAAACGTAAGGTCGAATTTAACACCTACAGGAATTACCCATGGATCAAGGTTGTATCTTTCGATACCCTGCATAAATTGGACACCTCGTTTACCACCTGTTGATTGTTCTGCTTGGAAGGCCCTTTCCGGATCTACGCCAATCTTGGCTTTGGTCCAAAGCATGATATTCCGACTGTAAATTGAAACCGATAATCCTTTAACTGCACCCATTCGGTTTACAATACTTGCAGGCAATCTATAGCTAAGAGAAACTTCCCTTAGTTTTACAAAATCGGCATCGAACATGGCATCTCTAGCAAAATCCCATCCATTGCTAATGATGTAAGGTTGGAATAAGGTTCCTGCTTCACCAAGGTTTTCTCTGTAAGTAACCGCTCCACTTCCATTCGTGATCGCGACAACACCCGGTACAAAAACTCCGTCATTTAAATAATTGCCACTTAAATTCTCACGGAAACCACCAAGCTCTTTGGTTGGACCACCAACGACATGAAAGCCGTTGCGAATTAAGTTATCTTGATTCGCAACTAGCCAATCACGAAGTTCTTTTCCTGTTCTTCCACCTGGATTGATCATGCTTTTTAACCATGAGCCTGATAATCCATCATCACGTCCGTAACGCTCTGTTTGTGAAATAAATTGACCTCCACATCTCCAGTCAAACGTGAAATTCAAGGCAAATGATTTGTACGTAAGAGCTGAATTTACACCTAAAATAAACCTAGGGTTGTAGTTGCCGATTTTATTTCTAGAATCCTGGATCTCTTTATCTCTAATCCATTCGTAATCAGGTTCCGGATTGATGATCGGGTAACCATAGTATGGAGAACTCTTGTCGGTAACGGTTAGCATTGCAGCATCATAAATAGCGCCTACTTCGTCGCCAACATATGACCACGCTCCACCATTAGCTTGCTCCCAGAATTTAATTGCTTCAATCCCTGGTGCGATAGATTTTACTCGAGTTCTATTGCGGGTAAGATTTGCGCTAATATCCCAGCTCCAATCCTTAGTCTTAATCGGTGTGCCTCCTAAAGAGAGCTCCCATCCACGACTTTCAAGTAATCCTGCGTTGATATTAATTGCATCCGATCCAGTAGAACTAGCTATTGGAATGTTGCGTAAGATCTGATTGCGATTGTCTGCCTTGTAGAATGTTCCTTCAAACCTTAAACGGTTCTGAAAGAATCCTAAATCAAGACCACCCTCCATTGAGGTTGCTTCTTCTGGTTTTAAGTTTGGCGCCAATAGCGTTCCTGATTTGGAAAGTCTAATTGCACTACCCCATTGACCATTATTACCATAGGTATTGATAAGTTGATAGGGGTCAGTATCATTACCAACTTTGGCAATTCCACCGCGCACTTTAAATAAAGATACATTCTCACCCATATTCGCTAGCTTGTCAACTAAGAAGCTTAATGATGCTGAAGGGTAGAAATAAGATTGGTTCGCTACTGGCAGTGTACTTGACCAGTCGTTACGTGCAGTAAGATCAAGATAGATTCTGTCTTTCCATCCTAAATTTGCAACACTATATAGACTATAGATCCCTTTTTGAGAATATCCACTTCCATAAGAAAGTGTGCCATTCTTAATATTTCCAACTGTAAATACGTTAGGGACGATTAGGCCAGCTGTTGATGCATTTGATATGCCTTGGCCCGTTGTATAGAGTGCGTTCCCGCCAACAGAGAAAGAAAGACTGAAGTCATTAACTTGTTTTGCATACGTGGCTAAAAAGTCAGTATTGCGCTGGTAACTCTTCGAGTCAGAAATTCCGTATGCTCCATTGTTTGGCTCGTCAGTGTATCCTGGACCTATTTTAGATTCCCGAGTTTCACTAAATTGATCAAGTGCATAACGGACAAATAGACTTAATTCTTTTGTGATTTGCCAGTCTGCTTTAAGATTGCCATAAATACGATCTCTAGTGTAACTGTTGTTCACCTCATTCGCTAAAAAGTATGGGTTATTATAGTCTGGGACTGAAGGGACATTTTGCACAACGCCTTCTTTGCCCGGTGCCCAATAGTTTTTGAGTTCGCGAATATCGGTGTTTTGAGGTACAGCATAAGCCCATTGCATTGGGTTCGTTCCTCTATTACTAGATGGTCTGTTGTTCGACCATGATTTATTAATGTTGATATTTGAGCTTATCGTAAAATTATCGCGTGCTTTTATTGTAGCAGATGTTGTTAAGTTATTCCTAAATAAATCAGAGTTTGGTATAACTCCATGATTCGTCATGTTTGCTACCCCAATACGATAATGAAAAGATTCCGTACTGTTTGAAACCGCAACCTCATTTGAAGTGGTTACGCCAGTTCTCACAAAATTCTTAACGTTATTTGGATGTGATACCAATTCTGTTGGAACTTGAACCCCGTTCGCATCTTTAGGGCTATTCCATTGAACCGCAAAATAACCTTTATCCAATGGATAACCACTTCCAGCTTTTGATGTTGGATCAACAACCATTGTTGTCCCCGGAGGTAAATCAGCTGGCGTAAATGGCAAAATTCCATTCGCAAATTGTTTCGAGATATCCCAGAATTTATAAGGATTGTCAAATACAGTATTCGAGGTAACTTCTATTTTTACTCCTTTGTTTTTCTTGCCAGACTTGGTCGTGATTAATACCACCCCATTTCCTGCACGAGAACCATATAAGGCAGCTGCACTTGCCCCTTTTAATACAGATACACTCTCAATGTCATTTGAATTGACATCAGAGATTGCATTCCCGTAATCAACTTTGTTGTCGTTGCCAAATCCAGATACGTTATTTACGGTGTTTGAAATTGGAACCCCATCAACCACAAAGAGTGGCTGATTGTCATTGCTTAGCGAGGTTGCACCTCTAATCACCATACTCACCGAAGAACCCGTTCCTCCAGTCGAATTGATTTGAACCCCTGCAACTTTACCCGATAAAGCATTAATCGCATTTTCCTGAACAACTCTTGACATATCTTCACCGCTAACCTTAGCTACGGCAAATCCTAGTGATTTTTCTTTTCTAGAGATACCTAGCGCGGTAACAACAACTTCGTCAACAGCTAGAATACTTTCAGTTAACACAACATTAATCACTTTTTGACCATTTACAGGCACTTCAAGAGTTTTGTAGCCAATAAACGAAAAGATTAAGATTGCATTATTCCCGGGAACATCAACGGTAAATCCACCATCCATATTGGTGATTGTTCCTTTTGTGGTCCCTTTTAATTGGATACTTACCCCTGGCATCGTTGTTTTGTCAGATGCGGAAGTCACTTTTCCATTTACCGATACACTTTGCTGGGCTTCAGAATTTTCTGACAACCCAGTCTGATCTGACTTTGCAGAACCTGTCATTGCAGTTCCGATAAGTAGGGCAGTGGCCAACATTGTCGGCAACAATTGCCTGGTTATACTTCTAAATAAGTTTTTATATTTCATAATTATTGAATATACTGGTTATAAATTTGTCCTCGTCATACTTCCTTTAGAGTAGTTACCTAACTACATCAAAGGCTAGAATTATTGCATGGGTGTTTTTTGGAAAATTGTCTGGATCAGCTGCCATAAACATAACTATCTTCATAGAACTGTCGGTTATATCTCGCACAATTATTTTGCGTTGGCGATCCATAAAGCCAATAAACTCTGTTCCCGTAAAATCTAGCGTGCTTACATTTGAATAGGTAACCGTGCCGTTGCTTCCATATACCGATGGAACAGTTAAGTTTTCTTTGTTGACAAGAGTAAATTTAGCTCCCACCTGAGGCGTATATTTCGCGGTACAAAGACCATAATCACTACCGTTTGAATTTACGATACCAGAGCCTCCATTGGTTAAATATTGATTTACAATACCCCCAAATGAGGCGTGGTCTGCTTTGACATCATGACTGTAACTTCCATTGTAGTTAAACGTAAAAGTATCATCATAGATCTCGCCAAGTCCAAGATTTCCAAAGATACCAGCTCCAAGAGGATCCGCAGCAAGCGAAAACTCAGCGTCTGCATTTGCAAATAGACCTCCACTAGCCGTACTGCTAATTTTCCAGGTCTTTCCTTGGTAACCAGCCATTGTATGATCTCCAGTTAGCAGATCATATGGCGTTAACGCCACAGCTAGTTTTACCTTGTAAGATGCGGTGTCTCCTTGGGCATTTTTCCCAATTAGCTTCGCAACGTAGTAGCCTCCATCTTTATAAACATGGACAGGATTTTTTTCTGTACTGGTAGTGCCATCGCCGAAATCCCATAGCCAAGTCGTTGCACGCAAGGTGAGTGCCGTAAAGGCAGCTTGCTTGTCTGCAATACTGAAAAATACCCCTACCTGAGGTGGTTCAGCTATTGTAGACTCTTTCTTGCACGATTGAAATGTGACCATTCCAATGACAAGAGTAAGGCAAAATAACATTAATTTTCTTCTCATAGTCGTTAAGTAATTGGTTGGTTAATGATTGGTATTTATTGGTGTATTAACATTGTTGTGTTACTATGTTTTCTGTTAAGGCTCTATCAAATAGATTCTTAACAGAATAAATGGTGTTCGAGAGGAAGTCTTAAATGAGTTAGGTTTTCGTTAAAAGATGACTGAACATTTTTTAACTTTTGATTAATAAAATTAACACAAGCGGTCTATCAAATATAATACAAAATTGCTTGTAATACATTGTATTTTCACCTGTATGATTTTGCGAATTAAAATTGGTGTAATTTTGATTCGCATTTTTAACATAATCGATGAAATGAAAAATTCAAATGACCTATTAACTGAAATCAAAAGTGGTGCAATTGGGACTGCTTTTTTAACGCTATTATTTATCCTGCAATTTGGTTCAGTTACTCCAATCGCCGATTTGGCTATTGCCCTTCCGTTCTTTATTGCACTCTATTTTATCTTTCTTAATTTAGGTAAACATGCAGTATCGGCTGGACTGAGAGCTTGGATTCATGGACGAATTTTTAGAGTGTTACTATTCCCAATTACCTTATTGGCTGTTTATGTACTCTATATTCTGCTGAACGGACAAAATCCAATTAAAGGTGCTTTGGCTTTATCCCCTTATCTAATTGTTCTGCCAGCATTGATTTTTATCGCGAAGCGAAATAGAAATACAAACGTCGATTGGATCGATTTTACAGCCTTCGTTCTGTATCTCTTGCCAACCGCATTTTTAAAAGTAGAGCCATCAGGTGAACTGCCGTTTAATGCCAATGGCTTTGATTCCGTTTATCATATTGTTCTAATGCTCTCGGCGGTCTATACTTTTGGTGTCGTTCGTAATCTAAAAGATGTTGGATTTTATCCGGTGTTGAATTGGCGATATTTAGGCATTGCAGTCTTATCATGGGCTGCATTCTACTCCTTTGTTATGCTGGTTGGCTCTTCGGTAAACTTTGTAAAATACATCGGTCATGATTCTATTGACCAAGATCTGATGCGCAAAATTGCGGTTACTCTATTAGCGACATTTTTACACACGGCCATATTCGAAGAGCTCTTCTTTAGAGGATTATTATTAAATCTGTTCACGAAACGAATTGGACAAGCTAAAACTTGGAAGGTATTTTGGATTTGTGGATTGGTCATAGCCATCCCCGCAGCAATATTAGTCGGTTATACCTTAAAAGGCGAACGTCAATGGTTCCCACTTTTGATGAGTTTGCTCATTTTTGCAGCAGCTTATTATATTGAGAATAAAGGTAAACATGATTCAGGCGTATATACTGGATTGGCGATTACCAGTGTAATCTTTGGATTGGTCCATTATCATTCACACGCCATTATCTATATCGGCTTTGCTTGCGTTGCCGGTTGGGCCTATGGGTATACATATTTGAAGACCAAGAACGTATTTTATAGTGCAATTGTCCATACACTAGTTAATAGTAGTGTTGTCATCTTTGGACTGGAGTTTATAAAATAAAACATAGTGCAGTTTCGCGATCTTTGCGGTAAAAAAAGTTAAACCGCAATGGACGCAAAGGTGGCGCAAAGCACGCAATTTTTTCTGTTGAATCTCATTTAATTTAGTTGCTTTAACAAGCCTTATTTAAATCTAATCTGCAATTTTTAAAATTCCATTTCGTTATGAAATTACCGGCTGGCAGCAGGAAAATCTTAAAATATTTAGTAATCTTACTAGTTGTATTATCATTCTTTTACTATTTTCTTTTCGCCTTCCCATTTCGGGGAGCACCGTTTAATGCTCAGCGTCATGGCAATCCGCCATTAACTCCTCCTTGGGCACTCGAATGTTGGTTGTGGGAAGATGATGAAAATACCTCGGCTCGTGTCGACACCTTGCTGCAAGGGTATGCAAAGTATGATGTTCCGGTGCGCACGGTTATCTTAGATAGTCCTTGGAGTTTGCGTTACAACGATTTCGAAATTGACACCCTATTATATCCAAAACCGAATGAGTGGTTTAAGAAAATGCAGGATAACGGTTATCGCGTGGTGATGTGGATGACCACGATGGTGAATAGCGAAAGTCCGGATACCCGAGTAAAACATTCCGAACCTTGGTATTCAGAAGCCAAAGCCAAGGGGTATTTAGCCACCGATGGCGATCAAATTAAATGGTGGAAAGGAAAGGGTGGTTTTATTGATTATACCAATCCAGAAGCGGTAAAATGGTGGAGAGGACTGCAGAAAACAGTCTACGATTATGGCATTGATGGTTGGAAATTAGATGGCACCGCCACCTTATTCTCAACACGAATTGGTTCTTTCCCGCTGTTTTATAAGATGACCCATGACGGCCTTATGACGGCACGTACCTATATGGATCACTATTACCGTGACGAATATAACTATGGTCTGTCCCAGAATCCTGAGTTTGCAACCATGTCACGTGCAATCGACAATTGGTACCATCCCGAAGGATTTGCTCCAATAGACGCTTCTCCAGTCAACTGGGTGGGTGATCAGAAACATACGTGGCAGTCGACTGGGGTAATTACGGAAGAGGATAAGCAGAATAAGGATATTGCCATGGATGGTATTGACGGCATAGAACAAGCCATGCAAAATATTCTGGCGAGTGCGAAGCTTGGTTACAACATCATTGGATCTGATGTGGCTGGTTTCTCAGGTGCCATTATTCCGCCTCGTCTATATATGCGTTGGACTCAGTTCTCAACTTTTTGCGGATTATTTCTAAATGGCGGTCATGGCGAGAGGGCTTTATGGAAGCGAACTCCACAAGAACTTGAAGTGATTCGCAAATTCTCATGGTTACACACAGAGTTGGTCCCTTATATGTATTCGTATGTTGTTAAAGCGCATAATGGTGGCACGCGACTTCAGACTCCAATTGAAGGGAAGTACCACTATATGTTTGGAGATAATTTACTTATTGCACCGATCTATAAAGATGAGCTAAAAAATAAGGTGACTCTGCCTGCTGGTAAATGGCGTTATTTCTTCAACGACAAAGAGGTTATTGAGGGACCAAAAACTTTTGAACGCGACTTTCCTCTGGATGAATATCCGGTCTATGTTCGCGAAGGTTCGATTACACCGATGAACATTTCACGCGATTATACCCAAATTGGAGATAAAAGTTCAGCAGGCTTTCTGACCTATTTGATCTATCCATCCGAAAAGAGCGAATTTACAGTTTCTCATCCCGATAAGAGTGGAAACACAACTGTTCAGGTTGAAAGTACCTCCACTGCTATTCAAGTTTCTCTTAGTGGTCAACATAAAGCACACCTATTAGCTATGCACCTTGACCGGAAGCCTTCGAGCGTGAAGCTTGATGATACCCTTTTATTGGACTCGCTGAATTATTCCTTTGACGAAAAGCGGCAGCGGTTAAATATTAAGACTGAAACTTACCAGTCGGGAAACTATGTTATTGTGAAGTGATCTGTATGTGCCAATTACTAGGGTGCAGAGATGTTCTTTGTTCTAGTCAATTTAAAGTTGTAATTTGCCGCTCAATTTAGTGCGCTTTTGGCGTGCACATAAATCTAAATTTTAGTGAAGTGCTAACTGTATTAACTGGATTTCTTGCGAGTGTTGCGCATGTCGCCACTGGACCCGATCATCTTGCTGCTGTTACCCCTCTGGCGATTGATAGTCGAAAGAAATCGTGGGTCATTGGTTTTTCCTGGGGCTTCGGTCATACCGTGGGAATGCTGCTAATTGGCAGTCTATTTTTAGCTTTTAAAGAGTTTTTACCTATCGACAGCATCTCAAAATATAGCGAAACCATCATTGGGATTTTGCTAGTCGGCATTGGGATTTGGGCATTAAAAAGAGGCTATTCAAAACATTCACATGGCGATCGTCCTCATGCTCATTTTCATGCAACTCCTAATTTGTATGCTCATGTTCACTCTCATTCACATGCCAGTCCTTCCATTGAAGGCGATTTGAATGAGCATGGCCATTCTCACACCACGAATATGAATCAGAACGTATTCTCTGCATTTTTTATTGGAACTGTTCATGGGCTAGCTGGTTTTAGTCATTTGTTTGCTTTGCTTCCATCATTAGCCTTCCCTAGTTTCTGGTCGTCTGTTATTTATATTATCGCTTTTGCTATCGGCACCATTTTTGCGATGATGGCTTTTGCCTTCGCGTTAGGTCTTTTAGCTCATCGTGCCGAAGCAGGGGGCAAAGAGTTATTTTTGAAGCGGTTTTCTTTGACTGGAGCTATTTTAGCGATAGCAATTGGAATCTTGTGGATCATTCATCCCATAGGATAAAAGCATTTTTTTTCACCACACTAGGCACATAGGCCACATAGAAAGCACATTAGAATCTATTGTGTCTATTGTGTTTCTTTTCCTATTGTGCCTATTGTGTTTCTTTTTTTTTACCACATAGGCACATAGTTCACAATAGAAAAGCACAATAGAATCTATTGTGTCTATTGTGTTTCTTTTCCTATTGTGTCCTACTGTGTTTCTTTTTTTTCACCACATAGGCACAATAGATCACAATAGAAAAGCACATTAGAAACCTATGTGTCATTATGTGTTTCTTTTTTCTATCTGTTTCTTTTATTTCAATACCTCAATAGATTATCGTAAATTGTTAAGCCATGACACAGAAATATCTAAATGATTTAACCCATGTTATTCTAGGAGCAGCTATTGAAGTCCATAAAGAATTGGGCCCTGGACTGCTTGAGAGTATTTATGAAAGATGCTTGGGGCATTTGTTAATCGAAGAAGGGGTACTTGTCTCATCTCAGCAACGAGTTCCGCTGATTTTCAGAGGTCTTAAACTAGATTGCGATCTGCGTTTTGATTTATTGGTCGATAACTTGATAATTGTTGAGGTAAAGGCAGTAGAGAGGTTAATGCCAATTCATGAAGCCCAACTATTGACATACCTAAATCTTCTATCCAAACCCAAAGGAGTGTTGATTAATTTTAATTGCACCAACATATTCAAGGAAGGACAAAAAACTTTGGTGAATGAGCTTTATGCTTCCTTGCCTAGCGGATACTAACTTTTACCTATGTGTCCTATTGTGTCTATTGTGTTTCTTTTCCTATTGTGTCCTACTGTGTTTCTTTTTTTTCACCACATAGGCACATAGTTAACATTAGAAGGCACATTAGAATCTATTGTGTCTATTGTGTTTCTTTTCCTATTGTGTCCTACTGTGTTTCTTTTTTTTCACCACACTAGGCACATAGGCCACATAGAAAGCACATTAGAATCTATTGTGTCTATTGTGTTTCTTTTCCTATTGTGTCCTACTGTGTTTCTTTTCCTTCACCACACTAGGCACATAGGCCACATAGAAAGCACATTGGAATCTATTGTGTCTATTGTGTTTCTTTTCCTATTGTGCCTATTGTGTTTCTTTTTTTTCACCACATAGGCACATAGTTAACATTAGAAGGCACATTAGAAACCTATGTGTCCTACTGTGTCTATTGTGTTTCTCTTATTTTTCTACCACATAGGCCACATAGAGTCTATTGTGTCTATTGTGTTTCTTTTCCTATTGTGCCCTATTGTGTTTCTTTTTTCACCACATTAGGCACATAGGCCACATAGAAGGCACATTAGAAACTATTGTGCCCTATTGCGTTTTCTTTTTCTTCTCACTTATTTCATTATTTTTGAAACTGATTAACAACTAACTAAACATTTTTAATGATGAAAAAACAATGGATTAGTATTTTAATTGTCGGGATGTCCTTTGCTACTGCTTGGGCTATTCGGGGACAATTTGGACATGAGCCTGGTGCTTCTTGGGCAGCTGGGATTGGAGCCTTAGCGTTGGTGTTAGTGGCGCAACGAAAAGATTGGTTTGCGAAGATTTTGCCTATCGCATTAGCTTCGATGGTTGGCTGGGGCGGCTGTGGAATGATAAGCTACGGAATAGTTGTTGGCTATGGTCGAAATGTCGACTTTGTAAATGCCGCTTATGGCTTAGTTATGCTATTTGTGATTGGAGGCCTCTTTGGACTCCTTGGGGGTGGCCTTGTTGGACTAACCTTAGATTCCTCAAAGAAAAAGCCTGTGTACTGGAATAGCTTGATGGCTGAGATGGTTGCAGGTGGTGTTGTAGGATATTATTTACTGATCCAAGCTTTTGGCTTTCTAATGACTCCCCCGCGCTCCGAAGCTTGGGCTGTTTGCTTGGGTGCTGGACTGGCAATGATCTGGTATATGGTGCGCAACGAACACAAAGCACCACTTCGCGTAGCGTATTTTGCAGCAATGGGAGCAGGGTTTGGCTTCGGATTTGGGAATGTTCTTCAGATCTTAGGCGACATCCTTGCCATCCAATTTAACATGTGGAACGTCATGGAGTATAGTATTGGCTTCTTTGGTGGATCAGGGATGGCTTATGGCGTGTTTAGCTCAGTATGGCCAGAGGAATCGACAGCTCCCCAGAAATGGCAAAATAAATTCGCCTATTTTGTGGTGTTTCTCTTGATCCCTTATATGGTCTTCTCGAATTCAAATTTGATCCAGGTGTTTTTTAATACCCCTAAGGCCGAAAGTTTACCCGCCGCTTCTCTTTGCGGTAGCACGATAGCTGTTCTGCTTCTTTTTGCTTTAGCAATTTTGGGGTGGAAGAAGAGTGTACTGTCAAATGGAGAAATAACTAGAAGTTCAATCTTACAACTATTTTTAGCCTATTGGGCGACCTATATTTTCCTTAGCTATGGACTTACAGGTGGCTTTAGAGGCAATTTTATGCTCAATCATCACTTATATGTGCTAAATTTTATCGTTGTTGCACTCTTGGTACGCCAAAATAGAGCTGCTTTCGTTGAAATCCCTACAGCAAATGTTGACTCGAAAAATTGGCTGAAGTACACCCTATTTATAGTTGCATTATTGGTGTTTCTTGCCTTTATTTTGATCCACTTACATGGTGATATTGGCGGTAAAAACGCTAGATTCTAGGTATTTAAAGCTTTGTTGCTTGTTTTATATTCTTTAAAGGATCTCTTTGAAATTTAATGTTCAGAGAGATCCTTTCTATTTGTTCTTTGGTGATTTTTTATAGTTTAGGAATCAGTTGACAATACTTTTTTTACTGTCGTTGGCTACTTTCATAATTCTTTAAAGGCCTCTGCTGTATCTAGTATTTTCTCACTCTATCCAATGTTTTTTCCTTTTTTATGGGCTAAAGCCAAGGCTTGTATGTTAATATTCTATGTTTATCTGTTAAAATAACACAAATCGTTCTTTGTCTAATCGGTTAATTTTGGGGCAATTATTTTTTTAGTTAAAAATATAGTACAAAACATTAACGAATGTTAATTATGACTATATTTGCCCGCTGATTAAATAAGTTTATAGCCTAGAATTGTTTTGTTGATGTAGCTCTTAAACTACTTAAGATAAAGGAGTCCAGTTGATTAGAACAGTTTTAAGGGTTGTAAATAAAATTTTAGTATTAATAAATTAATTATTTAACTATGAAAAGAAAAATCTTTCAAATGCTCCTACTCGGGATGTGTGTTCTTTTTACGAGCAACACATTTGCCCAAGTTAAGGTGAGCGGTGTTGTTAAGGGATCCTCAGGAGAAGTTCTTCCGGGGGCGACTATTGTTGTCAAAGGAACAACGAATGGTGTAGTTACCGATTTCGATGGTAAATACAACATCTCAGTTCCTAGTGCACAGTCTACGTTGGTAGTTTCATTCGTTGGAATGGAAAGCCAGTCTGTAGCTGTTAATGGCAAATCTTCTATTGATTTTGCATTAGCGTCATCTTCAGTAGCTGTTGATGAGGTAGTTGTAACAGCTTTGGGTATTACAAGACAGCAAAAATCTTTGGGTTATGCTGTTGCGGAAGTCAAAGGTGAAGAGATGCAGAGATCAGCAAATGCGAATGCTTTGAACTCATTAGCCGGTAAGGTTTCTGGGGTTCAGATCAGTTCTACTGGTGCTGCTGGTTCTTCTGTAAACGTTGTTATTCGTGGTGCTTCGTCACTTACTTCTGACAACCAACCTCTTTATGTTGTTGATGGTATCCCAATGAACAACTCATTAAGTAACATGTCTGCTCTTGGATCAGGTAACACGGTCGATTTCGGTAGTGCTATTTCTGATGTGAACGCGGATGACATCGAGTCTGTTTCTATTCTTAAAGGACCTAGTGCTGCGGCTCTTTATGGTTCACGTGCAGGTAACGGCGTTGTTTTGATTACTACGAAATCAGGTAAAGGTGGTCGTAAAGGTCTTGGAGTTACTGTAACTTCAAATACACAGATCGAAAGCCCATACAAATACCTTGATTTTCTAAATAATGGTTGGGGTTATGGACCACGTCCATACACGCAAGATATGCGTCCAAACAATGGCAGACCTTATATGGATACTAATCCAACGCAATCTGCTTGGAATGGTCCTTTATTAGATGGAAAAACATTAGCTTACCAATGGCCTTATCCAACAGATGCGGCTGGTAACTATATCGCTACTCCTGCGGTGAACCACAAAAACAATGTTAAAGACTTCTTCCAAACTGGTTTTACGTCTACCAATAACATTGAAATCGCGGATGCAAATGAAAAAGCTAACTATAGATTATCGTTCAACGATATGGAGAATAAAGGTTTGATCCCTAACTCTGATTTGCATCGTAAAACAATATCTTTCAATACTTCTGTTAAGTTAAATTCAAAACTTAGCGTTAGTGCAGTGCTCAACTATGCTCGTTCAAATGCGAAGAATCGTCCAGCGATCAGCAATGGTACGAACCCAATGCAATCGATCTACGAACTGAATAATCAAATTGATGGTAACGACTTAAAGAGTTATTGGAAGCCAGGTATGACTGGAATTCAACAAAACAGTCCTTATGCTCTTGGAAGTAGCTCTGCAAGTAGTGGTGTTAACAACCCTTACTTTGTGGCGAATGAAGTAAACAACGGTTTCACTAGAGATCGTGTTTATGGTGATGCTAGAATTGATTATAAGATCTCTTCAAACTTAAGCTTCTTTGCTCGTTACTCTATTGATACTTACAGTGAATTTAGAGATGGTAAGATTGCTAAGAGTTATACTGGTGCTCGTAATGGTTACTATGGTTTAGTAAACTCTAGAAACACAGAGAACAACTCTGACTTCTTATTGACTTATGAGAAAAAAATCTCTGACTTCAGTCTTACTGCTTCTGCAGGAGGAAATGCTAGATATTACAAGGGATTAAGCAGCAGTATGCAATCAAGTGGTGCTGGTTTGATCGTTCCTGGAATTTTTGCTATTAGCAACATGCTACAGACTAGTTTACAAGTAGGTAATGGTTCAGCAGAGAAAGCTGTTTACTCACTTTATGCTTTAGGCTCTTTAGGATATAAAGATCTAGCTTACCTTGATGTGACTGCACGTAACGACTGGTCAAGTACACTTCCTGTTCAAAACCGTTCATATTTCTACCCATCAGCTTCTTTAAGTTTATTGGTAAACAAAATGGTTGATTTAGGATCAAATGTTTCTTTGGCTAAACTTCGTGGAGGTATTGCACAAGTAGGTAACGACACAAGTCCTTATTCTCTTCTTGCAGGTCTTAGCCCAGGTTCATGGAATGGCTTAACAACGTTCTCTGTACCAGGAAACTTGTTGAACCCAACTCTTAAACCTGAGATCAAGACTTCAAAAGAGATCGGGTTTAACTTAAACCTATACGATAGCCGTTTACGTGTTGAAGGAACTTATTATACTGCTGATAACAAAAATCAGATCTTGAATAATACACTTTCTCCTTCTTCTTCTTACGGATCACAAAAATTCAATGCAGGATTGGTAACTAGTGAAGGTATGGAGTTTGCCCTTGGTGGAACCCCTATCAAAACAAAAGACCTTACTTGGGATGTTAATATGAACTGGTCAACAAACTCGTTAACATTGAAATCTCTTGCTCCTGGTGTTACGCGTATCATCCTTTGGACAAATGCTAAAGGTGGTGCAATGTCTTGGGTTGGTGAGAAAATCGGAAATATCGTTGATGCCGAGTTACAACGTGTAACTGACAAAACTTCTCCTTACTATGGCTGGCCACTTTTGGATGACGAAGGTTGGGAGTCGGTTAAAGGTGTAAATGAGGTTAATGGAAAACGTAACTCTCCAATCATTGGTAACTTCTTCCCTGACTACATGATGGGCTTCCAGACTTCTGTGGCATACAAAAAATGGAGATTAAGTGCAAGTCTTGACTACCGTAAAGGTGGACAGTTTGTTTCTCAGACTCTTCGTTACAACGAATCTGACTTACATGGTTCTCGTATCTTAGGTACATTGATCCACCCTCCAAAAGGTGTTAATTTGCCAACTTGGTTAAAAGCTAACGCTGGTCTATTCGGACCTAATGGACCTGCTTGGCCAGTTGTCGGTGGTCCAACTGCGGAATACGGCGGTCAGTCATTCTCCGATGGTGGAATTACAGCTAACGACGGTGTATTTATGCCTGGTGTTAGTGGTAGTGTTGATGCTGCTGGAAAATTCACTATGGAACACGAATTCTTGTCCGATCCAGTTGCTCCTTATGGTGACTATTATGGATGGAGTCTTACAAAAACTGCAACTTTCGATGCTGACTTTGTGAAACTAAGAGATCTTTCAATTTCGTACCAACTTCCAGCCCTAAAATCATTGGGTATTCAGAATGCAACAATTTCGATCTATACCAGCAATGTTATCGTATGGACTAAAGCAAAAATTGGTATCGATCCTGAGCAAGCATTTAACAACAGTCTTGGAAGTGCAAACGTTGGCGTTGGCCAGTTTGCTCAAGGTATTGAGCGTGATAACGTAACACCTTGGACCATTCCAATTGGATTTAAACTGAATGTAAGTTTCTGATCTTGAACTCTAAAAAAATATGAAATATATGAAAACAATTTTTAAATTAACTCTCGTTTTAATGGTAGTCGTTTTTGCCTCGTGCAGGGACCTTACCAAAATAAACGTGGATCCTAATACGATCAGTCAGATCACTGTTGATCCAAACTACGTTATGACAACGTCGATTGTAAATACGGTTAGACCTTATCAGGATGAGAACTACAACGGTGATGTTGCTGGGATTATGTCCTATGTACAGAAGAGTGGATGGGGATCTGGATTGCATTACTTTAACTGGACTGATAACCGTTCATGGGCTGGTAATTATGGTACACTAAGAGATATCTATCTTTTGCGTGACCGTGCTACTGATTCAAAATCTGATTTCCACCTTGGAGTCGCTTTGATCTTGAAAAGCTTCACATTTGCTCAGATTACCTCTTTATGGGGTGATGCTCCATACAGTGATGCTGGATTAGGTGCATTGAATACTAAGCCTAAATTTGATTCTCAGGAGGATATTTTCAAAGGTATTTTTGCTGATCTTAAAACAGCGAATACTCTTTTAGGTAAACCTGCTTCAGCGTATAGCAACATCAACCCAGGGGCGGATGTTATTTATGCTGGAAGTCCTGCTAAATGGCAAAAATTGGCTAACTCGTTGAGATTACGTTACTACATGCGTCTTTCAGTTAAAAGTCCTGCAGTTGCAAAGGCTGGTATCGAAGAGATCATGAGTAACCCAACGACCTATCCAATTTTCAGCTCTACGGCTGATGATGCCCTTATGTCTTATCCAGGTCTTTCTTCATCTGACTCATGGAATACTGCAATTGCATGGGATGGTACACCTTCACAAGGTAACTTTACCAGACTTCAATTGTGTGCTTACTTCAGAGATGTTCTAGTTGGTGTGAATGACCCACGTCTTCCAGTATGGTTTAAACCAGTAGTTTCAAAAGTTACTTTAGCACAAGCAACTGCATCTCCTACTTATCGGATTTATACTCCAAGTACCTGGATATCTGCTACTCCAACTTCTACGACAGGCCTTTTGCTTGTGGATACTGCAAATTATGTTGGTATTCCTTTGGCACTTGGTAAATCTGAACCATTTACTTACAACCTAAATCCAAGTCCAGTACAAGGTGGTGCAAACATTCACGTTTCTGGTATGACCGATATGTTTAAAGCGAATGCGAATGCAATGCTTAAAGCTAGAGCGATTACCTATGCGGAAGTTTGTTTTATCCTTGCTGAGGCAGCTCAAAGAGGTTATTCTGCTGGTGGTACTCAACAATCTTGGTATAACACCGGTATTCAAGCTTCTTTAACAACTTGGGGTGTTGGAACTTCATACGCTACTTACATCACTAAAACTGGTGTTGCTTATGACGGAACTTTAGCTCAGTTAATGACTCAGAAATATATCTCTGGATTCTTGAATGCTCAGGAAACTTGGTTCGACTGGAGAAGAACTGCATTGCCAGTTATTCCAATCGGTAACTCAGGTTACAAAAATACCTTGCCACTTCGTTTTGAATACGATATGACTGAGTTGAACATTAACGTTGTAAATTCAACTGCTGCGATCGCAAAACTAGTTCCAACAGCTAACACTGGTCAGACTGGTAACGATGATTCATGGTCAAAAATGTGGTTATTGCAATAATCAGATTTAGATTTTAATCTAGCATATAAAAGGTGCTGTCGGAAACGACAGCACCTTTTATGTTTTCACAATGCCTCATTGGACCTTGTTTCACCTCTCGTCAAATGAAGATTGTATGACTTTTTTCTTCTCGTTTTCTTTCCTCCAGAATTAAAAAAATTACGTCCTCGCCTTACTGCTTTCTTGTCGGTCCCAAGATGTTTATCTTCAGTTATTTAAATGCTTAATTTCACAAGTGTTAAAACCGAAAAAACCAAGAAATATTATACAATTTTGCAAACAGGATACCTTAAGTTTTGTTATATTAGTACCCTTGTATATTTGTTTTTCTATCTATAAAATCTATCAATTCCATGAAAAGAATTACCACGTTTTTTACGTTAATTTTTTGTCTTTCTGGTTTTACCGTATGGGCTGAGCCTGGAAATGCAGTTAAACCTGTTTTCAAGGATGTTCCATTTTCTCAGAACTACAGTATTAAATATAAGCTTAAGGAAGATGGTCCTAAGCTGGAAAAAGTCTTTGCCGATCGAAACGGTGCGATTCAAATTCTTTCATCTGCGGGCTTGTTAAAAACGTATGCTGGTGCATTTTTATATCCTGGAACTCTCGTTCCAGATTTGGCCTACCGTCCAATGGGAGATAAGAAAATATCTAATCTTGGTGTGTTGGAAAATCAGTTTATCTACTTAGACGATAAGGCTGTTTTAAGTAATGCTTGGGCTGGAAAATTCTATTCAAAACATGAGACACCTGATGCCAAAATCTTTGCGGTCTCGCCAGATTTTACCTCACTCGTGTCCGATGGATCAACGTTGAAACTGGTACAGGACTCTAAAAATACTTGGTCAGGAAAGCTAACTAATGATAATATTTTAGCGATAAAATATAACTCTGAAAATGGTCTTTTTTGGATCTTAGGGACTAAGTCGTTGAGCTCATATTCTGCAAAAGATCAGAAATTAAAATTGGTTTATGAAGGAGTCCTTTTTACAGATTTTGACTTGACTGAGGCAGGTAAAAAAGCGATTATTGGTACATCAAACGGCTTCCTTGAAGTGAATATTCAAACGGGAAAACAGGTCGGAGATGTTTACCGTAAAATTCCTGTTACAGATATTACCTGTGTTACAAATATCAATGGGAAAGTATGGTTGGGCACATCGGATGGAGCTTTCATGATTCGCGGCGATGGTAAATATGATTATTACAACGGTGAACGTTGGATCATTGGTGATGCGGTCAAACATATTGCAGCTGGACCTGATCACTCGGTGCTTATCCTTACCGACAAAGGTCTTGGACAGATCTGTTTTAAGCAAATGACCCTGGAAGAGAAAGCTTTGTTTTATGAAAAACAAGTCCGTCAACGTCATATCCGGAATGGCTTTAACTCTTCTCTTGAAGGGATGAAAGATGGCGATTTGTCTACTGGTTTACTGAAAGATTCAGATAATGATGGTCTATGGACTGCGATGTATTTGGGTGGTCAGATATTCAGATATGCGGCAACGAAGTCAGACGAAGCACTGCAAAACTGCTACGAATCGTTGGATGCTCTAGAGCGTTTGTATTCTATTAATTCAAATGCTGTTGGATTCCCCGCTCGATCATTTGAGCGCCGTGGCGATATAAACAGGTTGTCGGATCACGATCGTTGGAGGCACGCTGAGGACCCTGAATGGGATTGGAAAGCAACCACTAGTAGCGATGAGGCTATTGGTCATATTTTTGCTTTAGGTGCCATGGCCGAACTTATCAATGTGGAGCCGATGAAATCTAGGGCCATTCACCTAATTGATATTTTGATGCAACATATCGTTGATCATAATTATTACTTGATTGACTGGGATGGGAAGCCAACGACATGGGGGCGCTGGAATCCTGAGTATGTCAATGCACGCCCTATCATGGTAGGCGATCGAAAAATATGTTCCTCGAATATCATCTCAATGCTTCAAACGGCTTATCATTTTACTCATAAGGAGATTTACAAGCAAAAAGCGCTTGAGCTTTTGTATAAGAATGGTTATCTCGAGAATCTAATGCGCCCCATGAAATCCATTGGAGAGGCTCCTGCAAATGCAGATGATTTGAGTAAAGATCTCTCAAACGCGTGGAATCATTCGGATGATGAGATGTATTTTATTGGCTATTGGGGTCTCTATCGTTATGCTTTTAATGCCGATTTAAAAACGCAATTTAAAGCTAGTATTATTGACCATTGGGAGATCGAACGGCCAGAGAAAGAGGCGGCTTGGAATATCTTCACCGCTTTGGCGAGTAATGAGTTTGATCTTAAAGAGTCAGTGTGGTGGCTTCAACGATATCCCCTCGATATGATTCACTGGTCTATTCAGAATAGTCATCGGAAAGATATTGAAATGGTTGCTCCTAATTTCAGACAGCAAACAATTACAGAGGTTTTACCTCCAGACGAACGACCTGTTCATCGCCATAATGGAAACATGTTTAGCTTGGATAATAAAGGTAGACGGAGTAATGGAAATGGCGAAGAGAGTGCTGGCGATATCTGGCTGCTCCCTTACTGGATGGGTAGATACTTGGGCGTTATTAGTGCTCCGGTGAAAAAATAAAGTTCAATCCGTCAGCTGACGGATTGAACTTTGAATTTAAATCAAAAAAGTCTTATAAATTAAACCATAAAATGAAAAAAGTTACTCTATTGGGTTTTATGATAGCCCTACTATTTTGTTCGAAAATCAGTTTTGCACAGGCAACTGAAAAACACCTTGACAAACCCTTTATACAGGATTTCAGTGTTAAATATACGCTTGAAGATCATGCTGTAATCTTAAAAAATGCCGCTGCTGATCGCAATGGATATATTCAGATTCTCTCCTCAAAGGGGTTGCTTAGACCTCGTAATGGACAGTTTCTTTTTCCTGGAACGTTAGTCACAGACCGTCAGGATCGTCCAACATCTGATAAGCATATTTCTAGCATTGCAACATTCCAAGACCAGTTGGTTTATCTTGATGATAAGGCTGTCTTTAGTAATGCTTGGGCTGGAAAATTATTTGTTAAACATGCGCTGCCAGGTGCTAATATTTTAACTGTTGGCAAAGACTTTGGATTTCTGATCTCAGATGGTAAAGTCTTAAAACTGATTTCAAATTCTCAGGTTGTGTGGGAAGGATCGTTAGCTGGCGAATCTGTAAAAGAGATCAAGTTTGATGCTAAGAACAATCTTTATTGGATTTTAGGAGCCGCTTCGATACAGGTTTTCTCCCCTGAGAAGAAAGAATTTACAAAGGTTATCGAAGGAACTAATTTTACTTGCTTAGCACCAGTTGCAGGAAAGGTTTTCGTGGGTACTAAAGATGGTTATCTGGAGCTAGATACCAAGACTAAAAAACAACTAGGTGGAATCCATCAGAAAATGCCTTGGACCGAGATTACCTCGGCTAACGAGGTCAATGGCGAGCTCTGGTTTGGCTCTACCTATGGTGCGATGATGCTTCGAGCAGATGGGAAATTTAACTATTTCACCTCTAAACGGTGGCTCCCTTCCGACACCATCGTGAGTATCACCAAAGGCCCAGAACATTCGGTTTTGGTGTTGACCAATGGTGGTATGGCGCAGATCTCTTTCAAGTCGATGACTCTGGAAGAGAAGGCAATGTATTACGAAAAACAAGTACGTGATCGTCATATCAGACTCGGTTTTAATGCCACTATTTCTGGTATGACCAATGGTGATGTGACCACCGGAAGTCTTGAAAATTCCGATAATGATGGGTTGTGGACTACCATGTATTTAGCCGGAGAGACCTTCCGATATGCAGTCACTAAATCAGACGAGGCGCTTCAGTATGTGCGCGAATCACTTGATGCAATTGAACGTTTATACACCATCAATCCATTGCACAATGGTTTCCCATCACGGTCGTTCGAACGTGCTGGATATAATAAGGCCAGTGAGCCTTGGCGGGCTACTGAAGATCCTGAATGGGATTGGAAGTCAACGACTAGTAGCGATGAGGCTATTGGACATATTTTTGCGTGTGGAGCCATTGCAGAGCTTGTACCTGATCCAGCATTGAAAAAACAGGCGATTACGATTATTGACACCTTGATGTCGCATGTCGTCAAAAATGATTTTTATATGATCGATTGGAATGGTCAGCCAACACAATGGGGAAAATGGAATCCCGATTATGTGAATGCCCGTCCTAAAATCGTTGGTGATCGGAAGATCAATTCTTCTAATATCATCGCTATGCTTCAAACGGCTTGGCATTTTACCAAAAAACCAAAGTATAGGGATGCTGCATTTTTGCTTATGAAAAATCATGGCTATCTCGAAAACCTGATGCAGCCAATGAAAGAAATCGGGATGGCTCCCAAAGATGCTGACGGCCTAAGTCAGAGATTATCAAGCGAATGGAATCATTCCGACGATGAGATGTATTATTGTGGATATTGGGGACTTTACCGATATGCCTTTAATGATACCCTTAAGGCAAAATATAAAGAGGCAATAATCGATCATTGGGAAATTGAACGACCTGAAAAAGAGGGGCTTTGGAATATCATGACCGCAATTGCAGGAGCGAAGAAAATTGATTTAAATGAAGCCATTTGGTACCTACAGCGCTATCCTCTTGACTTGATTAACTGGACTGTTGTAGCGAGTCACCGAAAAGATATCGAGAAGATTGCTCCAAACTTTAGAAATCAAACAATTACAGAAGTCCTTCCTCCCGACGAGCTGCCGCTATTTAGACATAATGAGAATCGCTTTAATCTAGAGGGTCATGACAATGGCAGTTCAGAACAAAGCGCAGGCGATATCTGGCTACTCCCTTATTGGATCGGTCGTTATCTAAATGTTATTGGTGCTCCTGAAAAAGCAGCTGCTGTAGTAAAAAAATAAGTGTTTTTGTATAGAGGAATAGGCGGAAGAATTTTCATACCCCTGTTCCTCTATTTTTTTAAGTTAGATTCAATTCTATTGGTCTTACTATATTAAAACTAACTCAAAGCCATCCCTTATGGTTACATTTTCAAAAGTTTATATTTTTCTGGTTTTTTTGGCATTTATTGGACTATCATGTAGTCATCCCACTTCGAACCTTTCGGTAAAAGAGGTCATGGATAAAACGTTCACCAACATCTATCATACGATGGGTGCGGATGAATTGTCTGCATTGAATGAGCCGAAAGTGTTGAGCTTGTTTACGCCAGATGAACATGAGATATTGTCAACGCGTCATTGGTCTTTCGAGGTGAATACGCCTGTTGTCGTTTCTGTTTTCCGAAGTATCGAACAAAAAATAGTCCCTTTTTGGTTGCCTGAGCAGGGTTTCACAAAAACAACCTTAACAGCAAAGAATGAAAATACAACCTATGAGGTTTGGCAGAAAAAAATTCCTGCTGGTCATGTAGGACTTGGAGTCAATGGATTTGAAAATTACACCTTGCATTACTTTGTTTCCGTTGCGCCGCAGAGTAAAAGTGATAAGCTAATTTTAAGTAATCTCTTTCCCGCAAATCAAACTGTCGACTCGTTGCGTGTTGGCGTACCCATTTATCACGATTGGGAAGAACTTGTTTTGACCGAAATTCCTTCTGATTTAAAGGGAGAACAGCTACTTACAACAATCAGAGGTCGTGGTGTTGAAAGTCATCTGATTGGTGCTTTTCGGAAGACGACCCATCCTTCGTCTGCGAAACCCGACCAAGTGATGCTTACCTGGAGCGCTGACCCATCAACAGCAATAGATATCCAGTGGCGTACGGATACCACCATAGCCACTGGAGCGGTTAAATATAGAATCAAAGGAACGACGGATGAATTTACTGCTCCAGCTACAAGCTATCGTCTGGAAGATCGGGTGCTGATGAACGATCGGTATATCAATCGATTTACGGCGTCACTTCGAAATCTAAAACCAGCTACGACCTATGAATATTTAGTGGTGCCGCAATCGCAGTGGAACGATCTTCAGTCCTTCTCAACACCAGCTCTTGACAATCAATTTTCGTTTACCTGGTTTGGCGACACCCATTTCTCGCCCAAGTTTGGTGATATATTTGTTAAATCAGCGAAGACTTATCCGGATGCTGCCTTTTATTCCATCGCAGGTGATCAGGTTAGTGATGGGCTTTACCGTAATCAGTGGGATGATCTATTTGAGTATTCGAAAGATGTTATCTCTCGTAAACCTTTCATGTCGGTATTGGGCAATCACGACGCTCGTTATGGTCTCGGAGCCTCAATGTATCGCGAGCTATTTAGCTATCCGAAGGAGGGCCCAGTAGGTGTCGAGCCTGAACGCTCCTATGCTTTTGAATATAAGAATGCGCTGTTTCTTATGATTGACTGTATTTCGCCAATTGAGACTCAAAGTGCATGGATTGAAAAACAGCTAGCAAAATCAAAGGCAACCTGGAAATTTGCGATGTTTCATTTTCCTCCATATAACTGGGAAGAGCCCTATTTAGATATCCAAAAAGCTTGGGTTCCTATTTTTGACAAGTATCATGTTGATATGGTGATGGGTGGGCATATTCATTATTACATGCGCTCAAAACCCATGAAAGCTGGCAAGGTCGTCTCATCCTATAACGATGGAACGGCTTACATTATCTCAATTGGAATCGAGTCTCATGCCAGGGAGATGTCGCCTGAGCCTTATGCGGCTGTTCGAAATAACGAAGGACCATTGTATCAAAATGTACGCATCAATGGAAATAAATTATCGTATGTCTCCGTTAATGCTGAAAATAAGGTTGTTGATACTTTTGAAATTAAGAAATAAGAGGATGTGTTTTTTTAATTCAATTCTAAGTTACTTACTCCCAAGGCCTAGTTTATGCTGTCTTTTGTTAAATTTTTCTTTCGTATGAAGAGAATAATTACAACCCTTATTTTTATGTTCTGCTTGACGAATGTTTTTGCTCAAGCTAATGTTGATGCATTAATTCCATTGACATTAGATAAGGTAAAGGTTGAGGGGGAAATAGGTCGTAGAATTGATCTTACTATCAAATCAAATTTATTGGAACTTGATGTTGACAAAGATTTTTTGGCTCCATTTTTAGTAAAAGAGACGAAAAAGTCAAACTACATTGGTCTTGGTAAGTTAATTGATGCAACTGCGAAGTTTGCTGCTTATACTGGAGATCCAAAGGTTATTGCTTTAAAGAATAAGTTAACCTCTTCGATTGTTAAAGCGCAAGAAACAGATGGATATCTTGGTAATATGGCACCTTCGAATCGAATGTGGAAGCTTTGGGATGTGCATGAAGTGGGATATATTATTTATGGACTAATCACCGATTATACTCTTTTTGGTTCTGAGTCGTCTCTAGCTGCGGCAAAAAAGGGGGGTGATTATCTTCTTCGAAATTGGTCATCAATGCCCATTGGATGGCAGGATAGTACTGGGGTAGGACTTCATGTCGCAGGTATCGGAATCGATCGCACCATGATCGCTTTATTTAAGGCAACGAAGGATCGACGTTACCTAGATTTCTGTGATAAGGTGTTGCATTTAAGCCAGTGGAACCCTGGAATTGTGCTTGGTCGTCGTAAATTAGTCGAAGGTCATATCTATAGCTATATGGCTGCTTCCCTGGCTCAATTGGAACTCTATCGTCTTGAGCAGGATAAGAATCTTCTGATCCCTACCATGAACGCGATAGACTTTTTATTTAATCAAAATGGGGTGGCCATCAGTGGTGGCGCAGGTCAAGTGGAGATCTGGACCAACGATCAAGATGGAGGCCGGGATCTGGGTGAGACTTGCGCAACAGCTTATCAACTCCGAGTTTATGATAATCTCCTGCGTATAAAGGAGGATTCTAGATATGGCGATATCATGGAACGCACCATCTTTAATGCCTTGTTTGGTGCACAATCAGCAGATGGTCGAAAAGTTCGCTATTTTACTCCGTTGGAAGGCGATCGATCCTATCACGATGCAGATACTTACTGCTGTCCAAATAATTATCGACGAATAGTTACTGAGCTTCCTGCTATGATCTATTATAAATCAAGCAATGGTATTGCGGTAAACCTATATTCAGAATCTAAAGCGAATATTCAGCTTAGTGACAACCGCGATATTGGAATAAGTCAGCAGACTAATTACCCCAATTCAGGTAAAGTTATAATTCATATTAATCCTTTGACACCGGCTTCATTTTCGGTTAAACTCCGGATTCCGTTGTGGTGTAAGAAAGGCACTATTTTTATCAATGGCGAGGCATCAACAATCAGCTGTATTCCTGGAACTTTTGCTGTGCTTGAACGGGTTTGGAAATCTGGGGATCAGATAACGCTCGATTTACCTATGGAGTGGCGCTTTGTTAAAGGACGCGAGCGTCAAGCAGGACGGGTTGCAATCATGCGTGGCCCATTACTCTTTGGCCTCGATCCGACTCAGGAAAAATCGCTTGAGCATAGTTCTGCTGATGACTTAGGACGATTAATTATTACCCCTAAAATGGTAACTTCCTTGCCTGTTAGTTCAAATTCTGTTCGTTCCAATGGTATCAGCTGCCACTTAAAGGCAGGATCAAAAATATGGGCAATGGATAACCCTGGTAATCTCGATCTTCTATTTTCTGAGTTTACAAATCCGAATATACGATGTACTTATTTTAAGACCCCTAATCTTGCTGAAGCAGTAGAGGATGAATTAATAGGTTTAAATTTTAATTAATAACACTTAAACATATAAACTACTACACTATGAAATTTTTTCTTCAAACAATGGCTATCGCGCTGATGTTCTTGAGTCTTACCGCAGGTTTCTCAAATGCTCAGGATTCGAAGGTTCAAAAAACGGTCAAAGGTTCACCCGACGAGGTGTATCTTCAAGAAGTTGCTAAACGAATCGTAACCGCTCATCCGGTGGAAGGTATTGCCGTTTTTAAGGGCGATTGTTTTGCTGTTATTCAGGGGCAGATTAATCTGTTGCAGAAAGACGTCTTTGTTTTAGAGGCAGCTTCTCCAGTAAACGTAAAAAGAATTATTGTTATTGGCGGCGATCTTTGGGCGCTTGCCTTAGATGGGCTTTATCGGTATAAAGCGCATTCGTGGCAGAAGATGGACAGCCAAGAGTATGTCGATCTTTGTATCCACCAAGGGAAGCTTCATGGTGCAACTAAAGAGGAGATTTTCAGACTTGAGAATGATCATTTTATTTCGACAAAGCCTAAAGGTGGATATAACTCAAGCGACATTACTATGTTGATGGAAGATGGTTCGCAAGTTCATGCTGATCCTGTGCGTATTGGTCCAATCATGCGCATTGCTTCTTATAGCGGAACGTTATATGTGCTTCAGCCAGGTAAACTTATCCTTTTTGATGGTTTAGTGGTAAATGAAGATTTTATCGACTGGGGCAGACTGCCATCAAAAACAACCACGGGCATGCTCTCTGATGGAAGCAAGTTGTTTGTAAGCACCAATAAGGGATTGGGTGTTTTTCGCGGCGGTGCCATGACCACCCTTCAAGGTAAAGATGGATTGCCGATTGAAAATACTACTTGTCTGACCAAGGGATTTGATGATGACATCTGGATTGGAACGGCTCTAGGAGCAGTACGCAAGGTTAAAGATGAATGGCATTATTTTGGTTCCGATCAGTGGCTTCCTGGATTGCAGGTAAGTGAAATTGCTGTTGGAAAAAGTGAAGTTTATGTGGCTACTGACAAAGGTGTTGGAATCATAAGCTATGTGCCATATACCCTTCAGAAAAAAGCGGCTTTTTACGAGCAACATATCCTTAACTGGGGTCATAAAAGGTTAGGATTTGTCCATACGTTGTATAAAAAAGATGGGGAATGGATTCGTGAAGTAAGTGATAACGATGGCGGTAACACCGCTACGTATTTGGCGGCGATGAGTTATAAATTTGCCGTTACTGGTGATCTTTCGGCTCGCAAAGAGGCGGTCGAAGCGTTCAAAGCTTTAGTATGGCTTGAGCGAATCTCTACCGTTCGAGGATTTTTTGCCCGTGCTGTCTGGTCGCCAACTGGAGATCAGTGTGAAAGGGCGACACAAGGATCAGGTGGCTTACCTGCACGTTGGTATCCTACCAAAGATGGAAAATGGTTCTGGAAAGGTGATACCTCTAGTGATGAGGTGACCTCTCATTTCTATGCCGTTTCTCTATTCTATGATATCGTTGCCCAGGGTCCCGAAAAGGATATGGCTCGTGAGCATATGAATCGTATTGCTGGGTATATTCTTAAAAATGGGTATGTTTTTAACGATTTAGATGGCAAGCCCACACGTTGGGGTCGCTGGAATCCTGAGTATTTATTGCGTCCATATGGCTACAACGATAGAGGCGTTAATGGTCTTGAGGTGTTAGCCTATATGCAGTCGGCCTATGCGGTTACTGGGGATCAGAAATTTGAGAAAGGTTTAAAACAATTAGTTGGGTATGGTTATGCCGAAAATACCATTCGTCAAAAAAATACCTTCCCTCCATCTACACTTGCTCCATGGGATGACAACCTGGCTTTCGAAAGTTACAATACCTTGCTTCGTTATACCACCGATCCACAATTGCGATCGATCTATTTGAGGAGTCTCGAACGATCATGGGAGGTCAAACGTATGGAACACATCCCTTGGTTTAATTTCTCCTATGGGGCTCTTTCTGGTAATGAGTGTGAAGTTGAACAGTCTGTTAAGCACCTACGCGAGTGGACACTTGATTGTGGTGAATATAATTATCGCAACTCTCTTCGTGACGATCTATTTGTTGAGCCAGGTTACACCTCGTATGAAGGTGGATTAAAGGCGATGTCGCCTCGCGAGACTTCGGTGAAATCAGGTAGTCGAAGAGCCATTGATCTTGATGGGGGCAATAATGGCAATGTGATCAAAGAACCGACAGGATTTCTAAGAGACTATTGGATGGGTCGTTATCATGGCTTTATTCAAACTCCATTAACCACCGATCCAACGTTGCTTACCGTTCCTAAAGATAACTCAGGCCCTCATGGAGCTAAACCGTATGATGGACCTGGACGGCCGGAGTTTTGAGAGGATTGATTCGACGAGTATCTACTTTTAGATTTAGCAGAGTTGAACCCGCTTCGGGGTTCCTGCCCCAGGTTCGCACCTGGGGTTATTAAAACTACAGTCCTTCGGACTTTTGACAGCACTGAAAGGGTTTCCGTCAGGTGACGGATGAATAACCGTGGGTGTAACTATAGAAGCAGGAATAAATCCTAAAATAACCCTGAATGGGTGAAATCATAATAACTGTGGGTGTAACCCGCAGAACAAAAAACATCAACTACAGCCCTGAAAGGGTTGAATATCTAAAAAATAACTAACTTCAACTAATAATTAAGCAGATAAACCTAAGACATATTATGACGAAAACTTTTCTTTCTCGCTTACTCCTCCTTATTTTCTTGCTGGAGGCAGGTATTCAATATTCTGCCCAGGCCCAGTCCGACAAGGCGACTGACCATGTCAATCCATTGTTAGGGACCGACTTTTTCGGACATACTTATCCAGGTGCTGCCTTGCCTTTTGCAATGGTTCATCTCAGTCCAGATATGAATACTCAGGGCTGGACCTACTGCGCTGGATATATCTATTCCGACAACTCCATTATGGGCTTCAGTCATACCCACTGGAGCGGTGTAGGGATGGTGAATGGGGGCGAAGTATTGCTAATGCCTAATGTTGGCGATAAGTTGCATACTACACCAGGTGCTCCTGAGAATCCAGGAGAAGGATATCGTTCGCGCTTTGATCACGCGGATGAAGTGGCTTCTCCGGGGTATTACTCCGTTGTGCTTAAAGATTACAAGGTCAAAGTTGAGCTAACAGCCACTAAACGAGCTGGATTTCATCGGTATACTTTCCCAAAAGCTAATAATGCGCGAGTGATCTTAGATTTAGGTCATCAGATAGGGGAGAATAAATCGGAGCAATTATCTGAGTTGCGAATTATTGAAAATAAACGAATCGAAGGGGTGAAAAGCGCTGGACTAGGAAAAGTTTATTTTGTTGCTGAGTTTAGTAAGCCATTTGCCTATTATGGAACATTTGATAATGATCTAAAAACACCAGAGTCTGGCGGTAGCATCTGGCCGTATAAAAATGGTGAAGTGGGTAAAAATATTGGAGCCTTCGTAAATTTTAAGACTGCTGAAAACGAACAAATTTTAGTCAAAGTTGGAATTAGCTATACTAGTCTTGAGGGTGCTCGGAACAACTTACATACCGAGATCCCAAATTGGGATTTTGATGGGATCCATGGCGCTGCGCAAAAAACGTGGGAGAATGAGCTGTCACGCGTTAAGATTGATGGTGCAACAGACGATCAAAAGGAGATATTCTATTCCGCACTTTATCACTCTTTGTTAGCTGAATATATTTCGCAAGATGTGGATGGTAAGTATTATGGTTCTGATCATAAAATTCATGAGGCAAAAGGGTATGATTTCTATGGCTCATTCTCTTGCTGGGATACCTATCGTTCCCAGCATCCTTTGTTGACCGTTATCGCTCCCGACCACGTGAATGATATTGTGAAGTCGATCGTTGCCAAGACGAAAGACTACGGCTGGTTGCCTGCTCAGCATTTTATGAATTTATTTGGAGAGACTATGGTTGGCGATCATCTTATTCCAATTATTGTCGATGCATATATGAAGGGTTTCCGCGATTTCGATGTTGAATTTATTTATCAAGCGATGCGAACGAAGGCCTTGGAAGAGCCAAAGCTTCCTGTTCCTCATCATGCGGGTCGTTCAGGCTTGAAATATTATATGCAGCTTGGTTATACACCAGTCGACAAGGTTACTGAGTCGGTTCCAAATACACTGGAACTTGCCTACGATGATTGGTGTATTGCTCAGTTAGCACAGGCCTTGGGTAAAAAAGAAGACTATGCGTTGTTTATGAAACGAGCATCTAATTATCAAAAACTTTGGGAGCCAAAATCAAAGTTTATGCGCCCTAAGCTTACCGATGGAAATTGGTTGGAGCCATTAAATGGTCGCGAGCAGGATATTGTTAAAGTTGGAGAGCATTCATACTACAAATATTTTGATCCGTTGCTGGTTGGAAAACGTCCAAGTCGTCACTATACCGAATCGAATGCTTGGCAGTATATCTGGTCGGTACAGCATGATGTAAAAGGGTTGATCAATTTATTTGGAAGCAACAAAGCATTTACGGCTAAACTCGATACCTTCTTTCAGATGAGTCCGAATATTTCTGCTCCGAAATATGTTGGTGTCGTAGGTACGATTGGTCAATATGTTCACGGCAATCAGCCATCTCATCATGTCTCCTATCTGTATAATTTTGCGGGTGAGCCTTGGAAGACGCAAAAGTGGGCTCGAGAAGTAACGGTTGAGCTATATCGCAGTGGCCCTGGCGGAATTTGTGGTAATGAAGATATGGGATCCCTTTCGTCGTGGTATGTTTTAAGTGCGATGGGTATTTATCCGGTTACGCCGGGTAGTCCGTATTATGCCATTGGTAGTCCATTGTTTGGCAGCGCCACGATAAACCTTGGGAATGGGAAGACGTTTGTTATCGAAACGCATAACAACTCAGTAGAGAATAAATATATCCAGTCCGCTAAACTCAATGGCAATCCCCTAACCAAAACATGGCTATCGTATACGGAAATTACCGATGGTGGGAAAGTTCAGTTTGAGATGGGTCCAACTCCGAATAAAAATTGGGGAAGCAAACCTCAAGATGCTCCTCCTTCGATGAGTGTACGTTAATCATATTCATAAAAAAAGCCCCAGACTGGGGCTTTTTTTATGAATTGAATTCTGGTTAAACCCTATTTTGCAATTGGGGTTAACACAAGATTGCGATAGGATACCTTGCCATGATCTCCTTGAAGATAGATCGGACCTGGGGTAAATACATCTGATTTCATTGCCCCTCCAGTTGGGCCAAAGACAGGTTGGTTATCGATGATCTTTACTCCATTCAAGATTACCGTAGCATGTCGGTCGCATAAGGTGATGTCCATCGATTGCCATTCACCTGCAGGCTTCTCAGCTGCTGATGTTGGTGTGATTCGACTGTACACAGCGCCCATGTTATGTGGGTCAAGCTCGTGCTTGTACGAATCAACAACTTGAACTTCATACATACCACGAAGGTAAACACCACTGTTGCTTCCAGCAGGGATGTTGACTTCTAATTTTAAATTGAAATCTTCAAATTCTTGTTCTGTCCGAAGGTTGCCATAGCTCACATGAGCCCCTTCAACCTGAACAGGATCATTGGAAAGTAGACCGTTTGAAACAGAGAAGCCATTTTTTTGCTTTTCGTTAATCAGTTTCCAGCCACTAAGATCTTTCCCATTAAACAAGGTTATAGGAGTCCCAAACTTCACTTTTGATAGATCGGGAGCCGGAGGTGGTGCTGGTAATTTAGTTCCACTAAATGCAGTAGAATCTACTCCAATACCATCGCGATGGGGGTTGTAGATATATCCGACTATCTTATCTCCTTGTCTTTTTACATTTAGCCAATTGGTAACTACTTGTGAACGAAGTGGTTCATTTTTGGCATTCTTTGTTCGAACAACTTTATCACCTCTCTCTACAATAAGTGCATTGTTGTGTAAGTAGACATTAGCCACTGGCACTACACTACCTCCACCCCATAATAGATCGGCATCGATATAGCCTTGCTCTTGACGGACTTCTAGCCATCCTACAGATCCTCCTTTGATGTCGATCGTCCACTGTCCAAAGAATTCACTCACTTCAATTTTTTTTACTGCTGCAACTTTCGGTTTGAAGTTGCATGAAGTCAAAGACAAGAATGCCAATGCGACTCCTAGATAGATAAATTTAGCTTTCATTGATTTAAAAATTAGTTTGTAAAATTTAAACGAATATGATAAATGATTAGTTTTGAAGTAGGTTGTTAGGCTACTCAATAATACCACATATTTGCAACATATCAAACTTCTTATGGATAATTCCTTCGCTGTGCTTTCGTTTGAAATCTATTGATTTTGGGTGGAATAAATTGTTTCGGTACTAAATAGGTTAAACTTTTTACCTATCCTTGTTGTAATGATAGTAGAGGGAGAGCTCCCCTCTTCTTAAAAGAATATTGCAGTTGAAATTATGGAACAAAATATCGATTACATCCCCTTTAGTGAAAACGGAAATAAGAAGTTTACCGACGAAGATTACCCAGGAGCTATCTTGGATTACACCCAAGCTATCGCGCTAAATTCGAATGATGCAGAGCTTTACTACAACCGGGGTAATGCGAAATACAATTTAAATGATTTTTTTGGCGCTATAGCCGACTATAATGTGGCACTCGAGATTGACCCTAGCTATGACATGGTTTACAATAATAGGGGAAATGCCAAGAATGCGCTGAACGATTACCGAGGAGCTATTGCTGATTATTCTGCTGCCATAACTGCCGATGCAGAGGATGCCACGGCTCTTTACAATAGAGGTTTTGCGAAGAATAGCATCGAAGATTTTAGAGGGGCAGTAATCGATTTTACTGCCGCTATTGCAATCGATCCGATGCATATTGAGGCTTATTACAATCGAGGGGTAAGCAATTTCTTCTTGCGGAATTATAAAAGTGCCATCACCGATTATTCAAAAGTTATCTCCTTGGAACCATACGATTCAATGGCATTTTGTAGTCGGGGATTAGCGCGAAAAGGGTTGGATGATTTCGATGGATCGATCCGCGACTTTACGATGGCTATTGATCTCAATGGAGAGGATGTTGTTTCGTATTACAATAGAGCTTTAGCTAAGAATGCCCTTTTTGATTATCGAGGTGCGATTGACGATTTCTCCATGGTCCTTGTTCTTAGTCCAAAATATACCTTGATCTATAATCTTCGTGGTCATGCCAAAGGTAATCTTCAAGATTATGCAGGAGCCATAGCCGATTATACCAAAGTTATAGAGGCGGAGCCAAACGACGTTTTGGCTTGGTATAGCCGAGGATTTGCAAAGAATGCCATACAAGATTTTAGGGGAGCTGTAGCCGATTACACCAAAGTCATCGAGCTCGATTCAACCTATCCCTCCATTTATACCCATCGCGGGAATGCGAAATGCAACCTTAAACTTTATGGTGGGGCAGTAGCTGACTTTACTTCGGCTATTCAACTTAATCCTGATGATGCTGAATCGATCTATGCTCGGGGATTAACACGCCTAGACCTTGGACAGCAACATGAGGCAGCATTGGATTTCCGACGAGCTGCAGAGTTGGGCTCTGCGGATGCCATAGAAGCTATTGCGAAATACTGCTAAATAGTATCAAATCTTACGTCTATTTTATTTCTTAAAATACCCATGATACCTCCCCATCCAATAGGGTAGTAGGAAATAGGCCCCGTCATCTTCATGAGCTCCATCTGAACCTAAAATAAACTCACGCGGATTTGAATTTGCCTTCACAATGCCCGCTTCTGGGGTAGGAATAATTCGTGTCGCTTGCGCTTTTCTAGAGCGATCAATAAGCTGATCGGACTGCAGGTCCCAGCGGTGACTATTGTCCATCGTCCAGGTGATCATATCCATGGGTATGAGCTGAAGTTCCTCTTTGGCAATTGCTAGATCACAATCTTTCTTGAGTGCTACACTCGTGATAATATTCCATAGCGGAGTTCGATCGGGCTTTGCTGCGTTCCATGCTCGTTGAATGCTTGTGATATAAGTGGGAAGATGTTTAGTGTCTTTTGAATAAGCAAATAGGGAGTAATAGGGGAGGTAAGTCAAGATATCATCTGAGTGGCTATTCTCATATGGAACTGCTCTTTTGGCCTCCAGTGTATTCTCGGCATAGTGATGCTTTTGAATCAGCATCTGATAAGCCCTTTCAAATTTTTGATCTCCAGTAATGTATACGGCAACTTTTAGGAAGGAGAGTATCTGCAAGGAATTAGTGCCTCGCTCATACCACCGACCTGGAACATTATTCAGCGAATCGGGATTCCAAATGGCCCATTGTGTAGGCTTTCCATCGAAATCAATAAATTGGAAGTTGTTCGTGATAATATGAGTCATTTCGCGGTCAACGAGCCCTTTTATACGCTTTTTTGTTGGAGCATCTGCAACTAGATCATAAAAAAGTGGAATGGCAAATAGATGTCCGGCAAGTTCATCCGAGCTCGCATCATCAAGCCATTGCCATTTCCCATCGGCTGAAGGATGCCATTTTTTAGGATAGGGCGAGCGCGACTGGATCACGGTATCAGTAGCGGCTGCAAAAGATCGTCCAGGCAATCCGCTTATTCCAGTTGCTGTTTCTAGTCGTTCTAAAGCTTCGTAGCTATGAAACGCATTCTTTTTCGCTTCTGGATCTTTGGTGACTGCATACCTATAACACTCAGCTGCCAGGTAAATCGCCGACCAAAGTCCATCGTTATCGTTGGTGGTTTTTTTACTCGTCGACAAGTCGCCTGGGGTAGTTAATAACGATTGGCTAACTAGCCCATATCGGTTGTGGCGCAATCTGATTCGCTCCTCAAAAATCGAAGCTTTCTGCTCCAAAGTCATTGGCGTCTCCTTGATTTGACTGATTCCCGAAGGTGTTGCAATCCATACTGTATGCTCGTCTAGAGGGAGTATATCATTGATTTTATTGTTTGGCAACCATCTCTTACCATTGTAATAACGCCATTTTGTATCTTTCTTGATGGCCCCTTTATCTGTTCCAAGCCAGATGGTTTTATTGAAGGTGTGAATGGACGTAATCGGACCATAAGGGAGACCATCAGCACCTCTTAATAGCCAGTTGTCTCCATCTTCAGCAATACATCCAAGGGCAAAAAGTCCACCAAATAGCAAGTCGTTTTTAGCGGTTGACTCAAGGGCGAAATACTGTTTCTTTAGTCCTTTTGCCATCAGATGAGCATCCATATTAAACCACCCAGTCGACATGCGACGCAAAAGTCCTTTATTGGTAGCGACCCATAGATCCCCTTTTTGATCGGCGACTATAGCATTGACTCTTTTCCCTATAGTCATTGAGACCGAATGCCACGAACCATCATAGGTTAACACTCCATTGCTGGTGCCAACATGCAACAGCTTTTCATTCTCCCAGGCAAGACAATTAATGGTGTCGTTTTGCGAATTCTCAGGCAGTTTAATGTGAATGGTACTATCTCCATTTTGAATAAATGTCTTAGTGGCCACCCAGATCTCATTTTTCTTGTCGAGCGTTGCCGTTTCCCAAACGGAATGATTTGGGTTACCACTCCAACGATTGTTTTCGTAGTAATAAATCCCGTTTGAGGTAACACAGGTAATTTTTTCCTTTATTTTAAAAAGCTTTAAAATATCCGAAGATGCAAAATGGGGTAATGGTATATCGGTCTTTATCTCTTGCAGATAGGTTTCGTGAACTAGCTTCGCACTCCCAGAAGGTTGTGAACTCACGTTGAACTGTATTAAAAATACAAGAAGTATACTGCAGACTAATCGATCTATTTTCATCCTCAAAATTTCTTATTAAAACTATTTCTCAATGATCATTCCATGATATCTTCCCATCCAATAGGGAAGCAAGAAAAATGCGCCGTCGTCCTCGCCATGTCCATCCGAGCCGGAATCATAGACATAGGTGTTACTATTCCATTTTGATATTCCTCGCTCTGGTGTTGGAATGGGTCTAATCGCTTGTGCCTTTCCAAAACGATCGTTTAGCTGGTCGCGAGGCAAATCCCATCGATGACTATTTTCCATGCGCCAGGTGATTAGATCCATGGGGATTTGTTGGAGCTCTTCGAGGGCAATTTTAAGATCGCAATCTCTTTTTAGTCCAATACTCGAAATGATATTCCAAATTGGAATCCGATCCGGTTGCTCAACGCGCCAGCTCCGTTCGGTGCTTTTTATAAATTTTGGAAGTAGTTGAGCATCGTTGGCATACCGCAGCAAGGTGTAGTTTGGCAAGAATGCAAGTTCGTCATCCGAGTGGTTAATGTCGAAAGGTCCATACATCTTCTGCGGAATCATATTTTCGACATAGTGGTGTTTTTGTGTCAAGGTCTGATAGGCTTTTTCGAATTTCTGATCCCCGGTGACATGAAGACCCGCCTTTAGGAAGGCTAGGATCTGCATCGAATTAATCCCTTTTTCGTACCACCAATTGTTTGCAAAGTTTAGGGAGTCAGGTGTCCATACGGCCCAGCGTGTCGCTTTGCCATCGAGGTCTACGAGTTGGAAATTGTGATCAACGATGGTGCTCATTAATCGATGAACCAAACTTTTAACCCGTTCTTTCATCTCCCCTTCAGCCACTAAATCAAAAAATAGGGGATAGGCAAACATATGTCCTACAATCTCGTCGGAACTTGTATCACCTTTCCATTTCCATTTCTGATCTGGTGTGAGATGCCACTCACCACCTTGGCCTGTATCTTCATCTGCGGCCACGATTGATCGTGCTGGGAAACCAGGCATTCCCGTCAGCTTCTCCAGTCGTTCGAGTGCTTCAAATGCTTTATTGGCATTTTTTTTCGCTTCGGGCTCTTTGGTAACTGCATATCTGTAGCTCTCTGCTGCTAGATAAATAGCTGTCCAAAGACCATCGTTATCATCTGTTCCAGTCCGACTTGTTGAAAGATCACCTGAGCTACTTAAGCTAGAGCCGCTAACCAACCCATAGCGGTCGTGACGCAGTCTGATTCGTTCTTCAAATGCTTGTGCTTTTTGAGCTAAGGTCATGCTGACCTCCTGAATCTGACTGATCCCTTTTGAAGTAGCAATCCAGGTGGTATGTTCGTCGAGTGGAAGAATATCGTTGGTCTTATTGTCTGACAACCATCGTTTACCATTGTAGTAATGCCAGGTTTTGTCTTTTTTGATAACACCCTTGTCGGTACCCAGCCAAGTGGCATCTTTTATTGTTTTAATCACGGTGATTGGTCCATAAGGTAATCCATCTGCTCCTCTTAAGAGCCAGTGATTCCCATCTGCCGCAATACAACCGAAAGCGAATAGTCCACCGAATAGAACGTCGCCAGGCGATTTCCCATTTTGCAAGGATGAATAGTAGTGTTTTAGTCCATTCGCCATTAGATCCTCATCGAGGTTAACCCATTGACTGTTCATGCGACGCAACAATCCCCCAGTTGAGGCCACCCATAAATCACCTTTGGCATCTCTTAAAATTGAGTTTACTCGTTTTCCTGTTGAGCATGGGATCTCACTCCAACTACCATTCCACGAGAGTAATCGATTTGTTGTTCCGATCCAAAGCGTTTCATTTTCGAAATACAGACTTACTATAGTGTCTTGAGATGCTGTGGATGGCAGACTTAATGTTTTGTCCTCTCCCTCTTTTTGAATCGTATTCTGATTTGCCAGCCATACTTTTCCCTGCTTATCTATTGCAGCGGTTCTCCAGTCGGTCCCTGATGGCTTTCCAGACCAGATCCCATTTTCATATCGAAAAACCCCATTGGATGCAATCGCAATAACCTTGTTCTCCTCCTTGAAGAGTTTAACGATTATTGATTCTGCTGATTGAGGCAAGGCAATCTTAGTGCTTATCTCTTGGTAATACTTTCCGCTAGTTACTGGCTTAATAGATTGTGCCGCCGTACTCAAACAGATTGCAGAAAATAAGATGCTAATTAGGCTGGATAAGATGATTCTTCGTTTCATGGTGTTATTCTTTAGGACTATTAAGTTCGTTTTATCTCTTGTTCAAGATCGATTATTATTTTTATCAAGGAGTCGGCTAGCTCTTTATGGATGTTGTCGAAAGGAAGTATGGGTCCACGCACTTGATCTGTTGGATAGATCTGTTGTTGATGAAGCAGCCGTTTAAAGAAGTGGATCGACATATCAAGGTGTTGATTTGAGAAGGCAAGAACAGGTAAAATCTTTCGAAATAAATCGGTGGCCTCCGTCTCTTTTCCTTCCTTCCAAAGTTTATATATTTTGGCATAGATCCAATGCATACCAGTGGGCATAAAGGCATGAACCCCTCTTTTCAACCCCTCAATCATCTGGGTGACGGCCCAGCCTCCGCTGATATTTAATTTTCCCTTCGTAAGGTTTAAAATCCGGGAGTATTTCACGCCGGCAGGAACTGTCTCAACTTTTAAGCATCTGAATGCAGGTACTTCTTCAAAGAGCGACAGGATAAGATCATCAGATAGACCATCACCTGTTGCATTCCAATCTTGCAGCATAATCATCTCAAGATCAATATCTGCCAGTTTCATAAAATGACTTTTAAACTGTTCGTCATTCTGATAGGGGATCTGAAATAACATATTTCGACAACCTAATTCGGCATAAGATCGTAGAAGCTTTTTGCTTTTTATAAGATCGGGTTCTCCTGCCCCTGCAATAACAGGCACTTGGCCATTGACCTCTTGAAGAACAGATTCAACCATCTGTATTCGTTCGGTATCCGTAAGTTTGGATACTTCGGAAGCCATCGCAGGAACTAAAAATCCAGACACTCCAGCATGGATTGCCTCTCGGACATTTAATTTCAGAGCCCGAAGATCAACCGAATTATCACTCTTAAATGGTGTATTTAAAACGGTTACAATGCCAAAAAGCGGGTAAAGTTCCTTCATGATAAATTGAATAGTCCTGACTGCCTAGAAAGGTATCCGGACTATTTGAATTAGTTCGTTTTATTTTTTCAATAACCAGATATCGCAAATCTTAGATTGATCGCGCCAGTTCATTTTTGATTCCTCTGGAATGTCAAACGTAACTTGAATCTTTCCATCGCTTACATATTTCGGTGAAAGTTGGAACTCTTTAAATTGCTCTAGCTCCTTGCTGTAAACCGTTGGTGAAATCCGTTCTCCGTCCACGCGGATTAAGGCATCGCCATAACCAGCAATTCGTATGGTATAGTGTCCGTTAGGATCAAGATCTGCATAGTCTAGCTTTGGAAAGTTTTGATAAAGCTGTGTTGAAAGACGCTTTCGGCTTTTGCCATCCTCCCACCAAGCCACATCAGTAGCATCTTCGGTACGGGTTTTTACGCGTGGTCCTTTAGAGATATCTGAGATGTTATCGTAATAACTTCCTGGACCTGGATTTTCCCACGTGCGAATGACAACAAGACGATCAATCTTCTCTTTCTCTGTAGCCATCTTACTAACCTTCGCAAACTCATCGGTTAACCACCATCTGTTGTTTAATGGGTAATCTAAAAAGTCAAGGATTGCTCCACGTTCAGATCCACTGGCGTGGTATTTTTCCACACTAGTCTGCATTCCAATAGACTTGTTCAGGGCTTCGCAATAATAGACAATCCGTTCTCTTAATGCGGGAGAGATCTTTTCGTTGTCTCCTTTATTTACGACGGCTAAAGCTTCAGTCATGGCCTTCTCAGACCCTGTTTTAGTTGCTGTGCCTAGAATTTGGTTAGCCTCTTTTTCGAGCTCTTGCTCATAGACTTTTCTTCTTTTTACATAGGTGTCGTAATATGAACGCATCACCAACTGTTGCCAGCGCCAGTTCCCTTTTAGTTCAGGATGTTTAGCTTCGAGATTTTGCCAGAAAGCAAAAGTCGTTTCGATACCTCCATTTTCTTCAACTGGTCCAACCCAATTGCGCTCCAACGCTAAAATACCATCGGCACCAGCTTCAGCCACTGTAGAGCCGAAAAAGAAACGTGAATATTCGACCATCACCTGACGGACATCTTTTTCTGGATCCCAACCCATCTGGCTCCAAGTGACTTTGTTTACATCATCGTGCACTCCATCTGAATAGGACAGGAATCCATCAGTCAAGGGAGCAAAGCGATTGTGAACTTTTGCATAATAATACGGTTGTGGATTGCAAATTTCACGTCCTTCTGTTAGAGCATAAGCTTGATCCCAGTTTTCAGTTGGATATTGACAGCGTATGGTATGGGTTAAATCAGGATAATGACGGTGTTTGTATTGTTTCGGTAACCGGAAACGTGATTCTGCTAGATCCGGACTACTTGGACCATTTGCTACACCTGCAAGCCAGTCGGGTTTATTGGCCTCTAAATATTGATAGAAATAATTTACCTGCTGGTCGTTAAATCCTTGCAATGAAATCCACATGCCAGCCTTTGGATGAACTTTTTTAAGTTCTGCCGCAATGGCTTTTAAAAATGGCATAACAAATTTAGGATCGTTGCTTCCTGGATCACCTCCAGGGAAGAAAATACCATCTAAACGAGCGCAACTTTTATAGAAATCAATATGTTTTTGAACCTCTGCTTTGAAAAGTGCATCATTAGAAAGATCCACATCCGCCGGCGTCCAGGCCCAATAATCGAGCCCATAATTGTTGCAGATCTCCGACATTTTTGCATTCATCATTTCGCGAGAGAATCGCATCACTGGACCTAATGGACCATCATGAAAAGGGATATTCTCAATGCTGTTCGTCCCAAATATCGCGAGCTCTCGGAAGTAGGTCTCAAATTGTGCAGCATCCCATGCATCCCATGAGTTAGCCGTATTGCGATACCCAATTTGATGACCACGAAGTGGGTAAGCAGGTGACGTAGCAATCTCAATTCTCTTTGTGACTAGAATCTTGCTTTTAGTAAGTTCTGCTGTTCTAAGAAACTGACCTATAGCAAAAATCACGGCCCGTTCATCAGCACCAATCAACCAAAGTACATCTTGACTGCCTGACTTCCCAAGGACAAGTCGAAACCCTTCTGGTTTATTCTCAGCTAGGTTCTCGCCTGACCTTTTAGGGACAGCTAATCCATTAACCTGTGTGTCGCTTGATTTGGCTAAAACAATTAAAGAGCCAGAGCCAATTTTTGTCACCAATGGCAATTTAATAGCTGTGCGTTTGTCAACCTCTTCCTGCAAGACGCGAATGGCAGTTTCTCGAACTGGCGAATTTATCCCCGTCGATGTGATAATAGATGTTTTTGAGAAATCGATATTTTGCGCAAATACGTTTACTCCAAGGAGTAGGAGCATTGCAGCAAATAGCGCCCGGATAATAAGAAAATTAGTTTTCATCGTTTTTAAATAATTATTTAGAGTTGATTTATTTTTTAATTAGCCAAACATCAGAGATATGGGAATATTTCGACCAGCGAAGATGCGACTCTTCTGGGCGATCAAACGTAACTCTCATCTTTCCATCTTGTGTTATTGCTCTTGGGATTACAAATTCTTTAAACTCTCCAATCCCTTTATTGTAAACGATTGGCTCAAGTCGCTCCCCATCTACGCGAATCAGAGCATCGCCTAATCCACTTACTCGGATCATATATTTGCTTGTGAAATCAAGGTCGTTGTATTCTAAGATTGGCTCAATTTGGAATAGCTGAGAAGATAGCCGCTCGCGTGTATTTCCTCCATTCCACCAGGCCACATCTGTGCCATCATAGGAGGTCGTTTTCACATGTGGACTCGACTCAATATTAGAGACATCATCATAAAAACTACCAGGTCCTGGGTTCTCCCAATCTCGAATAATGGTAAGACGATCTAATTTTTGTGCTTCGTTACTCATGAGCTTAATCTTCTTAAACTCGTCGGCAAGCCACCATCTGTTATTCAGGGGATAGTTTACAAATTGCAGAATACAGCCTCGTTGCGAGTTGGCAGCATGATAGTGCTCAACATCGGTTTGCAAGCCAATGGTTTTAAATAAATCATCACAGTATTTCACAATCTTTTGATGAATATCGGTATTGATTGGCTTCGTTTCGGCTTGATTAACCAGGTCCAAAGCCATTGACATCGCTTTTTCTGACCCAATCTCAGATGCTGTTCTCAGAATTTTATTGGCTTGTTTTTCAAGTTTCTGCTCATAAATTTTGCGTCTATGCTGATAGGTGTCATAGTATGAACGTAAGACGAGCATCTTCCACCTCCAATTTGTGAGTAGTTGTGGATTCTCAGACTCTAGTTTCTTCCAAAACTCAAACGTTGTTTCAATACTTCCGTTTGAGGTAATGGGTCCTACCCAGTCGTGCTCTAAGCCATTTATTCCATCAGCCCCTTTTTTTGCCAGTGAAGATCCAAAGAAATAATGACAATAGTCGGTAAGGATCTCATTGACATCTAATTCGGTATCCCACCCTTTCATACTCCAGGTCATTTTGTTCACGTCGTCATGACAGCCGTCTGAATAAGAAACAAATCCGTCAGTTAATTTTGCACTGGCAGCATGGATTTTGGCATACTGATTCGGTCGTGGATTGATTCCCTCTCGTCCGATCGTTAACATATAAGCCTGATCCCAATTTTGCATCGGATAGTCGCATCTTACATTATGGGTAATGTCAGGATAGTTGCGGTGCATATATTGCTTGGGTAGACGAAAGCGTGTCTCCGCAATTGGCGGACTGCCTGGGCCAGTAACAACTCCTTTTAGCCAAGTGGGACTGTTTTTTTCAAGGTATGAATAGAAATAATCAATCTTTTCGGCATTAAATCCTTGCAATGAAATCCAGACCCCAGCTCCTGGATGGTATTTATGCAGTCGATCGTTTAACTTCTGCAAGAAAGGAAGTACATCACGTGGGTGGTTCTCACCTGGATCACCTCCTGGAAAAAATACGTTGTCAAGTTTCGGACAGCTTTTGTAAAACGCTTCAGCTTTATTTAATTCTGCTTCTTGTTTTGAGGCAAGCGATAAGTCTGCAGATACAGGTGTCCAAACCCAATAGTCAATCCCATACAAAGCACATAATTCACTGATTCGAATATTCATCTCTTCAGGAGAGATCGTGAATAATACGCTGTCATCTCTGTCGCCTAGTGGAATTGTCTCAACGGCATTGGTGCCGAAAATAACTAAGTCACGAATGTATTGTTCATACTTTTTCACATCCCAAGCATCGTATGAATTGGCATGATTGCGGTAACCTAATTGATGACCCCGAATAGGCTGCATGGGTGAAGTTGCAAAGTCAAGAGGTTCCTCTAAATTGATTTTATGATTTGTCATCGTGGCGGTGCGCAATAACTTGCCAATCCCAAATAGGACACCACGGGTGTCAGCACCGATGATCCAAACAATCGTTTTGTCTTTACTTTTCTCACTGACAATCCGATATCCCTCGTTTTTATCTTCGGGTAGATTGGTGCCAGCTCTTTTGGGCACTTTTACCCCATCGAGATTTTCATCTTTTGAGATGGCCAAGGCGATAATGGTGGACCTATCCCAATGTTTTGAGAGTGGGAATGCTATTGAAGTTCTCTTTGCAACCTCTTCCTGCAACACCCGAATAGCCGTCTCCTTAACAGGGGAGACTAGTGATGGTGAGGCTAGGATGGCTGACTTCGATAAGTCGATGGGATGTCCAAATAAGAGGGCATGACTCGATAGCAGAAAGCCTACGATCAAAGCTTTAAAAAGATATGATTTTTTCATTCGCGACTTATTAAAGGTAAAGCAGTACTTATCATTCCTTCAGCGATAATATCTCCAAGGTCTGGTCCATAAAAACTCACACTAGACTCATAACCTTCACCATAAAGATATTGTTCACGACTGAGGATGTAACTAATCCATTCGTTGGCTAGACCCCCGATGGCTACATATTTTGATCCATTAGCTCGCAACGCTTTTTTCACCCGTTGGCCTAACACAGCGGTCATCTCACCCGGAGCGCCAGCTATCACTAGGTCCCCGATCCTTACAGCACCAATGCCCACTTCTTTTGGTCCCAATACATCCATCACCACTTTCACGGTTTGAGCATTAAGACCATATTCTTCCCCTCCAGTTTTCATGAATGAGGGGTGAGCTGCATGTTGAGGTAATTTGGAGGTTGTATAACTAGATTTGAATTGCTGAACTTTATTTGGGGTGATCGTTTGATACAATCCAAATGCTTTTTCAGCAATGATTTTTCCGTAGATCTCAATTTTATCGTACGCTTTTTTCGGACTATTTAATACGGTAGACATATCGCCTTCTGAGCCATTAAAGTACATGGCAGTTACCCCTTGTCCAATTAAACTCTGAATTGTGGTTTGTAAATACCCCGGCCATTCGGCAGAGGTCAGCATATCCTGTCCACTAATAAATGTTGGATGAGCTGTCCAATTGACTAAAACAGCCAAAGGTTTTCCGTTTAAAAGGTCTACCCGAGTCACAAGAAGTTCTTTGTCGATATCTGGATCTTTTCTGCGGTTTCGATTCAGCCCCTCTAGTGTAGTGCTTCCAGTTCCAACTTTTACTGGTTTGTGGTTTTGATCAGCAACTTTCACCAAGGCGACTAACTGATTCACCACAAATTCGAGCAGTTCGGGTTGAAAGATCCCTAGATTCGCATTGTTTAGATTGTTCTTGCTGTTCAATGCGGCCATTTCTAAACTGCCATGCGAATGACTCGGCAGTAGCATCATATTCTCTAAGTCCCATCCCATTCCTGGTAGCCTCTTGATCAAGTCGGTCTTGACATTATTCGGAAGTCCTAAAAGATCAAGAGTGATTATGGCATACTTATGGTCTCCTTTTTTTAGCACCAATGCTTTGGCATAAATGGAGTCATGAACAGCTTCCGCTGGTTTATTCATCCGCTCGCCATAGCCCCCTAATGGATATTTCATCGAGATTGGTGGCGTAATAGATATGGAAGATGCGTTCGCTTTTAACGGACTTGCTTGTGCCGTGAATCCGCACAAAAGAACTAAAAGTAGAAACAGAATTGAACTTTTCATCTTAAGGTTTTTCAGGTGCGCTAAGTATTTTTCCTTTTAATGAGGTTTTTTAATTTTATAAAAAGTTAGATTGCAATCCAGCGCAGTATTTGGCTAGATTGCAATCTGAAAATTCGATCTAGCTTTTCCACAGGTCTTCACCATATTCCCACCCTTTTCTGACAGGTTCTTTGATGAATTGATCTAATTCTGGATGACCAATGGCTTTCATATTTACCGCGTCATAATCAAAGCGGGTGTTAAAACGTTGAGCCAAAATTCCAACAGCAGCTAACTCACTTAGTGGTGCCGAATATTCAAAGTTAGCACCTGGGATAGGTCCAGTGCCTTTGATTGCTCTGATCCATTCAGCTACTGGTCCACCTTCAACACGAGGAATAGTCTCTTTAGGCATATTCTTGAGGAAGCTTTTCCAGTCCTCATCTGGGATAAGCAATTTTGGATCGGCAGGTCTACCACCAGTGATCAAAGAGGCTTTACTCCCAACCATGATCATTCCACGACCAGGCATTGTTTTTAATCCCCATTCTGGTCTGTTTTCTGGCTTCTCGCCACCGTCGTGCCAAGTAAGTGATACTGGAGGTTTAGCTCCACGTGCCCCAAATTGGAATTTAATAATTGATTTATCACTTACGAAACCATCACCAGACGGAGATCTTAAGGTTGCATCAACAGATAGTGGCAACCCTAAATCGAGTGCCCAGTTTGGTGCATCAAGGGTATGACATCCCCAGTCGCCTAGACCACCATTGCCAAAATCGTACCAGCTTCTCCAGAAACGGGGAAGATACATGGCGCTATATGGTCGCATTGCTGCTGGCCCTATCCAGGTATCCCAGTCTAAGGTTGCAGGAACTGGCTCTCCTTTTGGCGGATAGCTTTCCGGTTTCGTGAAATATCCTTTCGGATCAAACTGTGGTCCTTCAAACCAAGCAAGAACCTCTTTAACTTCACCTAAGATACCAGCTTCGTACCACTCTTTAACATAACGAATTCCCATGGTTGCATGACCTTGGATACCCATGGTGTTGATTACGCCGTAATGTTTCGCCGCTTTTTGCAAGGTGCGAATCTGCCAAATATTGTGTGCAAGAGGCTTCTCAACATAAACATGTTTACCTAATTGCATCGCCGCCATCGCAGCAGGGAAATGGATATGATCAGGTGTGGCTATGATAACTGCATCGATATCGCCAGCCATCTTGTCGAACATCACCCTGAAATCTTTAAATCGTTTGGCATTTGGGAATGTTTTGAACCCTTCAGCTGCAGCCTCATCATTGACATCGCATAAGGCTACCACATTCTCTAATGCGCAGTCCGCATAATGATCTAAGGCGCGACCTCCTACACCGATAAAGGCAATATTAACTTTCCCTGGCTTACAAGCTGCCAGTCCAGGAAGGAGCGCTGCCCCAGCTGCCACTGCTGCTGATTTGGCAATAAATGATCTTCGCGTTAAATTTTCCATTTTTTGAATGTTAGTATATATAATTTTGTTTTATTGATTCTTAGGTTTGATCCAAATTCTTGACCGTGCGGCCATGTTCAATGTTAAATGAGTTCCCGATGTAGGAACTGTTTTTCCTGAAAATGCGTCCAGGTATTCACCTGATTTGGAAAGCTCTATCTCTACAGATGTGATCTCTTGATTGTAGTTATGCACGATAAAACTCTGATCGGCTAATTGTTGAAAGGTTACTCTTGAGGGTGCATTTAAGATAGGGTTTCCTTTGATCTGAAAAGCCGATCGAATGGCGTTAACCCATCCTTGAGGAAACTCAATTAAACCAATCTGACGAGGAGCTAGCAAGACTTCCCCAACAGCATCAAAATCTTGTTGCGAAAAAGTATGGGTATTTAAAACAATGCAGTTGTTGAGCTGCACCATAAACGGATTGTTTTTTGAGATCTCAAGTACTGTCTTTGCTTTTGTTGGAACAACAAGATAATCCGTGACCAAAGCAAATTTCAAAGGTTGACTAATGCCAGCCTCTAAAAGGGTATTTGAACTGCTTGAAGCTGCTTCGATAGGCCATTTTATCCCCGCTAGATCAGCAATGGCTTGGCCATCTTTTGCACTTGCAATAAACCCTGTCGTAAAGACTAGCTTGGCTCCGTTGGCTAGCGATTTTTTGATCTTTACTAAGATATCCGGATCGGTAGCTGCTTGAGCTGGTAAAAAGACTACGGGACTATTTTCGGGGTATTTTGAGTCCGGAACAAGTGAAGTTCCAAACATGCCGATATAATCCATAATATATAAATCGCCTTTGGCATCACTATTGGCAGGCTTGTATCCGACTGCTCCGACAACTGGATGCTGAGCGACAGTCTTCGCTAGATTTGCTAGTTTTTCAAAATCTTGTCTTAACAAATGATGACCAGGATGACTCGAGAGGAAATTGTCGAGGTTGAAAAGCACGATCTCTTTTGATCCCGCAAGCACTGATTGATAGGCTTGATCTATAAAATCTAGATCCGTGCAATCGATGTGGTCAAACCAAGATCCACCAATCTTAGGTCCAGAAAGTGTGGCCAGCCATCGGTAATTGATAAATCCTAGGTACGGCTGAATGAACCCTAATCGCTGGGTATATTGGCCACGTGTTTCGGTACCTACCCAAACACCATCAAACATCGCCGGTTCGGTGGCAACATCGTAACCAAAAAGATGAAATCGATCGTACCATTGCGGATATTTAATAATGATTTTTATCGCTGGATTTTTTGCTTTAGCGGGCTTGATAAAAACGGATTGAGCTAATTCAGTTAGTAATGATCTTCTATATTCCGACCAGCTGCGATCACCTTTAGCAGCCTTTGACTCTAAACTTGTATCGGCCGTGCAGAAGAAATCATCGACAATAAATTGATCGAAGAAGGGCGCGGAGTCTTCCATCACTTTTCGAATATCGTTTTGGGTTTTTGGGTTTTGCCAGTTAAGCCAGCCTAACTTAGCCTCTTGAGCAACGCCAAAATCTTTCCCTGGGACCGTGGCAATGCCACCGATCACTTCAAATCCATTCTCTTTTAGAAATTCAACACTGCTTTTTAATAAAGCCGGGGGTATAACTAGTCCACTGCGATAAGCCTCCACATAAACTCTGGTAATCCCATTGCAATGTAAGATAGAGAGCACTTCGCGCCGTCCTTCTTCAGTGGTAAAATATTCATTGATAGTTTGAGCTATCACATAAACACTAATCTGCAGATCTCCCTTGCGCGATTCTGCAAGTGCTTGCATGTCCTTAGCGACATGAACCTTATGGACACAAGCCACAGAGGCTAATGCCAAAATTAAGATGAACGAATACCTTAGGATCTTTCTCATAAGTCAGATTATTTAGCAACCTCGATTTTCCATTCGGCAAATTCAACCGTGTATTGACGTTTGTCGGGACCACCAGCCGCTAGCCCAAGATCAATAGAGCTGTGCAACTCTGGAATATCTTGAGTATGTCGTTCGATAATCCAATTCTGACCGTCGAGACTGATATAGCCACTGAAATGATTCCCATGGCGTACCATCTTGAGGTATAACGGCATCTTCGAATTCTCAGGTAAATTCTGACTGCTTGCTTTGTGCATACATCCATTGGCAAACTCATCATACTGAATACCGGCTCTTCCAGGTGTGCCAAAGACTAAGACAGACCCTTTGCTTCCGGGTTGAACATCGAAACTCTGAGAGATGTCGTTACGTGCAAACAGACCAGACCGGAACCATTCGTGGGTGCGATCGCTAAAGCCTGTGATTTTTACTGTAGCTACAAAGTCCCCTTTGACTCCTTTTAGATAGACTGCTCCGTATGAATCTTCAGCATGGTAAAAATCTGATCCACTAGCCGTGATCTTGTATTTGTTTGTTGCCCCATCAGCTGAAATCTCAGATGGCTTAGCCTTAGCGGAGCAATATTGAAGTAGTTTTTCTTTTGATAAGTCAAGTGTTCTAGATTCAAATATCTGAACTGTTTTCTCTGTGCTATTTTCAATTCGAACTTTATGATTTCCAATCGAAGAAGAAAGCATAAAACTTATCTCTTTTGATTCGTTTTCTTTAAGTTCGAGCGGTTGATTTTGAGTGTTTTTTTGATCAATAAATAGACGAGCATTGATCGTTTGAACTTTCCCAGTTAGATTTTTTGCTGTCGCGGTAGCTTTTAAAACTTCCCCGTTTAGTGCGCGATCTTCAGAAAGGATAAAATTTTCAAATACAACAGTAGGCTTTTCTCCTTCTACTTTGACTGTCTGATAAGGCGATGAGCCAATCGCGACTTTATGCTCTCCTGCATCATATATCCGTATTTCAAAATCAATTTTTCGTTGATTGTTGCGAATGACAGGGAAGAGCTTCTGCTGATAGATCTTGCCATCTAAATAAAATTCAATCGGGGATGATCCCGTTGAGCCGCTGTTGCTCACTGTAGCCGAGACTCGCACAATGCTCCCTGCTTCTGTCGCACCTGATTTTGTCACTAAAGACGCATCAATTTTCAAGTCGGAGATCTGAAACTTAGGATCACCATCAATGATTGTCTCCGGTGCATTTATTGGTGGCTCAATTTTGAAGTTCCGTTGATAGGTATTGTCTTCAATCATCGCCGCACATAACTTCATCTCACCTTGTTCGAGATTATAGTAGATGTTCTCTTCAGAAACCCATCGGGATGACATGTTGTCGAACCAGAATCCAACGTTATCATTAAAAAATCCCGCTCTTACATCATGAACAAGATTTTTGCGAATAACCGAGTTGAATGTTAATCCAGCCGTCTTGATCGCTCCCGAATCATCCGCATCTCGTTGTACGTCGTCGAGGTGATTATACTCGACCACATATCCACCATCGATAGCTTCTTCTAAGTTCGACCATCCACCGACATCGATACCATAACGACCTCTGGTTTTTGTTAGGTAGTTATGAGAGATATTGGTCATTAAAGTATTGTTTGCAAGGATATTTACCCCTCCGCAGTCGTAAAGTTTATTGTATTGAATAAATGTTTCACGGATGATGTCACCACTATCACCTGGCCTAGCAATGCCGTTGGCATAGATCCCTCCTTCGTCAAGTGTCTCAAAGCGACTGCGAAGAATTTGAGTTTGATAGCATCCTCTTTTTACTGTAATGCCAGTTCCTAGGCAGGAGCGTACTTCACCATCTGCAAATTCGCAGGCGTGAGCATATTCATAACTTATTGCACTACTTGAAGCGCTAGAAGTTTCTAATACCCCTGTCGATCCATCAACGCCATCGTAGTTCCCTTTGCTGATATTGTTGCCTGTTATAGCCCCTTCAAAAGTTAATCCATAGATGCGAAGATTTCTCACTGGTTTTCCAAGCTCACCTCTTACTTCGACTAGTTGATTGATCATCGGTGCTCCAACTTGGGCTAGGTTTGGATTTGCAATATCGCTGGTTGGAAGGTAGCTGATCTCTTTTAATTTCTTGTCGAAAAACCATTCGCCTGGGGCATCCATAAGGGATTTAATATTTTCAACATAGAATCGTGGAGGGACAATTATAACCCCTTCTTGTGGGGCCTTGAGAGATGCTACGCCTGTCTTTGTATCAATCTTAGTGAAGCTATTGATACCTGTGTGCCAGCGCAAAAGCATTACAACACGATTGCCTGTTAAGTCTTTCCAAGGAAGAAGATCACCCTTCTTAAAGTAGAGCTCTTCTGTGCTTTTTGAGATTACAGGAGGGACAAAATAGCCCTGGTTGGGTGTACGAGCTAAGACTTGTTTTTTGCCATTTGCGATAAGCATCGCTAAAGAGTCTGCATCAAAATGGGCACTCCAGACTTTTCCTTTTTGGGTCCAATTGGTAATCGGGCGCTCTCCAGTTATAACTGGTTTCTCTCCAGGATAGGCCGCATAGGTGACATAATGATCTTTTAGTTTATGGTATTCAAAAGCTCCAGTGGGGAGGTTTGTCTCAACACGCTCTCCACCATCGGCAGGTTCGAAAACTAAACGCTGAGTTAAATTATAATGTCCTTCACGGATATACACAAGAATATCTTTCCCTCTTCCTAAGGGGTGAGGTGATCCGATCCATCGTTTTTCGATCGGCTTGCCTTTAGGGAAGAATACCTTCGATTTTAAATCTCTAACAGCTTTTTGAGCTCTTTTTATCGTTAGAAACGGTCCATCACTTTTAGTGCTATTCGGCTCAGAAAGTGTTCCACTCCAGCTGTCATTGCCATTTGTAGAGACATAAAAGTCGGCTTTTGCAGGATAGCTAAATGGAAGCCATTTATCGCCATGTAATAGCTTTCCATCTCTTGCAGGAGTTGTCGATTGCGCATAAATAGACGCAGTAAATAAGATAGTTAAAGAGAGAATAAGTTGAAACTTAATTCTCGAGGAGGAAAATTTGATGCAATTGCGGACCAAAATTTTTTTCATGTTTGAGAAGCAGGTTAGTTTAGTACTGTTAGTTGTCGGTTGTCGAATTCAAACCTATTTATTTTAGGGGACTAAATACAATGGGTTTTTGACTTTTGTCTATGGTTTTTTAACTAATTTAGGAAAGTTTTACGAATTAAAACTCTAAAATAGCGAAATATCTATCGAATTGAGGTAAAATAACCGAAGTGTTTCACTTGGAGAATTGATTACTTTGTGTTGTTGAGGCTGATATTTAATAGCAAGTAAAACAACTAAAAGACTAAATTAAGATATTATTCTCAACTTTAAGCCAACTAACTTCTAACATTGCATAAAATGAACAAGGTTATTCTAATCCTGATCTGTTTTTTGGGTATTGTCTTTCAGTTGCAAGGACAAGACGTTCCCAAAGCGCTTCCGCTTGAACAAGCATTTCAAAATCCGTCCAAAGACTATTGGCCTCATACCCGTTGGTGGTGGCCTGGAAATCCGCTTTCTAAAGCAGAGATAACCTACGAACTTGAGCAGATGCGAAGCCATGGTATCCGCGGTGTTGAGCAGATCTCAATGGCAGAGGTTTATGAGAAAGGCAATATCTCATACTTGTCAGACGAGTTTATGGAGATGCTAAAACATACAGTTAAGGAAGCCAAACGTTTGGATATGGAAGTCTCGCTGAATTTTGGAGGGCCTGGATGGATCATTGGTGGTGCTTGGGTGAAGGAGGAAGAGAAAAGTAAAGATATGGTTCCTACGTTCGTTGATCTATCAGGAGGTCAGGTTTTCAATGGCAATCTGCCCGATCAACTTATTAAAACAAAACGATCGTGGGAGCATCATTCTACTCAGCTAGATGGTCACGAAACCCTTTTGGCCGTGGTGGCTGGTCAGCTAGGGAAAGATGGAAAAATCATAAAAAACAGTTTAGTTAACCTTACCAGTAAAGTGTCAGGAAAGAAATTAAGTTGGACCGCACCTGCTGGAGAGTGGCGTTTGATGGCTTTTTGGCTGAAGAAAAATGGAATCAGCAATGCGGTGGATCATTTTAATAAGCAAGCCATGGAACACTATTGTGACTATCTGGGGACTAAGTTTGTAGATGCATTAGGAGACGAGATTGGCAAGACTGTGGACTCATTTTTTGCAGATAGCTTCGAACTTGCAAACTTGTCAAGTGGGTTAAATTGGTCGACTGGCTTATTAGAAGCATTTAAACAAGAAAAGGGATATGATTTAGTACCCTATCTTCCTGCAATCTGGTGGGAAATAGGGGATGTAACTCCCAAAATTCGGTTTGATGTCAATGAGTTCTTGCACCACACCGGCTTAAATACTTTTTTTAAAACTTTTCTGGGATGGTGTGAGTCTCATCACATCCAAGGACGAATTCAAGCGTATGGCTTTAATACCGATAATATTGAAGCTTCAGGAATGTCGCATATCCCAGAGATGGAGATCACTGCAGGGGAGAAAGATGCAGCCGACTGGTTCGATACCCGTATTGGACCTAAGCAATATGTGGCCTCGGGTGCTCATATCTATGGACGAAAAGTGGTGTCAGCAGAGGTTTATACCTTTATTCATTGGGAGCGTTACCGCGAAACCCTTGAAGAGTTAAAAATTGCAAGCGATGGATACCTATTGGCTGGGGCTACCAAATTTTACAATCATGGTTTTAATTTCTCTCCCGAACATCAGGTTTCTCCCACTCGATCACTCCCTTTTGCCGCGTATATCCAACCGCAGAATGTGTGGTGGAAATACTATCCGAAATTGGCCGAATATATTGCTCGAAGTGCTTATCTATTGCGTCAAGGTGATTTCTCTGCCGACATCGCGCTCTATTCACCACTTGCGAATCAATGGGCACTTAACGCACTAAATATGCGCCGCTGGACACGCGATTTTAATTGGGGTGAACTAGGAACGTTATTGGTCTCAAATGGATATAACTATGACCTGATCAACGATGATGCCCTGCAGAATTTGACGAAGATTGAGGATGGAAAACTTAAGATCAGAAACCAAAATTACAAGGTGCTAATACTTCCAAATGTGGAGACCATTCCTTTGAAGACGCTAAAATTTATTGAGAAATACGTTGAGTCGGGAGGAATTGTTTTGGCACTCGAACGCATTCCAGAACGGTCAACAGGGCTTACTAATTATGTTCAATCAGACAAGGCGGTTAAAGAGTTAGCAAACGGATTATTTAATAAGCCTAAGGCAGAAGTGGGCAGGCCAATTGATCCTTATGGTCTTTCTGGACCTGGCATTGTGGAGGGGATAAAGATGAATCCTTATGGTAAAGGCGGAACCTATCAACTAAAAAATGTGATCGATCGTCAAATCTGGTGGGATAAACGCAGTAGTTCTCTCGATCCATTCATAGAAACTATTCGAAAACACATCGCTCCCGATTTTGGCATCGACTTTATCGAGGAAGGGTTGCGCAAGAATGATGGACTAACATTTATGCACCGTAAAATCGAGGATAAGGATTTTTACTTTGTTTCTAATGTTCAAAATAAACAGAGCAATATCCCCGTTATATTTAGGGTATCCAATAAGCTAATCCGAAAATGGAATCCTTATACTGGTGAGATTACCCCGGTTCTGAATTTCAATGAGGTCAAAGATGGAATCAAAGTTCCTTTAAGTCTAGCCCCTTTCGAATCGCTGTTTTTGGAATTTTCGCCTGGTCAGCCTGAACAATATCTCGCCAATTCAAATCTTACAGAGGTTCGGGCGTCTGGAACAAATCAACTTCAGGCCGTGGCTACTCAGAATGGTAACTATTCGTCAACCTTAATCTCTAAGGGTGCTTCAAAAACAGTAAGCACTAACATGACCGGTATTCCAGCTGTTTATAATGTTTCTGGAACTTGGAGCTTAACCCTTCCGGATCAACAAAATCAATCCGCTACCAAGAAACTGGAATTCTTAACCTCTTGGACTGCGAGCGCTGAGACCCGAAATTTCAGTGGGACAGGACGGTATGAGATAAGTTTCAATTTGACTGACGAGTATTTCTCCAAAGACCTTCAATTAAAGTTAGATTTGGGGAAGGTTGGTGAAGTCGCCGAAGTGATCCTGAACGATCAGAATCTCGGCATTGTATGGATGCACGGACAGCAATTAGATGCTACTAAGGCAGTCAAAAAGGGAGAGAATAAATTGGTTGTTTTGGTGACAAACACTTTAATCAATCGAATCTCTGCGATGAAAGAGCCTCCCGCAATTCCAGCTGAATTGATTCCTCGATTTGGTAGTGCAGCAAAAAATCCGGAGAATCCTCGTGAGTTTGGCTTTAAAGCCTTGCCAGTCTCTGGATTAATAGGCCCAGTTCGTATTGTTCCTTCTAAGATAATGACTATTAAATAATATATCTCAATAATCAGATTTTATGAAAACGCTTTTGATTTTTGCTCTTGTCCTTTCTCAATCGTTGCTTTTTGCAAACCCCGCACCTGTTCAATTGCCCCATGTAAAGGTAAAAATCAGTGTCTCAAAGGAGGTTCGTTCCGCATTTATCAAGGGTGGTCGTATCTTGCTTTATGTGGGAACAAATAGTCATAAAGAACCACGCAATAGTTCAGTGTTTGTGATGGGGATAAACCCGAAAGATTGGAATTTGTCTCAACCTTTTGAGCTAGATATCGCCTCGAATAGCGTGCTTCATACCAACATCGAAGCCGACTTTTTGAAGACAACAAAAAAAGTGTATTGTCAAGTGATTTATAAACAGAATGTCGATGATGGTCAAGCAGATATACCTGGCAATATCTATAGTACGGTTGATTCAGTTAATCTGGTGAATGGTGCTCATGCCGCTCTTAAACTTAAAACCATTATACCTCCATTTGAAATTGTTGAGCATAAATTTGTCAAGACAGTTATTCTTAAAAGCAAGCTTTTATCTGATTTTTGGAAACGACCACGTGAATTAAAAGCATCTGTCCTTCTTCCTGCGAGCTATTTTGATAATCCAGGTAAGTCGTACCCTATTTGCTACCGTGTTCCGGGCATCAATGGTCGCTATGATGGGGTGAATGGTATGGTCAAGAATAAAGATTTTATGGATTGGTGGTTTGCAAAAGGTACTCCACAGATTATTTATGTCTTCGTGGATTCTCAAGGGCCTTATGGCGATTCATATCAAGTTGATTCTGAAAATAACGGACCTTGTGGACAAGCGTTAACAGAAGAGTTAATACCTGAAATTGAAAAACAAGTACACTACAAGAAAGATTCTGGCAAACGATTTCTTGCTGGGGCCTCTACTGGAGGATGGGTGGTCTTAGGTTTACAAATTTTTTATCCCGATTTCTTCAATGGAACCTGGTCTTACAGCCCAGATCCAGTAGATTTTGAACACTATGGATTAATCGACATTTACCATGATGAGAGTGCATTCTACAATCGGTTTGGTTACCTTCAACCTGAGTCGCGCACCATTTATGATGAGCCCCGCGGTTCGATGAAAGAGGCTATCGAAGATGAAAATGTAATAAGTCAAACCAACACGTATGCAATTTCAGGTAATCAGTTTGGATCATATAATGCCGTATTTGGTCCAAGAGGTAAAGATGGACTTCCAACTTTAATGATAGATCCGATTACGGGCAAGATTGATCATGCCATTGCTAAGCAATGGGAAAAATATGATCTCAAAAAAGTCCTTCAAAAAAACTGGTCTGTCCTCGGACCTAAACTACAAGGTAAGATCTGGATATGGAGCGGCGATAGCGATGGATTATATTCTAATGTAGCGACTCGTTTCTTAAAGATTTATCTCGATAAGACAGAGAATCCAAAATCTGATGCGAAAATTTCATTTACCGCCATGGCTGGTCATTGTGCCGAGTGGAGTGATAAAGCGGTGTTGAATATGATTGCTGAAAAGGCTTCTCAACATTGATTTAGTTTTTCTTGTTAAATTCACCACGAATATAAAAACCCCAACTATGAAATTAACCTTCACGCTGATTCTTATCACTTGTTCAATTTTTTCCGGTTTCTCACAGTCCCAGAAACAGACTGCTAAGCAGCAAAAATTTAGAACTTCTTATGAAGCTAGTACACTTAGTGAAACAACCTTGCCTGTTGCTATGCCCTATAATCGTTGGATAGACCCTGCTGGAGAGCAAGTTTATTATGGCGATCAAGGGGATGAAAATCATGCGCTCGATTGTGCCGTCTCTCCCGATGGGATGTGGATCGCTGTCGAAGGTCGATATTCGGTTGTAATTATCGATCCAAAAACAAAGAAAATTGCCAATCGTCTTCTTTTAAGAGCCCCCGCAGTTAAGGATAATCTGATCAATACCTATTCTGGAATTGCTTGGCTTAAAACGGGTGATAGCTACGAATTGTATTGGAGTGCTGTTGTGAAATCGAGTAAGTCGGCAGTGGTTAGAGCAAGCTGGGATGGGAAGAAGATAAAAATCATAAAAACCATATTTTTTGAAGCCGTTAAGCCTGCAGAGAGTGCCTTGCCGAATGAGCTAATTGTGGCCGTCGAAGGTGGTGTTCCTGTTTTAACGGTCGTTCTAAATGGGAATAATGTCGTTCAGAAATTGAATGTTCTGACGGGCGAAGTAATCTGGTCAACGGAAGTTGGCGTTGCCCCATTTGGTATCGCTCAGGCGAATGGTAAACTTTATGTTACGAATTGGGCTGGATCAACGCCAGAGGCTTCTGACCCGAATGTCGCAGGTGTTCCTTGGGGCTTAGCTAAAGTTGATCCAAGAACTGGAGCAACTCGAGAAGGGTCTGTCACGGTATTGGATCCAGTATCCGGAAAGAAATTAAAAGATGTTGTCGTTGGACTTCATCCAGGTGATGTTGTGGCGTCAGCCGATCAGAAATATATTTTTGTGGCGAATGCCAATAGTGATAACGTATCAGTTATTGGGACTTCGGATGACCAAGTGTCGGAAAATATTTCGGTGCGACTGTCGGAGGGTAAGAATAAATATTTTGGAGATTCCCCAAATGGATTAGGTGTTTCTAAAGATGGAAAAATACTTTATGTTGCCAATGGAATGGATAATGCTTTGGCAGTGGTGAGGTTGGGAAAGCAGGCCTCTACGGTATCTTCGGAGAACTCTAGCAAGGTAAAAGGGTTTATACCAACTGGAGCTTATCCGGGTGGTGTGGCTGTTTATCGGGATAGTCTGCTGTTTGTCGCAAATATCGAAGCCGAAGGATCGCGAACACCTAATGCATCTGAAAAAACCACAAAAACAGTCTATACTGCGCATCGGATGATGGCCTCTGTGTCAATTATCCCCGTGCCAGATAAGGCGCAGTTGGAAAAATACACTACCAAAGTGGAGGAGACCAATCAGCTATTCCGACTCGCATTAACCGATAAGTTGCCTCGTAAAAATCAAGCACCCGTCCCTGTCCCGCTCCGCATTGGTGAGCCGTCGGTCTTTAAACATGTGGTATATATCATCAAAGAAAATCGTACATACGATCAGGTTCTTGGAGATATGCCTGCTGGAAATGGCGATTCTGCCCTTTGTGTATTTGGAAAGAAGATCACTCCTAATATGCATAAGCTATGTGATGAATTCTCGCTTCTCGACAATTACCATGCTTCAGGAAAATGCTCTGGCGAAGGTCATCAATGGACTGATATGGGTATTGTAACCGATTATGTAGAGAAAAATGTTCGGGCTTGGATTCGCAGCTATCCTCATGTGCAGCGCGATGCTTTGGTTTATGCGCCAACCGGATTTATCTGGGATAACGCGATTAAGCATGGCAAGAGTGTGCGAATTTATGGAGAGGCCTGCGATGTAGAATTGGATAAAGATGTCACCTGGAGTTCGTCATATAATGGATTTCTAAAGGGCGAGTCGCTGAAGTTTAAAAATACGACGACCATTAAGCCTGTCGAAAAAATCTTAAGTCAAACCTTTCCTGGCTCTGCAACTCATAAAATACCTGATGTTTTGCGGGCACAAGCATTTATCAATGAACTAAAAACTTGCGATCAAAATGAAGGTGATCAGTGGCCTGAACTCATGGTGATTGCCCTTTCAGCCGATCATACCGCTGGTACTCGTCCCGGTGTTCCAACCCCTCGAGCTATGGTTGCTGACAATGACTTAGCAGTGGGTAAGATTATCGAAGCGATTTCGAAAAGTAAATTTTGGAAAAATACTGTCATCTTAACTACCGAGGATGATTCCCAAGATGGCTGGGATCATGTGTCGGCTTATCGTACTGTTGGATCGGTTGTTAGTGCCTATTCAAAATTAAAGAAAACGGTAAGCACAAACTATAATCAAGTATCTATGGTTCGGACTATCGAACAGATTTTGGGCATGTCACCCATGAATATTAGCGATGCAACAGCGATGCCAATGTTCGACTGCTTCACTTCTGTTCCTGACTTTACACCATTTAACTCAGTGCCAAATCAGGTTCCATTAAACGAGATGAACAAAAGTCTGGCTGAATTAAAAGGGAAAGCGCTTCACTATGCTCGCAAAAGCATGGAGCCTCAGTTCGATTATATCGATACAGGCGACGACGATTTATTCAATCGAATTATCTGGTATGCGATGAAAGGGAAGGCCGCTTACCCATCAAGATATAGTGGCGATTCGAAAGATGATAAGGATTAATTTCGATTCCATTTTTGATTGGAACATTTTATCAGGTGTTATTGTTATGTTTGTGTAAATCGAAAATTTCGATTTCAGTAAAAAACTTTTAATTTTTTAGGTATGAAAGTATATGTTGTAAGCATGTTAAATGCTGTTGTTTTAATCACCTTGGGACTAATGGGATATTGTGGTTCACAGACTCCATCTCCAACTGCGTTGATTCCTGTTTTTGCTGGAGTGCTTTTGCTCGGCTTTGTTAGAGGCGTAAAATCTGGTAATCGCGTGATCGCCCATCTGGCAGTTTTGGTGACATTTGGATTAATAATTGCATTTATCAAGCCATTATCAGGTGCCATTGGCCGCGACGATTGTTCAGCTGTTTGGCGTATCTCAATCGAGATGCTCTCTTGCGTTATTAGTATGGTTTATTTTATCCGTAGCTTTATTGCAATTCGCAAAGCTAGAGAAGCTGCAGGCGAGTAATTCGTCTGATTTCTCCTTTTTAAATGGCTTTTTTCTAAATCTGTATTAGAAAAAAGCCATTTTTATTTCCCCCGGGAGGCTATTAAAATTGTTGATTTTTCATTTTATCCTGGATTATAATCATTTCTTAACTTAGAAATTTTGCTTAGGATTAAGCCATGAAAAAAAACTATTCTATCTTTGGGGGTAGGGTATAAAATAGGGGTTTAAACTCAAAATTATCACTAAATTAAATCGAAAGCTATGACTCATGCAGTACTTAAACGAACATTAACACCTTTATTGCTCTGGGGTTTGGGCGTTGGATATGTTATATCTGGGATGTATTTCGGATGGAACCTGGGCCTCGAAAAAGGGGGAACTCTGGGTATGGCCATGGCAACTCTGTTGGTGATAATCCTCTATTCCTGTTTTAGCTTCTCTTACGCCGAATTAGCCTGCGCCATACCAAAGGCTGGAGGTGCATATGACTATGCCGAACGTGCTTTTAAAAAAGATATTGGATTTATTACGGGCCTCGCCCAGATCATTGAGTTTGTGTTTGCACCCCCGGCTATCGCAATTGCCATTGGAGCCTATTTTCATTTGGCCTTTCCTGAAGTGCCTGTGCTGTTCTCCGCAATTGTCGTTTATCTACTGTTTACCGCTTTAAATATCTATGGAATAAACGCGGCTGCAAACTTTGAATTGGTCGTAACCATATTGGCCGTAGGGGAGCTCCTATTATTCTCGGGACTTACCTTGCCCCATTTTTCTGCTTCTCATTTCACACAAAACCCATTCCCTCATGGCTGGACCGGTGCATTTGCAGCTATCCCCTTTGCGATTTGGTTTTTTTTAGGGATCGAAGGGGTGGCCAATGTCGCTGAAGAGACGATAAACCCTCAAAAAGATATCATCAAAGGGTTTGGTTGGGCCTTGCTAACCTTGGTGGTGTTGTGCGTACTTGTCTTTATCGCCTCTATTGGTGTGGGTGGCTGGGAATCCATTGTTTTTGCAGCTAGCGGCGCCACTTCCGATTCTCCACTTCCGATGGCTTTAGGTCATATCTTTGCGACGGATCATGTGTTTTATAAACTGCTAATTGGTATTGGACTTTTTGGGTTAGTCGCTTCCTTCCACGGATTACTTCTTGCTAGTGGACGTGCAACCTTCGAATTTGGAAAGATTGGCAATGCACCTCATTTCTTAGGTAAAGTTCATCCTAAGTTTCAGACCCCAGCCAATGCCTTAATCTTTAATGCAATGATTGGAGTTCTTATCCTTTGTACAGGCAAAACAGATCAGATCATTATTATCTCTGTCTTTGGAGCCCTATCCTTATATGCCTTGTCAATGCTTTCGGTGCTTAAATTGCGCAAGGCTGAGCCCCATCTTAAAAGACCTTTCATGGTCCCTTTTTATCCTTTTACACCCATTGTGGCGTTTGTGTTGTCACTGGTTTGCATTGTTGCATTATGCTATGCTTATGGTGTTCTCGCTATCTATTATTTTGGTATCTTGCTGTTCTTTTATCTGCTTTTTAAAATCTTTAAAAAATGAGCCACGAAGAGATCTTTGCGTATGTCCGTAGCCACGAATCTGGCCGAGTAAAAGTAGCAGTCGCCGATATCGACGGTGTCTTAAGGGGTAAATATATCTCAAGTGAGAAATTCCTTGCCTCTGCACATGGAGACCTCGGGTTTTGCGATGTGGTCTTCGGATGGGATATGACAGATGCTGCTTACGATAATTCAAGTTACACCGGTTGGCACAGTGGCTATCCCGATGCTAAAGTAAAATTAAGTCTCGATAGTTTTCGCAAGATCCCATGGGAGAATGGAACGCCATTTTTCTTGGGTGAATTTATTGATGCCTCAGGGGCAGCTTTATCAATCTGTCCTCGTCAACTCCTTAGGAAAATTATTGGTGATCTTTCTAATGCTGGATTTGAAGCAAAATGTGCTCAGGAATTTGAGTGGTTTAACTTTGCTGAAACACCGCAAACATTTGCCGAAAAAGAGGGTCGTCATCTGACACCGCTGACACCCGGCATGTTCGGCTATTCTATCCTGAGAAGCAGCGTTCGGAATGACTTCTTTTCTGCACTTTTCGATCAGATGAAACAATTCGATATTCATTTGGAAGGACTTCATACCGAAACTGGCCCGGGCGTTTACGAAGCTGCCATAACCTATAGCGATGTGCTTTTGGCTGCTGATAATGCCATATTATTTAAAACCTCCGTAAAAGAGATTGCTTATAAACATGGTGTTTTGGCAACCTTTATGGCTAAGGTAAGCGAAAATCTGCCGGGTTGTAGTGGCCATGTGCATCAGTCTCTTTGGAAGGAAAATACAAATATTTTTCATGACGCGTCAGGGAAACACCAGATGAGTGAACTGATGAATCAATATATCGCAGGTCAACTTTATTGCTTGCCACATATCTTACCGATGGTCGCCCCAACGATAAATTCTTACAAGCGACTCGTTGAGGGGGCTTGGGCTCCAACAACCGTCACTTGGGGTGTCGACAATCGGACAGTAGCTTTACGTGCTATAACGGGTGGCAGCAAATCATGCCGTCTCGAAACACGTGTGGTAGGTAGCGATACCAATCCCTATTTAGCTCTTAGTGCTTGCCTGGCCGCTGGTCTTTATGGAATTAAAAATAAACTAAAGTTGCAAGATGCTACCTCTGGCAACGGCTACCGCGATGAGTCTACCGGACGATTCCCTAAAAGCCTTGAAGAGGCCAATCAGAATATGAAGAACTCAGCTGTAGCAAAAGAACTCTTCGGAGAGACTTTTGTCACCCATTTTACCCAAACCCGCGACTGGGAAGTGCGTCAGTTTGCCAAGGTGGTTACCGACTGGGAAACAAAACGATACTTCGAGATTATCTAATCAAGTCCGAAGGATATTAATTTGGTTGATTGTCATTTAACAATAGTAAAAGTCTGAAGGACATTAATTAAATAGCCGCAGTTGAACTTGAGTAAAAGTCCGAATGACTTTAAATAGTTGCAGTTTAAAGGGAGTAAAAGTCCGAAGGACTGTGATTTCAACTAACTCTCAGTGAACTGGGAGTTAAAAGATCTCAAATGTGGATGCCTGTTATGATCGTTAGTTTGCCAAAGTGTTTGTCGACTGGGAAACAAAACGGTATTTTACGACCATCTAAAAAGTCCGAAGGACTTTAATTTAAATAGCTGTAGTTGACTAGAGAAAAAGTCTGAAGGACATTAATTAAATAGCCGCAGTTGAACTTGAGTAAAAGTCCGAATGACTTTAAATAGTTGCAGTTTAAAGGGAGTAAAAGTCCGAAGGACTGTGATTTTAAATAACTCTCAGTGAAACTGAGAGTTAGTCGCTCAAACAAACAGGGAGCCCCGAAGTGGGTTCAATATGGATACTTTAAACTCTTAATACACTTAAGTCCAGTAAAAGAAATAATTTTAGTAGAAATAACAAGAGTATAATAAACAGTAAATCACTTTCATCATGTCAATCTCGCAATTTAATTTCCCAACCACCATCCGTTTTGGTGCGGGAGTAATCGCTGAATTACCGACCTACCTAAAAAACAACAACCTCTCCAGACCTTTGATCTCAACAGATCCAACCATTGCTGGATTAGGGTTCTTTAAGCAAATCTTGAGTGACCTCAGTGCGGCAGGTATCCAGCCGACTGTATTTCACGATATCCACAAAAACCCGGTAAAAAGCGATGTTTATAAGGGTGCCGATGCTTATGATAACGCGAATTGTGATTGTATTGTCGGCCTTGGTGGGGGAGCCGCTATTGATGTGGCTCGTGCGATCTTATTGCGGATCAATCATCGTGAGGATCTCTTTAAATATGATGATCTTATCGGTGGTGATGTTTATGTAACCAACGATGTTCCACCATTTATCACCGTTCCAACAACTGCAGGTACTGGCAGCGAAGTGGGTCGTTCGGCCATCATTGCAGATGACGAAACACATCAGAAAAAAATATTGTTCTCGCCTAAGCTATTGGCGAAAATTCTCTTTGCCGATCCAAATTTGACCATGGACCTTCCAGCATTCATAACTGCTGCAACCGGCATGGACGCCCTAACACACAATATGGAAGCTTTCTTAGCTAAAAATTACCATCCACTTTGCGACGGAATAGCTTTGGAAGGGATGCGATTGATCGCTCTTTCAATAGAAAAAGCTGTGAAAAATCCAGATGTCGAATCGCGATCGAATATGTTGTTGGCCTCCATGATGGGAGCTATTGCATTCCAAAAAGGACTTGGCGTAGTGCATTCATTAGCACATCCACTCTCTAGTTTATTGGATACCCATCATGGTCTAGCGAATGCTGTTAATTTGCCTTATGGCATGCACTATAATATCGAAGGTTTTGAGGACCGATTTGTTCGGATGGCTAAAGCATTAGGGATTAAAAATGAAACCGGTGAAGGGGTAGTTGAATACCTATTTGATTTGAACGACCGGTTGGGAATCCCGAAGACTCTTGGTGGTATTGGGGTGAAAACTGAACATATTGAGACGTTGGCAGATTTAGCCTTTGCTGACTTTGCTCATCCAAATAATCCGAAACCGGTCAGTCGAGCTGATTTCAAAGCTTTATACCTGAAAGCCTTATAATCGACTACCATGAAACTATCAATTGGAGTTTGCTTTACCGAAACAAAATATCCAAATTATCCTGCTTGGATCCTCGAGGGCTCAGATTCCATTGAGATTATTGACCTTTCGTGGGAAAAGCAAAACTTGGAAGATCTGGATAAATGTCATGGTCTGCTTCTAACAGGTGGTATCGATATCGATCCTGCCTATTATGATCAAACATTAAAAACGTATCCCAATCAACCAGCGATTTGGAATACAAGTCGCGATGAATTTGAGTTCGATCTTTTGAACAAGGCACAAGCTGTAAAAATGCCAATTCTTGGTATCTGCCGAGGTTTGCAATTGATTAATGTGGCCCTAGGTGGCTCATTAATCGTTGATTTGGAGCATGCAGGGGAGAAGAACCATCGGAATATGGGTGGAATAGATTATATCCACACTGTTGAACTTCAAAAAGACTCTTTGCTCGCAGCCGTCTCCGGAATATCAAATGGCAAGGTAAATAGTGCGCATCATCAAGCTATTGAGCAGATTTCAGACCTGCTCTCTATTGGTTGTTACTCCGATGATAAGCTTATTGAAGGGATCGAATGGAAAGATAAAGCAGATAAGAGTCCTATGTTAGCTGTCCAGTGGCACCCCGAACGTATTGAAAACAAACAAACAAATCCACTTTCTCAAAATCTCAAAGCCTGGTTTTTTGAGGAAGCCTTAAAATTTAAATCATGAAAATCATTAACCCAGCAACCCACGAAGTGATCACAACCGTTTCTGAAGACGACAAGTTAAGTATTGATAAAAAGGTTAATGAAGCGAGAATTGGTCAGCAAAAATGGAATCAAGTACCACTTACCGATCGGATTGCGATTATTCAAAAGTTTGCTAGTCTGCTTCAACAAAATATCGAAGAGTGTGCCGCGATCTTAACGAGTGAAGTTGGAAAACCGTTGCAGCAGTCGCGCAATGAAGTCAATGGTGCCTGTGCCCGTATTGAATGGCTGACGGCTAATGCCTTGAGCGATTTAAGTGATGAGTGGATGGTTTCAGAAGGGGCTACCCGTGAGAAGATTGTCTATGAGCCACTTGGTGTGGTTTGTAATATATCGGCTTGGAACTACCCTTATTTGGTAGGGACTAACGTATTTGTTCCGGCCCTTTTAGCTGGGAATAGCGTGGTTTATAAACCTTCTGAACTGGCTACTTTAACTGGTCTTCAGATTGAAAAATACCTACATCAAGCAGGTGTTCCAAAAGATGCTTTTACGATTGCGATTGGAGCAAGGGAAGTTGGAGAATTGCTTTTGGAGGCAGACCTTGACGGCTATTTCTTCACCGGATCTTATGCAACGGGCAAATCGATTTACGAAAAGGTGAGTCAGAAGATGAAGCCTTGCGGACTCGAACTGGGTGGTAAAGATCCACTTTATGTGGCTGATGATGTGGCTGATGTTAATACTGTGGCGGTGAATACTGCTGATGGTGTATTTTACAATAACGGACAGAGCTGTTGCTCGGTAGAGCGTATTTATGTGCATGAAAACGTCTACGATGCTTATGTGGCTGCTTTTGTGGCGGAGGTGAAGACGTATAGTTTTGGCAGTCCAACTGCTGAAGGAGTCTATTGCGCCGCTTTAACACGCGAGGAGCAGCCAGCCTATCTTGCCAGTCAGGTGAAAGATGCTGTTTCTAAAGGGGCGAAACTGCTTTGTGGTGGGAAGATCGTTTCAGGTGAGGGGAACTTCTTTGAGCCTACTGTATTGGTTGATGTGAACCATACCATGGAGGTTATGCGCGAGGAGTCGTTCGGACCTATCATTGGAATTATGAAGGTAAGGAGTGATCAAGAGGCTTTGTCGTTCATGAATGATACCCAATATGGTCTTACTGCAGCGGTATTTACCTCGGATGAAAACCGTGCGTTAACATTGATGAATCAGCTAAATGCTGGAACGACTTATTGGAACTGTTGCGACCGTGTGAGTGCTGCTCTGCCTTGGAGTGGCCGCAAACATAGTGGTTTTGGGAGTACCCTCTCGCATGTTGGTTTACGCACCTTTACTCAGCCCAAAGCCTATCATTTACGAAGTTGAATTATTTGATACGTAAGTCGATCATTCTAATTAGCTGTTTTATTAATTTATACTAAATAACTTATACTTCACTAAGTCATTTGTAAGTTATTGGTATTTAATTATTTTTGCAAAAAAAATAATTAAATACCCTATGAATAAGTTTCGGGCTTTCCCTTTGTTGCTAATTTCTTTCGTTGTTAGTCTATTGGTCAATTTTGGTTGTGCGTCTAGTCCTGGACCACTTGTTGAGGAACCACTTTTTAGTATATCGGTGGCAGATTCCATAACCTATACGTCTGCTGGATTAACCATTTCGGTTACCGCAGGAAGTGAAGAATATAATGAATTTGGTGTCTGTTGGAAAGTTGTAGACCCAACATCAGTTGCTAAACCGACCGTAGCAGGCTCTCATCTCGTACTTTCCACCTCTTTTTCTTCTGTGAGTGGGCATGTTAAACTTACCGGATTGACACCTTCAACTCATTATACTACTAGCGTTTATATCCGTTATGCAGATGGAAGATATGAATATAGCACTACTTCAATTTCTTTTACAACAATTGGCTTAACCGATCCAACACTAAATACTTCAGTGATAAGTGGAATAACGGCAACCACAGCCATCGGTGGAGGTAACATTACGAGCGATGGGGGAGTGCCGATTACGGCCCGTGGGATATGTTGGACTACATCTGGAAATAATCCAACAATCGCTGATAACAAAACGGTTGATGGCTCAGGGATAGGTTCATTCATAAGTAATTTAACCGGTCTTACTGCTGGCGTTTCTTATAAAGTTGTAGCCTATGCCACCAATACTAGAGGTACGTTCTATGGAACACCAATGGTATTCTCATCAGCTACCGTGTTGCCTTCCTTGACTACTGAAGGAGCAATATTCATAACTGGGACTACGGCAACTTTAGTTTGTAATGTGGATAACGATGGTGGGTCTGCTATAACAGGAAGGGGTGTTTGCTGGAGTACCACTTTGCATCCAACGACTTCAGATTCGGAATTAACATATTTTTCCAATGGTCTTTTGGGTTATAGTATTGATGTAAAGTATTTATTGCCGAATACCACCTATTATTATCGAGCCTATGCAAGCAATGGTATTGGAACGGCCTATGGAAATGAAATGTCATTTAAGACGCCGGTTGTTTTGCCTGTCGTTACCACTGATGCTGTAATTATCTCTGGTTATGCCACTGCCACTGCTGGAGGTACTTTTACCTTTGGAGGGAAGGTTGTCAGTGTTGGCGGCGATTCGAATCTTACAAAAGGAGTGGAATGGTACATCCCAAACACTTTTTCTGCTAATTTTAAGGATATCGGCGGTTCTGCTTCATTTAACATAACTATTACAAATGCTTTGTTGCCAGCAACGACCTATTCTGCAAGAGCTTTTGCGACGAACAGTGCTGGAACAGCTTATGGTGCGGTTGTCACGTTTACCACCTTGACTCCAACACCGCTATTGACGACAAGCAATGTCGCCTGGTTAACCAGTACTACAGCTGTCGGTGGAGGTAATATCACGGATGATCGTGGAGTTACTACGACTAGAGGAATCTGCTGGGGTCTCTCTTCTGGACCTACAACAGCTAACTCAAAAACCGTGGATAGTAGTACGGGTGTAGGGTCATATGTGAGTAACATGACTGGATTGATCCAAACAAGCTCAACGTATTATGTTAGAGCTTATGCAACCAGCATCTATGGTACATTTTATGGGAACGAAATTTCGTTTCGCAATACTGCTCTTCTTATTTCAACCGCATTTCCAAGTAATCTAGGGTCAACTACGGTAATTAGCGGAGGTATTATTGCCACCGATGGGGGTTTATCAGTAACTCAGCGAGGAGTATGCTGGAGTACAAGTTCTGGCCCTACAACGGCTGGCTCTAAATTGGTTGATTCATCGACAGGAATAGGCTCATATGGTAGTTCAATTACAGGTCTAACTTCTGGGACTACTTATTACCTAAGAGCATATGCAATAACCTCTTCAGGTACCTCCTATGGTGAGGAAGTGACGTTTAAAACAACTAGTTTGGCTACGCTAACGACTACTGCTGGGGCCGTGGTTGATATGAACTCCGCAACTTCAGGTGGAAATATTACCAATAATGGTGGTGCAACTGTTACCTCGCGGGGTATTTGTTGGAGCATGAGTCCGAATCCAACGTTGGCAGATTCAAAGACCACTGATGGATCAGGTTCGGGAATATTTACGAGCACCCTTACTAGTCTTCAGATCGGTGGCACCTACCACATTAGAGCATATGCTGTTAATAGTGTGGGTACTTCGTATGGTAATGATGTGACGTATGTTGTCGATTCTTCCGAAGGGGCTGTAATCATGACAGAATTGGTTACTCAGATTATGGCTACATCAGCAGTCTGCGGGGGTATTGTCTTTAACGATGGTGGATTTGCTATCACCTCCAGGGGTGTCTGCTGGAATACTTCGTCAAATCCAACTACGGCAAACTCAAAAACTGTCGATGGGTCTGGCTTGGGAACTTTTGTAAGCAATATGACTGGTCTATCGCCGAACGTCACTTATCATGTGAGATCTTATGTGGTTAGTAGTCACGGGACAACCTATGGGTCTGAATTTTCTTTCACGACTCATCCATAGTTTCTGTTCGTTTTATTTAGTCAAATTTATACTGAAAGACGATCTAAGATTTGGGCATTTGCCTAACTCTTAGATCGTCTTTTTACAACTAAAAAATGCATTAATTTCTCAATGCCTTTTAAGTGACTCTGGAGAGATTTTAATCCCAAGCTTCTGATTCATAGCTGCTTTAGGCTTGGTTTATTTGTTGTTTTATCGACCTGTATAGAATCGAATTGAAAGGTTTATTTTTTATTTAATTTCAGCTGTTTTCATTCTCTATTTTCATCTAAAAGTGATCTGTTAAGTATTGGAATTTTGGCTTAGGGATAAAGTACCGTTGGTTGCGACTGGTTTAAACGGAATGATATTTAAATGAATTAGTTAGAACCTATCGTTTATGATCTTGCAAAGTTTATTAGCGGCTGAATGTCTCCAGCATCTGCTGCCCTAATTGCATTGAGATATGTGGTGCGTTGGTCGCCTTGTTGTGCTAAATTTGCTGCACCCCAACTATAATGTAACTGCTTGTAAATTTTCTCAATCACGATATCTGCGATTAGTCTGCTATGCCTGCCGTTACCATTTGGAAAACAATGTATGCTTACCAAACGATGCTTAAAACGAATGGTGCATTCATCCGGGCTATAGGTGTTATTGGAATACCAAAATTTTACATCATCCAGTAATGCTCGTAGCTCCGTTGGTATTTGCCATTTGTCTACGCCAATATTTTTATTTGTTTTTCTAAATTCTCCAGCCCATGCCCAAACGTTGCCATACATCCGTTTGTGAACCGCTTTTAAAAATTCTTCGGTAAACACATTATCTGCTTTAAAAGAGCGGTTTAGCGACCACAATACAACTTGTTCAATATTCTGCTGCTCAAATTCATCTAATTCGCCACGGGTAGCTATAGTAGGAATAAGCAGCCCTTCTTTCTCATCTTCTTCCAGCGGTGTTTGTCCGTTGATGTAGTCTAAATCTAATCCCATAAAGTTTTAGGCATTTCGGATTTGATGCTAATGGTTCGTTCGTGTATCGCTTTTTCAATGCGTTGTTTGGTATTCTCCTGGTCTTCCAACTTCATGGTGTTGTTTGTTCGCATTACAATTTGAGTGGCCAGTTCTTTAGCCTTTCTTTCAATCAATAATTCTAAAGAACCATCATTAGGCACAAAGCCGTAAACTAATTGCATATCCAATACCCTTGCTGTTTCCCGCAATGCTTTGATTGTAATAGAGCCATCTTTTTCCCTCCGCTCAATATCTTGCACACTTTGTTTGGTAATAGAAAGGCGGTTTCCAAGCTGTAACATGGTCATCCCGAATGAATTACGTATTGCCTTTATCCATCCAGTAGGTGGTGGAACAACCTTTTGCAAACTGGCGTAAGCCAGCATTTTGCTGTTCAACTGCTGTATCTGCAATGTCTTTTTGCTCATAATAGTAAAGTTATAATATGACTAAGCAAGTGCAAATGTATGAATATAATATGACAAATAAAAGAAATAATTCTTAACTTTGGTAGACCTTATATTAATGCCTTAATTATGGGAATTACCTTTAACCTGGAACTGAATAACAGACCTACAAAGAATAAGACTTATTCTATCCTTCTTCGGATAACTCAAGATAAGAAGCATATTCGAAAAAAAAACGACTATTGAACTCAAAAGCAAGCAGAATTTTAACCCAAAAGCGAAGCAAGGAAACTGGATTCGGACATCGGAAGCAAACCATAAAAAATGGAATGAAGCTCTTGCCAATGAGATTGAAGAAGCAAAAAACACCTCTAGGGATTTAAAATCCAAAGGTCAAGCCACGAAGGAATTGATCAAGTCTACTATTAATGAGGTAGAATCCTCGTCTTCTTTTTTGGAGTTTGCCAAACAAAGGACCAAAGACATCTTTAACGAGGGAGGTTATAGGAATTTCAAAAAATACAATGGTTTCTGTAACAAGCTGGAAGTGTTTTTAAAAAAAAGCAAAAGAAGAGACCTCTTATTCTCGGAGCTTTCTACTTCATTTCTATCCAAGTATGAGGCCCATCTCCATTCATTAATGAACCAGAGAATTAAACTAGCGAAATTACATCCTAGGACAATTAACTTGAATCTAATTATTTTTAAAACCCTAATAAATCGTGCTATTGAGGTTAAGAAAGTGAGTGGTTATTTATTCCGCACTTTCTTTAAGCCGCCAACCGTTAGCGGTTCAATTTTCCGGGAGCTCGCGTTTCCGTCAGAATCAATAAGTTTTGCATATTCATTCGCAGTAAAACTTTGTATCATACCAACGGTTAATCCTTTTGAGGTTGTTCCGCTCAACTTGATTGCACTTAGAATAGTTGTATTAATAGGTGATTTTACGAAAAGATTATCATTTGGATTTATTTTCAGCGAGGGAGAATGTCCGACACGACGTGAATAAAAAAGACTCTGATTATTAATATTATAATCAAAGATAAATGACCCTTCTGTGAAAAAAGGGCGTTTCTCGACATAGAAAGTCTCGTAAGCTGAAAGGTTTAAAACTGATGGATCAGATTCCACCTGACCAAAATCCGGATTTATTGTCAGATCAACAGTGAAATGACTTGAAAGGCCAATTTTTGCATCTAACCCGATGGTGCCTCCCCAACTTCTGCCTTTATTACTAAATGGATTTGCCGGTTCATTTTTCGTCGGCTCAAAGCTTCCAAGAGTAAAAGGCATGATTTCGAGTCGCTGTGATTTCTTTATCCCTTTAATACCCTTTAATATACCGTAATTGTAAATCTCTCCGGGTCCTTTCTTGGTTTGAATCTCCCAGTTGCTGTATTCCTGAAGACGATAGATATTTCTTGAGGTATGCATTCCCCAAACCTTTTCATCTTGTCCGCTGAAGCGCAATTGACTGAGCGGAATCTGCATCTCTGCAACCCAGGCTGAGTCCTCCATTCCAACTTTTACTTTCCAGACAGGATTCCAGTTAAGATCGTTTCTTGCCGGATTATATTTAATCAGATCACATTTCTGACCCCATGCCGTAACTGAAAACTCAAAGCCCGTGCGGTAATCGTGATAACTGTCAAACGCGATTCCAACTACATCACCGACGAATTCATCGCGGGGTCCTGCCATTTTCAGGATCTTATCCCGGTCATCATAAGCGCGAAAGGCGACAAAAATATACTTGTCGTCGTATTGAATATTTAATTCAGTCGGATGGCTGGGTTTGCCACCCTCTTTTGGAATCCATTGCGTGTAATTGCCGGCCCATGTAACAGCCTTCCATAATTTATCATCGAGTTTTCCGTCAATCACAGGTCTGCCAGTCACAAGCCGGGATGTAGTATAAACCCGTTTTTTTTACTGTTGGTTCATTATTCTGACCAAAGCAATCTGGGATAAAAGTGTTCGTAATGATAAATAGCAAGATAACTATTGACCCAAAATTTGAAACACATTTGGTCATTTTATGTTGGCTAAGTGAAAAGTGAGCTAAATGCTGTCTGGTCATTTTATTAATACCTCAAATCTAATAAATAATAGCTAGTTTTACCTCTGGCAATACCTCAATTTCAGCAGAACCTTACAAATCTATATATTAAATTATTTTTTTTTGAATCGGCAAATACTTAGGTGTAAAATGTAAAACTTATGAAACACCCATGATTCGGCGCTTCGCATACACGGGACAAAATAACACAGGTGTTCTCCCGATAAATTGGGACAGGCAATCACGCAATTAAATAACAAATTATCCACTGATGAATCAAGAAACTAAACCATCGCGACGGCTTTTTTTAGAAAAAATTACAGCAGGTACTGTAGGCATTGCTCTTGCAGCAGGCCTCGGTGAAAAAGTATTCGCAGGGAATGAAAGTCACCCCGGCTTATTGAAAAGCACAAATGCCGCTCTCCCTATTCTTAGTGACAAAAAATTTGTTCCTGTAATGATTACCCCGTACAAACAAAACGGGATGATTGATTTTGACGGACTTTCAAGCCTGACTGATTTTTACCAGGCAGCCGGGGTAAAAGGATATTTCGCCAATTGCCAAAGCAGCGAAATGTATTTCCTGAGCGATGAGGAGCGGTTAGCTGTGACCAAACATGTTGTTAAACGTGTTAATGGCGCGATGTCGTTGGTGAGTACCGGCTCCTTCGGCGATTCCCTTGAGCAGAAAGCAGAGTTTGCAAGGAAAATTTATCAAACAGGAGTCGATGCCGTCATAATGATAACAGGCCATTTCGCCAAACGAAGAGAGAGTGATGAGGTACTGATCAATAATTTTGAAAAGTTTTTTAAGCTTACTGACAACATACCGATGGGGACCTACGAATGCCCCCTGCCATACAAAAGAATTATCACCCCTTATGTGTTTGAATATTTACTGGGAACAAACCGACTGATCTACCATAAAGATACCACTATCTCTTTCGACAGGGTAAAAGCTAAAATTGATCTCGCAAAAAACAGTAAATTGGAATTTTACGATGCCTGCACCGCTAATACAATGAGATCACTTCAGGCGGGAGCCAAAGGGATGTCGGCTATCTCGGGAAATTTTTATCCTGAGATTTTGGTGTGGATGTGCAACAACGCCACCAATCCCGATAAGCTGAATGACGTGAAATACATCCAGGAGCAGTTAACAAAAACAGAAGTGGTGATAGGACAAAATTATCCGTTAAGTTCAAAATATTTTTTACAAAAAAGAGGATTGCCAATAGAATTAATCACCAGGAAATCAAAGAGGCCATTGACAAAAAAACAGATCAACGGACTTGATGAAACATACAAGGTATTTTTGGGATGGTGCGAAAGGATAGGTATTGAACCCGTTAAAGGGTAAGTCTTTACTGCCTTGATGGTCTTGTGGTTATGCTCAATTATCAATTAATAATGTAATGACATTTCGTTAAGCTGACGTCAGTATTTTTATCCCTGAAAGCGGATCCGTCAATCTGGTGGATCAATAATCGTGAGTTAAACTCACGGAATAAAACTAAGGTCATAAACTTAGCCCCGTGGGGTTGAACCCTTGCAGGGCTCTTGTTTCTTTGGTCTTTTTACCACCGGTTACTATAATGTAACCCATATTTAGGACAGCTGTTTAAGGTGTAAAACAATTAAATTTATACACTTTAAAAACAGTAGGATTATTTGAAAGAAAATTTCAGCGGAATTAAAAGCCAAAGTAGCAATTGAGGCAGTAAAAGGTTTTAAAACCATCAGCGAGATTGCCAGTTTTTATGAGGTTCATCCAAATCAGGTTAATATTTGGAAAAAACAATATTTGGACAGTGCTATCGCTACCTTTAGTAAACCAAATATACCTGAAGAGAAGCAGAAGGAGCACGAGACGGATAATCTTTTCCGTAAGATAGGGCAGTTGGAGATAGAGAATGAGTTCTTAAAAAAAAAAGTGGAATCAAATACAGGGCAAATAGTACGCCGAGAAATGGTCGAACGAGGACATCCCCTTTTAAGCCTTGTTAAACAATGTATATTTCTTAGTTTAAGCCGAAGTGGACTCTATTATGAGTCAAAACATTCTTTGAAATATGATGAGTTATGTGTCAAGGAAGCCATAGATAGGCAGTACTTAATAACGCCTTACTATGGGATTCGCAGAATGAAGGTTCATTTGGATAAACGGGGCTTTTGTGTTAGCCGTAAACGGATAGACCGTTATTACAAAGAGATGCGTATTACAGCAATATATCCTAAGCCAAGAACCACTCAGCGTAACGAGGAGCATAAGCTTTATCCTTACTTACTTCGCAATATTGAAATAACCCGTTGCATTCAGGTAGTTTTGCTTGCTTATTTTACTCCAATTAACGCATTTCTTGAGCCGCTTTTTCAATATCAAATCCACCCATATTCTGGTGCTTCTCCCATTCCCTTCCATAAAAGGGTCTGCAATGTTCATTTCTACATTTTTGTTTACGATCTCGTCAAATGTAGTTTTAGGCATTGCTTCTATTTGCTTTAATGTGTCGCCTAAAAAGTGTGATACGGCAAATTATGGTAATACTGCTGCAGCATCACAGAGTCCACTTGCTGGTAACATAAGCACAACTATAAGTTCAGTTATAACAGGTTTAGCCAGTGGCACTACTTATCACTTCAGAGTAAAAGCGAATAATTCACTTGGCACTACAAATGGCAGTGATATGACCTTTACAACTGACCCAATAACGATCAGTGATGTTGAAGGTAATATTTATAACGTAGTGCGGATTGGAACCCAGGTTTGGATGAAGGAAAACCTTAAAAGCACCAAGTATAATGATAATTCTGATATACCTTTAGTGGCTGATCAGACTGCTTGGAATAATATACAGCTTTATGGATTAGAAACTCCTGCCTATTGCTGGTACAACAATGATGAAACGAACAAAGCAGCTTATAGTGGACTATATAATTGGTACACTTTAAATACAAGTACCAACGGGAATAAAAATGTTTGTCCCTCAGGCTGGCATGTGCCTGTTAATGATGATTGGGTTATTTTAATAGACTACCTTACTAATAATGGCTATGGTTAAGGGGAAAGAGGAGATTCAGAAGGTCTTGAATCGCACAAAATAAAGCGCTTTGAATCTTATCCCTACTGATGCATTGAAATAGACTATGCGTTAGCTTGGGGGCTAAAATTTAGAGTAGGATATTATAAAACCTTGTAATTTGCAGACTTTGCAAAGTTTGCAATGTTGCAAAATAAACAACTTTATAATCGTTCCCTGCACGTGAAATAAGTATCGGTCCTATATGAAAGGAGCAGCAAAAGTTGAGGAATAGTATTGCAATTTCAATTCAGACAGTCGGAAAAAGGTGTGTATTTTAGTGTGTATAATAAAAAATGCCACTGATAATCAATTGATTACAGTGGCATTTGTGACCCCGGAGAGAGTCGAACCCCCAACCTTCTGATCCGTAGTCAGATGCTCTATCCATTAAGCTACGGGGCCAATTTTAGTCGAATCTGTTTACTTCCTAAAAAGTTAAACAGATCCCAGAACGTTTACTCCAGAACTGAACCATTCGTCTCGTATCCTGAAGAGGTGCAAAGATAATCAGATTTCAGAAACCAAAACTATGAGAACTTATTATTTTTCTTAAATATGGACTTTTAATTGCGTTATTCATGCCTAAATCATCCTCCACCCATCTGTAAATTGCACCTTAGCTCCCTTATTTTAAGCTCTTCTGAAATCAGGAGCCATTGCATTCACTTTCTATTGAAAATTAACCCTTTTTTATTCCAATTAAAGAATTTAATGTCCTATATTTGTACGTTATTTTTAATTGTTCTAAATAAGGTACAGGTGCGGCTTTCAGAAGTAGAAGAGAATAATCGAGTAGTCATAACCAAAGTATTGGGTCATGGCTCCTTTCGTCGTCGAATCTCAGAGATGGGATTCGTAACTGGGAAAGAAGTATTAGTATTAAAAAATGCACCCCTTTTTGACCCCGTTGAATACCAGCTTCTTGGATACAATGTTTCCTTGCGTCGCGCCGAAGCTGAACTGATTGAAGTCATCACCATCGCCGAGGCTCTCGATCTTGCCGTGCCAACATTTGATGGCACCATCGATATGGAGGCGCTTAAAATCTCGGCTAAAGAGAAGAGTAAATCGATCTTGATCGCGTTAGCTGGAAACCCGAATTGCGGGAAAACCACCCTCTTTAATCGAGTTACGAATTCAAAAGAACATGTAGGAAACTATAGCGGAGTTACAGTAGATTCAAAAATCGCTTCTTTTCAACATCGTGGATATACGCTAAATCTTGTCGATCTCCCCGGAACCTATTCCCTAACTTCCTTCTCTCCAGAAGAATTATTTACACGCAATTATATCATCGAGGAGACACCTGATATTGTCTTGAATGTGATCGATGCATCGAACTTAGAGCGCAACTTATTTTTGACAACTCAGCTTATTGATATGGATATCAAGGTTGTACTTGCCTTAAATATGTACGACGATTTGATTACCAGTGGAGCAAAGTTAAAACAAAAGAAGCTTGGAAACCTATTGGGGATTCCAATTATCCCTACCACAGCAAGTCGTGGTGAGGGGCTAAATGAATTATTTGATGAGATTATCGAAGTCTATGAAGAGCGTAATCCTGTCGTACGACATATCCATATTAATTACGGCGAGGAGCTTGAACAATCTATAAAAGCGATACGTACCGAGATCAAAGAAGATAAACCCATTACGGCGAAATTATCGTCACGTTACTTGGCCCTTCGACTTCTAGATAATGATCCAGCTGCTTTGGTTACCCTTCAAGAGTCTTCCAATTTCAAGCGCATCAACGAAGTTGTGCAGTCGGAGATCGCTCGGTTAAAATCGAGATGGAATGAGGATAGCTCTAGTTTAATTACCAATGCCAAGTATGGATTTATCTCCGGAGCGCTTCGTGAAACATTTACCGCTGGTGTTCAGTGGCGTTATGCCATAACTGGAAAGATCGATCGATTGGTGACTCATCGTATTTTGGGCTTCCCGATCTTTTTACTCTTTATGTTCCTGACCTTCTTTGCAACCTTTACTTTAGGATCGTTCCCAATGGTTTGGATCAACCAAGGGGTGGCTTTCTTGGGTGACATGATTAAATCATCGATGCCTCCGGGAATGTTTAAAGACCTGCTCACCGATGGGGTCATCAATGGACTAGGAAGTATCATTATTTTCCTCCCTAATATCTTGATTCTATTCTTCTTTACCTCGTTGATGGAAGATACTGGATATATGGCACGTGCCGCTTTTATCATGGATAAGCTGATGCATAAAATCGGACTGCATGGGCGTTCCTTTATTCCCATGGTGATGGGATTCGGGTGCAATGTACCTGCAATTATGGCCACGCGTACCATTCGAAATCGTGGTGATAGGTTGTTGACGATGTTAATTATTCCGTTTATGTCGTGCTCTGCGCGTCTGCCCGTTTATATTGTATTGATCTCGGCATTCTTTCCTAAATCTCCAGCCTTAATTCTTACTGGTTTATATGTACTTGGGATCACTATGGCTATCATTATGGCTAAGATTTTAAATCGTACGTTGTTCCGACGCAAAGAGACTCCATTTGTTATGGAGCTTCCCCCTTATCGTATGCCAATCATGCGCAATACACTGGTCCATATGTGGGATAAAGCGAGTCAGTATTTGCAAAAAATTGGAGGAACGATACTTATTGCGGTGATCATTATTTGGGCATTGGAGTATTTCCCGCGGACAAAGAATATCGATCCCGCAAATCCGACTTCAGTTACGGCTACTCAACCGGGGCATAGCATCTACAATCAGACTCAGATTGAGAACTCTTACTTAGGACGTATTGGCCATACCATGGAGCCTATTATCAGTCCGTTAGGTATGGATTGGCGTATGGGAATCTGTTTATTAGCAGGTATTCCAGCTAAAGAGATTGTGGTAAGCACAATGGGCGTCCTTTACCAAACGGGTAAAGATGAGCAAAAGTCAAAGGAGTTATTGCCTGAAGTTTTAAAGTCTCAGGAGTATTTTATTGGACCTAAAGCAGGACAAAAGGTTTTTAATCAGGCTGTTGCCTTGTCTTTCTTGGTTTTTGTGTTACTCTACTTCCCGTGTATTGCAGTTATTGCAACCATTAAAAAGGAATCGGGAAGTTGGAAGTGGGCCTTATTTACAGTTGTTTATACGACTGGTTTTGCTTGGATTTTTTCATTTATCACCTATCGAGTAGCCTTGTTATTTATTTAGCTTGATAGAATGTTTGATTAAAAATAGTGTTTAAGTTGAAAATGATTTAGTTATGCAAGAAATTTTAACCTGGATAGTCATCTTAGTCGCTCTGTCGATCGTTGCCTATAAAGCGGTAGAATCGCTTAAGTCTTTTAAGAAAACAGATACTAGCTGCACCGGTTGTGGCTGTGCTTGTAGTGGATGCCCTGTGTCTCCTTCAAAAAGAAGTACCCAGAACGCGACCGTAAAATAGCATCTGATTCTTTTTCAATCTCTTGTTCTGAATTCTTGATTTTACCAGGAGTTGTTTAGCTCAGTCTGGATTCCAATATCTCGGCTATCTGGTCAAGCGTTAAATCACCCCGTTCTCCAATTCCTTTGACCCCTCTTTGCGCAAATCGATCCACTATTTTTGCGATGACTTCGCGTCCTACGCTATAGTCTGAAAGCTTAGTTTTTATCCCAACCGACTCGAAAAATTCCACGGTGCGAGCAATCGTAGCATCGATTTTTTCATCTGTTGTCCCCTCTGTAATTTTCCAGATCCGTTCTCCAAATTGCAACAGTTTTTGCTCCTTATTTTTGCGTTTTAGGCTCATAAGTCCAGGTAATACAATGCAAAGCGTTTGTCCATGATCGATGCCGTGGAAGGCGGTGAGCTCATGTCCAATCATATGAGTGGCCCAATCTTGAGGCACTCCAGCGCCAATTAATCCATTTAAAGCCATCGTAGCTGCCCACATAAAGTTCGCTGCAGCCTCGTAATTGGTTTGGTTCTTCAATACTTTAGGACCTTCTTCGATCAGAGTCAACAGAATTGATTCTGCAAATCGATCCTGGATAGGAGAGTCGACCGGATAGGTGAGGTATTGTTCAATCACATGAACAAAGGCATCGACAATACCATTCGAGATTTGGATAGGCGGAAGTGAGAACACCACTTGAGGATCAAGAATCGAAAATTGAGGTAACACATGAGGCGAGCCAAATGCTAGCTTCTCGTGCGTTTCCCATCGGGTAACTACCGAGTTCCCATTCATCTCAGATCCAGTAGCTGGAAGCGTTAGTACCGTTCCAATAGGAAGTGCTTTTTGAACCGGCATTTGATAACGTTTAGCGAGAATGTCCCATGGGTCAGAGCCTTCCCAGAGTGCTGCTGCCGCGATAAATTTAGCACCATCTAATACGGATCCGCCACCTACGGCAAGGATATAATCTAACCGATGCTCTTTGACGAGCTCAACAGCTTGCATCAGCGTTTCGTAATGGGGATTCACTTCAATACCACCAAACTCAAGTATATTGAACCCCTTTAAAGCGTTTTTTACCTGATCGTAAATGCCATTTTTTAGGATGCTCCCACCGCCATAGACGAGTAAAATAGACGCTTTAGCTGGAACAAGATTGGGTAATTTGGCGATTTCGCCTTTGCCAAAACAGATCTTGACGGGATTGTGAAATTCGAAATTATTCATGATGGAATTTAAAACTTTAATATGTTAACGGGCCAATGTGGCCACAAGTATCGCCTTGATGGTATGCATTCTATTTTCGGCCTGATCGAAAACGATGGAGGCTGGACTTTCAAAAACCTCTTCCGTAACTTCCATCGCTTCAAGCCCAAATTTTTGGAATATCTCTTTCCCTATCTTAGTCTCTTGGTTGTGATAAGCTGGCAGACAGTGGAGAAATTTAACTTGTTTGTTATTTGTTGAGTCTAAGACTGCCGCATTAACCTGGTAGGGCTTGAGAAGCTCAATTCTCTCTTCCCAGCTTGATTCGGCCTCGCCCATGGATACCCAAACATCGGTATAGATAAAATCGCAATCGTGAACAGCTTCTTCTATGTTGTCTGTTATGGTAAGGCTTCCTCCTGATTCGGCAGCAAGGTTGCGACAGGTATTAACCAGCGACTCATGAGGCTGCAATGTTGCAGGAGCTGCTATGCGAAAATCGATTCCCATTTTCGCTGAACCAACCATTAGGGAGTTTGCGGTGTTATTTTGAGCATTCCCTAAATAGGCAAGCTTTATTTTGTGAAATGGTTTTGAACTATGTTCCTGAATCGTTAATAAATCGGCTAGTATTTGAGTTGGATGGAACTCATTTGTCAATCCATTCCAAACTGGAACATCAGCATATTGCGCCAGTTGTTCCACAATCTCCTGTCCATAACCTCGGTATTGGATTCCATCATACATCCGTCCAAGAACCCTTGCTGTGTCTTTTATCGACTCCTTGATGCCTATTTGTGATCCAGTTGGTCCTAAATAGGTGACGTTAGCTCCTTGATCATAGGCAGCAACTTCGAAAGCACATCTTGTTCTAGTGGATGATTTTTCAAAGATCAATGCAATATTCCGACCGGTTAATCGATGATTTTTTACCCCTGCTTTTTTTTCTGATTTTAATGCAGTCGAAAGGTTTAATAGGTATTCAATCTCCTCTTTTGAAAAATCGAGTAGAGTCAAGAAATGCCTAGCATGTAGATCAATAGCCATAAGCTATACATTTGGATGTGAATTGGAAATAACAATCATTGAAAGCACACAAATTTAAAGGATATATTTTACCTATTTCAATTTCAACCGACAATTTTTTGCTGGTTTCAGTTGTTGTTTAATAACTCGAACCATTTTGATTGATTCGGTGTTCTAATCTTGGGTAATAATCGGTATTGCTGATTCCCTTTTTTGGTTAAATTTGCATGGTTAATTGACTTTTTCAAAAATATTCTGATTCAGCACCATGACGCGAAGCAACAATGATAAATCTGATGCCCCAACCACGAAGAAAAGTCGAGGAACTGGTCGGTTTGGTAGTTCACATCGGTGGGATCAAATTGGAGGCATTCTCGCCATTCTGCTGATTTTCTTTTCGTTTTATCTCCTTATCTCCTTTACCTCATTCTTTATTTCAGGGGGTGCAGATATCAGTATGCTTGATGTTCCGTTGAAAGATCTGATTACCGATCCTGATCTGAAAATGCAGAACGCTGGCGGTCGCTGGGGTGCATTTGTAGCCAATTTATTTATCAATAAGGGTTTTGGAGTTGCCTCAATTGGCTTTATCTACCTGTTTGTAATTATCGCTTTACGTTTGGCCAAACTTGGAAACTTCTCATTCCGAAGAAATCTGGCCTATACCTTGTTCTTAATCATATGGACTTCCGTAGCTTCTGGATATTTTCTTTCGGGTATTTATGAGAAGTCGTATATCCTGCCTGGTGGTAGCTATGGCTTTAACATCAGTCAATTGTTGAATATCTCTATTGGTAGGATTGGGACATTTTTTATTATTGTGAGTACCATGTTTGTGGTGGTGATCATCGCTTTCGAACAAGCTTGGCCCATGTTAAAAGCGTGGATTGCAAACCGAGATTTTAAAGCACTGCTGAAAAAAGAGGCACGTATCGAGGAAGATGTTTATACCATTCCTCAGGCCCCTGTGGTAGCGACAAAAGAACAAGCTTTTGCTAAAGTTTCGGAAGGGGATAATGTGGAGATTGTTTATGCAGGAACCAAAGAGACTGTATCTTTAGAGCTTGAGCGCGAGGAGGTACATCACGAGGAGACTGCTGAATATGTTCCTCATACGCCAAAGAAAGAAGAGCCATTGCCGGTAGCAGAGGGTGATGGTCTACAGGAAGGTGATGAGTTTGAGATGGGCGATTTTGATCCGACACTGGATCTCTCTCGCTACCAGTTCCCACCTATCGATCTTCTTGAAGAGCGTTCATCGGGTAATCCTCAGGTTTCGGATGAAGAGCTGATCGCGAATAAGAACAAAATCCTTCAAACGCTGAAGAATTACAACATCGAGATTGTAAAGATTAAAGCGACTACCGGACCTACGATAACTCTTTATGAGATCGTTCCTGCTCCAGGTGTTCGGATAAGCAAAATCAAAAATTTAGAGGACGACATCGCGCTGAGCTTAGCTGCCCTTGGAATCCGAATTATTGCACCTATCCCGGGGAAAGGGACTGTTGGTATTGAAGTGCCAAATAGTAAGCCTGAGATGGTCTCTATGCGCTCATTGATTGCTTCAAAAGTATTCCAAGAGAGCGATTTTGAATTGCCTTTGGCACTTGGTAAGACCATCTCAAACGAGACATTTGTCGTTGATCTTACCAAGATGCCACATATCTTGGTGGCAGGAGCAACGGGTCAAGGTAAGTCTGTAGGTTTAAATGCGATCATCTCTTCCTTACTCTATAAAAAACATCCAGCTCAACTGAAATTTGTGTTTATCGACCCGAAGAAAGTTGAGTTAAACCTCTATTCTGTTATTGAGAAACATTTTCTTGCGAAAATGGAAGGTGAGGTTGATCCCATTATTACCGATGTTCAGCGGGTGAAAAATACCCTTAGCTCACTGAATCATGAGATGGATATGCGGTATGATTTCTTAAAGAAAGCCCATGCACGAAATATCAAAGAATACAATGAGAAATTTATTGCCCGCCGTTTAAATCCGCTAAATGGACACCGTTATCTCCCTTATATTGTGGTGGTAATCGATGAATTTGCGGATTTAATTATGACTGCGGGAAAAGAGATCGAGTTGCCAATTGCACGAATTGCTCAACTTGCGCGAGCGGTTGGCATTCACATGGTTATAGCAACTCAAAGACCATCTATCAATATTATTACGGGTGTGATAAAGGCAAACTTCCCAGCTCGTATTGCCTTTAAAGTGGCTTCTATGGTTGACTCTAGAACTATTTTAGATACCCCTGGAGCGAATCAATTGATTGGAAAGGGAGATATGCTCGTTTCGACAGGAAACTCCTTGATTCGTGTTCAGTGTGCTTTTGTGGATACGCCAGAAGTAGAAGCTATCGTGAAATACATCAGTCAGCAACCATCCTATACCAGTGCTTACTTACTTCCAGAATGTCATGATGAGAATTCGGGAGAATCAGAAATGATCGATCTGAAGAATCGGGATGAGTATTTTGATGAGGCAGCTCGAATTGTGGTGATGAATCAAACTGGTTCAACCTCAGCTATACAACGTCGTTTTTCTATCGGATACAATAGAGCTGGTCGGATCATGGATCAGTTGGAGGCCGCTGGCATTGTGGGCCAAAATGAAGGAAGTAAGGCTCGTCAAGTTTTATTGCAAGATGAATATGCTTTGGAACAATTGTTGAAGGGTTTAAATCAATAATCAAACTCAAAAATTTATACCATTAAGAATGAAAACAATACTTTTCTTTAGTGTTTTGATGTTAAGCTTTGCGAGTCTATTTGCGCAGGTAGATCTTAAAGCGAAGCAGATCCTTGATAAACTTTCTCAAACCAATAAAAGTTACAAAAGTATTCAGATCGATTTCTCGTTTAAATTAGAGAATAAATCGGGCAGTGTTACCGAGACCAATGAAGGTAGCGTTGCGTTAAAAGGGAAAAATTATCGACTACGTATGCCAGCTATGGGGATGGAAGTATTCTCTGATGGCATGGCTACCTGGAGCTATCTAACGCAGTCGAATGAAGTTAATATTTCAGCCAATGATGCCGAATCAGAAGGTGCTCTTAATCCTGCTAATGTCTTTACAAGTTACGAGAAGGGGTTTTCCTATGTGTATGTTGGCGAAGAGGATCTAGCAGGCAAAGCGGCTCTTTTAGTCGATCTTTTCCCCACAGATAAATCGAAGGAGGTCACGAAGGTCCGACTGAGTATTGACAAAGTGAAGCATCATATTTTGATGGCTAAGACGTTTAATAAGGATGGGAATATCTATACCTTAGCCATGAAAACAATGAAAACAGATCAGGAATTAGCCGACGATTATTTCAAGTTCGATCCAGCAAAATACCCCAAGATTTCGATAAACGATATGCGCTAAGCATGAAAAGAATAAACATAAAAAAAGAGGCTCTCCTAAACATGATGAGCCTCTTTTTTTATGGGATGATATCTTTAAATCTCTGTGGTGCTGTGTTTGCTGTTCTTTTTGTCGTTGGTCATTCGATCTACTGATGCAATCTCAATAAACGAAGTTCCACCGCCTACACCGAAATTTCCTCCGACATAAACAACCGTATCGTGGTCCGAAATCTTTCCACGTGCTTCAAGGTCTAACAGCGAGGATTCAACTAGCTTATGCTTGTTTTTCTTTGAAATGATTAGACTCGCATGTACCCCATAGGAGAGCGCAAGCTCGCGCATGACTCTGCCGCTATGACATTTTGCGTAAACAGGCCGTGGGCTTCTGAAAGCTGAGATATATCGGGCGATCTTCCCGGTTAGGGTGTCGGTGATGATTGCTGCCACTTTTAATTCATTTGCAGCCATTACTGCAGCCTCCGCTAAGAATGCAGAGACTTCATTGTCGAGACGTGGTACAGGCACATCATTACGACGGTCTTTGGTTGCCTCAATCTCAAGAGCTACCCGAGTCATTAATTTTACCGATTCGATGGGGTATTGGCCGTACGCCGTTTCACCTGATAGCATGATCGCATCAGTCCGGTCGAAGATGGCATTGGCAACATCGCTAACTTCAGCTCTAGTTGGACGAGGACTGCTAATCATTGAATGGAGCATCTGAGTGGCAATGATCACAGGTTTCTTGTGTTTTATACACTTACGAATCATAAGCCTCTGAATTCCTGGTATTTTCTCCATTGGAATCTCGATGCCTAAATCACCTCTGGCAACCATAATGCCATATGAATAGTCAAGGATCTCATCAATGTTGTCAACCCCTTCTGTATTCTCAATCTTCGCAATAATCTTAATTGGGCTATTTTTACTATCAAGAATTTTTTGGACAGCCAATACATCCTCTTTGTTTCGAACAAAGGAGTGAGCCACAAAGTCAATGTCATTGTCGGCAGCCCATTCGATGAAAAGTTTGTCTTTTTCAGTGATAGGAGGGAGTGAAAACGACACACCTGGTACGTTAATACTTTTCCTGTTTTTTATCTCCCCATCATTGCATACCATTACTTCTAAACGGTCTCCCATATTAGCGGTAATTTTTAATTCGACCTCCCCATCGTCAATTAGCATAGAAGTGCCAACGGGAATACTGTCGGCAAAATCGTCAAAGTCAACGATAAGCAAGGTGGGTGTTGAGTTTTCGTCACCGCCTTTGACATGTAAAATATCCCCAGTTTTAACGACAAGTGGTTCTATGATATTTTTAGTCCGAATTTCTGGTCCTTTGGTGTCAACAAGGATTGCAATAGAATCACTAACTATTCTAATGTTGTTAACAATGACTAAGGCTGAATCGGGTGTTTGATGAGCTGTATTTATTCGGGCAACATTCATCCCTGCATCAAAAAGTTCTTGTAGAAATTCAGGCTCGCAATTTTTATCCGAAATCGTGGCAACGATCTTGGTATGTTTTATTTCATTCATTTTGAATGGGCTATTTTAGGTGTATAAAAAGATGTCAATTATCTAGGTGCGATTAGGCTCTCAATCCCAAGCCTGTACGAATCTAGTCCGAAACCCATGATGCTTCCTTTGCATACTGGACCGATAATTGATTCATGTCTGAAGTTTTCTCTTGTTAAAATATTTGAAATGTGAACTTCCACAACTGGAGTAGTTATAGCTGAAATCGCATCGCGAATAGCAATCGAGGTGTGCGTGTAGGCACCAGCATTTAGGACAATTCCATCCGCAGAGAATCCGACCTCGTGAATGAAATTAATAAGCTCTCCTTCGATATTGGACTGAAAATACTGAAAATCAAGCGCAGGAAAGAGTGTCGGAAGGGTTTCGAAATAATCATTAAATGAGCTGCTTCCGTAAATACTCTTCTCCCTAGTCCCAAGGAGATTTAGGTTTGGACCATTGATAATTATAATTTTCATTAATCTTAAAAATTTTGTATATTTACTAAAGTGCAATGTGCAAAAAAATGAGACAACTTTGATACCTTTTACATTGTTAATCTAAATATAATATTTCTTTTTCAATGTTACGAGTGAAATAATAGAACGAATGAACTGGACAGAGAGTAAACAAGGGTATGAAACATATCTTCGAATTGAGAAATCGTTGTCTCCAAATTCCGTTAGCGCTTATACTAACGACATCCACAAACTCATTACCTATTTAGAAGAATTTTTTCCTGAACTAACTCCGCAAACCTTGAAGTTAGCTCATTTGAGAAAATTTTTAATCTGGATGAACGAACACGAAATTAGTCCGCGAACACAAGCCAGAACAATATCTGGAATTAAATCATTTTATAAATTTTTATTGATCGAGGAAGTTGTGGAAAACGATCCAACAACACTTCTTGAATCACCTCGGATTGGACGTAAATTACCTGAGATTCTTTCAAATACGGAGATCGATCAACTTATTGGAGCTATTGATCTAGGTAAGGCTGAAGGGTTGAGAAACAAGGCAATTCTTGAAACTCTCTATAGTTGTGGATTGAGGGTTTCTGAGTTGTGCGACCTGAAAATTTCTAACTTACATTTCGAACAAGAATTTTTGAAGATTTCAGGAAAAGGTGAACGCGAAAGACTCGTTCCAATAAGTAAGAAAGCGATCGAAGAGATCAAGAATTACCTCCTTCAGTCGCGGAAAAAACTATTCATCGAGAAAGGCTCAGAGAACATTGTATTTCTAAATCGCAGAGGGAAGAAACTCAGTCGAGTGATGATTTTCTCAATTGTTAAAACCTTAGCCGACAAAATTCATCTAAAGAAAACGATTAGTCCTCATACTTTTAGGCACTCATTTGCTTCTGCCCTGGTGCAAGGCGGCGCAGATTTAAGAACGGTTCAAGAGATGCTCGGTCATGAATCGATCTTGACCACTGAAATTTATGCCCACCTAGATAAAGAGTACCTAAAAGATACCGTGAACAAATATCATCCACGATCATAATTGATTCCTTCTCAGTTTCTGAGCGAAATGTGTCGCTGTATTTCTTTTGCAGACTCTTCCTCTCTTCGCTAGTAAGTCCTTGTATTTAATGTTTTAAGCTAATTCTTCCCATGTTTGATGTGGGGGAAAGTTTTCTCTTTCCTGTGAATGTATCCGTTGGATCGTAGAGGGTAAACAATGCCATCTTTTTAGGGGAAAGCATGCGGTGAAATATTCATGTTTTACCATTGGATTTGCCTCGCAAGGCTAAGATTTTTTCGGGTCTGAGGGAGCATCTGGAACTCTTTATCGGATCTGATTTGTACACCCCTGATGTTTTATGGCAAACTCAATAAACAGTAAACTTATACCCTATTTATATCAATTTTAAATATTGGTTTGCAGAACTTTTGGTCAATAAGACTAGACATTTTTACGTAACTTTGTCGTTAGATAAAAACTAAATAAATCAATATAGACCTTCATGGACAAACAAGCAATAGACCTAAACGAGACCATTCAAAAGCTAAATTCGAATGTTCTTGATGTATTAAGTGATAGAGGGAAAAATATATTTTTTCCAAAATTAGGTATCTTATCACAATCTGCTCAAGCAAAGGGAAAGCAAATCAATGCCACTATCGGCGAGGCTATTGAAGATGATGGCTCATCCATGCACCTTTCAGAATTTGATAAATTGATAAATCTACCACTGGGCTCTGTTTATCCCTATGCTCCAAGTTTTGGCAAGAAGGAGTTAAGAGATTATTGGAGAGATTCGATCTATAAAAAGAACCCTGCGTTAGGGGATGCTCCGATAAGTATTCCAATCGTTACGAGTGGGTTAACGCATGGCATTAGCATCTCTAGTTATATGTTTGTGGACGAAGGTGATACGGTTGTTATTCCCGATCTATTTTGGGAAAATTACTCCTTGATTTTCGAGAATGCTTATAAAGGTAAGATCGTGACATTCCCTTTGTTTAAAGATGGGGGTTTCAATGTCGAAGGTTTTACCAAAACATTAGATAGCATCTCTGGAAAAATTGTCTTGTTGTTAAACTTTCCAAATAATCCAAGTGGTTATACCCCTCTGGTGTCAGAGATTGGACCCATCGTGAATGCGATTAAAAAACAATCGGATCAAGGTAAACGGGTTGTCGCAATTATTGACGATGCTTACTTTGGATTAGTTTATGAGAAAAATGTCTATACCGAGTCTATATTTAATCAGCTTTCAAAACTGGATGAAAAAGTTTTAGCTGTCAAACTCGATGGCCCAACAAAAGAGGATTATGTATGGGGATTTAGGGTAGGTTTTATCACCTATGGGATTAAAGCTGGTACTCCTGAACTTTACGAAGCATTAGAAAATAAAACAGCTGGAGCTGTAAGGGGAAACATATCTAATGTGAGTCATCTTTCGCAATCTCTTCTTTATAACGCTTATTTCTCTGAGCAATACGAATCTGATAAAAAAGAGAAATATGCAACCTTAAATGCGCGATATAACGCTATTGTTAAGGCTCTTGATGACAAGAAATTTGAAAAATACTTTAAACCTGTTCCGTTTAATTCTGGATACTTTATGTGCATTGAGCTAAATAGCTCACTCAATGCAGAATCGATCCGAAGAATTTTGCTGGACAACTATAGCACTGGAGTGATTGTATTTGGCAATTTAATCCGATTAGCCTTCTCTGCAGTGCCTGAATCAAAAATCCCCGCCTTGTTAGAGAATATCTATTTGGCCTGCGAGGAGTTTGCAGGTCAGAGCTGACACTGAGCACTCAACGAGCTATTTTTTTTTAAGGTTATTCATCATTTTTTAAATTATAAATATATGACAAGTAATAAGAAATTAGTGAGTTGGGTAAACGAATGGTCTGAACTTTGTCAGCCTGAAAATGTGTATTGGTGTGATGGCTCTGAAGAGGAAAATAGTCGTCTATTAAATGAGATGGTAGCTTCAGGCTTGGCGGTTAAGTTAGACGAGAAAAAGCGTCCTGGAAGTTATTATTTCCGCTCTGATCCAAGTGACGTTGCTCGTGTTGAGAATAGAACTTACATCTGTTCTGTAAAGGAAGAAGATGCCGGTCCAACAAATAACTGGGCTGATCCTGTTGAGATGCATACCACTCTTAGAGCTTTGTATAAAGGGAGTATGAAGGGGCGTACCATGTATGTTATCCCATTTAGCATGGGCCCTTTAGGATCGAATATTGCTCACATCGGTGTTGAACTCAGTGATTCCCCATATGTGGTTGTTAACATGAAAGTTATGACCAGGATGGGTCAGGCAGTACTCGATGTGCTTGGAGATGGTGAATTTGTCCCTTGCGTTCACTCTGTTGGTGCGCCTTTGGAGCCCGGACAAAAAGATGCCAAATGGCCTTGTGCGCCAATTGAAAAGAAATACATTGCCCATTTTCCAGAGACTCATGAGATCTTGTCTTATGGGAGTGGATATGGTGGAAACGCCTTGCTTGGGAAGAAATGTTTTGCCCTTCGCATCGCTACGGTAATGGCTAAGAAACAAGGTTGGCTAGCCGAACATATGCTAGTTATGGGGATAACGAGTCCGGAAGGGGTTAAGAAATATATTGCAGCAGCGTTCCCAAGCGCCTGTGGTAAAACAAATCTAGCCATGCTTGTTCCGAATATCCCAGGATGGAAAGTGGAAACAGTGGGTGATGATATCGCTTGGATGAAATTCGGTGCCGATGGTCAGCTTTATGCCATTAATCCAGAGGCTGGCTTTTTTGGTGTCGCACCCTTCACTTCTATGGAAACAAATCCAAATGCGATGCTGTCTGCTCGTGCAAATACCATGTTTACCAATACCGGATTAACACCCGATGGCGATGTTTGGTGGGAGGGTATTGGCTATGACGCTCCTGCTGGGACAATTACTTGGACTGGCGAGCTCTATGATGCTCAAAGTGGTAAGCCAGCAGCTCAACCAAACGCCCGCTTTAGTGCCCCGGCATCACAATGCCCTTCAATTGATAAAGATTGGGAAAATCCGGTAGGAGTTCCAATTTCGGCGATTCTCTTTGGAGGACGTCGTCCTAGCACGGTGCCTTTGGTTTACCAATCATTTGATTGGAATCATGGAGTATTTATGGGCTCAATTGTGGGCTCAGAAGTTACCGCTGCGGCAATCGGCTTAAAAGCTGGCGTTCGTCGTGATCCATTCGCGATGTTGCCTTTCTGTGGATATAATATGGGTGATTATTTTGCCCATTGGGTGAGTATTGGAGCCTCAGCGCCAGATCAAGCAAAGTTGCCAAAGATCTTTAATGTAAACTGGTTCCGCAAGAGTGCTGAAGGAAAATTCCTATGGCCAGGCTATGGTGACAATATTCGCGTACTTCAATGGATTTTCGAGCGTGTTGAGGGTAAAGCAGAAGCTGAAGAAACACCAATCGGCTATGTTCCCAAATTAGGTTCGATAAATACAACTGGGCTAAATGGATTTGCAGCAAATATGGCTGAACTACTCGTGGTTGATCATGATCAATGGAAGCACGAACTAGAACTAGTCAGAGAATCATACGCGAACTTTGGATCAACGCTTCCTGAAGAATTGGCCAAACAAGTTGATGTTATTGAAGCTCGCTTGAGCTAGTCAATACGAATTATAAAAGCATAAAAAACGCTCTGACTCTAGGGCGTTTTTTTATGCTCTAAACTTTAATTTTAAAGATTTAATCTCTTGAATATTCAGTTGGAGAAAATTGATTTCATTAATTTTGCTAACTTTAATGAATGTTTTCAAATACATGTAGGTATTAAGCTAAAATTTAGATGGTCGAGAATAAGAAGATAAATTTTTTAAATTTCTTAAAATCAAAACGATTAACCAGTGAATATCTGGTTCTGATCTATCGATTTGCTATTGTAATGTTACTCTATTCGATCGGTCGAATTCTCTTCTTTGCATTTAATCAATCCCTTTTTTCGCATGTTCATTTCTTCTCCTTTCTTCAAATCATGCGGGGTGGTTTTATGTTCGATACAAGTGCTGTTTTGTATCTTAACGCCTTGTACTTCTTGCTTTTTCTCTTCCCTTTTTCATTTAAGTTTACCTCCACTTATCAGCGCATAATTAAATGGCTGTTTATGACCATTAATGGTATCGGGCTTGCATTTAATTACATCGACATTATCTATTATCCCTTTATCTTAAAAAGAACTACGGCAAGTGCATTTGCGATTGTAAGTAATGATGCAGGCAATTATAAGCTGATCATGCGCTTTTTTTATGACTTCTGGTATATTGCCTTGATTTGGTTGGCCACACTTTGGTTGCTAAATTGGATGTATAGCTTATTCGAACCTAAACCGGTTGCATCTCCCAAAAGTCTCCAATATCGGATAGTCTCCATCGTTGCCCTGATTGTTGTCTCGATCTTAAGTGTGATCGGTATGCGAGGTGGATATATGCCCAGTACACGTCCAATCAGTATGAATAATGCTGGCAAATATGTGAATTCTACCGAAGAGATGTCATTAGTTCAAAACACCCCCTTTTGTATCTTACGAACGATGGGGAAGAAAGCTTTTGAGACTAGAGATTATTTTACATCGGAAGATGATTTAAATCGTATTTACACCCCATTTAGAGTTCCAAATCCAACGGGTGCACTAAGGCATGATAATGTTGTTGTGATCATCTTAGAGAGCTTTAGTCGCGAATTTGTTGGGAGCTTAAATAAGGATCTTAACAATGGCCAATATAAAGGATACACCCCTTTTATTGATTCGCTTATGACCAAAAGCTTGGTTTTTACCAATGCGTTTGCAAATGGTCGGAAGTCTATCGATGCAATTCCTTCTGTCACTGCAAGTATTCCAGCCTTGGTGGTCCCCTATGTCATCTCCGAACGATCTGGCAATAAGATTAATAGTTTGGCAAGCATCCTTTCTGCTGAAGGGTATCAGAGTGCATTCTTTCATGGTGCCCCAAATGGCTCAATGGGTTTTGATGCTTTTGCTAAAATAGCAGGGTTTCAGAAATATTACGGCAAAGATGAATATGCCGACGACAATGGTTTTGATGGGGTCTGGGGTATCTGGGATGAGCCCTTTTTCCAATTCTTTGCCAAGGAGATGAACCAGATGAAAGAACCATTTTTCACAACCATTTTCTCGGTCTCGTCTCACCATCCGTTTAAAGTTCCGGAGCAATATACTTCTCAATTTCCTGAAGAACATATCCCATTGCAGAAGTGTATTCGGTATACCGACCATGCCTTAAAAGAATTTTTTGCGAAAGCCTCCCAGATGCCTTGGTTTAAAAACACCCTTTTTGTAATCACCTCAGATCATTGCTCGGAGTCCGATTTTAAAGAATATAGAACTTCGGTTAACTATTTTGCTGCACCCTTATTGTTTTTCAAAGGGGATGGAAGTTTGGTGGGGAAAGATAACTCCCTCGCTCAGCAAATTGATATTATGCCGACCATTTTAAGCTATCTTAATTACCCAAAGCCTTATGTCGCATTTGGCAATAATCTCTTAGATCCTTCAGATAAAAGATTCGTCATTAACTACCTAGAAGATTCATACCAATTATTAACGGGTGATCTAGCCCTCTGTTTTAATGAGAATAAACTGACTGCCATTTACAATAGAAAGTTAGATCCTTTTTTGTTTCAAAACCTATTAGGACAAGCTGATTTCGCCAAAGAGCAAGAACTATTTAAAGCCGTAGTGCAGCAGTTTAATAACCGAATGGTGAAGAATCGGTTAGTTCCTGAAGTAGATTGATCCCTTTCTTTTCTAATTTTACCGGCTCAATAAAACTAGAACCTAATGATTATCAGAAAAAAATTCCGATTCGAAGGAGCCCATATTGTCCGAAATTGCACCTCGCAGCGTTGTCGCGAAAATATCCACGGGCATTCGTATGAGGTTGAGGTTTTTTTAAAGTCCGATCATTTGGATCATGGTTTTATGGTCATGGATTTCGTGTTGTTTAGTTCCATACGAGATTTTATTCAAAGTTTTGACCATGCATTCTCGCTTTGGGATAAAGAAGATCAGGAAGTTAAGTCGACTATCTATAAAATCAATGCTCGCGTGGCTGAAATTCCCGTTTCCCCATCTGCCGAAGGGTATGCGTTATTGTTTTTCTTTGTCATACAGAAGCTTATTGGGGCGATCGACTTTGTAAATGGAGAAAAGAACGTTCGTCTTCATGCGGTGCGAGTTCATGAAACCCAGTCGGGGTATGCTGAGGCTTCAGAAGAAGATCTTTCACTGGTAAAATTCTCTATGTCGGAAATTCACTTCAATGAAGGTATTACAAAAGAGTGGAAAGAGAAGTCGTGGTGGACTGAAATAGGCGGAATCTAATAGTTAAGAATCTTTAAAATTTAAACGGCCTATCGAAAAACAATTAATTTTGCACAATTAACAACCAATTGTGCAAAAAAATTAATTGTGAGAGATTCAACACGTCATGCTATATTAAGTGTCGCCAGATTGGTTTATGCCCATCAAGGCCCCACCAATACGACAATGGAAGACGTCGCTAAGGCTTCTGGACTTGGTCGTCGTACCATCTACACCTACTTTAAATCACGTGAAGAGCTTTATCATGAGGTGATTAAAAATGAGGTAGACTTAATCATCCAATCATTTACAGACGTTATTGGTCTTAAGATCTCTCCCGAGAAAAAGATTTCAAAATTTATGTTAGCCCATATGAAGGCGATCAAGAATCTGATTCGTAAAGATCGTTTATTGCGTATGGAGTTTCTCAATAGAAGTGAGAAAATTGAACACTTCAGGCAGGTTATAGACGTGCATGAAAAGGCTTGTCTTTCTCTGATTTTTCAAGAAGGAACACAAGCTGGTTTATTCAAAGTATCAGATTTCCAGGTTGCTGCAAACCTAGCTTTGATAACACTAAAAGGTCTTGAGACCGATTTTATTCTTGATAACTTCGGAAAACCTAGTCTGGAGACATTAGCACTTTGGCAACAAATTTTACTCCGCGGCATTAAGGCCTCTAATTAATTACACCCTGATATTTTTCTTATGCGTATGTTTATTAATACGGTCTCGCATTATCTGCCAGACCAACGTATACACAATGATAGCTTCAAAGAACTTAATGGTTTAGAAGATGAATGGATCTTCGAACGCACTGGTATTCGCACGCGATCAAAAGTGGATAGTGGCGAGAATGCGAATACAATGGCTGTTGAAGCTGTCAATAAGGCTTTAGCGACCCTTCCATTTGATATTAAAGACGTGGATCTAATTATTGGCGCTTCTTATACTCCATATGATACAGTTGCCACCATTGGCCATGTCGTGCAGCGGGAGTTCTCAATTCCAGAAGCTCAAGTTGTCTATATCTCATCCGCTTGCTCATCGCTGGTGAATGCCTTGGAGATTGTGGAGGGCTATTTTGCTTTAGGAAAGTCGTCACGCGCTTTGGTTATCGCTTCAGAACACAATACGATGTACAGTGACAACACCTGCGAGAAGAGTGGTCATCTTTGGGGTGATGGTGCAACAGCCATCTTTATCTCGAATGAGCCGTTAGGCGATAAGCCAGGGGAGATATTAAATATCTATACCAGAGGCTTAGGACATATTGGAAAGGGGACGGAAGCCGTTTATTTACGCCCTGCTGAGGGTGGTCTGCAGATGCCTGACGGGCGCGATGTTTTTATGCATGCCTGCAACTTCATGCGCATCGCCTTGGAGAAAACGTTGGAAGATTGTAATTTAACTATTCACGATCTCGATTTTATTATTCCTCACCAAGCAAATCATCGGATAATCGCGAACTTAATTAAGCAGCTTGATATCCAGCCTCAAAAGGTTCTGACCAACATTGAAGAGTTGGGGAATACTGGCTGTGCCAGCACGGGTATTTGCTTATCACAAAATCTGGAAAAAATTCCTGCAGACTCATTAGTGGGTATTACCGTTTTTGGAGGTGGTTATTCTGCAGGAGCCTTACTGGTAAGATTCTAATTTATTTTTGTAGCTTCGTATCCAAGAACTTGATTTTTTAAAACCTTGGATATGAATCGACGTCAAATGATTGGAAGTGCTGCAGGTGTAGCCGCAGCCGTAGCAACAGGTATTCCTGCTTCAAATGCATTCGCAGCATCTGGATCTCTTAAACTCAAAGGAAATATTCATCACTCAGTAAGCCAGTGGTGCTATAACAGTATTCCACTTGACGACTTTGCCAAAGCTTGCGCTGAGATGGGCCTTGAGTCGGTGGAACTACTTGGGGAAAAAGACTGGGCTACGGTTAAAAAATACGGACTTAAATGTGCGGTTGGATACGCTACCGATTATGGAATACCGAAAGGATTTAATCGGATCTCAAATCATGAAAAACTTATTGCCGACTTTGAACGGATAATCCCAATTGCTGCAGAAGCAGGGATTCCGAACTTAATTTGTTTCTCGGGAAATCGGGAAGGTCAAGATGATAATGTTGGCATGGTAAACTGTGCAATAGGCCTTCGTAAATTGATGCCTTTGGCGGAAAAACATGGTGTTACCATAATCATAGAATTGTTAAATAGCTATGGTCATGCGGATTACCAATGCGACAAGACGGCTTGGGGGGTTGCACTATGTGAGATGGTGGGTTCTGAGCGACTTAAGCTTCTTTACGACATCTACCATATGCAAATCATGGAGGGGAATATTATCGATACCATTCGAAAAAACAGCAAATACATCGGGCATGTTCATACAGGGGGCGTTCCTGGCCGCCATGAGCTCGATGATACACAGGAGCTTTATTATCCTGCGATTATGAGAGCCTTACTAGAGGTTGGTTACAAAGGGTTTGTGGGACAAGAATTTGTTCCAGCTCAAGTCGATAAATTAGACTCTTTGCGCAAATCGGTATTGATTTGTGATGTATAACTTTAATTAAGTTTATGATGCACGAAGAGATCACCCTTACTACCCCAGCGCTGCTTTTTTCTGCTATCTCGCTAATCCTTCTAGCTTATTCGAATCGTTTTATCAGCTATGCTAGCTTGATTCGCTCTCTTCATGAGAAATTTAGTGAGAAGGAGAACGATGTTCTATTGGGCCAAATTGTAAATTTGCGTAAACGGTTATACCTAACTAAATACATGCAGATTCTAGGTGTGTCAAGTCTTTTCCTGTGTGTTTTAACTATGTTTCTGATCTTTATTGGGAGTCAGAGCTTGGCCGTCTGGATGTTCGGCATTGCCTTGCTACTGTTGATCACATCGTTAGGGGTCTCCATCCTTGAGATTCAGATTTCAGTTCGTGCCTTAGACCTACACTTAGGTGAACTTGAAAATCATAAACCATAGTGAGTCTCAAATTGTATATCTTTGTAGTTAAGTTTAATTAATTTTGGATGTTAATAGACATACTGATCACCTTTTTATTGGTTTTTCTAAATGGATTTTTCGTTGCAGCTGAGTTTGCGATTGTAAAAGTTCGGGCTTCTCAGTTGGAACTAAAAGCACAAGATGGAAACCATTTTGCTCAAGTAGCTAAAAATATTGTTTCAAAACTTGATAAATACCTTGCCGCCACTCAACTTGGAATTACGTTAGCTAGTCTAGGTTTGGGCTGGATTGGCGAACCTGTAGTGTCTAAATTAATTATTGGGGTGATGACCGCCTTGGGTGTTGAATTAGACCCAGAGGTAACCCATAGAGTCGCCTTGCCAGTCGCCTTTTTGATTATTACGATCCTACATATCGTATTCGGTGAACTTGCACCAAAATCAATCGCGATTCAGCGTTCGCAGCGTACCGTTCTGATTATAGCACTACCCTTGCAATTTTTCTATTTTATCTTTCGCCCATTTATTTACATCTTGAATGGTACTGCTAACCTATTATTAAAGGCCGTTGGAATATCCAATGTTCATGGGCAGGAAGTTCATAGTAGTGACGAATTAAAATATCTCGTTCAGCAAGGCAAAGAGAGTGGCGAGATTGAGCAAGCGGATTACGACATCATAAAAAATGCATTTGAATTTTCTGAACGGATTACCAAACAGATCATGATTCCTCGAACTCAGGTTATGGCAATTGATGTAGAGGACTTTCAACTGTCTATGGTCGATCGACTAATTGAAGAGAACTATTCGAGAATTCCGTGTTATGCCGATTCGTTAGATAATATTGTTGGAGTTGTCTATTTGAAAGATATCCTGATTTTACTTCATAAGAATGAAGAGATAAAAATCTCTTCTATCATGAGGAGTATATTGATGGTTCCAGAGACGAAATATATTGCCGACCTACTCAAGGAGTTTCAATCAAAACATCAGCAGATCGCTATTGTTTTAGATGAATATGGAGGCACGCAAGGGATAGTAACGATGGAAGATATTTTGGAGGAACTTGTCGGTGAGATCCAAGATGAATATGACAATGAGACTCCATTTGTGGAGAAAAAAGGGGAGAAAAATTATGTCGTTCTAACCTCTGCGTCACTCGATGATGTCAATGAATTACTCCCTCATCCACTAACCGCACATGAAGATTACGAAACCGTAGCTGGGTATCTCATTCATAGACTGGGACGAATTCCAAATATGAATGAGAAGGTCACTTTCGATAATTATGCTTTCACGATTCTTAAGAAGAACAAAAATTCAATTATCTCAGCTCAGCTGCTCGATTTAGAAGCTGAAATTTAGGGTCAGATCTATTTATTTCCAAACAATTTCTGTTCAAGATCAGGACGGTTCATCTTACGCAACTCTCCAATCAGCTCTCTTCTATTTTCTGGTTTATACCAGAAGAAGAATTTCCGTTGGGTCAGCTTTTTATTGGCATCCCTAGCTGTGCTTATTTTCTCTAACGTATATGGATGATAGCCCGAATAGTAGATCACAGTTGCTAATGTCATTGGGGTAGGAGTGAAGTCCTGTACTTGCTCTAGCTTGAAGTCTAAACCTTTGGTCTCAGCAGCCAGCTCAGCCATTTCGGCATTCGTACTTCCTGGATGACTTGAGATAAAGTAAGGGATTAGCTGCTGTCTAAGTCCATTTGCGGCATTTACCTTATCAAAGAATTTTTTTAGTTTAAAGAAGATACTAAAAGAGGGCTTGCGCATGATGTCAAGAATCTTGTCAGCCGTATGCTCGGGTGCAACTTTTAATCGACCGGGAACATGATTCACAATAACATTTTCGAGGTACTCTTCATTTCCCTTGTTCACTTTCTCGTCTTTCGTCTTATGAAAGATGATGTCGTAACGGATACCACTGCTGACAAAAGCTTTTTTAACCCCAGGGACTGCCGATACTCTTCGGTAGAGCGAGGTCATGCCACGATGATCGGTATCTAAATTGCTGCATACATCAGGGAAGATACATGACGGTCGACGGCATGCTTGGCACATCTCTAGATGCTTCCCTTCCATCTTATACATATTCGCCGATGGTCCTCCGATATCAGAAATATAGCCTTTGAAATCGGCCATTTGCGTGACCTCTTTAACCTCTTGCAAGACCGATTCTTCAGATCTGGAGGCAATAAATTTACCCTGATGAGCTGAAATTGTACAAAACGTACAACCACCAAAACAACCACGATGCGTGTTCACCGAATGACGAATCATCTCATAAGCAGGGATCGTTCCTTTGTTGTTATAACGGGGATGTGGAAGTCGAGTAAATGGAAGAGTATAATAACTATCTAACTCATCTGTAGTTAGCAGAGGATATGATGGGTTGATAATGATTTGTTTGTCTTTGTAGCTTTGTACAAGCTTACGGGAAGCCATTTTATTCGACTCTTCCTCGATATGTTTAAAATTTTTAGCGTAGTTAATCTTCTCTTTTAAGCACGCTTCATGAGAGTTTAACTCTAACTCTTCCCACTCTTTATTTGTCGTGTAGGGGGCTGACTTGTCAATAATAAAAGCAGTTTGAGGGACATCGGTAATCTCGTTGAACGGGGTGCCTTCTTTGACTTTTTTCACAAAGTCGACAATCGATTTCTCACCCATCCCATAAATAAGCAGATCGGCTTTGGTGTCAACTAATATCGAGGGTTTAAGTTGGTCGGACCAGTAATCGTAATGCGTGACACGTCGTAATGATGCTTCAATGCCACCAATGACGACTGGGATATCTGGATATATTTTCTTGAGTATGGTTGAATAAACAACAGTGGCATAGTCAGGACGAGCACCTGCGCGGCCATCCGGTGTATACGCATCGTTCGATCTCCTCCGTTTATTGGCTGTATAATGATTGACCATAGAGTCCATGCACCCAGCTGTAATGGCGAAGAATAAACGAGGTTTGCCAAGTTTCTTGAAGTCGCGTAAATCATCTTGCCAGTTAGGTTGCGGAACAATAGCAACTCGGAGCCCTTCGCGCTCTAAAATTCGACCTATAACGGCTGCGCCAAAGGATGGGTGATCGACATAGGCATCACCCGAAAAAAGGATTACATCAGGCTGATCCCAACCTAATGCTTCAATTTCTTTTGTTGTGGTAGGAAGCCACCTGCTTATCGATTTTCTCTCCGTCTGTATCATAATCTGCAAAAATACATCAATTATTTAGGCTTCTGTAATCTAAAGTTAACAAATTACTTAGCTAAGTGTTCAATAGTCGTCGTTTCAAACGAAAAAAAATACCAATTATTGATCTCAATTTTCTATTTTTGAACTTTACCTTATCCAAAATTTAATGAAGCTTGTTAAGCCACAAGATCTATTGAAGATCAATCCGTTGATGCATTACCTGGGCGGCGAATATTTTGCCAAGTTGCTGATGCGTTTGCTGCAGTTTAACCAGATTAATGATTTATACGATAATATTAGTGATAAAAAGGGAATTGATTCAATTGATGGAATCTTGGAATATCTCGATATATCATTGGATTTGGATGAAAATGATTTAAAAAAACTTCCCCTGGATGGCCCATTTATAACCGTTTCAAATCATCCATATGGTGGAATTGATGGAATTCTCCTGATTAAATTGTTGTCAATGGTCCGCCCCGACCATAAGGTTATTGCCAACTTCTTGCTGAAGAAGGTTGAGCCTATTGCCGATTATTTTTTAGCCGTTAATCCTTTTGAAAATATTCCAAATGCTGCTTCAAGCGTTGGAGGACTAAAAACAGCCATAGATCATCTTCACAACGGAGGTGTGCTTAGCTTCTTCCCTGCAGGGGAGGTCTCTACCACTTACGCTTCCTCTGTTATTACCGATCGTGAATGGCTAAACTCTGCTTTAAGATTTATTAAAAAGGCAAATGTTCCTGTTGTTCCGATCTACTTTCATGGTAGTAATAGTAAACTCTTTCATCTCCTAGGCCGGATTCATCCTGCTTTGCGAACGGCAAAACTTGCCTCAGAGGTGATGAACAAGCAAGGAAAGACGATAAAAGTTAGAATTGGAAACCCAATCTCGGTAAAGGATCAAAATCGATTTACGGACATTCATCAACTTGGCCGTTATTTGCGGTCAAAAACCTACTGCTTGGATTCGGAAATGGATATCAAGCACTTCTTTAATTATTCATTAAAAGGACATCCAGTCCCTCAGCCAATTGTTGAGGAGACACCTAAGGTTGATATCTGCCGTGAAATAGAGCAATTACGAATCGATCATCTTCTTTTTACCATCAAAAACTATACTGTTTTTTGCGCCCCATCTAAGAATATCCCTTCAATTATGAATGAGCTAGGTCGTCTGCGTGAGATCACGTTTCGTGAAGTTGGCGAGGGGACTAATCAATCGACAGATATCGATGAATTTGATTTGTATTACGATCAACTGATTATCTGGGATAATGAAGAGCAACAAATTGTTGGTGGTTATCGAATAGGAAAAGGACGCGAGATAAATGCTCAGTTTGGTTCCAAAGGGTTTTATATTCAGAGCCTCTTTAAGATGAAGAGTGGTTTTGACCAAACCTTAGACCAATCACTTGAACTAGGACGCTCTTTTATCATAAAAGAATATCAACGAAAGCCATTACCGCTATTCCTGCTTTGGAAAGGGATCTTATATTTCTTACTTAAAAATCCTGAATACCGTTATTTAATTGGACCAGTAAGTATTAGTAATACCTATTCCGGTATTTCTAAAGAGTTGATTATAAGGTATATAATGGCTAATTTCTTTGATTACAAGCGGGCTTCATTAGTGAAGCCACGTAATAAATTTAAAGTCACAACCGACGATCCACATCTCAATACTGCTTTGGAGACCATGACTCCAGACCTTCATACGCTCGATAAATTTATTGGGGATATCGATCAGTATAACAGTGGATTACCCGTTCTGTTAAAAAAATATCTGGGTTTAAATGCAAAGATCATCGCTTTTAATGTCGATCCTAAGTTCAACGATTGCATCGATGGGCTTCTTGTCTTAGATATTTTTGATGTTCCTAGGCATACCATTGAATCCTTGCTGAAGGAGCTTAATGATACCGAGCTTCTTAGTCGTTTTTTTTCTCCAGACGAAATTTAGTCGCCGATTTAGATCCTAATTCGCACAGCAAATTAGATACTGAACAAACTTAAAACTCACTTTGTAAGTGTCGCGGTAGCGTTCTTTATTTCCATGGAGCGTTAACCGAAAGCTGATCTGAAGATAAACTGGGAAAAATAAGAGTCACTAATTGAGTTTGCTATTTCCGTGACCCTTCAATAAGTTGGAGCTCCTTCTTTTTGTTCTCTAATTTTGTCCCATTAAACTCAGCATTGTCAGGAAGCTGAAGTTCATAGTTTTGGACCGTTTTAATCTCAATCTCGCCAATTGAAATGGTATAGTTTAGAATATGTCCTCCTTTAGTTTTATCGTTCGAAAGAAAGTGAAAATGGTAATTGTCTAGGTTTACTTCCTTTAAATACGAAGGGAATTTAAATCCTAACAGTGTACCTTCCAATTTAGTGAAGTTAAAAACCCCTTGTTTTTTATACGCCTCAATTAGCCGTTTATAGGGCTTTTCCTGCTTCGGCACACTGCGGATTGAAATAGAGTCGAAGCTCCCCCTTATGCGATAGGCCGATATCAGATTTGGCTTAGTGATTAATCGGTCAAGATATTTGTCGAGTTCTATCATGGAGAGTCGACGGTTTAACTTGATAATTGTATCAGGTGAAAAGTTGAGAGCGACAGCAAATGGAGTATGCGTACTATCTTTAACGGTAAGAATTTTTCCGTCTGAAGTTGCTTGATAGCATTTCCCATCAAGCAGTATCATTTCTCCATTTAGGGCGTTAAAAGTGCCCATGCCAAAATCTCCATGTTTTCTTAGTTCTCCAATGGTCAGATTACCATCGTAAACACCCTCTAGTAAGGCACTAAGAGTTGAATATTGGAAAATTTTAGGTCCTGGGATGTCCCTTTTCTGTCCCTGCGTTGAATTACAAAAACAACTCAAGTAGATTAAAACGATTAAGAGTATGCTTCTCATTTTTGTCTTTTTATGCGATACCAGGGAGCTCCATTCCAGTGATCTTTCGATAGAGGTTAAGTGCATAAAGATCGGTCATCCCTGCAACAAAGTCTACGACGGTTTGAATCTTGCCATACATTGATTGATCTCTATTTTGATACTGAGATGGGATTAAGGATAGCAGTTTTTTTGACAGGAAACTTTCTGGTTCAACGCTTGCGGTAATAAAGGCTTCAAGTAACGTGCCTAGTATTTTATACCCTGCAATCTCAATCTCTACTACAGCTTTGTCGTTGTAGATCTGAACCAATGAAATGGCTCTTACTTTTTCCATGGCACTTTTTGAAGGCTCTGGGAGTAAGTCGAATAGCGGTATAATACGTTCTATTTGGTTGTAGTCTTTTAGCTTTTCATTAAACAGAATAGCGCATTCTCGGGTCAATTTACCGATAACCATCGCTCTGAAATAGGCTATTCGCTCGTTGGCATCGCCCACCAAGGTGAGGTTTTTGGCAATGTTATCTAGGATTACAGCATCATCGATTGGATGGAAGAAGTTCATAAATAACGCTTCTGTCTCGGCGTATGTTAAGATCTTAAGTTTATGTGCGTCTTCAATATCCATAATCTGGTAGCAGATATCATCAGCTGCTTCAACGAGATATACCAATGGATGTCTCATATAGTGCAGTGGATGGTCCGATAGTTTTACCATATTTAACTTGGTTGCAATCTTACTAAAGAGTTCCTTCTCACTTTGGAAGAATCCAAACTTTGGTTTCCCTCCTGCTAAAGCCGATTCAAAAGGATACTTCACAACGCTGGCCAATGTGCTATAGGTTAGTGCAAATCCACCTTCTCTTTTCCCTTCAAATTGATGACTTAGCACTCGAAAAGCATTTGCATTCCCCTCGAAGCAAGTGAAGTCGCTCCATTGTTCAGGTGTTAAGTCGTTTTGATATTTTAATCCACCTCCTCTTTTGAAGAAATCTGCAATGGCATATTCGCCCGAGTGTCCAAAGGGTGGGTTTCCTAGATCATGTGCTAAGCAAGCAGCTGAAACGATGGCTCCAATCTCACTAATCTTTGGATCTAAGCCTGAATTTTGAGATTTTTTTAATGTCGCAGCGACAAGGTTTCCGAGCGATCGGCCTACGCTAGCGACCTCTAGTGAATGGGTAAGTCTATTGTGTACAAAGATGCTTCCAGGCAATGGAAACACTTGTGTTTTATCTTGAAGACGCCGGAAAGGTGAAGAGAAGATGATTCGATCATAGTCGCGCTGAAAGATAGAACGAATGTCGTCATCTTTGGGAGAATTTCTCTCTTCGAGGCCAAGTCTGCAATCGGTAATTAATTTATCCCACTCTACCATGTTAAGCTCTATTTTTTATTCTCATTTAAATGAGAAATGATTTAGATTATGAAACAATCTAATCTTTTGTTGTTTCGGTGTTTCATTTTGCTGCACCAAAGTATATCATTTTTCAAGGATATAAAAATTTATAAGATCATTAATCATAATTGTATAACTTCGCAACATAATTTTGAAAAATTATGATTTCTCCAATGCTTAATGGATTGCTTTTGCCTTTTTTAGTGGCCATGTTTTTGGCTATTAATATGGGAGGAAGTGGAACCTCTCCGGCTTTTGCAACTGCTTACGGATCAGGAATATTACGAAGGGATTTAATTCCAGGTCTCTTTGGCTTGTGTGTCCTTGCTGGAGCTTTATTAGCTGGCAAGAATACCGCAATAACCCTAGGAAAGGGGATAATACCTGCTGAGAGTTTGAATTATGTTTTAACGACGATCATCTTATTTTCTGTCGGGTTATCCCTCTTATTTGCCAATCTACTTGGAGTTCCTCAGTCAACATCACAATCTACCGTATTGGCTTTAGCAGCTCCTGCACATTATTTAGGTCAACTGAATTCCACGAAGCTATTTACAGAGATTATTCCGGCTTGGATCTTCCTTCCTATTGTATCATTTGGGGTCATGTATCTCATTGCAAATGTATCGATTAAGCGCTTTGACGAGAAGCATCCAGGATATTTTCAAACGTTTAAACGACAATCGTTTTTTCGGTGGGTGGTAATCATTACCAGTTGTTATGTTGCCTTTTCTATTGGATCAAATAATGTGGCAAATGCCTCTGGACCGATTGCGTCTATGATTACCAACGAACTTCATATTAACCCTACGAGTAATAATTTTATTCTGATTATGATCCTTTCGACTTTGATCATTGCTCCATCATTTGGTATTGGGAGTTCTATTTTTGGAAGAAAATTAATTGTCAAAACGGGTACTGAAATAACTGAAATTGGGAAAGTTGAGGCTTCGATAATCTCAGTAATCACGGCCACATTGCTTCTTGCTGCTTCTGTTAGCCGGGGAATTCCAACCTCTTTGGTTCAATTAAATACTTTTGCAATTCTAGCTTTAAGTGTTTCTAAAAAGGGGTGGAAAGAGACGTTCTCCAATAAAGTGGTGAAACGTCTTTGGTTAATCTGGTTTATTGCCCCAATTTTTGCCTTTTCACTCTCTTATGGGTTGACTGTTCTGGCTGATCATGCTGGACTGTTACATTTTAGAAATTGAACCTATTCCTGTTCCGGTTTTTTTCAATATAGCATCTAGCTCCTTGATGTCTGGGAAGTAATTTTGCATAGTTGCTTTAAATTGAGCCCCATGGTTTTTAATCACCGTGTGCACAAGTTCGTGGACAATTACATAATCAATCAGCCGGCTATTTAAGCGCATCAGGTGAAGATTCAGATTAATGTTTTGTCGCGTAGAGCAACTTCCCCAGTTTGATATATTATTTTTAATGGCTATTTTATTGTAGCTATAGCCGTATTCTAAGGCTAACTCTGCGATTCGAATAGGGAGATATTTTTTCGCATCAACGCGAAGCATTTTTTCAATTAATGTCTTAAGGCTTAATTGTACCTCTGAGGATTCTATTTTCTGTGTATTTGGGAATTCAAAATAGAAAGTGTCTTCTTTTCTAACATACCGTATCCGTGGCTTTAATACTGCCGAGGAGCGCACTAAATAGGTATAGTTCGGAGTTGTAAACTGGTGTCCTTCCTGAATCAATCTAATGACTTTGGGCTTTTGGCTTAGCCGTGCTTTAGTGTCTGTAATCCATTGAATCTGCTGTTTTAAGAAGTTCTCTCCGCTTCTAAAAGAAGCCATCCACGGAATTGTAAGTCGCACATTACCGTCTGGTTTAATGGATATTCGAAAGCTCAATGATCGTCGATTTCGGGTAATCAATACTTCGCCAATATCTTCTAGGTCAATTACTTGACTTGGTTTTAAGAATTTCAAAATATAGAATGTGCTATTTTGATTGTGCAACTAATTGATTGAAAACCTCGAGTTGTTCTTTTAGTGCAGCCACTTTATCAAGTGGATTGGTTCGGGCCTCCATCAGAATCCATCCTCCATAATGCATCTGATGAAAGAGTTTGAACAGTTGGGCATAAGGGTAGTCTCCAATATTTAATTCGCGCACGTGTACGGTATCTCCAAACCATCTCTTCACGCTATTAAAGTTCGCTTCTAATCCGGGCTCAAGTAAATCCTGGTCGTTGCAATTCCAACACATCTTTACATTCTTCTCGCTGACCTGATCGAAAATCGCTTTCATGTTCGGTAGTTCTTGCGATTTATTCCCATGCACTTCAACGCGGATAGTTAGCCCAAAATCTTGGGCGTATTTGCCCACTTCATTCAGCGAAGAGGCTATTTGAGCAAAGGTTTTTTCTTTCGCGATACCATCAGGAATTCCGTTAGGTTTAACCTTGATTCCAGAGGCTCCAATATCTTTGCAAAGCTTTATGTACTCTTTTGTTTGATCGATATTCCACCTGAGCTTAATAGGATCTGGATGGTGGTATTCAAAATTCGAACCATACCCTAAGCAGGTGACTGGACTGTCGTGAAACATCTTTTTGACTTCTCTTCTTTGATCTGCATTCAGATTAATCTCAACTTTATGGGCATGCTCTGTGCGAAGCTCTACACCTAATACGCCAGTCTTTTCGCAATTCGCGATTAGAGTCTTAAGGTTCCAGTCTTTGGCCCATTGGTAGGTTACTAAGCCTAGTTTCATCTCCTGGTGCTTGGGTTTTGCCCATGCTGACATTGGGTTTAGAGCCACCATTCCAGCTCCTGCTGCAACGCTTTTTTGAAGAAAGTTACGTCTTGTTAAGTTTGAGTCCATTCGCTTTCGTGTTATTTCATTATGGTTATGGTGTGAAGATATACATTCCGTATTAAAAATGAAATATCGCCTAAAATTTTGTTTATTTTGCAGTATTAAATAGTTAGGCGTTTTTCTCTTTTTTTAAAGCTTAAAATGGCTGATTTCAGTTAGTTAAGATTCTGAATCTGATTTCAATTTTTTACAATGAATATACTTATTGTTGGCTCGGGTGGTCGGGAGCATGCATTTGCTTGGAAGATTAGTCAAAGCTCGAGAACAAATCGATTGTTTATAGCTCCAGGAAATGCTGGAACGGCTGAATTTGGAACGAATGTGCCAATCTCGGTTACTGATTTTCAGGCGATGCGTAATCTTGTTTTGGAGCATCAAATTAAAATGGTTGTGGTTGGACCTGAAGTTCCGCTTGTTGAAGGGATTCATGATTTCTTTGCCACTGATGAGAAGCTTAAAGATGTTTTTGTTATTGGTCCGAAAAGTGAGGGAGCTCGTCTTGAAGGGAGCAAAGATTTTGCAAAACAGTTTATGCTTCGTCATTCGGTTCCTACTGCAGCCTATTTGTCTGTTAACAAAGCGAATCTAGAGGAGGGAATTCAATTTTTACGCTCTTTAACAGCTCCCTATGTTTTAAAAGCCGATGGTTTAGCTGCCGGTAAGGGTGTGTTGATTATCACTGATCTGAACGAAGCGGAACAATCGATTCGAGAAATGCTTGGTGGGATGTTTGGCCAGGCCAGTGAGACTGTTGTTATTGAAGAGTTTCTTGCAGGGATCGAATGTTCCGTTTTTGCATTGACAGATGGCGCCGACTACAAGATCTTGCCAGTTGCAAAAGATTACAAGCGAATAGGAGAGGGCGATACCGGTCTAAACACTGGAGGAATGGGTGCCATCTCTCCAGTTCCGTTTGCCGATGCTGAATTTATGAAAAAGGTGGAGGAGCGAATAATCATTCCAACCGTCAACGGATTGCAGAAAGATGGGATCGATTATAAAGGATTTATATTCTTTGGATTGATACGTGTTAATAATGAGCCTATTGTAATTGAATACAATGTTCGAATGGGTGATCCGGAGACGGAAGCCGTAATCCTTCGAATTAACTCCGACCTTGTTGACCTATTTGAAGGTGTCGGACAAGGGAACTTGGCTAGCCGCACGTTGGAGATCGACTCGTCAAGCGCGGCAACTGTTATGCTGGTGGCTGGCGGCTATCCGGGCGATTATGAAAAGGGTGATGAGATCACAAATTTTGAGAGCATCGATGGAAGTATCTTATTCCATTCCGGAACTAAATTCTCAGGAGACGCGGTAGTGACCAATGGTGGTCGCGTAATTGCGGTTAGTTCAAAAGGAAAAAACATGGATGAAGCTCTTGCACTGTCGTATAAAAATGCAGCCCAGATAAAGTATAAGAATAAGTATTACCGAACCGATTTAGGTTTTGATCTATAAAAATATTTTTTATGCTATTACGAATATTTAAAAGTAATACGCTATTAAGTCCCCTTTTGATTCCTCTTATTGCCTTAGGGTATTGGATGGGTAGTCTGAGGTCGCCGGAGCTCTTGGATTTTCATCAGGCTAGTGGTGCAATGCCTTTGTATTATCTGGTTTATGATGCCCTTAAGCAATCCGATTTTTTACAGGTCTTTATTGCATTTTGTTTGGTTATACTCAATTCGTTTTTTATCTCCCAGCTGGGGTCGATGTTCTTATTTCTTCGAAAAAGATCGTTTCTTCCAGGTATAATCTACTTGATTACAGTCTCTTCTTTAGGCGTGCTGCATAACTTGCTTCCCGTGCATATCGCTACAACTTTCGTCCTTATTTCACTCTTTTTTATTTTCGATACATTTCATAAGAAGGCAGAGATCACCTATACCTACAATGCCGCTTTTTTCATGGCTATTGCAACCTTATTTTACCTTCCTGTGGTGGTCCTTTTTCCACTAGTATGGATCTCAATTTTTGTTCTGCAGAAGAATGATAACTGGCGACTTTTGGCTGTCCCCGTCTTGGGATTTGGTGTTCCTTGGCTGTTTATGTGGTTCTATGCCTTTATGAAAAACGCTCATGAGGTGATGTGGAAAGAGCTGATTAAGATGCTTTGGATTCCTCATAACGACTATCTTTTCCATCCATATTTCTTGTTGATGACCGCTGTAGTGGCTATCTTGACAACGATAGGATGCTTCTCCGTGGTCGATGTTTATCAACGTATCAAAGTTAGTTCGAGAAAATATTTTGTGATTTGTTATTGGATACTTGGCTTATTGCTTGTCTCGGCACTTGCTTTAATCTCCATTAGTATCGAGATCATTGGATTGATTACCATTCCCGTCTCTTATTTTATTGCTCAATACCTACTTTCTGATTCCAGACCGATACTTAAGGAGATATTTACTTGGATTTTAGTTGCGACTACTATTGTGGTTCTTCAGTTCTACACAAACTCCTAATCGTTAAAAGGGATTAGTTCAAAAGACAAAGGCAGATATCATAAGATATCTGCCTTTGTCTTTTATGCTTTGTAAGAATCAATCAGGGAAATAACCTTTGATAATTCCTCGTTTTGAGTCTTTTAAGAATAATAATATCTCGTCGCGCTCACGTGAAGCTTGCATCTCAGCTTCAATAACTTCTAACGCTTGTGTGTTGTTATATCCTTTTTGGTAGATAATACGATAGATATCTTGAATCTGACATATCACCTCATTGGAAAATCCTCTTCTTCTTAAACCTATCGAGTTGACTCCTGCATAAGATAAAGGTTCACGGCCTGCTTTGATATACGGAGGAACATCCTTGCGGACTAGTGATCCTCCAGAGAGCATAACGTGTTTTCCAATATGGCAGAACTGGTGAATACCTGTATGACCGCCAATGATCGCATAATCATCAACGACTACTTCGCCAGCCAAGGCTACGGAGTTAACTAAGATTACATGGTCACCAACAACACAGTCGTGGGCAACATGTACGTAAGCCATAATTAGGCAATTGCTTCCAATTACAGTCTTTCCGTGTGCTATAGTTCCCCTATTTACGGTTACACATTCCCGAATGGTGGTATTATCTCCAATTTCAACAGTGGTGTATTCGCCATTGAATTTTAAATCTTGCGGTTCACCTCCAATGACTGCTCCTGAATGGATTTTGCAATTTTTTCCTATTCTTGTTCCTGGAAGGATGACAGCTGTAGGACCAATGTGTGTCCCATCTCCAATTACAACATCACTGGATACCGTAGCGAAGGGCTCGATAACTACCCCTACGCCTATGATTGCAGTTGGATGAATATTTGCTAATGGTTGATTCATTCTTATGATTTTTTTAATAAACTACTAATCCCCAAAAATCTGAGATCAAATTATTTAGTCTTTGCAATGATAGCCATAAATTCGCCTTCACAGACTACTGTGTCTCCAACAAAAGCCACCGCTCTCATATTTGCAATGCCTCGACGAATTGGCCCAATAAGTTTTAATCTAAACACCAATGTGTCGCCTGGGACAACTTTCTTGCGAAATTTAATGTTGTCCATAGTCATAAAATAGGTTGAATAATCGCCATCGGCAGGCTGCGAGCTAATCACAAATACGCCTCCACATTGCGCCATCGCCTCAATGATTAATACCCCAGGCATCACTGGTTCTTCAGGAAAATGGCCAACGAAGAATGGTTCATTCATCGTCACGTTTTTTACTCCAATGATAAAGTCTTCCCCTTTTCCTAAAACTTTGTCTAGTAATAAGAACGGATTACGATGCGGCAACATTTTTTTTATCTGATTGACATCATAAAGTGGAATCTGATTTGGATCGTAATCTGGCGGAGATGTCTCTGAAATCCCTTTTAAGTACTCTTTTTGTAGGAGTTTTGCAAATTCAGTGTTTGGGCCATGACCAGGTTTCTTCGCTACAATACGCCCTTTAATCCGTTTGCCAATTAAGGCAACATCGCCAATTACATCGAGAAGTTTATGTCGCGCACACTCATTGTCGAAATGCAACGTCAAATTATTTAAAATCCCAATGTTGTTAACCTCAATGTGTTTTTGATTAAAAAGATCGGCTATTCTATTGAGCTCTTCATTCGACATAGGTTGATCCATGATCACAATCGCATTGTCGACATCGCCACCTTTAACTAAGTTGTTTTTCAATAAGCTTTCCAACTCACGCACAAAGACAAATGTTCGACAAGGAGCAATCTCTGTTTCAAAGTTTGTCGTACTGTTAAAGGTTGCATATTGATTGTGCAAGACTGCCGAGTCGTATGATATCATCACATCGATGCTGAAATCATCATCAGGATAGGCGATGATCTCGCTTCCTGTTTCTTCATTGCGATAAACGATTTTCTTTTTGATTTCGAAATACTCCCGCTCAGCTTCTTGTGCTTGTAGTCCGGCAGTTTTTAACAGTTTCATAAATGGGGTAGCACTTCCATCTAAGATTGGAGCTTCAGGGCCATTTAACTCCATCAACACATTGTCGATGTCGCTTCCTATTAAGGCTGCCATCACGTGTTCGATTGTGCTGATTGATAGGTCGCCATCTTGAAGGACTGTGCCTCTTGAAGTCCCTTTTACTTTCGATACATTAGCTTCAATTATAGGATGACCTTCTAAGTCAATCCTTTGAAATTTAAATCCAAAGTCTTCTGGCGCAGGTTTAAATGTTAGGGTAACTTCGATACCAGTATGAAGACCTTTTCCTGAGATTGAAACCTCGTTGCAGATAGTATTTTGTTTTGTGCTTGTCATTGAGCGAATTTTACTTTTTACTCGTTGTTTTCTAGTGATTTTATTTTTTTCTGTAGTTCAATCAAATCATCGCGTAACTGCGGTAAGTTGCGAAATACAGCATATGATTTCATTGTCGCTTTAAAATCCATTGCTGGAGTACCTAAAACAACAGAGTTTTCTTTTAGGGAGGAGATAACTCCTGATTTTGGTCCGATTTTAGAACCTGCGCCAACCGTGATGTGACCTGATACGGCTGTTTGACCTCCGAAAATGCAATTTTCTCCAACAATCGTTGATCCTGCAACTCCAGATTGTGCAGCCATAACCGTATTGGCTCCAATCTCATCGTTATGTGCGATCTGGATTAGATTGTCAAGCTTAACGCCGCTGCGGACAATGGTCGATCCCATTGTGGCACGGTCGATCGTGGTGTTCGCACCAACTTCAACATTGTCTTCAATGATCACATTTCCTATTTGTTCTATTTTCGAATAGGCAGCCCCTGGATTCGGAGCAAATCCAAATCCATCAGCTCCAATGACTGCACCTGAATGAATGATATTATTTGTCCCTAAAACACAGTCGTAATAGATGTTAACTCCAGAATAGATTATGGTGTTATCCCCGATGTTTACCTGATCCCCGATATAAGAATGTGGATATATTTTGACGTTGTTTCCTATTTTAACGTTCTCCCCTATGTATGCAAATGCGCCAACATAAACATTCGTTCCTAGTGTGGCAGATGCATGAATAAAACTCGGTTGCTCGATGCCCACTTTCTGCGGCTTTGATTTCACGTAAAAATCAAGAAGCTTAGCTAATGCAGCATAGGCATCGGCCACGCGTATCAAGGTGCATTTTAATTCTGCTTCGGCCTTGAAATCATGATTGACAATGACAATTGCAGCCGTTGTGGTATAGATGTATTTGGCGTAGTTAGGATTAGAGAGGAATGTAATCGTCCCTGGTGTTGGCTGGTCAATTTTAGATAGGCTACTAACCTTAACATTGCCATCCCCTTCAACAGTTCCGTTTATCAGGGCTGCAATATCTTTTGCCGAAAACTCCATTCGTTCGTCTTTAAAATTTACGCTGCAAAAATAATAAAATATTTACCTTGTTTGGATTTCTGCCGGATAACACACGAAATGTTTCCGTACGATCTTTGTAAGTCCCTCTAAATTAATGTCTGAGGCCTCTTTTATGTCTTTTAATTTCCCGTTTTTCGAGAGTATTTGAATGCTTCCAGCTTCTGCATCATAGGCACTATTGGTTATTTCACCATTCACAACAAGAAATTCAACTTCCTGATTGTCAAGGTTGAACTTTTCCCTTGCCGCATTTTTGAGGAGCCTTAGTTTGGACTCCTTGAATGGAGCGGCTGATAATTTTATTTTTAATAACTTTCTGTTGATAAGTCCTTTGGATAAGGTCGATAATATGGGGTCTGGATGCTCCATCCATCCCTTTACCGTGAATATAACGTCGGTATCATCGAGATAGGCAAATGTTGTTAACGCTGCTTTTCTTGTTTCTGAATCTGTCGATCTAAAATCCTTTGCTTGGATTGTTTTGTTTAAAAATAGGGTGAGGTGACCAGTGGCATTAACGGGATGACCCAGCGCTACTAGTTCTGTTGCTCGTTGTAATAGCTTTATCATCATAGAATCAGCCGAGATTACTGTTTTATGCAGATAAACTTGCCAATACATTAGTCGTCTGGCAATGAGGAATTTCTCAACCGAATAGATCCCTTTTACTTCAACAACTAGTTGATCGTTTTTAATATTCAGCATTTTTATGATTCGTTCAGAGGATACTACCCCTTCCGAAACGCCGGTATAAAAACTGTCGCGCTTTAGAAAATCAAGCCGATCCATATCAAGCTGACTGCTCACAAGGTGATGTAAGAACTTTTTTGGGTGTTTGTTTAGGAAAATCTCAATGGCAAGGGAGAGCCTTCCATTCATCTCCTGATTTAACTCATTCATGTAAATAAGTGAAAGTTCTTCGTGCGATACCCCTTGCACAATGCTTTGTTCGAGGGCATGTGAAAATGGGCCATGACCAATATCGTGCAATAATAAGGCTGCCATTACCCCTTCCTCCTCTTCTGGAGTGATTTTGTTGCCTTTATTCCTTAGCACAGACACCGCTGCTCTGACTAGGTACATCGTTCCTATGGCATGTTCAAATCGGGTGTGATTAGCACCTGGATAAACCAAGGAGGATAACCCCAGTTGCTTAATGCGCCTAAGTCTTTGGAAGTAAGGGTGTTCGATAAGTTTAATGTGGAGGTCTGAATCTAGTTCGATGAATCCCCAAACCGGATCATTAATGATCTTATTAATTGAGTTTTTCAACTTAGGATGCTTTATGAATTTATGGTTCAAATTTAACAAATGTTCTCCTTTAATACTCTTGATTGATCTCAACTATCTCATTTAAAAATTCATATTCAAATTACAAGAGGGTAAAATTTGTTTTTTCCACACAAAATGTTTACTTTTGTTGCGGAGAATAATCGAAGGATTAGGGGACGGAAGGTCCCCTATTTTATTGATAGTAAAAATGATAACTAAAGAAAAGGTTCAGTCTCTTGCGTTGGAAGCAATGTCAGAGGATCTGTTTATTGTAGAGGTTACTGTGAGTTCAGCGAATGCAATTTCTGTATACGTTGATAGTAATGTTGGAGTAAGTGTGGGCGAATGTGTGACAATATCACGTCATATCGAAGGGAGCCTAGATCGTGAATCGGATGATTTTTCCTTAGAAGTATCATCACCAGGACTCTCTTTACCTTTTAAGGTGGTTCGTCAATACCTCAAAAATATCGGTCGTGAAGTTGAGGTGGTGACAAATGGCGGAGAAAAGGTAACGGGCGTATTAAAATCGGCTGACGAGGCAGGTTTTGAATTAGAAGTAGCAACAAAAGAGAAGGTTGACGGCAAAAAAGTTATTGTAACTAAGGCGTTAGCGTATTCTTTTGATCAAATTAAGACAGTTAAAATAGTAATTTCTTTTTAATAAAATCCTGAAGATATGGATAACCTGAACTTGATTGACACGTTTTCGGAATTTAAAGATCTTAAAAGTATCGACAGAGCCACCATGATGAGTGTGCTTGAAGATTCTTTCCGTAGTGTTCTTCAAAAACAGTTTGGTACAGACGAGAATTTCGACGTGATCATTAATCCTGACAAGGGTGATTTTGAAATTTGGCGCAATAGAACAGTTGTCGCAGATGATGAATTTACCGATGCCAACCTTCAAATTACGCTTGAACAAGCTAAAAAGATTGGCGATGATTATGAAGTCGGAGAAGAGGTAACCGATGAGGTGAAATTTTCAGACTTTGGCAGAAGAGCAATTCTGAATTTAAGACAGAATTTGGCAACTCGTATTCTTGAACTAGAGAAGGACAACGTTTATACAAAATATAAAAATAAGATTGGCGAGATCGTTACCGGAGAAGTTTATCAGATCTGGAAACGTGAATTGCTTCTACTTGACGATGAGGGCAATGAACTTTTGCTTCCTAAAGTTGAGCAGATTCCTACCGACTTTTTCCGTAAAGGAGATGCCGTTAGGGCAGTTATTATTCGGGTTGAGATGAGAAATAATAGTCCATACATCATCTTGTCTCGAACATCTTCAGTTTTCCTTGAGCGTCTGTTTGAACTTGAGGTTCCTGAGATCTTCGATGGTTTGATAACCATTAAAAATATTGTGCGCATACCAGGTGAAAGAGCAAAAGTGGCCGTGGAATCATACGATGAGCGTGTGGATCCAGTTGGTGCTTGCGTTGGGATGAAAGGTTCACGTATTCATGGCATCGTTCGTGAATTGCGCAATGAAAATATTGACATCATCAATTATACCAGCAACTTACAATTATATATCCAGCGGGCATTAAACCCAGCTAAGATCTCTTCAATTAAACTTTTTGCCAATGAAAATCGCGCAGAAGTTTTTCTTAAGCCTGAAGAAGTCTCTTTAGCGATTGGCAAGGGAGGTCTTAATATTAAGTTAGCTAGTCAACTTACAGGTTACGATATTGACGTTTACAGAGATCGCGATACCGTTGATGAAGAAGATGTTAGTCTTGATGAATTCTCTGATGAGATTGAAGGATGGATCATTGATGAATTAAAGGCGATTGGATGTGATACCGCGAAGAATGTTTTGGGCTTATCGCGTGAAGATCTTATTAAGCGTACTGATTTAGAAGAAGAGACTATTGATGAAGTCTTGCGCATATTTAAAGCAGAGTTTGAATAATTCTTGCTTAAAGCGTTAAACTTGGCTTAGCTAAATAGCATAATTAATTGTTTGGGAAGATATGATTACAGGGGACAAAGGATCAAGATTGAGTAAGATAGCACGTGAGCTGAACGTGGGAATCACTACATTAGTAGATTTCCTGCAGAAACAGGGCTATAAAATCTCGAGTGATCCAAATACAAAAATTGAAGCTGATATGCATGAACTTCTCGAGAAGCAATTCCGAAAAGATCATGAAGCTAAGGCAGAAGCTGATAAGCTTAATCTTCGTCATCACTATGCTAAAAATGAGGCCGTTTCAATTTCAGATGTTCCTGCTTCAAAAAAAGAGGCCGACGATGCTGAGGCCGATGATGACTCAATTATAATAAAAGACCATAGTCTTCCCCATTATAAAGACGACAAACATGCTGGCCAGACCATTGTTAAGCCAGCTTCCGATACGAATCCTTCAGTACCACCGACTCAAGAAATTTTTAAACCATCTGCAGCCGCAGCCGCGGGAAGCGATGAGAGACCACAAATTACCGTTGTTGGCAAGGTTGATCTTGGTGTAAAACCGAAAGTTAAAGCGTCAACTGCAGAAGTTGTTTCGCCGAAAAAACCAGATGTGCCAGCAGAGACCAAAGAGTCTAAATCGAAAGTTCAAACCGAATCAATAGAGCCTGTTGACACCGTTAAGATAAAGGAAGCTTCTAAGCCTGAGATGATGTCTAATCAGTCTCAGATCGAGAATAATGTTAAGGTTGTCGGTAAGATTGATCTTAATCCTCCTCGTACGACGGAAAAACCTACGACAGAAATTGTTAAGACAAAGGAAGTTGCCCAAAAGTCTGAAGAACAAGATAGTACAGAAAAAGCCGAGGTCGTTCAACCTAAAGCAGCCCTTGCAGATGATGCAGCTGTTGAAGGAATAGAAAACCAAGATGAGATATTTAAGTTAGATCGCAAGAAATTAACTGGGCCAACGGTAGTCGGAAGAATAGACCTTCCAGTTGAAGAGAAGAAAAAACCAATTCGTGTTGATGAGAATCAACTTCGCAATAAGAAAAAACGGAAACGCGTTCCAAACGAGATAAAGGAACGTGTTGACTTACCAGCAGAGAAAAAGCCTGAATCTACTCTTGAGAATAAGGGTGAGAAATCGGATAAGCTGAAGAAAAAAATCTCTTTGGTTGTCAAGAAAAAATCTCCTGTTAAACAAGAGGTTAAAGAGGAGGATGTACAAAAACAAATCAAAGAGACTTTAGCTCGTTTGACCACTAAAGGTCAGAAGACAAAAGGTTCGAAATATCGTCGTGATAAACGAGTTGCATTTAGTGAGAAATTAGCCGAGCAGAGCGCTCAGGATGAGATAGATAAAAGTATTATCAAGGTTACAGAGTTTGTCTCTGTTAACGAGTTAGCATCCATGATGGATGTGCCTCCAACGAAGATTATTGCGACTTGTATGTCGCTAGGTCTTTTCGTTTCTATCAATCAACGACTTGATGCCGAGACCATGGCTGTTGTGGCTGATGAATTTGGCTTTAAGGTAGAATTTATTTCCGTTGAAGTTCAAGAAGCGATTGTTGAAGAGCAGGATTTAGAAGATGATCTAATGTCTCGACCTCCTATTGTTACGGTGATGGGTCACGTCGATCATGGTAAAACCTCATTACTCGATTATATCCGTAAGGCAAATGTTATTGCGGGTGAAGCAGGAGGTATTACACAACATATTGGGGCCTATAATGTAACCCTTGAGAATGGTCGTAAGATTACCTTCTTGGACACACCAGGTCACGAAGCGTTTACTGCGATGCGTGCACGTGGTGCTCAGGTTACTGACATTGTTATTATTATCGTTGCGGCTGACGACGACGTGATGCCGCAAACAAAAGAGGCGATCAACCATGCGACTGCTGCTGGTGTTCCGATTATATTCGCTATAAATAAGGTGGATAAGCCAGCCGCTGATGCAGAGAAAATTAAACAGCAGCTTGCCACAATGAATTTCTTAGTTGAAGATTGGGGTGGAAAATACCAGTCTCAAGACTTATCGGCTAAGAGCGGATTAGGGGTTAAAGATTTATTAGAAAAAGTATTGCTTGAAGCTGATATGTTAGAGCTAAAAGCAAATCCAAATAAACGTGCCGTTGGTTCTGTTATTGAGTCTTCATTAGATAAGGGTAGAGGTTATGTAGCCACCATTCTTGTTCAAAATGGAACACTTAAAGTTGGAGATGTTATCCTTGCAGGACCTCATTTTGGTCACGTGAAGGCGATGTTCAACGAACGAAATCAGCGTGTAGAAGAAGTAGGGCCTGCGGAACCTGTTTTAATCTTAGGATTGAATGGAGCACCACAGGCAGGTGATAAGTTCAACGTGATGGAAGGCGAGCGCGAGGCCCGTATGATTGCCAATAAACGTGAACAACTTCAACGCGAACAAGGTCTTCGGACACAAAAACATATTACTCTCGATGAGATTGGACGACGAATTGCAATTGGCAACTTCCAAGAGTTAAATATTATTGTCAAGGGTGATGTTGACGGATCAATTGAAGCCTTGGCTGATGCGTTAATCAAACTATCGGTTGGAGAAATTCAGGTTAATGTGATTCATAAAGCGGTAGGACAAATTACCGAATCAGATATTATGCTTGCTTCAGCATCAAATGCGATTATCGTTGGTTTCCAAGTGAGGCCTTCAATGAGTGCACGCAAACTTGCCGAGAAGGAAGAGATTGATATTCGACTTTATTCTATCATCTACGATGCAATAAATGAAGTTAAATCAGCAATGGAAGGAATGTTAGCGCCTGAGATCAAAGAAGAGATCAAAGGAACAGCAGAGATCCTTAACGTCTTTAGCATTACTAAGGTTGGAACTATTGCAGGTTGTATTGTTCGTGATGGAAAAATTATCCGCAACTCGAAAGTTCGTCTTATTAGAGACGGTATCGTAGTCTATACAGGTGATCTTGAGTCTTTAAAACGATTTAAAGATGATGCTAAAGAGGTTGCCAAAGGGTACGAATGCGGTTTGAATATCAGAGGATACAACGATCTTCAAGAAGGTGATTTCATTGAAGCATTCGAGCAGGTTTCTGTTGCTAAGACATTGGATTAATACCTAAAATACATTATTAGATAAAAAAAGCTAGAAAGAATCCCTTTCTAGCTTTTTTGTTTTAGTCAGAAGTTTAATCTCTGGGTGGATGGACTGATGGATCTGCTTGATCGGCATAATATAAAGCAGTAAGCTCCAAGAATCCACCCTTTATTTTTTCTGTCTGAACTCCTTGGCTAACTCGTAATTCATAGTCAAACATCGCACGTAGGAATAATATCCTCCATCGCCATCCTCTTTTTACCTGATCGGGAAGCTGATCATTCGCGGTTTGTAAGATCTCATACGCTCTTTTAGCTCCAAAATCATTTTTTGGAACCTTTATGATTGTGCCACTCCCAGCATGGGAATGTGCTTGTAGTCCATGATTTTTTTCAAGAATTTCAATGGCTTCAATAATCAGTTCTGGGTCAGCAGGAGAAAATTCAAAGGAGAGATACTCCTTGAGTATGTCTGCAGCACTTCGATCTGCGGTCCAATAAAATTGACTGTAGATCACTTTATTCAGATCCTCGAAAATTCCTTCTGAATAGGGTGCTCCACCTGCGACTCTTCCTTTAACTTCATTCCATAACATTTGAAACCTTTGTGGAAGCGGATTGGCCCCAAAGCCGCCCCATGGCCATGAGTTCCACATGCTAATTTCCGGGAAATTTAGTAATGGTAGTCCTCCAGGGACTCTATTCTGATTCAGATACTTAGGGAACTTTTCATGCGAATCTGCTTGGATATAGTCCACAAATGGCTTCTCGTTCTGGAAGGTTTTGGTTAGCCCTTTCCATTCTCCTTCGTCTTCAACACAATCAAAGAGCCAGGTCGAAAGCACAATTTTTATGGCGGGAATCTTCCGACGTGCCAAGTTGCTAATCTTGCGCGATAAGTTTAAATAGCCATTAGATCCCCATGGAATACATTGATCGCATCCGCAACCTCCTTGATCATAGGGCCAAAGAATTAATAAGTCTAATGTTACACCAAGATTTTTAAAAGCATCAAATTCTTCTTCAGCCTGCTGCATGATTAATTCGGTCCCTCCAGGCTTGGAAGGACAAATTTCGACTCCATATCGTCCCCTTAATTTGATCTGTTTGGGCTCGGTCGCACGTAAGGGGATTGGCGTCGAATTATATCCTTCATTCGCAAGCATACAGATCGCGACCTTCATCCCTGCACCTTTGCCTGCACGCAAAATTAAAGCAAGCCTTTCCAGCATCTTCTTAGCTTTGGGATCATTGATCCCCTCAAAGCCATGCATGTCGAACCACACTTCAATGGTGTTGTAACCCCAGAATGCTAACTCTTCAATGTAATTGACAACTTTTTGAATTGGAGCAGTGTGGTAAAAATTATTAAAGTGGGTGGCGAAATAGATATTCCGTTGTTTCTTCTCAGGGGCAGAGAGACCTTCCCATTTTCCTGGTTTAAACCCTTTTTCGGTGCTAGATGAGTTATGCAATAATTTTCCTAATCCATATAAGATCCCATTCTCATTACTCGCCGTAATCGTGATTAGGTGCTCCGTTATTCGATCTATTCGAAATCCCTCTTCCGGTAAACTTCCAGGGTTTTCAACCAGACGAATGGTTAGGCTATTTTCAGATCGATTATTAAACTCAATTCCGGTTCTCTCTTGCAGTATACGATAAAATATTTTAATCGCATTCAAGGGGAGTTCCCCTGGAGCTTCATCAGGATTAAAATGAATTGATTGATAAAATAATTCAGCAGAAATTGGGCAATCCCTTAGCGTCTCTTCATGACTCTGGTGAGCTAAAAGGTGCGTGTTCGATAGTCCAGCCCCTGAAAGTATCAGACCTGTTAGGGCTCCTTTTTTTAGGAAATCTCTACGGTTATTTCTCATTTTACTTATTCATCAGAATAATTGTTGTCCTATTCAATTGATGAAGGTGGAGCTGCATCAACTGAAGCACCCCATTTCTTATTTGGATAAGCTCCCATCTCTAACTCGATCGTTGCTCCATTTAAAAGCTCGGCATGGGTGAACCATGGCTTGTTCAAGGGTTGTCCATTTAATTTTGCCGATTGAATGTATTTATTCCCCTTTGCATAATTATGCGCTTTGATTGTAAACGTTTTACCGTTGGTTTGTTTTATTTTAACCTCTTCAAAGACTGGACTTCCAATATTATAGATTGGCAATCCGGGGGTTACAGGGTAGAAACCCATTGAAGCAAAGACTACAAAGGCGGTCATTCCTCCACCATCTTCATCCCCAGGGATTCCAAAAATATTATCTTGAAACCACACGTCAAGTAAGAACCGCACTCTTTTTTGTACTTTCCATGGTTCGCCTGCATAATTATACAGCCATGGGATATGAAAACTTGGTTCGTTACCCATCGAATATTGACCTACCATACCTGTAGCATCAGCAAATTTAGCCCAGAACTGAAATTTTGAGCGTCCAAGATCTTCCCGAAAGAGTTGATCGAGGTTAGCGGTGAACTTCTCCCGTCCACCCATCAGCTTAACCAGCCCATGGATATCTTCTTGAACTTGCCATTGATAGGTATATCCGTTATTTTCATCGTAATAATCACGTCCTCCAGGACCACCATCAAATTTTGGGTCAATCTCAATCCATTCGCCTTTGGCATTCTTCGGCCACATTAATGTCTTTTCAGGACGGTAAAGATTGCGGTAATTCGTTGATTGTTTGTGGAAATAATCTTGGTCTTTCTTATGTCCTAGCTCTTTAGCCATTTCAGAAAGTGCCCAGTCGTCATAGCTAGCTCCAAGCGTAATTGCGACACTCTGGCGCTTCTCAAAGCTGTCTACCTCTTTCACGGTCTCAACTTCGCCAGGCGTTAAGGCAGGGTAGAACCCTTTCTCCCGATAAAAAGTGTCTAAAGAACATCTGATTCCATTTCTCCAGGGTAGCAAGGTCGCTTCGTAACCGTTTTTTCGAATTCCTTCATAGGCTTTCTCTACGTTATACCCCTTAATCCCTTTTCGATACGCATCTAGAAATACAATCGTCGAATGGAAGCCATTCATCGCTGGGTTATCGATATGAAGAAGCGGAAACTGAGGCATCCATCCTGACTGTTCATACATCTGGGTATATGAATTAAGCATATCTGATTCTTTCTTTGGCTGAAGCATCATGCGCAGAGGATGATTGGCTAGATAGGTATCCCAGACCCAGTCGTCGATGAAAAAATCACGGTCTGTGGCATGAACTTTCTTATCATAAGAACTATAGTAATGACCATATTCGTTTATGTTTACCATCCGTTCGTAGGTGCGGTAAAGCGAGGTGTAAAAAGTTCGGCGCTGAGCTTCTGTAGCACCCTTAACCTCAATTTGATTCATGGTTTCAGCCCATACCTGCTCACCCTTATTTTTTAGTCCGTCAAAATCCCAATTTGACAACTCATTTTTCAGATTTGCTTTTGCTTGTTCAACACTGATAAAGGAGATCGCATATTTAAATTCGACCGGTTTCGACTCATCTTTTGAGAACTCAATCCAAGCTGTTGGTTCCTGCCGAGTTTTATTCGTTTTTTTGATAAATCGCGGCTCACTCTTAAGTAGAGCGGAACCTTTCTGATTAAATTCGCCATAAACATAGGCTTTCATCCCAAAAAATTGTTCTTCTCCAACCAAGCTGTTGTTTGCTAAAAACTCCCAATGACCTTCCTGGTTAATCTGGAATCGCAGTGTTTTATTGCTCTTGGATGGAAAGGTAAAACGGAAAAATCCTACTTTATTACCTGGCGCAAACTCCGTTTTAATATCTTCATCAATCAGATAGGTTGAGAAAAAGTAAGGTCGCACAATCTCAAGATCATGATCGTACGTCTGACGCTCTTTCCACTTGCCGGGATAGGGTTTACCTGTACCAGGAAGAACGCCAAAAAGCTCGCCTGCCCGATGGGAGATCATCGATAAGGGAAAGGAGCTAATCTGATCATCTAGAAAGTCAGCCCGCATGGGGTGCATCCGAATCATCTGGTTCGGCAATTGCACATTTGGCCTAGTTGGGTGAAGGAGATGACCCATTCCTCCAATATAAGGATCGACATAATCAAGGTTTGATTTTTTTTCAGGAACAGGTGCAAAGGCACAAATTAAGATTGAAAAAAATCCGAAGGTTAGTAGTCTAGAAAAATTTGTTTTCACGTTATAGAGAGTTTGATTTATTACAAGTTAAGAATTCTTCAGTAATGATGCAGCTTCATGATCTAGGTAGAGCATCGTATGGGGATGGTTTCGAAGTATCGAAGCCGGATGAAGGGGTGAAATTTCACAAGTTACAGTGTCAAATACCGCCTGCGCTTTTCGCTGGTCTGGCACACTGCAAACAATAAATTTTGATTTTAAAATCTGCTTAATCGACATGCTAATAGCACGTTGTGGTACATCTTCAAGAGTTTTAAACCAGCCTTCGCCAAGTTGCTGTTTGCGACAGGCCTCGTTTAATTCAACTACAAGATAAGCTTCCTCTGTTTGGAAATCAGCGGGGGGATCATTGAACGCCAAGTGGCCATTCTCCCCAATACCTACAAAAGCGACATCAATAGGAGAAGATTGGATTACCTTACCTAATCGCTGACACTCTTGATGGGGATCAATATCACCATTTACATAGTTAAATACTTTTGGTCGGACCAAATCAGCAAATCGTTCCTTTAGGTATTTCCGGAATGAAGCGGGGTGCTGCTCATTGATCCCAATGTATTCATCGAGGTGAAAAGCAGTAACGACAGACCAATTGATATCTTCTTTGACGAGCTCCTGTAACATCTCGAATTGTGATGCTCCAGTTGCCACAATGATATTCGCTTCTCCACGCGCCTTGATAGCCTCACGGATTCGTGCGGCTCCAGCTTGGGCCGCTTTTAAACCAAGTTCTTGTTTTGTATCTGAGATGATTATCTCCATCTGTTGAATCAATTATTTTATGCTTTAATATAATCTAAATTATCGTCCATCGGCGTCATCTTAGGCATCAATAGGTGGACAAAACCTAAAATAGTTAGGTAGGAGAGTCCTGCAATGATAAAGGCCCAGAAATAGCCTGTATTGCCAGCTTTGTCTAATACGGCTCCCAGTGCGAGATCGGCAATTACGGCTACCACAACGCCCACCATTTTACCGATGCCGATTACGGAGGCAACAGCTTTTTTTGGAAACACGTCTGGCACTAAGGTATAGCCATTGATAGACCATGATTGATGACCTGCTGCTCCAAGACCGATTAGGAATACCGCAAGCCATTTGCTTGTTATGACAGGGACAAAGGCCACGGGTAAAATGATGATGGCGCAAATTAGCATGGTAATTTTTCTCGCCTTGTTAATGGACCACCCTTTTTTTATCAATGCACCCGAGGTATAGCCACCCAGAAGCGATCCTATGTCAGCCATGATGAAGATCACCAAGAATGGTGGACCTATGTTATTGATGTCGACCCCAAACTGTTCGGCTAAGAATTTAGCTCCCCAGAAGAGGTAGAACCACCAAACACCATCCGTAATTGTTGTTAAGGCAAATGCCCAGGTTTCGCGTTTTGGCACAAGCTTTAGCCATGGAATTCCTTCTGAGCTTTCCTCGGATGAGTCGCTATTTATATACTTTAATTCCTCTTTCGATAGTTGAGGGTGCTCCTCCGGTTTTTGATAGTACTTAATCCAGAGATAGATCCATATGGCACTCAGAACGCCAGTGAATAGAAAGGGAATCTGCCAGTTTTTACCCTCTACAGTTACAATTGCTCCAACAATAAATGGAGCTAAAATAGCTCCGACACTTGTGGAGGCGTCAAAAATGCCATTTGCAAATGCTCTATCCCGTTTAGGAAACCATTCTGCTACCGTCTTGATGGCAGCGGGGAAATTACCCGATTCCCCAATTCCTAGGCCGAAGCGGGCTGTGATAAATCCAATAAGACTAAAAGCTGGCCGAATGGCAGCGTGCAACATTCCAAAAATGCTCCAGATCACGATAGATAGGGTATAACCAGTTTTGGTCCCAAAACGATCAATGATACTCCCCATAAACAATAAGCCAATGCCATAAGCCACTTTGAAGGAGACCATGATCAAGGCATAATCCTTATTCGACCAATCGAAAAGCTTTTGCAAGGTTGGCGCCATAACCCCAATAATGCTGCGATCGAAATAATTTATGGTCGTAGCCATAAAGACTAAGGCTAAGATGCGATAGCGGTAAGTGCCAACAGTATTTTTTTGCTCTGTCATCTGGTTTTATTCAGTTTGTTTCAGGTCCCCAAAATAAGAAATTAGTCTGCTATATTTTATCTGAAATGACATAAGGCTTTCTGTAATTTCTTCTAAGCATGGCGTCGGCCTCTGGATTGCCAGCAAATTTCTCCTGTTCAGGAATGAATTTTAATTCATGGCCAAGACGGTAAGAGATATTCGCCAAATGAGGAAGTGCAGCAGAGTAGAATCCTTCATTCACGTTGCAGTTTAGTCCATCATTTTTTCCTGCTTTTATGGCATCAATAAAATTTGAAAAATGCTCTGTGCTTTCAGGGCCCGACAATGTTGCGCCAAGTTTTTCTTTGTCTTTTATGTTTGAACCTGCAAATGGCACTTTCTCCTTTTTGCGAAAGGCTTGCCATTCACCACCGCGATTTTCCCAAGCCTGCATCTCTAAGTATCCTTCCGTACCATAAAATACATTGCCGATGCCTATGTTCTGACCCCCTTCTCGATTTGTATATCGACCTCTGGTTTCGAATTCAAGCATAGTGCCGTCTTTGTATTTAAAGACTGATGTTTGTGTATTTGGTGTTTGTTGAGAGCACTCATCAGGAGTTATGCCATAAATTCCACCAGTTGAATAAACAGAGATTGGATGTTCATTTTTATTCAGGCCCCAACGAGCAAAATCGAATTCGTGAACCCCCTGATTGCCACTGTCTCCATTTCCAGTATCCCAATGCCAATGCCAGTTATAGTGACTTTTCTTTTCATTGTATTCTCGCCATAAGGCGGGACCCAGCCATCGTTCATATTGCAAGGTATCAGGTGGCGTGCTGTCTTTGGCGATACCAAATGATTCGCGGGGTTTGTAACAAAGTCCACGAGCCATATATACTTTACCAATTCCTCCATCATGTAAAAATTTCATGGCTTCTTGGACATTCTGATAGGAACGCCCTTGGTGGCCAACTTGAACGCGTACGTTATATTTACTAGCCGCCTCAATCATTTTTCGTCCTTCGAAAATACTATGACAGGCGGGTTTTTCAACATAGACATGTTTCCCAGCTTGACAAGCCCAGATGGTTCCTAAAGCATGCCAGTGGTTTGGTGTTGCAAACGAAACTGCATGGATGTCGGGATTGTTTAATATTTTGTGCATATCCCAGTCTGTTGTTGGCATAACCCCAGTTGCGTCAAATACTGTTTTTGCACGTTCTGCAAAAAACTGGGAGTCGGTATCACACAAGGCTACCAGTCTTATGTTTTGCTTGTCTTTCAAAGTACACCACTCTTCCAAATGAGATGCACCTCTACTTCGTAATCCGACAAGGGCAATATTAAGCCGGTCGTTGGCTCCTACAATTGAACCATATGATTTAGCACTGAATCCAATCCCGCCGATGGCAATACCTGTAGATCCTAAGATATTAGCCTTTATAAAGTCTCTTCTTTTTGTCATGATAATTCTCTTTTTTGGAAAATTTATGGAGTGAATTATTTTTCAAATTGTTTTAAATAATTTAGAAACACCTTTGCGTTCTTGTCAAGATTTTCAATGCTACCTCCTCCTTTTAATGGGGCACACATTTCATATGAGAAGTAGCCTTGATACCCAATCTCTTTTAATGTGGAGATAAACGTTTTGTAGTCGAGATAACCTTCGCCAGTTGCAACCATTCGGTTTTCAGCAAGTTCCTCTACATAATTGACTTGTCCCGATTCGTATCTGTATCGAGGCAGTTTTTCGTAATCGGCTACGGTGGTAAGGAGAATATCAGGCTTCATGATATAAATGGCCTTTTTAATCTCATCCTTAGATAATCCTTGCATGGTGGGTGCCCAACAGTCGAATCCTGCTTTTACGTTAGGGAGGTTTACTTCATCTAGTAGCCATCTCATCACATCATGATGAACGGCGATATCGTGGTGGTTTTGAACCACAAGTGTAACGCCATACTTGGCTGCAATTTTTCCAGCCATTTGCAATCCTTCTACTACTTGCGCATACTGTTTGTCAAAAGGTATTCCAGTTCGCTCGTAACCCGTGAATACTCGAACCATATTGGTTCCAAGGTCACTTGCTAAACGGGCTAGTTCTCCAATATAAATAGCCTGAATTTCAACGTTTGGAATGCCCGCCTTATCCACGCCTGCAGTAAAGTCATTGTATCCTGCGAGGCAAACTAATTCGAGTCCAAGCTCTTTAATCCGAGCTCTTAGTTTCTTACGTGCCGCATCATCATAATCAATTAATGACACATGAGGTCGTTTGGTCCCAAGCTCAACACCATCAAACCCCAGTTCTTTTGCTTTTACAAGGAATTGATCAACGGTGAGCAAGGCCTGGCCTCTCCATGCTCCACTGTAACTAACTGAATGAAGACAGGTTTTTATTTTAAAATCTTTTGGATTTCCCGTAGGTGCCTTTTGCCCATCGCTCGAGATAACCCCTAGGACGACAAGCAATATCGATAATACTAATTTTCTTTTCATGGTTAACTTAGTTTGTTATGGTTTATAATTCGTTAGTTTTATTAGAATTCAAGTTTTATCGTCTGCTTTAAGCAGTAGGTTAAGTTGCACAAATTCAATGTTTTAAGATGTTATTGAGCTTCGTAAACCAATTTTCCAGCCACAAAGGTTTTTTTAATCGTTAGGTCATTTTCTCCAACTTCGAATAGAATTAGGTCGGCACGTTTGCCTGGGGCAAGAACTCCGCGATCCTTCCATCCATATAATTTAGCTGGATTTGTACTCGCCATCTGGATGGCTTCTCCCAAGGAGCAGCCTGTAACTTTTATCATATGCGCAACGCCTCGTGATAATGGGGATGCCGAGCCGTAGAGTACATTCTGTGAAGCCAAGCGCACCATTCCTTCTTTGGTGAGTTGAATTGTTTCTCCCTCATCATTTTTATATTCTCCTGGTGGCAGGGTGGCATAGTGGGTAACATCGGAGGTTATAATGGTTCTATTTGGACCTTTTGCTTTATAAAAGACAATAATCTCTTCGTCGCGAAGATGAAACCCATC
>CAIVGL010000003.1 GCA_903905505.1 uncultured Bacteroidia bacterium | reverse complement strand
TCACTTTCTAAAGCCATTGATCAGTCCACTCAGACGTCGATCCAAACACATTTCGACCATGTGGGAATTGTTGAAATTGCAGCGGATACCATTTGGATTTTGCATGCCGCCCCTAAAAAGGGAGTTTGCCGAGAAACTTTAACCTCTTTTGTTCGTAGTGATTCAATTTATGTCGATTTGACGATATATCGCTTAAAAAATAAGTATGCAAAATCCCTTAAATCTGCCCTTTTTGAAGCTCGAAAATGTCTTGGATCTCCATATAAATATTCATATCGATTAAAAGATTCAGGGTTTTATTGCTCGGAATATATTTATTTTATTTTCAAACCTGATTCTGTTTTTTCACTCAAGCCTATGTCATTTAAAGATTCAAATACTGGCGTTTTTCTTCCCGCATGGGTGCTCCATTACCAAAAGCTAGGTATCCATATTCCAGAAGGTGAACTAGGTTGTAATCCAAATGGTTTAGCTAGTTCTGAAAAATTAGAAAGAATGGGCGTTTTAAATGATAAATGACCAATTGGCAATTTATAAAACATTGATTTTAAGTGCAATAAGCCGTGTGGTTTAGGTACGTAAATTGTTGTGTAACTCTTTTGTTAATCGGCATCCCCCCATCTATTTAAGCGTTGAAAAAGACCAATGTTAAGGTGCAAAAAAATCGTGCGCCAATTTGTTGAAAAAATGTATCTTTGCACCATGATTCGAACAGTTAAAAATATTCTTTTAGTCGTCCTCTTTTTTGCGTTGGCCGCTTGTAGTGATTATCAGAAGGTAGTCAAGAGTACAGACTATGAGTTTAAATTAAAAAAGGCAAAAGAGTATTACGACCATAAAGAGTATGGTCGTTCTTCGACCCTGTACCAAGAACTTGTTAATATCTATAGAGGAACAAGTCGGGCTGATCAGATCTATTATTACCTTTCTAAAAGTTTTTATGGTCAGAGAGATTATGTTCTTTCGAGTCATTATTTCCGACAAATGTTGAAGGAATTCCCACGCAGTCCATACAATGAGGAGGCTCAATTCCTGATTGGATACTGCTATTACTTAGATTCTCCGACACCCCGATTGGATCAGAAAACCTCACAAGATGCGATTGATGCATTTCAGCTGTTTATTAATATTTTCCCAGGAAGTTCAAGGGTTGCTGAAGCCAATAAATTAATTGATGAACTAAGAGAAAAACTGGTCTATAAGTCGTACCTTTCTGGGCGATTATATTACGATCTAATGGATTACCGCGCAGCAGTAATCTCTTTAAATAATTGCATTAAAGAGTTCCCAGATTCAAAGTATAGGGAAGAGTTGATGTATTATTTGCTTAAAGCTAAATATTTATTAGGCGAGAATAGTATTGAGGATAAAAAACGGGAACGTTTGAATAATGCATTAGATGAATATTTTACTTTTACCGATGCATTTCCTGAAAGTAAATACAGAAAAGAAGCAGATCGATTTTTTGCCAATACCAAAAAATTGATGAATTTAACCGATGAAGAGATAAATAAAATACAAAAATAGAGATGGATTATAAAAAAACAAAAGCTCCTGTTAGCACAGTATCAAGAGATTTGAATGAATTAGAAGCATTCACGGGTAATATCTATGAGTCTTTAATGGTCATTGCGAAGCGTGCGAATCAAATCAATGCGGAATTAAAAGAAGAGTTAAATACCAAACTTCAAGAGTTTGCTTCTTTTACCGATAACCTAGAAGAGGTGTTTGAAAATCGCGAGCAGATTGAGATTTCTCGTTATTACGAAAAATTACCAAAGCCAACGCTGATTGCTTACGAAGAGTTTAAAGAGGGTCAGATTTACTACCGCAATCCTTCTAAAGAGAAAAAATAGGTTCGCACTATTCTCTCTTTTCGAGTTAAGGATTTGATCTTAGTTAGCTCATCCGGAATTTAAACCTTCAATTTTTCACGCGGATGGAACTTCAGAATAAAAAAATTATCCTTGGTGTAACAGGAAGTATAGCTGCCTATAAGGTTGCCTACCTGTTGCGAGGATTGGTAAAACTTGGTGCTGAAGTACAAGTTGTAATGACTCCTTGTTCTCGTGATTTTATCACCCCTTTAACGCTTTCGACACTTTCCGGAAAGCCTGTTCTGACTGATTTTTTTGCCCCGCAAGATGGACAATGGAATAATCATGTGGATTTAGGCCTTTGGGCTGATCTGCTTCTTGTAGCTCCAGCAACTGCTACGACAATGGCTAAAATGGCCAGTGGCATTTGTGATAATCTTTTACTCGCAACCTATTTGTCGGCAAAATGTCCTGTAATGTTAGCTCCTGCTATGGATCTGGATATGTTACAACACCCATCGACTCAACGAAATATTCAAACGTTAAAAACCGATGGTGTGCTGATGATTGATCCAACATCGGGAGAGCTCGCCAGTGGATTGGTGGGTCTTGGTCGAATGGAAGAACCCGAAGCGATACTTGAAAAAATAGTCGAATTTTTTGCCTCGAAAAATTGCTAAATAAAACCTACCTCGTAACTGCCGGACCAACACACGAGCAAATCGACCCGGTTCGTTATATCGGAAACTACTCTTCTGGCAAGATGGGTTTTGCCATTGCTGAACGACTTGCTGAATTGGGAGCTAAAGTAATCTTGGTGGCCGGACCAGTGTCTATAGAAACTCAAAATCCTTCTATTTTACGCGTTGATGTGATATCGGCCGACCAGATGTTTGAAAAATGCCACGCATACTTTCCAACTTGTGACGGCGCCATTATGGTTGCGGCCGTTGCCGACTATAAACCGGTCCACTTTAGTCCTGAGAAGATGAAACGTAGTGACGAAATTTTAACCTTGTCGTTGTGCCCAAATCCAGATATCGCGGCTTCCTTAGGTCAGATAAAACGGAAGGATCAGGTATTAGTCGGATTTGCTTTAGAGACTGCAAACGATGAGAAAAAGGCCATGTTGAAGCTGCAGAAAAAGAACTTAGACCTCATTGTCTTAAATTCATTGGGTGATCATCAGGCAGGGTTTAAATTTGATACCAATAAGGTTACAATTCTTGATCAATCTGGAGTTGTTTTCACTTCTGAATTGAAGCTTAAGTCTGAAATTGCCATTGATATTGTAAATAAAATCATAGAGACTCAGCAAAGCCGCGTGGGTATGTTCTGAATTTTGTATTTTTATAGGACGAAACTCAATTTGTTATGCTTAGATTATTCCTACTTTCTGTCTTGTTCAGTGCCTCGATTTCGTCGTGGGGGCAGGAACTCCGATGCAATGTTAGTGTCTCTAGCTCTCGTATCGAAGGTACGAACAAACAGATATTTGAGTCGATGAGGACCGATATCTACGAGTTTTTAAACAATCGTAAATGGTCGGATAATGTCTTTACCATCGATGAACGGATAGAGTGTAATATCTTTATTCAAATAACTCAACAGAATTCTGCCGATGAATTTACGGGAACTTTACAAGTTCAATTGAATCGGCCAGTTTTCAACTCCTCCTACAAAACTCCAATCCTTAATTTAAAAGATAATGATATTCAGTTTAGGTATGTCGAATTTCAACCTATGGAATTTGATGAGGCTGGCAATTCAAATGCGCTAACTAATATCCTTGCTTATTACGCTAATATTATCCTGGGATTTGATTTTGACACCTTCTCTCCACTTGGTGGATCTTCATGCTTTCAGAAAGCTCGAAACATTGTAAATCGGTCTCAGAACGCGCGCGAAAAAGGGTGGAGAGCCTTCGAAGGTAATTACAATCGATTTTGGTTGATTGAAAATCTGACCAATAAATCATATGGACCATTTCGTGAATTACTCTATCGGTACCATCGTCTGGGATTTGATGTGCTTTCAGAGAAGCCAGATATAGGTCGTGCTGAAATTTCGGAGGCTCTAAAAAATATGCAAGTTGTTTATCGCTCAAAGCCTGACACGTATGTTAACCGTATCTTTTTTGATGCAAAATCTGATGAACTTGTCTCGCTGTTTTCAAAGGGAAGCACCGATGAGAAAGGGCGAGTCATGACCATTCTTACGGAGTGTGATCCATCTAATTCTGGAAAATATCAGAAAATATTAGAACAAAAAATATTTTAATTATCGCTTTGCCGCATGCTGTCAAGTCTGAAAATCCAAAATTATGCACTGATTCGCGAACTAGAGGTTGATCTAAGTTCGGGTTTCTCAATTATTACCGGAGAGACAGGTGCAGGAAAATCAATTCTGCTGGGTGCATTAGGTTTAATATTAGGTCAAAGGGCCGATTCTTCGGTGCTCAAAGATAAAGGAAGTCAATGTGTTGTTGAAGCAAATTTTAGTATAGAAGGGTTAGGTTTAGAAGACCTATTTTTAGCCAATGATTTAGATTACGATCAAAATACTATTTTCAGACGTGAGATCAATCCTGCAGGTAAATCTAGAGCATTTATTAATGATACACCTGTTATGCTTAAGGTTATGCAGGAGATTGGGTACCGATTAGTCGATATCCATTCCCAAAATCAGAATCTTGAGCTTAATGATCAGACCTTTCAATTGATGGTGCTGGATATCTATGCTGGAAATCAAGAGCGATTAAAGCAATACAAATCACTATTTAACGAATATCGCCTTGTTGCTGTCGCACTTCAAGAAGCAACATTAGCGGTTGAAAAATCAAAGGCCGATCTCGATTATTATCTCTTTCAGTTCGATCAGCTTGAAAAAGCCTCCTTGGTAGAGAATGAACAGACGGAACATGAGAAGGAGTTGGCTATTTTAACCCATGCTGAAGAGATCAAACTTGGACTTTCGACTGTAGCGGAGATTCTTAATCGAGATGAGGATTCAGCCGTTAGTCAAGCTAAAACGGCCCTTGGTCTGATCTCTAAAATGTCTTCGTATTTACCAGAAGCTACCGGATTAGCTGATCGTTTACAGTCGTTATATATCGATCTGAAAGATATTGCTCAAGAGGTTTCGTGGATCGTGGAAAAGGTCGAGCTCGATCCTACCAAAGTTAGTTATCTAAATGAGCGGTTAGATCTTATCTATACCCTACAGCAGAAGCATCATGTTGATTCTGTAACGGAATTAATTGCTATTCGAAATGGTTTTGCCCTTAAAATTGAGGCAGTCTCATCTAATGAGGAGGAGATCCTTCTTCTTACCAAAGAGAGGGATCAAAAGTACCAACAAGTTATCGATCAGGCTTCACTCTTAAGGACAAAAAGATTTTCGGTTTCAGAGGAACTTGAAAAGAATGTGGTACGACAATTGACCTTGTTGGGAATGCCCAACTCGAGATTTAAGATCGAGATTTTACCTGTTAATGAGCCATCTGTAAGAGGCCTGGATTCGGTAAGCTTTCTATTTACTGCCAATAAGAATGGACTGTTATGTGAGATCTCTAAAGTTGTTTCTGGAGGTGAGATGTCGCGGTTGATGTTAGTTATTAAGGCCCTTATCTCTGCTTCGAAAGCTTTGCCAACGATTGTTTTTGATGAGATCGATGCGGGGGTCTCTGGTGATATTGCTGAGCGAATGGGATTAATCTTGAAAGATATATCCAAAGATATGCAGGTGATTAATATCACCCATCTGCCGCAAATCGCAGCGAAGGGTGATCACCATTTTAGGGTCTTTAAGCAAGATTCAGCTTATGAAACAACAACCAGTCTGAAGCGTTTAACACCCAGTGAGAGGGTTGAGGAATTAGCGAAGATGCTAAGTGGAGAGAATATCACTTCTGCTGCAATACTCAATGCAGAAGAACTTTTGAAATCCTAATTACTATTTAAATTAAATAAATGCACTATCTTGTGCCCCATTGACCATTCCTTGACCGGGATATTCGATGCATAAGGTGATTTTAAACTATATTTGTATACTATATTTATTAATTGAAAACTTTGTTTTCAGAAATCTGATCTAAATGGCTTATAACTTATTAAAGGGTAAGAGAGGAATTATTTTTGGCGCATTGAATGAAAGTTCAATTGCTTGGAAAGTTGCAGAACGTGCACATGAAGAAGGTGCCATCTTTACGTTGTCAAATGCACCAATTGCACTTCGAATGGGTGAGATTCAGGTTCTTGCTGATAAATGTGGATCTGTTGTTATTCCTGCTGATGCGGCAAATGTGGCAGACCTTGAGGCATTGATTGCTCAATCTGTGGAAATTCTGGGTGGAAAGTTGGATTTTATCCTACACTCAATTGGTATGTCACCTAATGTTCGTAAAGGACGTCATTATAGTGATCTTGACTACGATCTTTTGAACAGAACTCTTGATGTTTCTGCAGTTTCATTTCATAAAGTTTTGCAAACTGCTCGCAAGCTTGACGCGATAAACGAGTGGGGTTCTGTTTTGGCATTGAGTTATATTGCTGCACAGCGTACGTTTTATGGTTATAATGACATGGCTGATGCTAAATCATTGCTTGAATCAATTGCACGTAGCTTCGGATATATCTACGGTAACGAACGTAAGGTACGTATCAATACCATCTCACAATCACCTACACCAACCACAGCAGGTAATGGTCTTAAGATGTTCTCAAACCTATTAGACTTCTCTGATCGTTTATCTCCACTTGGGAATGCAACGGCTGATGAATGTGCCGATTATTGTATCGTGATGTTCTCTGATTTGACTAAAAAAGTAACCATGCAAAACCTATTCCACGATGGCGGTTTCTCGTCTATGGGTATGAGTGTTAGCGCAATGGAACAATACAATAAGGGATTTGAAGAAGAAGGTCATAAATTTGACTAATCTCTAACTACTCGATCATAAAAAAAAGCGCTTAATTATTAAGCGCTTTTTTTTATGATCTTATCTTTTGTGTAATCCACACTCCTTAGTCTCGGGGTTTTCCCACCACCATCGACCGGCACGAATATCTTCGCCTTCTAGAATGGCTCGTGTGCAAGGCTGACAGCCGATACTTGGATACCCTTTATCGTGAAGTGGATTATACGGAACGCCATTCTCTTTAATAAAACGCATCACGTCCGCTTCGGTCCAATCGATCAGAGGATTGAGTTTAATGAGACCGTTAGCTTCGTCCCATTCAATTTTTTGCATGTTTGACCTTGTAATCGACTGTTCACGTCGAAGTCCACAGATCCAGACCGACAGTCCAGCAAAAGCTCTTTTAAGAGGCTCTATCTTCCGTACATTGCAACATAGCTTTCTGTTCTCTACGCTTTCAAAGAATAGATTGATCCCTTTGGTCCCAACCATCTGCTCTACCTTTTGCGCATCGGGAAAATAAACCGCTAGTTTAATCCCATATTTACTATTGGTCCGGTGGATCAGATCATACGTTTCTGGGAAAAGACGACCTGTGTCAAGGGTGAATATTTTTGTGTTTTTATTGATTTGGCTAACCAGATGAGTCAGGACTTGATCTTCTGTCCCTAAGCTGCTTGATAAGGCAATCTTATCTTGAAAATCGGATAGAAATCCTTCTAGTAATTCTGTTGCGGTAGCACTTGCATATTTTTGATTTAGTGCCTCGATTTGGTTCTTCATAAATGGTGTTGGTCATAAATAATGCCACAAAAATACTCAAATATTGCGAACCTACTTTAGCGTGGCAAGGAGAATAGAAATTCTAATCCTCCATCTTTCTTGTTTCGTGCTGAGATCTCACCTTTGAAACTTAAAATAGCGTTTTTTACGATGGCAAGGCCCAAGCCTGTTCCACCCTCTTTGCGTGAACGTCCAGAGTCGACCCTGTAAAATCGTTCAAAGAGTCTTGAGATATGATCTTCTTCAACTCCAGGTCCATTGTCAGAGAACGAAAAGTAATGAAAAGAGTTGTCTTCGTGATATTTAGTGATTGATATTATGGTGTTTTCACCCGCGTAATTAATCGAGTTTTCCATCAGATTTCGAAAGACCGAGAAGATTAATGAAAAGTTGGCATTGACGATTAACTGTTCGTCAATTAAACACTCGACCGTAATATTTTTCAGCTT
>CAIVGL010000002.1 GCA_903905505.1 uncultured Bacteroidia bacterium | reverse complement strand
TTTTCTTACCTTCTCAATATCTTCAATGAACTTGTTATCTTTTCAAATACTCTCAACCCAATTTTTTCTGGCGAAAGTTCGGCAAAGGTAATTCAATTATTAACTCCACAAAAACTTTAATCAACCTTTTTTAAAGGAAAATACAATTAAAATATAAAAAGAGCGTTGGAGCACAATCATCAATGTCCACAAACCAGTCTGATCACTTTGGATAAAAACCCAAACAGCAAACTAATCTAGACGACTAAACTTCTGATAAGCAACAAACAAAAATTCAAGTTGAAATTAAGAACAAAAACCACAACCTCCGAAAGAGATCATAAATCTTGCCAAAATATAAATTCAATAAAAACAAAGAATTTTTGAAATTTCCCTTACTAAAGGGTCGACTAAGAACTTCACAGCTCTAAAAACCACGTCAAAAAAAGGAAAATCAAGAGCTTAAAAGAGCAAAAACGACGAATAAAAGTCGATCGAATTACGAATTCGCCTCTTTAAGAATGACATCATGCGCTCCCCCTTCAATGATGCTAGTGGAAGAAACCAGCGTGATTTTTGCCTTTTCTTGCAATTCTGAAATTGAGACAACACCACAACTACACATGGTTGATTTTATTTTATCTAAGGTTACATCTAAGTTATCTTTTAGCTTTCCAGCATAGGGGACATAACTATCCACACCTTCTTCAAATTTCATGACCTCATTGCCACCCATGTCGTAACGTTGCCAATTACGTGCCCTGTTGGAACCTTCACCCCAATACTCTTTAACATAACTATTGCCGATCTTTAATCGCTTCGTCGGACTTTCATCGAATCGAGCAAAATAACGACCCATCATCATAAAGTCGGCTCCCATTGCCAAGGCCAAAACCATATGATAATCGTGTACGATACCTCCATCACTACAAAGTGGAATATAGATACCTGTAGATTCAAAATATTCCTTACGGGCTTGAGCAACTTCAATGATCGCAGTTGCCTGACCTCTTCCAATACCTTTCTGTTCGCGGGTGATACAAATAGAGCCACCGCCAATTCCTACCTTCACAAAGTCAGCTCCAGCATTTACAAGGTATAGAAAACCATCTTTATCAACCACATTACCAGCACCAATTTTTACATCTTCGCCGTAATTAGCTTTAATAAAACGAATCGTTTCAGCTTGCCACTCCGAGAAACCATCGGAAGAGTCCAAACAAAGAACATCAACGCCAGCACTAATTAAAGCTGGCACGCGCTCTTTAAAGTCTCGTGAATTAATTCCAGCCCCAACAACAAGTTTTTTATTGTTATCAAGAAGCTCACTGAGGTTAACTTGATGGTCATCGTAATCTTTGCGAAATACAAAATACTGTAAATTCTTATTTTCGTCAATGATGGGTAGGCAGTTTAGTTTGTTCTCCCAAACAGTATCATTGGCTGTATTTAAGGAGATACCCAGTTTCCCAACAATTAATTTGGAAAATGGGGTCATGAAATCTTTAACTTTTAAATCTAACGGATCAATCGATGCGCGATAGTCTCTGCTGGTCACTAACCCAAGCAATTTGCCATTCGAACGACCATTATCGGTAATTCCAATAGTTGAATGACCTGTTTTGCGAACTAATTCAATCACATCGGCGAGGCAGTTATCAGGAGTAAGATTAGAGTCGCTTACTACGAATCCAGCTTTGAATTTCTTCACACGTTGCACCATGTCGCATTGGCTTTCGATTGATTGAGAGCCAAAGACAAACGACAGCCCTCCATTGCGAGCTAACGCGATCGCTAAGTTATGGTCAGATACTGACTGCATAATAGCTGAAACGGTAGGAATATTTAGTTCGATAGCTGATTTCTCACCTTTAGCGAACTTAACCAGTGGGGCTTTTAGCGAAACGTTAGCAGGAAAACAGTCCTTTGAAGTTAGTCCAGGGATAAGGAGATATTCATTAAATGTTCTAGAAACATCATTAAAATACTGTGCCATAGTGTAATAATTCAAAGGTGAAAAAATACAGAACCACAGGAACTGCTAGAATTAAACTTGCGCAAAAGTAATGAACTATAGAAACTTAATCAAGGAGAATTGATTTAAATATACAATAATAATTAATAATCCAGTACAGCAAGTTAACTATGAAGGAGATAAGGTGAAGTAAATACAAGTCCGAAACATAATTTGACCACTCATGACTAATATGTGGGGGGCCCACTTAGTCGGCCCCCGAGATTAGGGTTAGATTCGATCGAAGAAGCAGCTTACAGATCATGAACTTGTATGCAACCAGAGGCCCACTTGACTTTAACGCAAGTCAGGGACTCACTTGGAGTGAAATCAGTCAGGGTCCGACTTGTTCAGGACATGAACTTGTATGTAGTCAGTGACCCACTTGGAGTGGGCCACTGACTTTTGTACCTTGGGTATATCGCATAAAAAACCCCGGACTCAGATCTGAATCCGGGGTTAGTATCCGTCAGGGGACGGACTCTCCCAATTTACGATAAATACAATCTGCTGTCGGGCTTATCCGTCAGCTGACGGATCGGAATGGGAAAAGGTGATTTAAAGTTTAAATAGTCAGGGTCCCACTTGGAGTGGGACCCTGACTATGACTTCCGTTGGGTATACCGC
>CAIVGL010000001.1 GCA_903905505.1 uncultured Bacteroidia bacterium | reverse complement strand
GTCGAGTAGCTCCAAGGCTTCCTCCTCAGGTATTCCTTGATCGATGCAAAAGGCTTGAACGAGTTTAAATCCAACGCCACATCCTGAAAGCTCTTTGTAGGGGTAGTTGCAATCTAGTTGCTTGGGATCGAGTACAGCTACCGCTTCTGGGATAATGATATCTGGGTTATGGTGATCACAAATGATAAAGTCGATGCCTAATGATTTGGCATAAGAGATCTTGTCATTTGCCTTAATTCCGCAATCGAGTACGATGACTAAGGAGAAATTATTTTCGGCTGCATAATCAATGCTAAGTTTCGAAATGCCATATCCTTCCATATAACGATCGGGGATATAGTAGTCGATTTCTGCTATTCGAGTTCTAAGAAAAGAGAACATCAGAGCGACAGATGTTGTTCCGTCAACATCATAATCCCCATAAACCATCACCTTCTCTTTGCGCTCAATTGCTAGTTTGATTCGAGCAACAGCCTTGTCCATATCTTTCATCAGAAATGGATCGTGAAGGTCAGATAATTGCGGTCTAAAGAAGGAACGAGCCTCTGGAAATGTTTTAATTCCTCTTTGGATTAGTAAATTTGCTATCGCCATGTCGATATTTAAAGCTGCAGATAGGTGCTTAAGGTCGTTATTATCAGCAGGTTTCTTGATCTTCCACGATTTGCGCATACAAACTTATTAATTGAGGCTTTTGATTGAAATAATTTCCTCAAATATACTAAAAACTAGCCATCCCCAAAAGGATAACTTTTTGTACCTTTGCCCCTATTATTCGAAAATTTGAAGGAAACATTAAAAATGAGCACGATAGAATTAAGCGAACAGGAATTAATTAGACGAGGATCGTTGCAGAAATTGCGTGATCTTGGAATAAATCCTTATCCAGCTAATGAGTTCAAAGTCAATACTACTGCAAGCCAGATATTAACGACATTTAATCCTGAGGAACCAAATTTGCAGGAGGTTGTTTTTGCAGGAAGATTAATGAGTCAGCGCATCATGGGCAAAGTTTCCTTTGGTGAACTTCAAGACGATACTGGGAGAATACAAATATATATTAGTCGCGACGAGATCTGTCCAGGTGAAGATAAAACACTTTACAATGAGGTGTTTAAGAAATTGCTGGATATTGGCGATATCATTGGTGTAATGGGATACGTTTTCGTTACGCAGATGGGCGAAACAACTATCCATGTTAAAGAATTTATCCTGTTAAGCAAATCGATCAAGCCTCTTCCTGTTGTTAAAGAGAAAGACGGCAAGACTTTTGATGCCTTTACCGATCCTGAACAACGTTATCGTCAGCGTTATCTTGACCTAATAGTCAACCCACATGTTAAAGAGGTCTTTTTAAAACGGACCAAGATCATCAATGAGATGCGTACCCTTTTTAATGAGCGTGGATACATTGAAGTGGAGACTCCAATTTTACAACCTATTCCTGGTGGAGCTTCTGCTCGACCATTTATGACCCATCACAACGCACTCAATATTCCGCTCTATCTTCGGGTGGCAAATGAGTTGTACCTGAAGCGATTAATCGTGGGCGGCTTCGATGGCGTATATGAATTTGCCAAAGATTTCCGCAACGAAGGGATGGATAGAACCCATAATCCTGAGTTTACGGTTATGGAGATCTATGTTGCGTATAAGGATTACAATTGGATGATGGATTTTACGGAGGAGATGATCGAGCGAGTAGCTTTAGCGCTTCATGGCAAGACGATCCTGACCGTTGGGGATAAAGAGATTGATTTCAAGCGCCCATTCAAACGGATCACCATGTTTGATTCAATTCTTGAATTTACAGGGGTTGATATTTCCAAAATGGATGAACAGCAACTTCGCGAGACTTGTACTAAGCTCGGAATTGCAAATGATGCCACAATGGGTAAAGGGAAACTTGTCGATGAGATTTTTGGTGAGAAGTGTGAAGGGAACTATATTCAACCCACATTTATTACCGATTATCCGGTTGAGATGTCACCGCTTTGCAAGAAGCATCGCAATAATCCAGAGCTAACTGAACGGTTTGAGCTGATGGTTAATGGCAAAGAACTTTGTAATGCCTATTCCGAATTAAATGATCCTATCGATCAGATGGAACGTTTTCAAGAACAACTTCGTCTGTCGGAAAAGGGTGATAATGAGGCCATGTTTATTGACCTTGATTTTGTCCGTTCCTTAGAATATGGGATGCCTCCAACATCGGGTATGGGAATTGGAATCGATCGATTGACCATGTTAATGACGAATTCAATATCGATACAGGATGTATTGCTGTTTCCTCAGATGAAGCCAGAGAAAAGGGCTGAAGAAGATTCGGCAGATAAATTTGAAGAACTTGGTATTCCAGCTGTATGGGTCGAAGTCCTTATGAAGTTGGGATATAAAAAAGTAGCTCAATTAAAGGAAGTTAAACCGAGTAAATTGTTTAACGACCTCTGTGGCTACAATAAGAAGAATCAGTTGGGAATACCTAATCCAGCTGCTGAAGATGTTACATCTTGGTTAAATTAAATACTCGGTAGGATGACTGAAATAAGTGAAAAAAGCCGGGTCGCAATTATAGGAAGTGGAAGCTGGGCTACTGCGTTAGCTAAAATTCTGGCCTATAACGTACCAGAATTAAATTGGTTTATACGTAAAGAGGAGAATATTGAACTATTCAAAAAGTTTAGACATAATCCGAACTACTTGCGATCTGTAGAATTTGACATGTCAAAGATTAATTTCTATACCGACATCAATAAAATTGTTGAAGATTCTGATATTCTGGTATTTGTTACCCCATCAGCATTTCTTAAAGATACCCTAAGTCATCTCACTGTTCCAATTGGTGAGCGCTATGTTGTATCGGCAATTAAAGGGATAATCCCTGATGACAACTTAGTGGTAGGTGAATTCTTTCATGAGTTTTACGACTTGCCTTTTGATCAGTTTGCAGTTATTGCAGGTCCTTGCCATGCTGAAGAGGTGGCTCGTGATCTTCTCTCTTACCTCACTATTGCCAGTCCAGATGTCAAACGAGCACGCCAATTTGCGATGCTTTTGGAGAGCCCTTCGATTCGGACTCATATCTCTGATGACATTTGGGGTACTGAATATTCAGCTGTATTGAAAAATATTATGGCAATCGCTTGCGGGATCTCTCATAGCTTGCGCTATGGCGATAATTTCCAGGCCGTGCTGATGTCGAATGCAATTCAAGAGATTAAACGGTTTGTCGATACGGTTCATCCGATTACTAGAGATATTAAATCGTCAGCTTATCTGGGCGATCTATTGGTTACTGGCTATTCACATTTCTCACGCAATAGGGCCTTTGGAACCATGCTTGGAAAAGGGTATACCGTCCGTTCAGCCATGCTCGAAATGGATATGATTGCCGAAGGTTATTATTCGACAAAGTGTATCAAAGAGCTTAACCTTCAGTATCATATTAATATGCCGATAACTGATTCGGTCTATAACATCATCTATGAGAATATCTCGCCAGCTATCGAGATCCGATTATTAACAGAGCATTTGCGTTAAAATAATTACAATATCATGTCAAATATATCATTGCAATTAGATAAGGTTCACGATTTCGTCTCTAACGAAGAGATTCAGGCTTACAAGAAATCTGCAGAACTACAAAATATTGCTCTTCGCGATAAAACAGGTAAAGGAAACGATTTCCTAGGTTGGGTAGACCTTCCGTCGAGTATCTCAGAGTCTGTTCTTGAAGAGATCGAAAAGGTGACCCTGAAACTTAAATCTAAACACCTTGAGATTTTCGTCGTTATTGGTATCGGAGGCTCATACCTAGGTAGCAAGGCTGTTATTGATGCTTTGTCTGACTCATTTTCTCACATTAAAGGAAGCTTTGAAGCCCCTTTAGTCGTGTTTGCTGGACAAAATATTAGCGAAGATTATCTTTTTGAATTGCGTGACTTGCTTGATACTAAAGAGTGGGCATGTGCTATAATCTCTAAGTCTGGAACAACCACTGAGCCAGCTCTAGCATTCCGACTTCTTAAACAAGATCTAGAAGAAAAATATGGTGTTGATGAAGCTCGTAAACGTATCATTGCCATTACTGATGGCGAACGCGGCGCATTAAAGACTCTTGCTGCTGAAGAGGGTTATAAAACATTTGTCATTCCAGATGATGTTGGTGGTCGATATTCGGTGCTCACGCCCGTTGGTCTAATCGCCATTTCTATTGCTGGATTCGATGTTAGAGAGTTGGTTCGAGGTGCTCAGTCCATGGAATTAGCCTGTGGTGCAGATGTGCCATTTGAACAAAATATGGCAGCTCAATATGCCGCTGTCCGAAATGCCCTCTATGCAAAGGGGAAGAAAGTTGAGATTATGGTGAACTATAATCCAAAGCTTCATTTTTTTGCTGAGTGGTGGAAACAGCTTTATGGCGAATCGGAGGGAAAAGAATTTAAAGGAATATTTCCTGCTAGCGTAGATTTCTCAAGCGATCTGCATTCGATGGGTCAATATATCCAAGAGGGAGAGCGCATGTTGTTTGAAACCGTTTTATCTGTAGGCCAAGTAAATAATGAAGTTTTGGTTCCAGAAGATAAGGACGATTTAGATAAATTAAATTTTCTTGCTGGGAAACGCGTCGACTACATCAATAAAATGGCTGAACTTGGTACAATGATCGCCCATGTGGATGGGGGAGTGCCAAATATTAAGATTAACATCCCTCAGTTAAATGAATTCTACTTGGGGCAATTGATCTATTTCTTTGAAATAGCATGTGGCATAAGTGGTTATTTGCTTGATGTTAATCCATTTGATCAGCCTGGAGTTGAGGCGTATAAGAAAAATATGTTTGCCCTTCTTGAAAAGCCAGGCTTCGAAAAGGAGACTGCGGAATTAAAAGCTCGGTTGGGATAAGTTGGGAAACTTAACCTGTGGTGCTGATTCTGGATGTTGTATTTCAAGGATAGCTTAAATTTTAATCGTCATGGCTATGCGTCAAGTTCTGTTCTCTTTGTTTCTTATGGTTCTCTTGGCTTGCGGCGTCAGAAACTCTTCAGAACCATTCAAAAGACTTGGAACTAATCACGACCAGATTCTGACCCCTGGACAACTCGAAAAAGTTGAAATCCATACTGCATCAGATTATCGTAAAGTGCTGCAGCAGATCGATCCAGCTGAGCTTGCCTCTTTGGATGCGGCTAAAAATATTATTCTTAAAAGCACTGCAGATAGTCTAGTTTCTGATTCGATGTTTGTTAGTTTTTATGACTTTTATACCCGTCTTGCCGATATTTATGTTGAGAGCAATGAGCAGGTTGCTTCACAGTTAGCAAGTAGTAAATCTCAGAGTTCCTTAAACGCAGAATTTGCCAGTCGTGGATTGAGATTGGTCTCAGATAAAGGAATATTTAGTCTGAAGACACAAAATAATTATCTGCTCAAAAATTTTGGATCACGACTATCTTCTTCATTTCGTGAATATTTAACAATAGCCAGTAAGGAACAAGATATTCCGTTCCGTAAGGATGGCAAGATTGCTATTGTGTCAGATTCTTTGGTTTCTCGAATTTTAACTTGGGAGAGCTTTATGGGGCGTTATCCTGATTTTATAGAAATTCGATTAGTGCAGGATGAATATACGCAATATCTCGGGGCATATCTTTTAGGCACCGATAATGCAAGAGCTTTTAATCCAAACACAAGTCAGCTTCACGATAGCCTAAGACTATCGCTTGAAAACTTTGTTGTGAATCACCCAGATAGTAAAAGTGGTCATTTGGTGAAGGATTATCTGGAGATGCTTAAGACAACCAATTATAATTACACGGAGAAAGTAGACTCATTTCTGCTAGAAAAAGTATATCATTGAAGGCGATTTGACGCTAAAGATTTTATCGGTAAATAACTAAAAATATGCAACAAAAAACTTCCAGTTCAGAAAAGGGATCTCCTAAGCAGGTCTATTTAGAGGTTAAGGAGAACTCTGAATTGTTGAAATTCTTGTTAGAACAACTTAAAGGGAAAAGCAGAACCACCGTTAAGGCCTTGCTTGCTCATCGTCAGGTGGCTGTGGGAAGTCATACCATTACCCAATTTGATTACCCCGTTTTAGTCGGCCAACAGGTGACTGTAACCTATGGTAAGATTCCGGAACAGATCAGATACAAAGGGTTGCGCATCATCTTTGAAGATCCACATATCATCGTCATCGAAAAGGAAGCCGGAATGCTCTCAATCGCTACCGCGAAAGAGAAATTGTTAACCACATATAGCATTTTAAGCGGCCATGTTAAACGCGAAGATCCAAATAATCGAATTTTTGTCGTCCACCGCCTCGATCGGGATACCTCTGGTATTATGATGTTTGCAAAGAGCGAGGCTGTGCAGTCCACTTTACAACGATCTTGGCAGGAAGCGATTATCGAACGCACCTACGTAGCCGTTGTAGAGGGCGTTGTCGAAAAAGATGAGGGTACTATTCACTCGTACTTAAAAGAGAACAAGGCCTTGATCATGTATTCAACAAAGGTTCCAGGTGAAGGTGATGAAGCTATTACCCATTATAAAGTGCTGCGCCGAGGTGATGAGATCTCTCTTGTGGAGGTGAAACTTGAAACGGGCCGTAAGAATCAGATCCGGGTCCACATGAAAGAGTTAGGATATCCAATTGTTGGCGATAAGAAATATGGGGCAAAGCTTAACCTTATTGGTCGTACCTGCTTGCATGCTCGAGTGCTTTCTTTTATCCACCCCGTAAGTGGCCAAGAGATGCGTTATGAGACTCCAGTCCCAGGTCGATTTATGTCGGTCTTTGCACGGCATGAGAAAATCTGATTGTCCTAGTCTCATCCTAATTTAGTGTTTAATTCTTGAATTTGACTATGAAATACCTCTTGTCTTTATTCGCCTTCGTCTTATTGATCTCGTGTCAGGTCAATCCCTCAGATCGGCTAACCGATTATGTAAATCCATTTATTGGTACCGACGAAGATGGACATACATTTCCAGGAGCTTTAGTCCCATTTGGAATGGTTCAGCTAAGTCCGGATAATAGCGAAAATGGTTATAACTGGTGCAGTGGATATCATTATAGTAGCAAAACCATCCGGGGCTTTAGTCATACCCATTACAGTGGCACAGGAGCTGAAGATCTTTGTGATATTTCAGTTTTTCCAACCCTGAATAGCTCCCCGACACCCAAGAGTGTAATCAGCGAATTTGATCATCAGGATGAACAAGCTAAGCCGGGTTATTATAAGGTTAAACTAAAAGCGTCTAACATCAATGCCGAATTGACTGCAACAACCCATTGTGGTCTGCATCGATATACTTTCCCTGAAGGTAAACAGCCAATTTTAAGACTCGATCTTGGAATTGGTAATGGTACTGAAGCTCGAGTGGGCCACAATGGTGATTTGCCCCTTGAGTGTTATCTGAAGAAGATTGACGATCATACGTTGGTGGGCTTCCGTCGTTCTGTGGGTTTTGTCGGTGAGCGCTGTGTCTTCTTTGCTGCCCAGACAAGTAAGCCATTTTCGAGTCTAACCATCTTTGCTGACAGCGTTAAGATTAGTTCTGATCAAGAAGGACGTGCAGTAACGATCTCTTCTTCGTTGAGCTTTCCCGATACAAAAGCTAATGATCAGCTTTTACTGAAAGTGGCGATTAGTACCGCAAATATTGAAGGCGCATTAGCCGGACTGGCCGAAATTAAAGATTGGGATTTTGAGGCCGTAAAGAATACAGCTTCCGAACTGTGGGAAAAAGAACTTGCAAAAATCAAAGTTACCTCTGACGATAGGGCATTTAAGGAGACTTTTTATACTGCGGCCTATCATTGTTATTTCGCCCCATTCCGTTTCGACGATGCTTTGGGGAACTATATTGGAGCTGACAAGGAAATCCAGGCCCATCCGAATACCTATACCTTGAGCTCATTATGGGATACCTATAGAGCCGCAGCACCACTTTTCACTTTGTCCCAGACCGAGCGACTTCCTTCAATTATCACTTCATTTCTTGAGTTTTATAAACAACATGGTCTTCTCCCTTCATGGGAACTGTATTTCAATGAAGCCAATGTTATGCCGGGCTATCATGCTGTTCCAATTATCGCCGATGCCATGCTCAAGGGAATTAAAGGTTTTGATTATCAGCTTGCCTTTGAAGCAATGGTCGTAACAGCAAATGAAGATATTCGGGAGTCGAACTTCTATCGGCAGTATGGCTATATCCCCGATGACTTAGATCCTAGACAGCGAGGTGTTACCAAGACGGTTGAGTATGCCTTTGACGACTGGTGTATAGCACAAGTGGCCAAGCAACTGAATAAGAGTGCCGAATATGAGACCTTTATAAAACGTAGTGGTTACTGGAAGAATGTTTTTGATTCGCAGACCGGATTTGTTCGACCTAAAGATAAAACAGGAGCTTGGATGGTTCCGTTTTTGCCGACCGAATCACTCGGTTTTCAAGAGGGAAATGCCTGGATTTATACTTGGTATGTTCCTCATGATGTGAAGGGCTTGATCACTGCTATGGGAGGAGAAAAGCGCTTTGGACAGAAACTTGACTCCCTGTATAATGCTCCCAATGCTCCATACCGCAAATTGAAAAATAATGGCTTCTATGGATTGTCTGAATTTTCAAACGAGCCAAGTCATCATGTTCCTTATTTATACAATTACATTGGAAAGCCTTGGCTGACAGCAGAGAAGATAAATCATATTCGGACTAAGTTTTATAGCAATCAGCCAAATGGATTATGTGGAAATGATGATTGCGGACAGATGAGCGCTTGGTATATTTTTAGCTCTATCGGCTTTTATCCCGTTAATCCAACGGATGGAATTTATGTCTTTGGTACGCCACTCGCCAATAAAACGGAACTTGCCTTATCAAATGGAAATAAATTTAGCGTTCAAGCAATCGATTTGAGTTCAAAGAATATCTATATTCAAAAAGCAACACTGAATGGGATCGCTTATGCGAACTCTTATATCAAGCACTCCGAACTTGTTCAGGGTGGCGAACTTGTGTTTTATATGGGAGATCAGCCATCCGAATCGTACGGTGTGCTGCCAGAGAATCGACCTGGAAATTAATTTTTGATGCTATTAAGATTCTATCGATATGAAAATAAATAACCCAATCCGACTTTTGCTTATCCTGGTGCTGCTTCTAAGTGCGTCGCATTCGAAGGCTCAGGTTACCCCTTTTTACGATTCATCAACAAATTTATATGGGTATAAAGATTCCAAGGGAACAGTCGTTGTAACACCTAATTATGAGTTGGCCTATAATTTGTATGAAGGCCTTGCAGCATTTAAACAGCAGGGAAAATATGGGTATATCGATCAGAACGGAAAAGTAGTTGTTGCGGCTAAATATGATGACACATGGAAATTTATTGGCGGATATGCAGCCGTTCGTCTAGCAGGAAAATATGGTTTTATAAACGTCAAAGGGGAGGAAGTTACCCCATTGATTTATGAACGGGCCTATAACTACCATGGCGCCTGCTGTTATAAAGGTCAGGCTCATGTGAAGGAGAATGGCAAATGGAAAATTATCACTTTAGGATCTTTGCCTAAAGTTCATTAACTTTATTTAATTTATTTTCTGTTTGTTAATATAATCTAATTCACGAAGCGATGAAGAAAAACATGGGAACCTTAGACAAGACCATACGGGTCTTGATTGCATTAGTTATTGTAGCTCTTTTTGTAACCAAGGTTATTTGTGGCACTTTAGCCATTGTCTTATTGATCTTCGCAGCAATTTTATTGATTACTAGCTTTGTGAGTTTTTGTCCTCTTTATACTCTCTTTGGGATAAAAACCTGTAAGAAATAGCCGGTTATTGCTCGCTAGATTCTTTTAGCTTTTCCAATAAAACGATATTTTCAACATGATGGGTATGTGGAAACATATCCACCGGCTGAACTTTTGTGACCATATAACTAGAACCTAAGAGACTGATGTCACGTGCTTGGGTGGCTGGATTACAACTCACATAAACTATTCGTTCCGGCGAAGCGAATAAGATTGAATTGATAACCTCATCGCTCATCCCTGCCCGTGGTGGATCGGTAATGATCACATCGGGATGGCCATGTTCTGTGATGAATTCCTTGGTCAAAATCTCTTTCATGTCACCAGCAAAGAAATTGGTATTCGAAAGTTGATTGCTTGAAGCATTTAACTTGGCGTCCTCAATAGCTTCTGGTACATATTCAATTCCGACAACCTTTTTAGCTTGTTTAGCCACAAAGCAAGCGATCGTTCCAGTTCCTGTATATAGGTCATAAACTACTTCTTGGCCTGTCAGCGCCGCAAATTCACGGGTTGCTTTGTATAGCTCATAAGCTTGAAGTGAATTTGTTTGGTAGAAAGATTTTGGTCCGATCCTGAATTTTAGTCCTTCCATTTCCTCGGTAATAAACCCATCGCCCTTAAAGATGTTTACCTCCTGATCTGTAATGGTGTCATTCCCTTTTTGATTGATGACGTAGAGTAAGGTTGTGATAGCCGGGAAATTATCAATCAGATACTGAAGTAATAGTTCTCTCTTTTCTTGCTCTTCTCTGAAAAAGTTAACAATCACCATGATCTCTCCAGTGCTAGTGGTCCGAATGATGAGATTTCGCAGGAAGCCAGCTTTGTTTTTTAAATCGTAAAATGCAAGATTATGTAATAAAGCGTATTTCTTTACTGCATTCCGGATATCATTAGAGCTATCTGTCTGAAGCCAGCATTTATTTACATTAAGGACTTTATCAAACATTCCCTGAACGTGAAATCCAAGGACGTTCATGTCCTCAAATTCATTGCCTGACCGAACCTCTTCGTGAGTTAGCCAACGTCGGTTCGAGAAGGTGAACTCAAGTTTATTTCGATAGAACGTCGAGGTGGCTGATCCAATGATCGGCATTAGTGGAGGAAGCGTCATTCTGCCAATTCGGCTTAGTTGGTCAAAGACCTGCTTTTGTTTGTAGAAAAGCTGCTTCTCGTAGGGTAAGTATTGCCATTTGCAGCCACCACAGATCTCGAAATGTTCGCAGAATGCCGGAATCCGATCGGGTGAATCTTTCTGTATCTGAATAACTTTAGCCTCTTGGTATTTCTCCCTTTTCTTTGTGACCTGCAGATCGACAATGTCTCCAGGGATTACATGAGTCGTAAAAACCACCACTCCATCAACCCTAGCTACAGCTTTTCCTTCCGATCCAATATCTAAAATCTCTACGCCATCATAGCGTGGCAGTGGTTTATTTCCTCTTGACAAAACGTTGAATTATAAATTTGGTGCAAAGATATAAATTGATTCTGCACCTGAGCAGAAAGTTTACATCTAGCTCAATTTAATTCGAGTTTAATGCGGTAAAAATAAATCCCCTAGCCCCTTCAAATTTTGGTATCTTTGCACCGCTAAAATATGGTTTACGTGATTGGCTGTTATAACCAGGATCATACACAACCGAAAAAGGCAAATAATTTTGTGAGTAAGTAGATTATGAGTGTTTCAGTAGAGGAATTATACGTCGAATTTGGCGGTTTTGAGCTTTTTAAGCATGTGAATTTTATTGTCAATCCGCGCGATCGAATTGGTCTGGCGGGCCGAAATGGTGCTGGCAAGTCTACATTGCTTAAGATCTTAGCCGGAAAGCAAACCCCAACTTCGGGAAGAGTTATTGTCCCCAAAGATATCATGATTGGATATCTGCCTCAGCATATGGAGTTGGCTGATTCTCGCACCGTAATGGATGAGGCTATCACCGCTTTTGCTGAGATTCTTGCACTTGAGAAAAAAATAGATTTTCTAAATTCAGAACTTAGCACACGAACAGACTATGAGTCCGCGGCTTATCATCAGATTATCGATGATATGCATGAGGCAAACGAGCGTTTTCAGATGATGGGTGGGACTAATTTTCATGTCGACATCGAACAGACCCTGATTGGATTGGGTTTTACACGGTCTGATTTTACCCGACCAACCTCAGAATTTTCTGGAGGATGGCGTATGCGTATCGAGCTGGCTAAGATCTTACTTAAAAAACCAAATGTTTTTCTACTCGATGAGCCAACAAATCACTTAGATATTGAGTCTATTGAATGGCTTGAAGAGTTCTTGAAAGACTATGCTGGTGCTGTGGTATTGGTTTCTCATGACCGGGCATTTTTAGATAATGTAACCAATCGGACGGTCGAGATCAGTTTAGGCAAGATTTACGATTATAAAGTCAACTATACCAAATACCTTGAACTGCGTGTCGAACGTCGCGAACAACAGATGGCTGCGTTTCGGAACCAACAAAAGATGATTCAAGATACCGAAGATTTTATCTCTCGATTTAGGTATAAGGCCACAAAATCGGTCCAAGTACAATCACGAATTAAACAACTTGATAAAGTCGATCGGATTGAGATCGATGAAGAAGATACACGGGCCTTAAACATTAAATTCCCTCCCTCACCTCGTTCTGGCGCTGTTGTTTTTGAGGGTAAAGAGGTGACAAAGCGTTATGACGATTTGCTTGTCCTTGACAAGGTAGATCTGATTCTTGAGCGTGGCACCAGAGTAGCTTTTGTTGGCAAGAATGGGGAAGGAAAGAGTACAATGGCTCGTATCATCATGCAGGATCTTGCTTGCAATGGCGAACATAAGCTTGGGCACAACGTTAAGATTGGATATTTCTCGCAAACTCAGGCTGCTGAATTAGATGAGGAGTTAACGGCTTTTGAAACCATTGATAAGATTGCTGTTGGTGATATTCGGACCAGAATCCGAGATATTTTAGGGGCATTTATGTTCTCAGGTCAAGATGCAGATAAAAAAGTAAAGGTGCTTTCGGGTGGTGAACGGGCCAGGCTGGCTATGATCAGCTTATTGCTTGAGCCGGTTAATTTCTTAGTTTTAGATGAGCCAACCAATCACTTGGATATACATTCAAAAGGGTTGTTAAAGCAAGCATTGATCAATTTTGATGGTACGCTTTTAGTCGTTTCTCATGATCGTGAATTCTTAGACGGATTGGTGGATGTGGTGTATGAGTTTAAACATCGCAAGCTACGTCAGCATTTAGGTGGTGTTTATGAGTTTTTACGTAAACGGAAATTGGAATCCTTGCGAGAATTAGAGCAAGCTGCTCCGGAGAAAAAAGTCAAAAAAGAGGCAGTCGCTAAAGAGGCCGCACCCGTAAGTTTTGATGATCGCAAAGAGATCAATCGGATGATTAGCCGTATTGAGAAGCAAATTGCGGAGGCTGAATGGCAGATCTCAAAACTGGAAGAGGAGATTGCAGGCATGGATAAGATGCTGGCTGATCCCACAACTGGAGATGATAGCTCTCTGTTTAATCGTTATGGAGCGGCTAAGAAAGAGGTTGAGAAATCGATGGCTGAGTGGGAGTCACTCAATGAAGAACTAAAGATTTGGGAAAGTAAAAGGACCTGGTAACACACGCAGGATTTTAATATATTAGGTGATTATAAAGAATTAAGACTATGGAAAAGACAGACTATATCTTCGGAATGCGCACCATTATCGAGGCGATCAACTCAGGCAAAGAGATTGAGAAAATATTAATCAAAAAAGGGTTGCAAGGTGAGCTTTACCACGAACTGATGGATCTAATTCATCAGTTTCAGATTCCTATTCAACTTGTGCCAATAGAGAAACTCGATCGTGTAACACGCAAGAATCATCAAGGTATTTTGGCATTTATCTCTCCGATATTTTACCAAAACATTGAAGAGATTGTTCCTCGCTTGTATGAAGAAGGGAAGACTGCCTTGATCTTAATTTTGGATGAGTTGACCGATGTTCGCAATTTTGGAGCTATTGCACGGTCTGCAGAGGTCGCTGGTGTTCATGCAATCGTTATTCCAGAGAAGGGTTCAGCCCAGATTAATGCTGATGCGATAAAAACATCTGCTGGAGCACTTCATTTAATTCCTGTTTGTCGGACCAAAAGTCTCTCTGCTGTCATTAAGTTTTTGAAAAATAGTGGATTGAAAATTGTTGCCGCGACAGATAAAGGAGATAAAGTCTATTCCGATATTGATATGAAGGATCCTCTTGCAATCATCTTAGGATCTGAAGATTTGGGTATTGAGGCTGGTTTGTTGAAGATGTCTGATGAGTGGGCTAAGATTCCTCAGTATGGACAGATTAAATCGTTGAATGTTTCTGTTGCTGCTGGAATTATTGTCTTCGAAGCACTTCGTCAGCGCTCGTTAGCTTAGTTACGAGAATATAGGAACTTCTCGATTGAAGGTCTCCTCTAAGGATATAAATGTTTCGGTGCTAGATATCCCTTCTATGCGTTGAATTTTCTCGCTTAGGATCTGTTTGAGGTGTTCGTTATCTCTTGCATACACCTTGATAAATATCGCATACTCGCCAGTCGTATAATGACATTCAACAATTTCGCGGATTTCTAAAAGTTGCTCAGCTACCTCGTGAAATAAGCCACCCTTTTCTAAGAAAATACCCACATAGGTACAGGTGCGGTAGTCGATCTTTTTAGGGTCGATGTAGTATCCAGATCCTGTGATAACCTCCATCTCAATCATGCGATTGACACGCTGGTGAACGGCGGCCCTGGAAACGCCACACTCCGTTGCTACATCTTTAAATGGAATACGCGCATTTTTGGTGATGATATCTAAGATATGTAAGTCCGTCTCGTCAAGTTGATTTCGTAATGTCATCGTATCAAGTCTATAATCGAATTAATGTTGATCTATTTATCTCTGGTGCTTCAATAGTTTGCCTATCGAGTGTCAATGTCGGTATTTATTTTAGCACCTCAAAATATAAGGTCTTATTTAGTTTGTGACGAAATAGCTTCCTGAATAGCCCGAAAACATACGGGGCAAAACGATGCGGTCTGATTCGATTTCATTCGGCAGTCTTGCATCGGGCTAAAGATCCCCTTGGCGCTGTATCCTCCTCCTTCAAAAGCCCCAAGGACATTCTCTTGATCTTTCTCTCGAGGTGTTGGGATAACTGTTGATTTGTTGACTAGATCTTCCCATTTAGACTTGAAATTCACTAAGGTGGTTAGGTTTGGTTCCCAAGGTTCCACTTTTAAGTTGTAGTAATCTTGAAAAGCCACCTCTGAGGTATAATATTCATCGGCTAATCCAACAAAGCCATGGCCAAACTCGTGTATGAATACGTTGGGTGAGAGTAGGTGATCGGATGTGCACACGTTGATGAAATTATAGAATCCGCCACCTCCATATCTAGAGGAATTAACCAGAATCATGATTTGGTCGTAAGGGACTATAGAAGCCATATCCGATACGGTTTTCAGATCGGAAGTTGTTAGGTAACGTGAGATGTCGAACGTGAAAAATGTGGTGTTAAAGAGTGTGTTGCGATAAATATGCTCGCCTGGGATGTCGGTTCCTGATTCGCCTGAGGGCGTTTTAATGGCATAGATATTGAACTTGTCCTTAAGTGTTGAAAACGGCTTTACGACAAACAGGGAGTCGGTAAGCCTTTTGGCGTCTGCGATGAATTTATCCATCTCATCAGCTGTGTATCCTTCCGCTAGAATGGCGACATCAATTTTGTGTTCAGGTTCACCAGCGTATAAAATTTTCTCTACTGGAATATTTCGTGGATTCTCACGGATGATAAAATAGTTCTCAGGTTTGATGACTTGCGTGTAAATTTCTGCAAATAAGCCACTTCGTTCTCTTTTTTGGATAGATAACCGAACATCTTTCTTCGGAAAAGGGAAGCGCAATACCTGGTAGAAAGCTTTGCTCGTCATTTTTGCTTCAGGTGTAGCTTGCCATTCTTGAAATAGTGGGGAAAATCCTTTTGAGAAGATTAAATGTCCACTCTCTGAATCGAATATTTCAAACTGGTATGTTCCAAGATTGAATTTATTAACTAGCGACTTGTGCGATCCACCCCACGCATACTCTTTGAGCATGGCGCTAGGCATAATTGAAGTGCTAGTTGCATTGCCTGTAAGCAGATAATCAAACCTTAAAACCTCATTGGTAAAATATTTTTCGTAATTTGGAGCAGCCCAGAGAGCTAATGGACCAAAAAGAAGAATAATCTGAATTAAAAATTTCTTCATAATGAGCATCTTTCGTTACTTTTGCATGAGCGATTCAAAGCTAGCTATTTTTTGATTAACTAAAATATTAGATCATGTCAGTATTCTACGATTATATTAAAGAGCTTTTATTGGAATATGGATTTTTAAATCGGATGGCCATCGATGGAGCTGCGCTGATTAGCTTAGTGACAATATTCGCGGGATCCTTCCTTGTCTATTTAATTGTCCGATTGATTTTTATTAAGATTATTCGACGTATTGTCGCTCGAACTAAAGGAATCTGGGACGACACACTATTAAATCACAAGGTTTTCCAAGTCTTAGTCCATTTTATTCCTGCCATTCTACTCTATAGTACCTCAGGATTTGCCGGGGATGATATTGTCTGGTTTCCGGAGCTTATTAAAGGCATTGCTCATATTTATATCGCAGTGGTCGTAATGGCTGCATTCCTTCGATTTCTAAATGCTGCACAGGAGATCTACAATAGCTATCCCTATTCTAAAGACAGGCCAATCAAAGGATATATTCAGGTTGTGAAAATCATGATCTATTTCGTTGGCTCGATATTTATCATTGCTGTTCTCGTAGACAAGAATCCTTCTACTTTGTTTGCCGGATTGGGTGCGATGGCCGCAGTCTTGATGTTGGTATTTCGTGATGCCATATTGGGTTTTGTCGCTAGTATACAGTTGGCTGCAAATAATATGGTGAAGCCAGGTGACTGGATCACTGTTCCTCGATTCAATGTCGATGGAACAGTTCACGACATAACTCTAACCACGGTGAAAGTGCAAAACTGGGATAAGACGATCACCACAATTCCTACTTACTCTCTAGTTTCTGAGTCGGTCATTAATTGGTCTGGAATGAAAGAGTCGGGTGGTCGCCGAATTCAACGAAGCGTGTTTCTTGATATGAGAAGTATATGCCTTTGCGATAAGCCGATGCTTGATCGGATCTATGCCTTGCCAATGTTTAAGGAGTTTATTACAACTGACGGAGCGATTGCAGACGATTACCAGGATGACGAAAATAGAGGGGCTTTGAAAATGCACCTTTTTGAGACCCCAACAAATCTCGCTCTGTTTATGAAATATCTTGAAGGCTATTGTGTTGCCCACCCAGGTATTCATGAGCATATGACTCGTCTTATACGGATGTTGCAATCAACAGATAAAGGGCTTCCAATTGAGGTTATTGTTTTTAGTAAAGCTCAGGAGTCGTTGTTGTATGAAGCGCTTCAGAATGAGCTATTTGATCATATTTTTGCAGTCTTGCCAGCGTTTGGACTTCAAGTTTTTCAGAATCCGACCTAACCTGAAAATATAGATTTCTAGGTTGGCGTCATTCCTGTTTTTTCTTTTGTGTTGCAGAATGTATTTGCATTATTTTAATGGATTCTACCAAACAAAAAAGCTAATTTGTTTAATTTTTTACTTAAAAAGTTAGAAAATTAAAAATTAATAGCGATTTTTGTATCAAATTGAAAGCACCGTGAAGAAACATACGACTGAATCAGAAGAAGATTTCAAAGAGCAGAGTGTTCATATCGATGATCTTGACCGTAAGATTCTCAAGTTGATTACTGCCAATGCTCGAATTCCATTTTTAGAAGTCGCAAGAGAGTGCGGCGTATCAGGAGCTGCAATTCACCAACGTGTACAGCGATTAGTGGCTGTGGGTGTTATTGTCGGTTCTGAGTTTATCGTAAGTCCTCAGAAGTTGGGTTATAATACCACGGCTTATATGGGTATTTACCTTGAGAAGGTGAAAGATGATACTCGGGTTTTGGCTCAGCTTCGTGAGATCTCAGAAGTGGTAGAATGTCACCATACCACTGGACAATATGCGATCTTTATTAAGATTCAGACAAAAACAAATAAGCATCTCATGAAGATTATAGATACCGATCTTCAGGCAATTGATGGCATCGCTCGCACTGAGACATTTATTTCCCTCGAGGAAGATTTTAAACGTCAGATACCCATTCGGTAATAAAATAATATTCGTTATATTAAAAAAGCCTCCAGATTTCTGGAGGCTTTTTTAATAATGGGTAGTAAGGTTAAAACGGCAGGTCGTCTTTGTCGTCTAAGTCTACAGATAAGGGTGTGCTGGTGAATTCTTGGCCTGATGGCGGGGTATTTGCCTGGCTGCCACCTTGGGGTGCTAGATCAACGCGGAAAGCATTGATGTTGCTAAACCATTTCTCGTTGTATTCGCGCGACTCGATGCTAAACGAAACTTCCACTTCCATTCCTGGTTTAACTTTTTCGAATGTTCCATTCTTATCATTGAAAAGGGTAAAACAGATCTTTTTCGGATATTGATCTTCTCCTGTTTCGATGATGAAATCTTGTTTTTTCCACTCTCCTCGTGCACTTGTTCCAGTGATTTCTGGAAGTACTTGTAATACCTTACCGGTCGTTTTAAAGCTCATATTGTGTTTATTAAGTTACGGATATAAAAAAGGATCCGAGACGACTAATCCCGGATCCTAAATACGGGGCTATTCCCCAAAAGTAAGTTAAAAAATCAAATTATTTTTTGATTTCAAGAAGTTCTACTTCAAAAACAAGCACTGAATTTGGTTTGATATCCGCACCAGCACCACGCTCGCCATAGGCAAGGGCAGCAGGGATAACAATTTTCCACTTAGAGCCTACTGTCATTAATTGAAGTGCTTCGGTCCATCCTGGAATAACTTGGTTAACAGGGAAACTTGCAGGCTTACCACGATCAACAGAGCTATCAAAAACTTTACCATCAATAGTTGTTCCATGATAATGAACGACAACAGTATCCGTAGCGGCAGGTTTTGCTCCCTGGCCTTCTTTAAGGATCTCGTATTGAAGACCACTAGCAGTCGACTTTACACCTGAACGTTTCGCGTTTTCATCAAGGAATTTTGTGCCTACTTCACCTGCTTTACCAGCTTCTAATTGTTGGCATTTCATGAAGTATACTTGAGTCACACCACTAACTTTAGCACTTGGGATCAGTGATGAATCACCATTAAGTGCACTTGTGAAAGCTGCAAGAATAATTTTTTGATCAAGATCTTTACCTCCTGGAGCAGTTGGTAAATTCTTTTTAATGTTGTTGCCGATGTCAATACCAATGGCATAAGCAGCTGAATCAGCAAGTGTTTTCAGTTGTACTTTTGAATTTTTAATGTTGCCACATGACACGAATATAACTGTGCCTACAACTAAAGTCAGAATTAGAGATTTAATTTTCATACCGTTTTCTTATAAAATTTTAATTGTTTGTTCTAGAAGATGCGAAGATAGAAATTAAATTAGAATTTAAACTAATCAATATTTCATTAATTAGAGGGTTCTTCAAAATTTTTGCCTCTTGAATTTTTAAATTTGATTTGATATGGAATTCGTCTATTTATCCTAATTTTTATTGACGTTTTTAGTGATATTTGGCCTTTATAATATCATTATAAAGGCCTAGTTCCTCTTAGCATCTCTCTCTTTCCGGGAGGACCTGGAAGTCGTTCTACGACAAATCCAGCATCTATCAATGCTCTTCGAACTGATCCTTTAGCGCAATAGGTCACAATTCTACCACCTGGGTTGCACTGACTGAATAGCTGATGGAAGATTTCAGTCAGCCATAACTCGGGCTGAGAAGAGGGAGAGAAGGCATCAAAGTAGATTAAATCAATTGGAGGAATGTTGTTATACTTGAATTCAGTTAAATCGGCATTGATCTTATGAAGCGTAAGGTTTGCATTGATCTTAGCCTCTATTCCCCATTCAGCCAGATGGAGCTGCTGAAATAGTTCTGTGTTGGTGTCTGCCGAAATTTTTGGATAATTTAAATTCTCCCAATCCTCCTGGATAAGCGGATGTTTCTCGATGGTGAAATAGTCGATATTCAGATTTGTTTTTATCGCTTCCAGGACTGTAAGATAGGCGTTTAAGCCGGTTCCAAAGCCAACTTCGAAAATCGTAATCTTCTTCGCTTGGCATCTCTTTAGTCCTGAATGGATAAATACGTGATTCGATTCTTGAATGGAGCCATGAATAGAGTGATAATGCTCCCCATAAGTGGGATCAAAAAGGGTATCTGAACCATCTTCAGTCTGAACTATTTTAGGCATATCTGAGATCTGAATATTAAGCCAATTGATTCAACGTATTTGGCAAAAATACCACGAAATATTCATACTTTCGTATGGTATTTTATCCTTGCACTTTCCAATCTAAGACTGGCTATGCTGATTCGAATCTATCCTGAAAATCCTAATCCGAAAGACATCCTAAAAGTTGTTGAGGTGTTGCGTAATGGAGGGGTTGTCATCTTTCCTACGGATACTATTTATGGGATTGGGTGTGATATAACCAATCCCAAGGCGATAGCCCGCGTAGCGATGATCAAAAAGGTTCAGCCCGAAAAGGCTAATTTTTCATTTTTATTTTATGACTTAAGTACGATTTCTGAGTATTGTACCCCGATCCCAAATGGAATTTTCAAGCTGCTGAAAAGAAATCTTCCTGGACCTTTCACCTTTATTTTAAAGGCTAATAGTCATATTCCAAAGCTATTTCGGAATACCAAAAAGAGCATTGGTATTCGTATTCCAGACAACTCAATAATTCGAGAAATCGTTAACGAGCTTGGGAATCCAATTCTTTCGACCTCTGTAAGGGATGATGATGAGATCATCGAATATACAACCGATCCGGAGCTTATTTATGAGAAGTTTCGTGATCTGGTTGATCTTGTTGTGGATGGCGGTTTTGGAGGGAATATCCATTCGACAGTCGTGGATTGTACCGATCATGAACCTGCTATAATCCGCCAAGGGAAGGGCGATCTGATCGAGTAGTCCGCCTGTTAAAGTTGTCTAGGGATATCTTATATTAACCCACCCAGACTTTTGTAACCTAATTTTAATCTTTTTTGGTTTGTTTAGTTACAATATTGACGTAAATTTGTACTTTACAAATTAATTATAGAGTTATGAATAAAATATCAGATGTTGTAAAGCCTGGCGTTGTGACCGGTACTGACTTACAGTATGTTTTTCAAGTTGCTAAAGCTAATGGATTTGCTATTCCTGCCGTTAACGTAGTTGGATCTTCAACCGTTAATGCAGTGATAGAGGCTGCAGTAGCAGTCAATGCACCGGTTATGATTCAATTTTCTAACGGTGGTGCTGCGTTTAATGCAGGTAAGGGTTTAAAACTTGAAGGTCAGCAAGCTGCTATCTTAGGTGCCATTGCCGGAGCAAAACATATCCATACCCTTGCTGAAGCTTATGGAGCTTATGTTATCCTGCATACCGATCATGCTGCGAAAAAATTACTTCCTTGGATAGATGGTCTTTTAGATGCAAGTGAGAAACATTTTGCTGAAACAGGTAAGCCACTTTTCAGTTCTCATATGTTAGACCTTTCTGAGGAGCCTATCGAAGAGAATATCGAGATCAGCAAACGCTATTTAGAGCGTATGTCTAAAATTGGAATGACTCTTGAAATAGAGCTTGGTATTACTGGTGGTGAAGAAGATGGCGTTGACAACAGCGATGTTGATAATAGCTTGCTTTATACTCAGCCAGAGCATGTTTGTTATGCTTACGAAGAGCTTAGCAAAGTATCTCCGAACTTTACCGTTGCGGCTTCATTTGGCAACGTTCACGGGGTTTACAAACCAGGAAATGTTAAGCTTGCTCCAGTGATCTTGAAAAATTCACAAGATTTTATTAAAGCAAAACTTGGCATGAGTGATTCTCATCCAGTAAACTTTGTGTTCCACGGTGGATCAGGTTCATCACATGCTGAAATTCGTGAAGCAATTGGATACGGCGTAATCAAAATGAATATTGATACCGATACACAATGGGCTTATTGGGATGGCGTAAGAGGCTTTGAAGCTGCTAACCGTCCATACCTACAAGGGCAAATTGGGAATCCAGAAGGGGCTGAAAAACCAAATAAGAAATACTACGATCCTCGCGTTTGGTTACGTAAGGGTGAAGAAGCGCTTATCGCTCGTTTAAGACAAGCTTTCGATGACTTAAACGCGATCAATAGCTTATAAGTCGACTATCAATAAAATATAAAAAGGCCGCTTCGAAATTTTCGAGGCGGCCTTTTTGTTGTGTGGAAATTGATTCGTTAAAAAAATGTCTGCTGTTATTTATTAAATGTTCGGTTTATTTCCTGCATTACGATTAACTTTGACTTAAATTAAGGTGTTGGTCTAATTACTCAGATTGCTATGATTCGTCTTTTTTGTTTCCTGTTTTTTTATGGCATACTACTGACCGGTCAGGCGCAAAGTCGGGATGTATTAAACAAGAAGTCGAATACGCTCTACAACGATGCTAAATTACTTGCTCAGTCTGGTGACCAGACACATGCTATAAATTTGCTTCTCAATATCATCAAAAAAGACCCACCCTTTTTTATGGCTTATTTCGGTTTAGCCGACATTTACCACGAGCAAAATAATCTTCAAAAGGAACAAGCGGTTCTAGAGGCCGGTTTGAAAGTTAGTGGAGATCAGTACCCAGATGGGTATAAGTTTTTAGCTGAGCTCCTGTATGCCAATGTTTTGTATGATGACGCCTTGAAAAATATAGTCCATTATGCTCAACTTAAACCTGCGCTTACCACTGTTGAAAACCGATTGTTAGAGTCTTGTCGTTTTTCGGTTTCAGCGGTTCAGTCACCAATGTCTTTTCATCCTGACAATGCTGGTCCTGCAATAAATTCTGATGCAGATGATTATTGGCCAAGTTTAAATGGAGAGGGTAATACCATTGTCTTTACCCGCTTATTAAAAGCAGATTATTATGGTAGATTACTGGCCCATCCACAGGAAGATTTTTTCGTCTCTTATAAGGATTCTGCTGGATGGCAAGTGGCCACTCCTATAGGGCCACCTATTAATACCATGGATAATGAAGGGGCACAATCCTTATCTGCTGATGGGCGTTTGTTGTTTTTTACCGGATGTGGCAGACCTAATGGTTTTGGCAGTTGTGATATTTATATGTCGGTAAAGCAGAATGGTATTTGGTCTGAACCGATTAATCTTGGTGCACCAGTTAATAGCGGGGCTTGGGAATCTCAGCCATCTGTTTCTGCAGATGGTAAATGGCTCTATTTTACAAGTAATCGGTCTGGAGGCGTTGGTAAGATGGACATCTGGCGAGCTGAACGAATAGGAGTCTCAATCAAAGGATTCCCTGTTTATGGGAAGGTCTCTAATATGTCGCAGCTTAACACGCTAGGAAATGAACTCTCCCCCTTTATTCATCCAGATGGAAAGACGCTTTATTTTGCCTCTGACTTTTGGCCCGGACTAGGTGGGAATGATCTTTTCGTTTTTAGGTTAGACAATATCGGCAAGATGCTACCTCTGAATCTAGGATACCCTCTAAATACCAATGCGAATGAGGAGGGATTGATCGTTGATGTTTCGGGTGATCGTGCTTGGTATACCGCTAGCGATAGAGGCTTTGGAGGTCGCGATATCTTTACTTTCCCGATGCCAGAGAAGTTAAAACCACATAAAACCTCTTGGGTAAAATGTAAGGTGATAGATCGCAAAACGAATTTAGCACTGGCCTCTGATGTTGTGCTAAATGATCTAACTGCCAATGTCCAAATCCAACATCAATATCCCTTTGAGAATGAAGGTGAGTTTCTATTTTGTCTGACTAGTGGCCATAATTATGGGTTTAATATATCCAAAGAGGGTTATCTCTTTCACTCGGAAAATTATAACCTGATGGAGGCTGCTGATCGAATAAAACCAATCAGTTTGGTTATTTCCCTTGATCCGATAGAGGTTGGGAAAATAACCGTGCTTAAAAATATTTTTTTCGAAACGGATTCCTATCAATTAAAGCCTGAGTCGAATGGTCAATTAAAAGAGATGGTCGAATTTCTCAACAAGAACCCTAAAGTTCATGTCGAGATTGGTGGGCATACCGATGATCAAGGTACAGATCAATACAATAAGGTCTTATCAGAGAAAAGGGCCTCCACCGTGGCTAAATATCTAACCGACAATGGAATTGGACAGAAAAGAGTTTACAGCAAAGGGTATGGCTTTGATCGTCCAGTGGCCGATAATAAAACAGAAGAGGGTAGAGCCCAAAATAGAAGGACTGAATTTAAAATAGTTGAATAGGAAAACCTCTTATTAAACGCTTCTCAAACTACGCTAAGGCCAATTCGAGCAAAAAGTCGAAATGATCTCCTTTTGATATTTCCGTGACCCTAAATCCTGTCGCCTGTGCACAATGGCTAAGCGTCTCTTGGTCTACAAACAACCATGTGAAAGGCTGTCCTACGATTGACTTGTAAGTAAGCTGATAGTCGATCTCCCCATAGTAGGTCTCAGAGGCTAGGTCGACCCAAGTCTCCCCATCTTCATCTTCAAATAAATAGAGTAGATCAGAGGAATCAATGAGGATTTTCCCTTCTGGGTGAAGCAATGTTTTTAGATGATTTAATAGCGTTGTTAGTCCAGGTAGCGTTTTCGCTAGCCCTGCGCCATTCATAAGCATCAGTATCGTATCGTATTTCTGATCTTTGTAAGTAAAGATATCTTGCAGGATGACATTTTTCACTCCTCGTTTTATCATCGTATCACACGACAACTCTGATATCTCAAGCGCATCAACGGAGTGTGCTTTTTCTTGCAGCCATAAGGTATGAGCCCCTGCTCCTGCACCCACATCGAGTATGCGTCCGCGACAAAGACTTAACGCTTTTTGTTCCTGGATAGGCATTTGATCATATTCTCTGAAGAAATAGGAGGGGAGCAACACATCGTCTTCGGCTATTTCAGATTTAACGACGATTGAATCTTTGCAGATACCATTTGCATAATCCCAAATTGCCTGTCCAATTGGATCGTTGACTTTCTTTAAGAGGGGCATTCGCTAGCTTATAACTAATTGAAGAAGCTAATAAAGAGAGCAATATTCAACGCTGTAACAATTGCTCCAACGAAATACAAGGACAAGGAATAGAACCGGCTGTTTTTATACTTGCCCATCACCTTTTCGGACGAAGTAAGCCAGACTTGAACAAATATGGTTATCGGCAGCTGAATACTCAAAACCATTTGAGAATAAATAAGTCCATTGAAGGGATTTGAAATAACAAATATCAAGAGCAGAGCAACGACAAACGAGATTGCAATCCCTAACCTTGAATGGTTGTCATTGCTGTCGTACGGTTCGCTGAAGATCCCCGAAAATATAGAGCCAGCAGCCATTCCAGAGGTTATGGTAGAGGCTATCCCAGAGAAGAGTAACGCAATGGCAAATACAACACCTGCATGTTCCCCGAGCAATGGGCCTAATAAACTTTTGGCTTGTTGCAATTCATTCACCTCCATACCTGCATTGTAAAAACTAGCGGCAGCCAATAAGATCATGGCACTATTGATGGCCCAACCAATAATCATGGATATGATGGTGTCTAGAAATTCGTAGTTCAATCTTTTCTTGATTGTCTTCTCATCTTGCAAGTTCCATTGCCTACTTTGAATAATCTCTGAATGCAGAAAAAGGTTGTGAGGCATAACTACGGCACCTAAGACACTCATGATAATAATCATCGATCCTTTCGGAAAACATGGGGTAACCCAAGATCGAATAGCAGTATCCCAGTCGATATGAACTAATGAAAGTTCATATAAAAAGGAGAGACCAATGATCGAAACAAAGGCGATGACCCATTTCTCGATCATCTTATAACCATTGGTGAATAGCATGATTAATACGAAAACAACCATTAGAACTGCGCCCGCTCGAATTGGGATCCCTATTAGCATATTTAAGGCAATGGCTCCACCAAGGATCTCCGCCAAGGAGGTTGAGATAGACGCTATGATGGCAGTCGATAATATCGCTAAGGAATAGCGAGGTTTCATGTATTTTGTGGTCGCCTCCGATAAACAAAGTCCGGTCGCAATCCCTAGATGGGCTACATTATGTTGAAGCAGGATCAGCATGATGGTTGAAAGGGTAACCATCCATAAGAGTGCATAGCCAAACTGAGCTCCTGCTCCAAGGTTGGCAGCCCAGTTCCCTGGATCTATAAAGCCCACAGTTACAAGCAGGCCCGGCCCAAGATATTTTAGAATCTCAAGACCTCCTAACTTTGGCCGATAGTCTTTTCGGTCAATGTTCTTAATATAATGAGCCAACCATTTGACCATAGAGCAAAGTTAATATTATTTCCTTTTGTTGTTTTTCTTAATTCCCACCTTAGACCAAATAACCTTGAATTTTTTTTTATCTTTTTCATCGATCTCGGCTTAAATTGGATTGCGATTTGGATGATATGAATTGTCAGTGGAAGTCGATAACTCTTAGGATATAAGTTTTACTCTTCAGTATGCACTCTTTCTGAATCAAAAGCGGTAAATTTGTCGCTTAATGAGCAAAGGCAAAGTAGTAATTGGACTTTCTGGTGGCGTTGATTCAAGCGTAGCTGCATACCTATTGAAAAAAGATGGGTATGAGGTGATCGGTGTGTTTATGATTAACTGGAAGGAAAATACGGGATCAATTACGGCTGGGTGCACCTGGGAAGATGATCTCACTTTTGCTGAGATGATAGCCAAGAAATTAGAAATTCCTTTCCATGTGGTTGATCTTTCTGATGACTACCGAAAACGGGTGGTTGATTATATGTTTTCGGAATATGAAAAAGGACGTACACCAAATCCCGATGTGCTGTGCAATAGAGAGATTAAATTTGATCTTTTTATGGCAAAGGCCATGGAGCTCGGTGCTCAATATGTAGCGACAGGTCATTATTGCAGAGGTGGGGTTATTGAAGTAGATAACAAAAAATATTATCAGCTTCTTGCCGGTTCAGATGGGAATAAAGACCAGAGTTATTTCCTATGCCAGTTAAATCAGTATCAACTATCAAAATCATTATTTCCTATTGGTCATCTCTTAAAGCCAGCCGTTCGTGAGATAGCTCGTGAGCAAGGACTTATAACTGCTGAGCGCAAAGATTCACAAGGTATTTGCTTTGTTGGGAAAGTTGATCTTCCAGTTTTCTTGCAACAACAACTCGAAGCGAAAAAAGGGAATGTCATCGAGATCCCTGCGCCCTTTATGGAGAAGAAAAGGATCGTGATTGAGAAACCAGAAGATTTAGTTAAGGCATGCTCGGCATTCCCTTATAAGCCATGGCATGGTAAGGTTATTGGAACTCACAATGGAGCCCACTTTTATACCATCGGTCAGCGTAAGGGTTTGAATATTGGTGGTTATGAAGAGCCACTTTTTGTACTCGCTTCTGATGTGAGCCGCAATATACTATATGTTGGAGAGGGGAAGAACCACCCGGGCCTGTTCCGACAAGGTTTATTTATCCCAACTGCTGATCTTCATTGGGTACGTCCCGATCTTGAATTGCCGGTGGGTCAAGAACAAGAGTTTTCATTCCGAATTCGGTACCGTCAACCCCTCGAAAAAGGGACCATGATGATGCATCCCGAAGGTGCATTTGTCCTTTTTCACGACGATCAACGCGGAATTACCTCCGGACAGTTTGCCGCTTGGTACCAAAATGAGGAGTTAATTGGCTCCGGAGTTATAGCCTAAAGCGTGAATTTTTCTTAAATTATTATTTTACCCTCTCAGAAATCCAAGTAAATCTAATTTACATTCATTTCCGTCTTGAAAATTTCATAGTCAATTACGGCAATCTGAAAGTGTAATATTTTTACACTGCAAGGAATTAATTTTCACGGTAAAAATATTTTATAATTCCAAAGTGCTTTATTTTTAAAATACTGATTATTAGATTATTAAATTAATTTTTCAGCCATTTTCAGTCCGTATTTCAGTGATTCTAAATTAGAATTTGAAGCTTGGATGTATCTATAAGTTTATCAGTGAAGTAGGTGTAAATCCTAATTTAGAATGTGAAATAATCAAATTGCCTTGCTTTCGCCTCCCGGCGACAGTATAATTGTATGGAATCAATCCAAATAAAAAAAGTGATTTGGTTCAGGATTGTAAAAAGGCATTTCAACTTTAAATATTGAAGCTCCTTTTTAATCTGAAAATAGAACCGAATTGTCATTTTAAGAGTTTGATTCTTGATCGAGAAATTAAATATAAATCGCGATCCATTTTCAAAGAGGTCAATTCTTCAAGAGTGAGCATGCTTAATCTGAAAGTTCTTTCTCAATTTAGCGGATATTGGTTGCCGCACAAGAAGTTAATCTTGTATATTTTAATATGTTTCTTGAAAAGATTTAACGCTTTAATTTATAACAATTTAAAAACTATTAATTATGAAAACTCTATTCATTTTCGGTACTATGTTTTTACTTTTAGTTTGCAATTTAAAGGCTCAGGAAAAAATTAATGCCACTATGCCGATGATTGGCGATGATGCACCTTTATTTATTGCTGAAACCACCTCAGGACTCTTGAGTTTTCCTGCTGATTATGGGAGTAAGTGGAAGATTATTTTTAGTCATCCGCAGGATTTTACCCCCGTATGCACGACTGAATTACTCACCTTAGCTCATATGCAGGGGATTTTTGAAAAACTCAATACCAAATTGGCGGTTATTTCAACGGACGTACTTGACCAACATTTTATGTGGAAAAAGTTATTGGAAGAGACTACCTATAAGGATATGAAGCCTGTAAAAATTAAGTTCCCTATCATTGATGATAGTAAATATTCGATATCTAAAAGTTATGGAATGATTCATTCCAAATCAAGTAGCACCAAGGATGTTCGGGGTGTTTTTATTATTAATCCGGAAAATAAAATTGCTGCGGTCATTTTTTACCCCATGAATATTGGTCGTAATATGGAGGAGATTCATCGAACGCTTCTGGCTCTTCAGATGGCAGAATCAGGAAAGAGTCGTGTTCTTACCCCTGCAAATTGGCAGCCAGGTGATGATGTAATGGTTCCATATTTACCTTACACGGAGAAGGATTTGGCTGCTAATCCTTCCCTAACACAATCGTATTACAATGTGGGGTCATTTATGTGGTTTAAGAAGATGAAACCTTAAGTTTAAACTTAGATTTCAGAAACTTTATTACCTAAAAAACAAGAAGCCGTTTCATTCCAATGAAACGGCTTCTTCTAAAACACAAGATTTTAGTTATAGATTGTCTGAGTGCTCGAGAAGATAGGTCTCAGCTTCGGTGCTCCATAGCCCTTTGTGACGATCACATATCTTGGCAAGCTCAGCATAGGTCGGGTTTGATTGCCCTTTCGTAGCAAAATCTGCTATTGGAGTAAGAGGCATCTCTACGTGGTTGTAGATTAGCTTTTTGCCGCCAGGAATCTCTGGAAGATGTAACGTTGCCTCGATAACGGCATTAAGACCACCTACATGCGTGACGAGTCCAGCAGGATCTAAACCAGCTGACATCAGCTTGATCGCTTCTTTCATATCATCGGTATTTCCACCACTCGTACCTACAATATGGGTGTATTCATAATGCACATTGTAGAAGTTTAGGGTAGCTTTGAAATTAGGATCCGATGGGCCAGCAAAGAAATTCAGACAGCCATCGAAGGCCAATAAGGCATCAGCTTGTTCAACGACAGGAGCTACTGGTGCAAAAACGAAAATATCGTTATACCCTGTGCCACCAGAGATCGCTCTAAGCTCCTCAATGACATTGGTGAATTTTGAGGTGTTAATGTATTGAAGATCGATTCCTCTTGAGGCCGCAAAATCAACGGTGTAAAGTGTTGCAGCACGATCTAATCGTGTTTGATCAATATCTGTCACCACTAATAAACCTGGTTTGCGATCTTCACGATGAAGAACATAATTGATCGCTGCAAGACCCATAGGTCCAACGCCGGCCAATAAAGCCATCTTGCCTCCGTCGACAATCTCCATCTGATGCACATACGACCCTGGAGTGGTATGATAATTGGCATGAATTGCACCAATAACGCAAGAGAGTGGTTCAGATAGTGAGGCCGGATAGAATCCTTCACCGGTAAACGGTAGCAAGCAATCGAGTTCCATCACCTCATTGGGGATAATCACATAGGTTGCATCACCACCAATGTGCTGATACGAATAGCCTGGTGCACCCATAACTCCAACAGGACTGTCTGCATAGTTGAGGGCAGGCTGTATAGAGAATTTATCTCCGACTTTAAATTTGTCTTTCCATTTTGATCCAACTTCAATAAGAGTTCCTGCAAATTCATGTCCAATAATTACAGGTTTAACATCACAATCGTTGGGAATCCGTTTGTGGTCGGATCCTTGACTTGCAGCTTTGTATGATGACATACATAAGCTGTCGCAAATTACTTTGGCAAGTATCTCATTATCTTTGATCTGTGGCAATTCAAACTCTTCTAAGCGTAAATCTTTCTTGCCATATAATCTTACTGCGCGTGTCTTCATTTATATGTTGTTATTAAGTTAAGCTCTTGTGATATTTAATTTAGCATGTTTTGCCCTCCAGTAACTGGAATGGCTTGTCCGGTCTCGTATTCTTGCTCGATTACATAGAATATCGCTCTGACCACATCAATCACCCGACATCCCCTCCCTGCTGGTACTTGTGCTTCGTAAAATGCTTTGACATCTTCGATTTCTTTAGCGCCTGGCACTTTGCCTGCTCTAAGGTATTGCACAAATAAACCCTTTTCTGGATCGCTCCATAATGGACCTTCGAAGAAGTTTCCTGGACAGATTGAATTGACTTTAATCTTATTGGGCATTAGTTCCATCGCAAAAGATTGCGTTAATCCTATACCCCCAAATTTCCCGCCCGCATAGGCGAAGTTGCGATTACTCCCTTTCAATCCAGATTTGGAGTTGATCTGAATAATATCGGTGAAATAGTTCTCTTTATATTTTGATTGTGCCTTCATAACGACTGAAGCATATTTCGCACAGAGGAAATAGCCGTTGTAGTTAACATCGGTCATCAGCGCAAATGTTTCAGGTGTCATCTCGTCTAGGCCACCAGCACGCAGGATCCCCGCATTGCTAATGATCGCATCCAAACCTCCGAAATGTTTCACCGTAGCTGAAATCATTAGTTCTACGGATTCAGCATTCGAGACATTTACTGGGGTGAAAAATGCTTGGTTGGTTTGATTGTTCGAGTTTAGGGCATCGGCCATGGCAGTTCCTGTTTGTTCATTCAGATCCGCAATAACCACATTCGCCCCTTGTGCAAAAAGCAATTCGGCTATGCCTCCTCCAAATCCTTGGGCACCACCTGTGACTAGTATAATTTTTTGTTGAACTCGACCAGTTAAGTTTTTCAACTCTTTCGGTGACGCTCCCAAAAGTACATCTAACTCATATGCATTGTCTGCAATAGCGATGAGTCCAATTCCTTTTAAAAGAATATAGTCTGGTTGATTGTCATTAGATGTTGACCATGCAGATAGTTTAACCGTCAAGTCATCCAATATTTCAGTTGGATCAGTGGTTTCATCGACAACAAGAATGCCAGATCCTTTTTTTATAATAGAGATTGCTCTTAGATCATCTTCGTCTTCGGCTGCAATAAGTTCTGCACGATCATCAAAACGGACAACTTTAATGGTCGCCGTTGAGGTGAGCATTCTTATGGCGGGAATAACGCGCGTAATAATCGGATTGGTCATAGCTTAATTTTTAATCAGGTATTCGATAAGTGCTTTCCCGATTTGTGCAAATTCATCTCTTTTTTCAAGGGCTGGTTTGCCATCGATCGAAACATATCCTTTCCCTTCAGTCGCCATTAGGTATTGATGTGCTGCAGTAATACAGGCACCTTCGTAATTTATCTCAAGTAACAGAGGTGATAGTGGTGTGCTGTGTCTTGCAAATAACTCTATAGGCTCCATCGCTGGGGTATTGTGCTCTGACCCGAAGGTTACCACTAATCCATTATTTTTAAAATACGAAGCATATTCCTCAAGAACAGCTAGGCTATTTCGAGTGGTTATGAATTCGATGGAGCAGATGTTTCGTTCTTTTAAAATTTCTAGCACACGCTCTTTAGGGGCTTCAAAATCGGTAAAATTGCCGTTTGCATCATCGGCTAAGAAAGGATAGGTTGGTATTCCTCCAGCTTGTAAAAGCATTTCGCAAACCTCTGTCATATCCAAGAATGCTTCGGGACTCTCTGCAATAAATGCAGCACCTCCTGCTTTTAATAGATTTCCTCTGATCTCATTCTCTATCGCTGCAAAATTGCCAATGTCAGACTTTAAATCTTTGCCGCCAAAGATCGAATGATAGATCTCTTTTTGTTCCTCAGCTGTTTGATAATGAGCCGTAATCTTTTCGCGTAATGCTTTGGCAAGATGTCGTTCTCTAACCATTCCCTTGGTTAGTTCTGTCTGAATGGTTTTATACTCAAGGGTAAATCTTATCTTTTTATCTGAAAGGACTTCATTTAGCTTCGTACACATCTGCTCGACTTGAAGATTTGTTTCGTGCAGTACAGAGGCTAATTTTGAAGCAAATGGTTCCTTTGATTGAGGTGGAAAGCTAAGTCCTTTACCACTTAAATAGGTCCGTCCAGGATTATTAGGGTCGTTAACTTTGATCCCTGCAGACTGGTCGTCGCGATTCAGACTAATATATTCGATATTAAAGAGTGGAAAGATTTTCCGCTCTGCGCAACCTGTTGCCCATTCTGAATAGCCGTTAGTGGTGTAGAAATCATTAATTCCCACCACTTTTACGTTTTCAGCTAAGGCCATGTCAAGTGCCTGCGGTATATTTTGAAAAGCACTGAATGAATGAGGAGTATGCATATGTGCATTCACCAGCCTGACCTTCCCATCTCCGTGTTTTTCGAACCAGTTTAGTAATTCATCTTTTTTTGGAAAAATGCTCCAGAAACTCATACGTTATTAGTTTATTGACAAATGAATATCCCTGATTAACTTTTAATCGACTACCTAAAAGTGAAATTCTAACTGAATTAAACGCCTAGTTTAGCTCTGCGAATTTGTTCTGAATCGCTAAAATTCTGGTTTGAAACATGACCTTTTAACGGTACTATTTTTTCGTGAATCGCATCGATAAACCAGTCTGGCTGTGGGAAGAAAGCATCTTCTAGCTCGTAAGCTGGAGTGATCCAGTTTCTTGATCCGACAACAACAGGAGGAGCATCTAGATAATCAAAGGCCAGTTCAGTGATGTTGCGAGCCAGTTCGTTTAAGAACGATCCTCTGGAAGTCGCATCACCTGATATGATAATTCGTCCAGTCTTTTTAACCGATGCAATAACTTGTTCATAGTTAAATGGAACAAGTGAGCGAGCATCGATAACTTCAGCCGACATGTTGTATTTCTCTTCTAGTATTTTTGCGGTATCAAGTGCTCGGTATAAGGTGGCTCCAATGGTTAATATGGTGATGTCTTTACCCTCTTTTTTGATGTCTGATTCGCCAAATGGAATCTCGTAATATCCCTCTGGAACGCCCCCTTTGTGGAACTGTTCTCCAATATCGTAAACACGTTGACTTTCAAAGAATATAACAGGATCTGTACCTTGTAGGGCGCTGTTCATTAATCCTTTGGCGTCGTATGGGGTTACTGGAAATACCACTTTCAATCCTGGGATATGTGCCACCAGAGAGGTCCAGTCTTGTGAGTGTTGAGCTCCGTATTTTGAACCTACAGATACACGCATAACGACTGGCATTTTTAGCATGTTCCCACTCATCGCTTGCCATTTTGGAAGTTGGTTAAACACTTCGTCGCCACAACGTCCAAGGAAATCGCAATACATAATCTCGGGTATTACACGTCCACCACACATTGCATATCCAATGGCAGTTCCAATGATAGATGCTTCAGCAATTGGTGAATTGAAAAGTCTGTTGTAGGGAAGCGCTTCGGTAAGTCCGCGATAAACGGCAAATGCACCACCCCAGTCGCGGTTTTCTTCACCGTAGGCGATCAAGGTTGGGTCTTTATAGAATCGGTCTACAATGGCATCAAAGATTCCATCGCGCAACTGATATTGTTTCATTTTTGAGAAGGGTTTTCCTTCTGCATCAAAAGCAAATCGTTCTTTTTTCGAGATTTGGATTACCCTTGGGTTTTCTTCCATTGGATGATTGACCTCTGGTACACGATCGTCCATCTTATCGACAGACTGATTCGAGAAGATCATCTCTCCAATTTGTTCTGGGCGTTGCTTAATGTCCATCCTTGGTGACACCTCATCATTGATAGAGAGTTTTAGCATCTCAACCATGATCTCTTTGATGTCGGCCCAGATTGTGTCTAGTTCCTTTTGAGTTGTAATCTTGGCATTAACGATAGTATGACCAAAGGTTGCAATACTGTCTTGTGCTTGCCATGCTTCAATCTCTTCCTTTGACCGGTATGATGACGCATCAGAAGGGGAGTGGCCGCTATAGCGATAAGTAAGGACCTCAAGAAGTACTGGTCCTTTTTTCTCTTCGATCAGTTTTCTTTTGCGACGATAAGCGTCGATAACAGCAAGCGGATTGTATCCATCGACACGTTCAGCATGCATCTGGTCTGGGTTTACACCAGCTCCAATACGTGCCACTTTGCCAAATCCCATCGTCTCACCACAGGTTTGTCCGCCCATGCCATATTGATTGTTCATGACATTGAAAATCACAGGCAGACCGCCTTTCATATCACCTTCCCATAGCTCATTGAACTGATCCATTGAAGCGAAGGATAGACCTTCCCAAACTGGACCACATGCCATGGAGGCATCTCCAATGTTGGCTACAACCATTCCTGGTTTGCGATTGACTTTTTTATAGAGTGCAGCTCCGACAGAAATATCACCGCTGCCACCTACGATAGCATTGTTTGGATATACTCCGAAAGGGGTAAAGAAGGCATGCATACTGCCGCCTAATCCTTTGTTAAAGCCTGTTTCGCGTGCAAATATCTCAGCTAAGGTGCCATAGATTAAAAATCGACGTCCCAGCTCTTTTGTTGTTCCCTTGAAATCTTTTTTAACCACATTAAGGACAGTGCCATTAAAGAACGACTCCATGATCTGCAGCAGATCAGCATCGCTTAATTTTTGTATGGCACTCAATCCTTTGGCCAAAATCTCCCCATGACTACGGTGAGAGCCAAAAATAAAATCTTCAACATCAAGTAAATAGGCCATCCCAACCGCTGCTGCCTCTTGTCCTGCAGAGAGATGGGCAGGTCCAGGATGGTCATACGGTACGCCACTGTATTCGCCAGTGGTTTTGATCAGATTTAGCATGGTCTCAAATTCGCGGATTACAACCATGTCGTGGTAGATGCGCACTAGATCTTCGTTAGAGAAATTATCTTTCTCCTGCGCGATCGTTTTCGCATATTGGTTTACCGGAATTGGCTTAAAGGTAATCTCGCTTGCTTTTCGTGCTAAGCTTGGGTCAATGAATTGAACTTTAGGCATATTTGCTTCTAATTGATGTTGATAGGTTGGATAATGGACTTAATTAAAAAGAGAAAATTGTTTCTTTGAAGATCTCTGAAATTGTTGGATGAGGGAAAATAACTTCTTCCATCTCCTTGATTGTCATCTCCATTTCAATGGCCATTGAAGCGCCATAGATGATCTCGCCAGAAGGGTTTCCTAAGATGTGAACACCTAGAACTTCGCCGTATTTAGCTCCGATAAGAACTTTGCAAAGTCCACTTCCACCTTCGTTTTCTGCAATAAATCGACCTGCATAAGCAAGTGGTAATTTCGATACTTTATACTCTATGTTTTGTGCTTTAGCTGCTTCTTCTGTTAGTCCAACACCCGAGAATTCAGGGTTTGTATAGACAACACCTGGGATAGCATTGTAACGCATCTGGTCAGAACGACCAGTTAAATTATTTACCACAACTTCGCCTTCGCGACTTGCGGTGTGGGCTAATAATGAGAAACCAGTGACATCACCTGCAGCGAAGACATTTGGTACATTGGTCCGCATCTTTTCGTCAACTTTAATTCCGCCACGGTCTAATTCAACACCGATATTTTCAAGTCCAAATCCAGTTGTATTTGGTTTGCGACCTACACTGACAAGGATTTTTTCACCTTTGATAGATTCTTTTTTGCCATTTTTCTCGAAGATCACTTCGTTGCCCTTAACCTCTGTTACTTTTGAGGATAAGTTGAAAACGATTCCCTTTTGGGTATAGTGCTTGCGAAGCATCTCGCTCATCTCACGATCCATCCCTGTAAGGATCTCGTCAAGCATTTCAATGATGGTTACTTGAGTGCCTAAGCTATTGTAGAAGCTTGCAAATTCAAGTCCGATAACCCCACCGCCAATGATGACAAGTGATTCAGGTCTCTCTTTTAATTGTAGGATTTCTCTATTGGTAAGGATTAGGTCACCTGGTTTTCCAAGTCCTGGAATTGGAGGCATGAATGCTTCAGAGCCGGTGCAGATCAATAGATTTGTTGCCAAAACTTCCTCTTTACCAACCGTTATTGCAATGCCGGCAGCAGAACGTCCTTTGATTAAAGCTGAGTCTTTGATGACCTCTACTTTATACTCTTTCATTTTCATCCCAACGCCTCCGACAAGTTTCTTTACCACTTTCTCTTTGCGCGCCATCATTTTAGAGAAGTCGAATGTTACATTAGATGTCTCAACGCCATATTTACTTGCGCTTAATGCATTGTCGTATAGTTTGGCACTGTAAAGCAAAGTTTTTGTTGGAATACATCCTTCGTTAAGACATACACCGCCTAGTTCGCTTTTTTCAATCAATACAACTTTAAGCCCTTTTTTGCCTGCTCTCTCAGCGGCAACATAACCGGCAGGTCCCCCGCCAATAATTGCTAAATCGAATGTTTTACTCATTTTGGTGTCTCCTATTTTTTTAAAGTTCAAATTCTAAATTTTCAATCTCTGTCGCTATTTGTTTTAAAAAGCGGGTAGCCTCGCCTCCATCAAGTGCTTGGTGATCGTAGGTTAAGCTTAATCCGATGTATGGTACAAAACCATAAGCACCGTCGCCTAAATCTTTTGGTCGTGGCACAATTGTGTTGACCCCAAGAATCCCTACCTGAGGAAGGTTGATGACTGGAGTGAACATTTCAACACCGTAATTGCCTAGGTTTGATACGGTAAATGAGGCTGCTTCTGATGAGAGTAACTCTGGATCAATCGCCCCTTTTCGACAAGCGGCAGCAACGTCACGCATGTTGTTTGATAGTTCTTGAATGGTGAGATTTCCTGCATTCCGAATCGCTGGAACCATTAACCCACGGTCGGTATCGACCGCTATTCCAAGACTTATATTATTAAAGTATTTAACGCTATCTCCTAAGAAATGAGCGTTTGCTTGAGGATATTGTTTTAAGGCCTTAATCACCGAATAACAGACCATATCATTAATGGTGATGTTTACGGGATAACCGCCATCGGTAGCTTTTTTAATTTTTCTGCGCCATTCTAACATTCTACGCGCATCGGCTCCAAGGTGATGGGTAAGCTGAGCTGAGTTCTGCAACGATTGATGCATTGCCTTCGCAATAAGCTTGCGGATATTTGATAGTTTTTTGATTTCGAAGTCAGCTCCCGAGGCTTGATTTTGTTGAGTTAAATCTTTCGAGGTGATTGATCCGCCCAGACCGCTTCCAATGGCTGAACCTTGAAGATGCTCTTCTCCGGCTTTTTTCTTGGCTAGCGGGGTCGATTTTGGCCGATTGGCTAATATGACCTGAATGTCTTGTTCTATAATTCTTCCGCTTGGCCCTGATCCTCGCACATTATTAAGGTTGATCCCTTCATTCTCTGCTAAAATTCGAGCCCTTGGTGAAACGGCTTCTGAACTTGAATTTGCTGAAGTTTCGATTGCAACTATTGCTGCAGGTGCGTCTTCTTTAGTTGAAGATGAAACGGCTAATTCAGGTGCTTCGGTTTTTACTGAAGCGATTCCTCCAGGGGCAAAGCCGTCTGTTGATTCGCCTGGTTCGCCAATAACACAAACATTTGTAAGGACTGGAACTTCATCTCCCGTATTGTAAAATACCGCTAAGAGAACTCCATCAACAGCAGCTTCTTCTTCAAATGAAGCCTTGTCTGTTTCGTAGGCAAATAGGATATCCCCTTTTTTTACTTGGTCACCTTTGTTCTTATTCCATTCAGTGATAATGCAGCTTTCAACAGATTGCCCTTGCTTAGGCATGATAACGACAACAGCCATAATTAAAATATTTTCTGCAAAGATATTTTATTTCACTTGTATTTACAAGTAAATAGTATTTTAATTTTAATCGAAAGGGTAATTGTATCACAAAAGTCAAGTTTATAGTATTTTATGCGTTTTTAAATTCCTTTGTCATGTAAATACAAATTTTGTTTTTGTAAATTTATTTATCTATTTTTGCACTTCGTACCCTTAAAATTTAGTGTCGTGTTAAAACAGCAAGAGACTTCAATTCCACAACATCGTAAAGTTTATGAGATCCTTAGGTCTCATATTACCGGAGGTGTGTTTGGTGAAGGAGACTTTCTCCCTTCGGAGAATGAGCTTTGCACGGTGCATCATGTCACGCGACCGACCATTCGAAAAGCGCTTGATCGTTTGACCAATGAAGGCTATATTGTAAGGCGTCAAGGCAAAGGGAGCATTGTTAAGGGTTCGCCCAAAGGGGTGGGGATCTTATCTATGACTGGCACTACATCAGCCATCGGACAAGATAACTTAACGACAACGATCATCATAAAGCCTGAGATTCGGACTTGGAATCAGGCCTTTACTTTTCCACTAACGAAGGCTGAAATAGAATCTGGCTGTGTCTATATCGAACGTTTACGTTTGGTAAACAGCAAACCTGTATTTTATGATATCACCATGATTCCGAATGTTAACCTTCCACGGTTTACCTCTCGGAATTTTGAGAACAAGTCTCTATTTGACATCCTTCGTAAGCATTATCACGTTGAGGTTAGCGGAGGTGAGCAGCAGCTTCTTGCCATTGTTGCCGACGAAAAAATGAAGGGCTATTTTAACGTGGGACAGGGTCATCCAATACTTCAATTAAATCGAAAAATTGAGACTAACCGCGCTGGATTTTATATCTATAGCCAAGTTTTTTGCAATACCGATGAATATGTGCTGTACGGCACATTCTAACTCTCCTTATTAACCTTTTAGGAGTTCCCTTTAGGTCTGGCAACTAGATCTAAGCCACCCATTTTTCCACTTAAGCTTAGATTTGAATTTCAATCCCGAATATCTTGTTTATTTTTGTGCCGTAATCTATAAGTAGACATGGGTATCTATCCTTCGAATTTTGAGAGTAAGATTGGCTTTGAAAAGGTGCGCGAATTTCTTCAAGCGCGCTGTTTGAGCTCGCTTGGGAAAGAACAGGTGGAAGCGTGTCAGTTTACTTCAGACAAAGATACCGTTGAGCGGTTGCTGGATGAAACCATCGAATTTGTTAAGATCGTTGGCGATGGGATGAGCTTTCCCAATGGTTATTTTATAGATATGAGACCCGCTCTTCAACGATCGAAAGTCGAAGGCTCCTTTATGGATGTTATTGAGATCTTTGATCTGAGACGCTCGCTTGAAACCATTCGTGCGATCGTAGCCTTTTTTCGAAATACAGAGCAAGAATCTTTCCCTCGATTAAAAGAGGTGGTTAAAAACGTGCAGGTCTTTCCATTTATCTATGAGCGTATCGATCAGATCTTAAATAAACATGGACAGATAAAAGATAATGCTTCTCCTGAATTAGCACAAATCCGTAAAGATATTTTCTCCCTTCAATCGTCTGTTTCTAAGATCATGAGTGCGATCCTACGAAAAATGCAGGCTGAAGGATTAGTGGAGAAGGATATAGCCGTTTCAATGCGCGATGGAAGAGCTGTTATCCCTGTGGGTGCAGCGAATAAGCGGAAGATCAAAGGGATAATTCACGATGAATCGGCTACAGGGAAAACGTCGTATGTCGAACCTGAAGAGATCGTTGAGACAAATAATCGAATACGTGAACTCGAATCGGCAGAACGTCGCGAAATCGTGAAGATTCTTACCCGGTTCACTGATGATGTTCGTCCTTACGCCGACGATATCGCTTACTCATACCAAGTGTTAGCCGTGCTTGATTTTATTCGGGCTAAAGCAATCTGGAGCATTGAAAGTAAATCAGCTAGGCCCATTATTACCAAAGAGTTAGAGTTGGACTGGATTGCTGCTCGACATCCGTTGTTGGAAATAAACTTAGCCCGCGAAGCACGAAAAATAGTCCCGTTAAATATTCGCCTCGACAAGCAAGATCGTATTTTGCTGATCTCAGGGCCGAATGCTGGAGGTAAATCGGTCTGTCTGAAAACAGTAGGTCTTCTCCAATATATGGTGCAGTGTGGCATCCCAATACCCGTTCAGATCGATAGTCGAACAGGGTTGTTTAAGTCTATATTTATGGATATTGGTGATGACCAGTCTCTAGATAACGACCTAAGTACCTACAGCTCTCACCTCTATAATATGAAGTACTTTGTCAAGAATTGCACCCCCGAATCGTTGGTGCTTATTGACGAGTTCGGCACAGGAACAGAGCCTATGTTGGGAGGGGCTATTGCCGAATCGATCTTGAATAAGATCAATGCCTTGGGATCTTTTGGTGTGATAACGACCCATTATACCAACTTAAAACATTTTGCTTCTTCGGCTCCTGGCATCGCGAATGGTGCGATGATGTACGATTCGCATCGCATGGAACCTCTATTTCAGCTTCAGAGTGGGAAACCTGGTAGTTCATTTGCCTTTGAGATTGCTCGAAAAATCGGATTGCCTGAAGATATCTTGCAAGATGCAACGGCTAAGATTGGTGTCGATCATATCGATTTTGATAAGCATCTTCGGGAGATCATTCGAGATAAGAAATACTGGGAGAGTAAACGGCAAAAGATCCGGCAAGAGGAGAAGCGACTTGAAGAGCTGGCGGTAACTTATGATGCAGGAATGGCCGATACGAAAAGGCTGCGAAAAGAGATTTTAGATAACGCGAAGCGGGAGGCCGAAGAGATTCTCTCGGGTGCAAATAAGATCATCGAACGGACTATACGAGATATCAAAGAAGCAGAGGCAGAGAAAGAGAAAACGCAGGAGGCGCGTCAGAAATTTGAGGCCTTTAAAAGCGAGATCTCCAAAGATCAGGAATTGCAAGAAGATAAGATCCTGCGTAAGATGGAGAAGTTAAAGCAACAAAAGATCACACGCAGCGAGCAAGAGCCTAAGGTAGAAGAGAAGAAAAAGGAGGTGATCGTTCCGAAAAAAGCCCCTGCCGAGATTGCCGTTGGTGGCTGGGTTCGATTGATTGGGCAAGAGACATTGGGCGAGGTTTTAGAGATCAAAACAAATAAGATCACCTTAGCTTTTGGGCATCTTCGTTCCGTTGTTGATCGAAGTAAGATTGAATCAGTCTCTCATAGTGAGGTCAAAAAGAATAAGGTTGAAAATCAAACCATTGGACGTATCAACCAAGAGATTGGTGAACGAAAGTTGGTTTTTAAGCCAAGCATCGATGTACGAGGAAAGCGAGCCGATGAGGCGTTGCAAGAGATTCAGGCTTTCGTTGATGAGGCAATTATGGTTGATGCCAACGAGCTGCGCATCTTGCATGGCAAAGGGAATGGTGTACTGCGTGATCTGATACAGAAATACCTAAGAACAGAACCTGCCGTAAAAAGTGTTCGTGATGAACAGATTCAATTTGGAGGCTCAGGAATTACCGTGGTAGAATTGGGATAGTCAAAAATTAACACCCGCAAAAAATAGGTGTTCCAACTGATCCTTGCGTTCCAATCGTCTCAAACCCTTCTTGCTTCCACCAAGCGATACCTCCAATTAATTCTTTTACCTCAAAGCCAAGTTCCAATAAGTTGCAGGCCCCTTTTGTAGAGGCATTACAGCCTACACCATCACAATAAACGACATACAGAAATTGCTTGTCAAGTTCTGCAGTAGTCGATTCTGACATCGTTCGGTGGGGTAGGTTGATGGCATTGGGAATGTGTTCGGTTTGATAAAAATTAGGTGTGCGTGCATCAATTACAATTATGGCTTGACCATCTTTAAGCGCATCGAAAAGATCAGAGGCATCAAGCTCGTAGGCGAGCTTAGATTCGTAAAAACTCAATTGGTTTTTCATGGGTATTTAGTTAGGTTTGATTCATTATTGAATGATCTCCATCTCTTTTAAAAGATAGCCTGCTCCTGCATATTTGTCAATCACAAAAAGTGCGTATCTGATATCCAAAGCAATATTACGACATTGATCGGGATCATATTTAAGATCGCTCATGGTCCCTTCCCAGCATCGGTCGAAATTCACCCCGATAAGCTCCCCATTGCCATTGACAACGGGACTTCCGGAGTTTCCACCCGTGGTGTGATTTGAAGCGCAAAAGGCCACTGGAACATCTCCTGTTTGATTGGCATATGGACCAAAATCCTTAGTCTGATAAAGCTGTTTCAATTTCAAAGGCACATGGTAGTCCTCAATGGCGGGATTGTCTTTTTCAATTATCCCTTTAAGGGTTGTGAAATAGGTGTATGACACTCCATCGGCAGGCTTAAATCCCTCTATTTTCCCATACGCCACGCGCAGTGTCAGATTCGCATCGGCTAACATCCGTGCCCCTGCATGCTGTTCCAATAGCGCGGCAGTATAGTTTCGCTGATTGGCATCAATGGCGTAAAATAGTTTCTTGTATTGTAGTTCTACCTTTGATTTGTAATGGTCAAGTAACAAGGTGTAAAGCTTGTAGACGGGGTCTTTGTGAAGCTTAGTTTTTGCTTTTGGATTAAATTCAGCAATCATTTTGGTTAGTTCTGCGCTGTCCTTTAGGATCGATTTTCGATAAGTTTTATCCAGAAATCGATCTGAATTCAAATTGACTAGAGACTGCTTTAATTCTGGTGAAAGTGAATGTGCATTCATTCGATCAGCAAAAATCTTCAGCAGCGCAAGCCATACTTTCTCATCTGTCTTTTGATTGTAATCTTTGAAATAACCAGAAAACGATTCTTTTGCTTTCGGAGGGTTGGCAGAGGCTAATGTTGTGTTGCTGGATCTTGACTCAGTGTTCTCAATCCGTAACGCAAGCGAAAAAATATCGGATCCTCTAAAAATACATTCGGTATAGGCATCGTAGGCCGCTTGAAGTGGCTTGAATTCAGCATATAACTTTTCGAACTCTTCAAGAATTGTCCCGTATTTGGCTAATCGTTCTGGGTCAGCTTGAACCCACTCTTGAAATAGTTTTTCTTCTCTCTTTTTTTCGTTCAGAACATCTAACCGCTCCAATCCTTTGATCTCACCTTGCCATTTTTTCCAATAGTTGGCGTTGCTCACATATTTGCTGGCGTACTGCATGCGAACACCTGGATCTGTTTTCATCTCATCGGCCCAGATGTTAAGTTTTGTTGTTCGAATCGCGACTTTTGCTGGATCGCTTTGATTCAGAATTAGGTCAATCGCTTGCGAAGGGATATAACGCTGCGTGCTTCCTGGATTTCCAAAGACCATGGTAAAATCACCCTCTTTAAATCCCTTTATATTTATTGGAAAGTGTTTCTTCGGGTGGTAAGGGACATTCTGAGGCGAGTAAGCAGCTGGCTTATTGTCTTTGCCAGCATAAATTCTGAAAAGTGAGAAGTCGCCAGTATGCCTTGGCCAGATCCAGTTGTCGGTATCACCACCAAATTTGCCAATTGACATGGGTGGTGCTCCAACTAAGCGAACATCTTTAAAAACCTCATAAAGATAAAGGTAGTATTGATTACCATTGAATAAGGGTTTAATCTCTGCCAAGTAACCCGATTTTCCCATGTAGCGTTTTTTAACCCGCTCTGTATTTTTTGCTATGGTGTCAGCCCGAACATCTGGTGTCATCTTTGACGTTGTATTCATTAAAACGGCAACTGAAACATCTTCCATTTGAACTAAAAACTGGACTGTCAATCCTGGGTTTGTCAACTCTTCGTTTTTGTTCATGGCCCAGAATCCATCGGTGAGATAATCGTGTGCGATGGAGCTATGACTCTGTATTTGACTAAATCCGCAATGGTGGTTGGTGATCAATAGCCCGTCATCCGATATTACTTCGCCTGTGCACCCTCCTCCAAATAGAACCACGGCATCTTTCATGCTGGCATGATTGACACTATATATGTCTTCAGCCGTAAGCTTAAAGCCCATTTGTGTCATCTCCTCGATGTTGTATTTTTGCAATAAAGTTGGGATCCACATCCCTTCTTTGGCAAAGGTTGAAGAGAAAATGGTGAAGAGAAAAATCAGCGAAAGTGTTAATCTTTTCATTTTGATCTATTTAAAGATGTTGAATTAGAATTTCTGCAGCTCTTCGTAAAGTCTTTGAACCGGAAGTCCCATAACATTAAAGTACGAACCTTTAATTTTTGTTATCGCAATGTAGCCAATCCATTCCTGAACTCCATAGGACCCAGCTTTGTCGTAAGGTCTATAATTGTCGAGATAATACTTAATCTCACTGTCGGTAAGCTCTTTGAAATAAACCTCTGTGGTGTCGCAGAAGCTAACTTGTTTTGATTTTGTGGTCAGACATACTCCTGTTGCCACGATATGTTTCTTGCCGGATAGTTGACGCAGCATCGCGGCAGCGTGTTCATAATCGAGTGGCTTGCCAAGAACCATCTCGTCGACCCAGACTATGGTATCTGCCGTGATGATTAGCGCATTGTGACTTATCTCATCTGCAAACGGTTCTGCCTTAAGTTTTGCTAGGTAAACGGGGATCTCTTCTAAGGATAACCCTTCAGGAAAAACTTCGTCAACCTCATGGATAACCACTTCAAATGGAATGTTCAGTCCATCTAATAATTGTCGCCTACGTGGTGATTTTGAAGCAAGTATAACGTTGTAATCTTTAAGCATAGTATTCGGTTAAAAAAAACCATAGTAGGCACAATAGTACACAATAGGTTGATGAGTTTGAAATTGATGTAGCGATATTAAAAAATCACGTTAGTTATTTTATTTCTAATGTGACCTATTGTGCCTACTGTGTTTAATTTTTCTTTATTAAAAAATCACGGTAGTTTTTTCATAATATTTCTAATGTGACCTATTGTGCCTACTGTGTTTAATTTTTCTTTATTAAAAAATCACGTTAGTTATTTCATC